>NZ_JBQFQV010000005.1:0-245460 GCF_056537065.1 Ruegeria sp. CH2
CGCACTTGGCATACCCGTCACCGTGTCCGTAGGATAAGTCCGTCCGGGGAAAGGGGAAGACCGCCCTTCAAGCCATTTGTGCAACAAAGCCATGCTGAGTCACAGTTGACGAGCAGAGATTTTTTGATTCTCGCGGGTTCCCAAAGCGCTTCTTAATTCCGTCGTTGAGATGCTAAAAACCTCTGACAACCTTTCTATAGTGGTTGGTTTGAAACCCTTCTGATTTCGTATTTGAAGCCCATCGCTAATTGACACTGCCCCGTGAACTGCTCCTCTCCAACGAACGATGCCACCCAGCGACACCCAGCTGTCCCTATCAGCAATCTCCAAGACAGGGTGTGCAAAGTATTCGGACCATTCCAGTACACCAAGAGCGACGGCACGTCCTGCAGCTTGCTCGATATTGTCAGCCATTAACTTCGTTAAAATTGAATCGCCCAACACCTTTATCGTACCAAGAGACACGCTAAAAAACGAGCTGATATCCGTAGGTGAGAATCCCCTTGCAAACATTCTGAGAACTTTCGTTTCGTTTTCCGAGAGTGGATCAACGGGCAATTTCAAGCGAGTGTCGATGGCATCCAACGCTAACAAATGAACCACTTGGGCTTTCCGGCGGAGTTCTGGAAGTATACTCTGAGCAAACCTCAGCCAATCTTCAGCCCTATGGTCGGCGGTTATAGAAAGCTGACCTCTAATTCCGAAGGGGCCAATAATGGGAATAGAAAAGCCAGACGCTCCAATTTCGAATTGAGCAGCTGCTTTGAAAAGGCCTTGATAGTCAGGTACATCTGAGTACTCGGACCAATCTGTTGGAGCGATTGTTTTTGCTCCCAGTATGGCGAGAGGATCAAGTTCCGCAAGGTTGTGCCCTATATAGTAATCGACCCATTTCTGGGGGTAAGTTGTAAATCCGTGCACAACCTTCTTGTTCTCATCGATATGTGCATATGAGGCATATCTTAAGGAGAATTTACGACAGATCCCACGCAAAAGTGTAATCCCATTCAGGTTTTGATCGAACTTAATTTCATCTGTGTGGGAGTTATCTGTAATTGTCATTCCAATGCTCAGGTAATCATATTGCAAAATAAGAACTGCTTTGCCTCATCTCGCACGGTCTATATCTGAACCCTGACGAGAATCGGGCCGATAACTTACATTAACGACAAGTATCGGATATGGATTGCTCACAGCGCCTGAGAAACACAGCGGCTAGGACCGCTTCTTCAGTATTCATTGTTGGTGGCCACTTGAGAGCTCTATCCCAAAGCACTAAGGATTTTGTATCGAGCTGAGACCAAATTTCACCATTTTCGCTAGAAAGCATAACTGGAATCCTTCAAGTGGCTCTAAAAAGCGGAACGGAGTTCTTCTTATGTCGGTTGATCAGGCGCTTAATACGCGAGCGAGCTGGTATTGGTCGAGCTGTTTTAAGCAAAAACTCCGGGAGCTCTAGCTCTGGAAAAATCGTCTTCAATTCTTGACGTGCCTGTTGATTTAGAGAGCATAGTGCCTGCGTCCCAAGATAAAGGCTTTCTGTCATCGCGCCTTCGGCGCAAACGATCTCGTGCTGATCAAAAACCAGATGAAAGTATTCCACGGCGTTCAGTGTTTCATCGACATAAATATCCGGAAGCTCGGTTAGAAGGATTGCCGGAACCAGAATTTCATGGGTATTGAACATACGCTTTGCGATCTTCGAGGAGATGACGATCCTATGCTGCCGTGAGATGAGAAGATCTCGTTCTGGCAGTCCGCCTCCCAATGCACCTGCCGAGATTCGAACAGGATATAACATTGGATTTTCGTGCAAGGTCCTAGTGCCGAAACGTCGACGCAAAATTTTCCGTAGCATACGAAGATCGCCGTCAACGTTAGGAATGAATTCACCTTCCTGTAGTTCTTCAATCTTCTTCACACCTACATGGGTGACAATTTTCGTCCCTCTCAGGAAGCAGATCGGACCGCCTTCTGTGACAGGTTCGAAAATAGGGTTGGGGTTTCCCTCTGTGAACTGAATAGAATATGTTGAAGCACCAGGACCAGTTGGAACGACAATATTGGTTGAAGTGGCGCCAGCGGCCAGCCCATTTGCTGCAGTGATATTTGTGGTTCCTCCGCCAATGTCGAAAAAATCGATGACTACGTCTGGATCGGAGCCAATGTTGGTCAAAGCGTAGGCTTCATAGTTTGAAGCGCCTCCGCCATTGGGATCAGTCAATTGTATGGGAAAGTTGTCTTCCGAGATCACATAGAATGTTCTAC
The DNA here is from genome assembly GCF_056537065.1 of Ruegeria sp. CH2. Lineage (NCBI taxonomy): Bacteria > Pseudomonadati > Pseudomonadota > Alphaproteobacteria > Rhodobacterales > Roseobacteraceae > Ruegeria > Ruegeria sp. CH2. Next base: position 2,269 of record NZ_JBQFQV010000005.1, read on the forward strand.
CGGTGTCTGGGTCAAAGGTAGCTACCACACCTGGATCGGCCAGATTGACTTCTACCCCCACAGTGCCGGTGTGTTGATAAAATGAGACTGTGAAATCTGCAGGATCCTCTCCCGCGCTCAATGCGACCTCAAGGAATTCGGAAACACCGGATGCACCGGCGTATGCGTTTGAGTAGTGTAGTTCGCTGATATACGCCATACAGAGCTTTCTCTAGCGGTATAGGACACATTCTTCGCGTGTAGCTTTGCCCGATGCTTCTTCTCTAGTTGACTATCAGGAGTATGTTGAACTTTGTGCCCCATACCTGCGTTTGCTTAATACAATTAGTATTGATAATTAAATCTTCCGCTGTTCGTCAATAGTTCAATTGGTAATCCAACGTGGTGTCAGCTTGTAGATATGCCGTTACTCGCGGGACACTTTCTTTAACTTCCCATTTTGGGGACTGTCCGTTATCCGGGGAAGATCACTGAGCCTCCTATGTTTGATTGACAACAACCAAATCGGAATAAGAACGCTCACCGCGAGTGATTTGACGTTTGAGGGTGTTCGTTGCTGCTATTACTTTACCCTCGCCCAATAGCGATGTGATCGCTTGATGTTCCTTGTAAGATTTCTTCGTTCGATTGGAACGCTTGGACAGATGTGTCCGCATAGTTTGGACGATATCACTGACTTTTTGATATCCATCCCGCAGGTAACTGTTTCCGCAGGACCTGAAAAACGCGTCGTGAAACTCTGCATCAAGTTCCAAGTACTGCTCGAATTCATCCGCTTCCTGCGCTTCCGACATCTTAGAAACAATTGTAGCCAGCTCATTGATCAGAACCGACGGGTTCTTTTCAAGCGCCTGCTCCAAAGCTGCAGATTCTAGGATGAGCCGATACTGGCAAAGCTGTACCACGTCCTCTTGAGAAAGAGAGAATACAAAGGCTCCTCGATGAGGAAATATCTGAACTAGCCCCTGAAGATTCAAAGCCGATAGCGCTTCGCGAATCGGAGTTTTGCTGATGCCCATGGCATTTGACAGCTTCACTTCCGGCAACGATTCACCCAATTGAAACGTGCCATTGATAATGCCTTTTCGGATGTGCTCTTCAGCAGTTTTACTCAACGAATCCGGGCGCTTAATCTGCAAAGTCTCGGTCATTTTCATTTCGTCCTATTTCGTCTCTTTAACACAATAGCACATGTAAGCTTGATTTCTATATTATATCTGATATCTCAGATAATAGATCGAAAATAACTAAATCCGTGGGAGGATACCTTGTTCAAGAAATCAACATTGGCGCTTGGCCTCGTCATGTCAGCCGGGCTTGCTTTTGCAGCATCCGCTGAAACAGTCATTAAGGTTGGGCATGGCGCAGCAGAAGCGTTTCATATGCATCGCGCGCTACTGAAATTTGAAGAACTGGTCGAAGCTGGCTCGAATGGTGAGATCGACGTACAGATATTCCCTTCGTCGCAGATGGGCCCTGATCGCGAAATGATCGAAGGTGTTCAAACCGGCGTTCTGGAAATGGCCATTCCTCCTTCCTCTTTCTTCGCGGGCTGGGATCCGGCTTTTGCAGTAATTGAACTGCCCTACATGTATTCCTCCAAGGACATCGCCTTTGATGTTCTTGACGGTGATGCTGGTGACGGCATGCTTGCACGGGTCGAAAACCAGGGATTGGTCGGTCTTGGCTGGCTTGAATTGGGTGTACGCAATGTGACCAACAATGTTCGCCCGGTTGCAACCCCCGCAGATCTCGAGGGTGTCAAGCTACGTACCATGAAGGTTCCGGCGCATGTGGCGACATTCGAAACGCTCGGGGCCAACCCGACGCCAATGAACTTTGGTGAGGTCTATTCTGCTCTCCAGCAAGGCGTGATCGACGGCCAGGAAAACCCACTGGCGATCATTACCTCACAGCGTTTCTACGAGGTTCAGAAATACCTTTCGACCACCGGCCATGTCTTTGCGGTCTATATGCCCGTCATCTCCAAACCGTTCTTTGACTCGCTGTCCGCAGAGCATCAGCAACTGGTCCGGGACTCGATGGCCGCCGCACGTGAATATCAGGCTGAACTGGTCGCGAGCGAAGATGCGGAACAACTGGAACAGATTCGTGCTGCTGGTGTCGAGGTTCTGGAACTGACTGCAGAGCAGCGACAGGCCTTTGCCGACAAAACCGAAAGCGTCCGTCTGCAGTATCGCGACGAGGTTGGCGCCGAAGCCTATGACGACTGGGTAGCAGCGGTTTCCGCAGCGAGCGGAAGCTGACCCTCGGACTACTCAGCCAATACGGGCACCCGTGCCATTAAGGTTCGGGTGCCCCTTTCGTTCAAGGGGAGGTGAACGGTGTCGGTTATCAAATGGATCGATATGAATGCCGAAAAGGTCTTAGCCAGTGCACTTTTGGCCGCGATTGTCTTGTTGATCTTTGGCAATGTGTTCATGCGCTACATTCTGAATGCCTCTCTTTCATGGGGCGAAGAGCTAACGCTTTGGCTGTTTGTATGGTTTGTCTGGCTTGGTGTCAGCTATGCATTCCACACAGGCGATCATGTGCGTATCACGGTCCTGCGTGATGTCCTAAGCGAGCGCGCAAGGCTTTACGCGGATGTTGTGATCGCGCTTCTTGTCCTTGGATTTCTAATCGTTCTGACAATTGAATGCATCAAACTTATCCGACAGCCTTTTGTCGCCAGCCAGACTTCGGTCGTTTTGGGACTACCGATTCCGATCCTTTATGCTTCGGCGCCGATTGGCGCGGGCCTGTCCGCGATCCGCGTCACTCAACATCTGATCCGAACCCTGCGTCTGATCGCAGGGACCAAAACGTGAGAAGCCCTGCATGCTTGCAACAACGCTTTTCCTGACGCTCTTTGCCCTGTTGCTCTTCAGCGTGCCTATTGGCATCTGTCTGGGCTTGGCCACTATGATCGTGATGGTCTTTGTAGATGGCACGCCACCCATGGTTCTTCTGGCACGGTCGGTGGTAACAGGCGCGGACTCGTTTCCTCTAATTGCCGTCCCTCTGTTCATATTGGCAGGAGACCTTATGCAGCACGGCGGAATGTCTCGCCGACTGGTTGGGTTTGCCAATGCACTGATCGGTCATATCCGGGGTGGGTTGGCTTATGTGAACGTGCTCGCCTGTGTGTTTTTTGCCGCCATATCCGGCTCGTCTCCTGCAACTGTAGCCGCCATCGGGTCGAACATGATCCCCGAGATGGAAAAGGTCGGCTATACACGCAAGTTCAGCGGCGCATTGACGGCATCCTCAGGAATGATCGGCGTTATGATACCGCCAAGTATTCCCTTCATCATCTATGGTGTTACTGCCGAGGTTTCGATCGGCAAACTGTTTCTTGCAGGTGTTGTTCCTGGCATCCTTTTTGCCCTCATGTTCATGTTGGTCGCTCGTGTTCTGCTGCGAAAGGACGAGGTTGTTCAGCAATCGACAACCACGTTCTCAGGCCCTGGCGTCTGGCAGAGTTTCCGGTCTTCCATCTGGGCGCTTCTCGTGCCCGTGATTATTCTTGGGGGTATCTATAGCGGCATCTTTACCCCAACCGAAGCCGGTGCCGTGGCCGTAGTCTATGCCGCTTTCATCGGCATCTTCGTGTATGGCGACATCACCCTCAAGGACCTGCCAGAGGTTTTGGCGGGCAGTGCAAAGACCAGCGGGACGATTCTGATATTGGTGATCATGGCGACCGCCTTTGGCAGGTTGATCACGCTCGCAAGAATCCCGACAGAACTCGCAACAACTATCACCAGTCTGTCCGACAACCCCATCATCATCCTGTTGCTGATCAATCTGCTGTTGTTGGTGATCGGAATGTTCATGGAGACGATTTCGTCGATCATCATCATGACACCGATCCTGCTGCCGGTTGCAACCGCGCTGGGTGTCGATCCGATCGTTTTTGGTGTCATCTTGACGGTCAACCTGGCGATTGGGTTCTGCACACCGCCATTGGGTGTGAACCTGTTCGTGGCCAGCAGCATTTCCAAGGTTTCCATCGAAAGCCTGAGCCGGGCGATCCTACCATTCTTTGTCGGCATGCTGATCTTGTTGATGTTCATCACCTATGTGCCCGCAATTTCCTTGGCCTTGCCATTCCTTTGGTGACCGACTGAGGAGCTTCAAACGTTAGACAACGAACAGAGGACCCGGATGGATCTGGATCTTTCCCACCCGTCGATAGAAGACCTTCGAAAAACCGCACAAAAGCGCATTCCGAAGTTTGCCTTCGAATATCTCGACAGCGCGACCGGCCGGGAGCTGGGGTTGAAGGTCAACCGTGATGCACTTGATGCCATCGGTTTCATGCCGCGTGTGCTATGCGGCCGAACAAAGGCCGACCTGCAGACTACATTGATGGGTCAAAAATACGATCTGCCTTTCGGGATAGCACCGGTAGGCATGTCCGGCCTGATGTGGGCGGGAGCTGAGCGGATGCTTGCTAAAGCAGCAGTTGCTCACAACATTCCGTTTTCGTTGTCCAGTGTGGCTGTTGCTTCACCTGAAGATGTGGCGCCTCATATTGGCAAAAACGGATGGTTTCAGCACTACCCGGTGAACTCCGGCGATCTGCGCCGCGCGATGCTGCCGAGGATTAAGGCAGCGGGATTTCATACGCTGATTATCACGGTGGACGTTCCAGAAGAGAGTCGGCGCGAACGACAGCGCCGCGCCAATCTGACGGTGCCTCCAAAAGCTGACCTGCGCACGCTGACTGAAATGGCATCACGACCCGCCTGGTGCCTTGCACATCTGCGCGAGGGCATCATGCCACGTATGCGGTTCTTTGACGATTACGTCCCGACCCGCGGGCGAGAAAGCTTTACCCATGCAGGCGCTCTGATCCGTGGGATTCCAGATTGGGACTACCTGCGCGAACTGCGGCGGGAATGGGAGGGTCATCTGATCGTCAAGGGTGTCCTGCGGCCGGAGGACGCGCAAAAAATGGTGGCCGAAGGCGTGGATTGCATCTGGGTCTCAAACCACTCCGGGCGTCAATTCGAAGCCGGGCCCGCCGTGATTGACCAACTTCCGAACATCCGAGAGGCAGTAGGAACAAATGTGCCACTGATCTACGACTCTGGCGTTGCCTGGGGATTGGACATCATGCGCGCACTGGCCAAAGGTGCAGATTTCGTCATGGTCGGACGCGCCTTTCAATATGCCGTTGCAGCGTTCGGAGCACGAGGGATCGACCATCTCGTTCACATCCTGAAAGCTGACATTGAGGCCAACATGAGCCAGCTTGGCAGCGAAAACCTCGGCAGTCTGGCAGAGCACCTTCTGAGAACTGGCTGATCGGCGCTTGCGGCGCGTGGCGTATCACGCAGACGCGTTGTCATCCTCGTCAATCAGCCCCTTGACGATCAGATCCGCGGTTGAGCGCGAACATGCCATTGGCAGATCATATACCGTTGCGAGACGGGTCAGAGCCTTAACGTCGACGTCATGTGGCATGGGTGAGAGAGGGTCGACAAAGAAAATCAGTGCATCCAATTTCTCTTCGCAGATCATGGCGCCGATCTGTTGGTCGCCTCCGAGTGGTCCGCTTTTCAGGCAGGTCACATCCAGTTCTGGATAGGCTTGCTTAATGCGACTACCGGTAGTCCCAGTCGAAAAGATTTGTACTCTGGACAGGCGGGCCAATTGCAGACCCACCCATTCAACGATTTCGTCCTTTCGCGCATCATGCGCTACAAGCGCGAAACGCGGCGCATCACCGGATGAATTGTTCAACGTAATCTTCTCCAAGACCGACTTCCCCGAAATGTTTTCGGCACAGATCAATCTTGGTAAAGACATCTTCGTAGCCAGTGACCTTGCCCCACGGATCAACATAGCACATCACGCCATTGACCTGGAAATAGGTGACCATCTCTTCAACATCGTCGGGAACGACCAAAGTATGAGTCTCACCCGGCGGCTCAAAGACATATCCCCCCTCTTCCGCAACCCAATCATGTTCCAGATAATGCCAACGCCCTTTCAGGACAAAACCGTGGACTGGCTGTGGATGGCGGTGCCGCGAAAGAACACCAGCTTTGCGCACTTTGAGAAGGTTCATCCAATAACCTTGCGAGCGGTTCAAGCAGAGCGGTCGGAACCAGACGTTCTCTGCCTGCGGAACCCATAGCCTGTCGTCTTCGCTCATGGCATTCGGGATCACGATCTCGTCTTGCGCATCCTTGGGAAACGGCAACTGATATGGCATTCGGGCGGTGTCATCGTCATTCATTGATTTTCCTCACATAGCGAGATAGCCGCCATCGACCGGATAGATTGATCCGGTCACAAAGCTGGCGTTTTCACTCAAAAGCCATTGCACAAGCGCACCGACTTCTTCGGGTTTCCCCCAGCGTTTCATAGGCGTACGCGCCATGATCCCCGCTGTTCTTTCAGGGTCTTCCCGAAGGCCCTGGGTCATCTCTGTCTCAATCCAACCCGGCGCGATGGCATTGACCCGGATACCGTCTTCGGCCCAGCGACCTGCGAGCGCCTTGGTCAACTGTGCCACGCCGCCCTTAGAAGCGGAATACGCCGGAATCAAAGGCCCACCAAAGGTACTGAGCATAGAGGCGGTGTTGACGATGGCCCCACTCACTTCAGCCAACAATGGATGCGCGGCAAGACAGCAGCGCATGGTGCCTGTCAGATTCACATCGAGCACCTTGGCGAAGACGTCGATGTCATATTCTTCGCCACGCAAAAGAATACCTGCGCAGTTCACCAAGGCATCGAGACCCGTGAGTTCGCCGAATACATCATTGATGGACGTCTGGTCGGTGACATCCAAGAGCTGCACCTTTAACCCGTCCTGAGGCTCGAATGCATCCAATTCGGATTGGGAGGCGGATGCGGCAATGACGGACCAACCTGCGTCTGCCAACGACCGTGCAACACCCGCACCAATCCCTCGCGTTCCGCCCGTTACAAGGGCCTGTTTCATCCAAGTTCCTCCAATACACTGGTGAAGGCGCGCGCGCGCCTGCCGATATCATCCAATGTATAGCTCGGTTTGAACAGTGCGGATCCCAGCCCATATCCATCTACACCCGCGGCATGATACGGCGCCATCGTATCCGGCGTTATGCCCCCTACCGCAGCGACGACTGCATCTGCAGGCAATACGGCGCGCATGGCAGAAATGGCAGCTGGCGGCACCATTTCCGCCGGAAAGAATTTGAGGACCGATGCGCCGATATCCAACGCCGTAAAGGCCTCGGAGGGGGTCATGACTCCTGGACACCAATAAAGATCCCGAGCGACAGCCGCGCGCCCGACGTCCGGGTTCATATTGGGCGACACGATGATACGCCCGCCTGCATCAGCAACCGCCGCGACCTGATCCACAGTCAACACTGTGCCAGCGCCGACGATGGTCTGAGCGCCATGTTTCACGGCGATCTGCCCTATCGATTCCAGCGGGTCCGGTGAGTTGAGCGGCACTTCGATTATCCGAAACCCGGCATCGAAGAGTACATCAGACACCGGGCGCGCATTTTCTGGTGCTAGCCCCCGCAAAATCGCAATCAGCGGGTTCTCGGCAAGAGCTGCGGTGAGGTCATTCATCCAACCAACCCCGCAGCGCGAGCAATCAGAAAATGCCCTTTCGCAACGATATCATCTGGCGCGCGACGGCTGTCGAAACCAGCAGTTCGAAGCGCTATTTCGTATCGGTCGGACAAGTCGCTGCGTCCAACAACAGTGATCGTGCCGACGTCTTCTAATTCGCCGGTCGCGGCAGCAACCTCGGTCCCGATCAACAAGCCCGACAAGTAGTCGGCCGTGGCAACCTTTGGGATTTTGCCCATGAGAGGAAGCGTCCGAACATGAAACAGGCTGTGCAGCAGGTTCGACTCACCACTGAGGCCCACCTTGACGCCCATCACGTATGCGTCTTCGCTGAAAGCGTCCACCTTCATCAAGGTGCCAAGGATTGTGTGTTCTTTCAGCGCCGAAAAGATCTCACCTGTCATGTAGGTCGAGAAATCCTGGATCGTCCCATCTGCAACGTGAACCCATTTGCTGTGCGTTCCCGGCATCACGAACATGCCTTCGCTCAAGCCTAGCGAAGATGCTCCGATGATCTGGGTTTCCTCACCGCGCATTACGTCCGGTCCTCCGGCATGTTCTGTCGAAGCGCCTGTCACAAAATGAATTCGCGCTCCGTTGGCCGCTTCGTGAGGGACCAACGCCCGTGCAAGACCGTCGGCACCCAGCGGCATTTCTGCATACTGCGTTTCTACCCAGCCATTGCGGCTGGTGATCATGCCAGATGCCAGGATCGGCAGGTTAGCCTTGGCGACCCAAGGGCCGATGAGACGATCAAGGGCCGCCTCAAAGGATTGTCCCGCAACCTGCATGATACCTTCAGGTGACGAGACCCCATCGATCACCTCGCCCTCCGTGCCAATAAGAAAAGCACGGAGCGATGAAGTGCCCCAATCTACGCCGATCAGCGCTGGCTCAGATGCGACCGAATTCATTTAGCAGATCCTCAACGGTTTTGCCTTGGGCCACCCATTTACGGGTTTCCTCCTCACGGTCAGCTTGCTCTTGAGCAAGGCGCACGGTTTCTTCGGCAATTTCCTGTGGAACCACGACGACGCCCATCAGATCAGCTACAATGAAATCTCCGGGGTTTACCACGACGCCCCCACAGGCGATTGGCACATTGATCGAAAGTTCGTCTTTACGTTCCGAGAACATCGTGTGCGTTCCGCGCGGCGTGATCGCGCGCGTCCAGATTGGCCAGTTGATGTCTTCCAACTCATCTGTGTCACGCCCAGTGCCATCTACGATCATACCCCGAATGCCGCGGTTCTTGGCCAGGCCACCCATTAAACCGCCGCAGACTGACGTTTGACGATCACCACCCGCGTCCACAACGATCACGTCCCCGGGTTGTCCCATTTCAAGCGCTCGCAATGGGTCGACCAGATCACCTTTTGAAAGCTGAACCGTCACGGCCTGGCCTGTCACCTTGGCGCGGAAAGCGGGCTTGATGGCGCTGTCCATCACGCCTGTTCGGTACTGCACATCCGCAAAAATGGCAGCAGCAGAGTACGCCTCCAACACCTTGTCGAATTTTTGGAGAAGTTCCGGGTTTCTTTTAAAATCATTGAAAACCCTAAGGGCTGTGCTGACGTCTGGCATTCTTGTCTCCTGTTATGCGGTAGATACTGCCAATGCGTCGGCATTGACTGTGTAGTCGGGTTTTTGTCCTGTCAGGACCTTGGCCACTTGCGTAGCCGCGGTAACCCGCGCTGCGTGTATTGATTCCTCGGAATAATAGGCGGCATGTGGTGTTACGAGGACGTTGGGCAGTGTGAACAACGGGTTATCATCAGGCGTCCAGTTGGCGCGCTTGGCCGGCTCTTCTTCGGGGTCGTCGAGCCCTGCAGCGGCCAAATGGCCTTCGGTCAGCGCCCGGAACAGGGCTTTGTTGTCGACCGTTGGTCCGCGTCCAGTGTTCACAAGTATCGCGCCGGGTTTCATGACCGAGAATTCGGCATCCGACAAAAAGTGATGCGTGTTCGGCGTCATCGGCGCCTGCATCAGGATATAGTCGGACCTTGCCAGCAATTCGGCCTTGCTCACCAGCTCGACCCCAATCTTCGCGGCAACTTCTCTTGGCAAATACGGGTCGTAAGCGATGACCGTAACTCCGAAAGATTGCGCCCGCGCAACGATGGCTTGCCCGATTTTACCCAGCGAAACGACACCCATCGTCCGCCCGCGCAACCGGTAGACCGGCTGCCCGCTTTGCCATTGCCAGACCCCTGCATGAGTGGCTCGATCATAGTCGGGCAACTTGCGCGCCAGGGTCAGCCAAAGGGCAATCGCGTGATCGGCGACTTCCTCGGTGCAATAGTTTTGCACATTGGTGACGAGAATGCCCTTTTCCGTCGCCGTGCCGACATCCACGATATCTACGCCTACGCCATAACGCGCGATGACCTCGCAGTTCCGCATCCGCGTAATCGTTTCTTTCCCGATCCGGGCATATTGGTTCATCATCGCTGCGCAATGCGGCGCGACATCGAACAGGTCTTCCTGGCGCTTGGCCTGAAGCGCAATCACCTCGGCTCCCGCGGCTTCCAGGATTTCCGTCTCAACGGCAACATCACCAAAGTCGTAATCGGTTATCACGACCTTGGGTTTGTCCGTTCTGGGGGAAAAGTCGGCGCGATCAGTCATAAGCACCCGCCGAATAGGTCAATTCGTACGAGTGGCTGTAGAGCTCGAAGATGTTGCCAAACGGGTCTTCCATATAGACCATGCGATAGGGCTTTTCACCTGGGTAATACTTGCGCACTTGGCTCATGCGCTGGCGCCCGCCCAGGTCTTCGATAACCTTGATGCGGCCTTCCAGATCCTCGTCCTGTACGCAGAAATGAAACAAGCCACGCCGCCAATATTCAAACGGGCGTTCTTCTTCGACGGTCTTTGGGAACTCAAACAATTCGATGCCAACACCGTCGCCCATCGACAAATGCGCGATGCGGAAGCTTCCCCAGCCTTCCCCAAATACATCGTCGCACATCTGACCGATGGCGCTTTCGTCATGCAGGATTTCAGTTGGTTCCATCAGCACGTACAGGCCGAATGCCTTGGAATAAAACTCCACAGCTTTTTCCAGGTCGGGAACTGTGATGCCAATGTGAGAGAAAGTAAGAGCGGCCATAGCAGGCTCCTCCAGTTAGCAGTTAAAGAATATTGCGAACGATGCCGCCTTCGATCCGGTGCGCAGAACCATTGGAGGCTGTGCTTGCTGAGATCGTGACGATCATGCGGGCGACTTCGTCTGGTTGGACAAAGCGCTGTATGAGCGATGTGGGCTCATCTGATTTGAAGTAATTGTCGACGATCGTTTCGAGCGGCTCACCCTTCTGATTGGCGAGGCCGTCAAAATAGGCCTCGACACCTTCGGTCCAGGTTGGACCAGGCAGGATCGAGTTAACCCGGACTTTTGTCCCCTTTGTCAATTCTGCCATGCCACGTGTCAGACCTAACATGGCAGTTTTAGTGACAGAATAATGCACCATCTGAGGTAGTGGTTTCACTGCCGCTTCGCTGGCCATGTTGATGATGGATCCCTTATCCCGGCCGAGCATGTCAGGCAGGAAAATCCGGCTCATCCGAACGGCGGACAGGACATTGATGTTGAAGTAATGCATCCAGTCGTCATCCGTGAGATCCTCGAACGGTTTGACCGAAAAGATGCCAACATTATTCACAAGAACGTCCACCGCACCGCGCGCACGAGCAAACTCTGCCAGAGTTTCCGCATCAGTGGTTTTGGTTAAGTCGGCCGCAATGCCTTCGACCTTGCCCAGAGATGACAGGTCGTCGACGCAGTCGGACACTTCCGCCTCGGTCAGGCCATGCACGATGACCCGCGCGCCTTCTTCCAGGTAGACCCGGGCAGTGGCTTTGCCGATGCCGGAACCAGAGCCAGTCACCAGGACCAGTTTATTCTTGAGCCCCAGATCCATCTCAGGCCTCCTTCTTAACGTTAGATGACTGCTGCGATGAAGGGCGGCCGAACATTCGACCCATCAAGCCCGAAATTTCCGCGCGCCACATGTCTATGCCAACGGCCAACAGAATGATCAGGCCCAACACGATGTTCTGAACCGAAGATGGCGCAGCGTTTAGGTTCAAACCATTCTGGACGATAACGATTGTCATCGCCCCCATCAGCGTGGCGAGGATGTTGCCGCGTCCGCCTGCAAGGCTGGCCCCGCCGACAACAGCAGCGGCAATGGCTTGCAGTTCCAGCGTCTGGCCATAGTTGGGCGAACCAGAGTTGAGGCGCGCTGACATCAGGATCGCACCAACCGCAGTCATAAAACCCGCGATGACAAATGTCGTCGTCTGAACTTTACGTACGTTAATACCCGTCAGAACGGCAGCGGCTGGGTTACCACCCACGGCATAGATCTCACGGCCGAGTTTCGTGAAGTTCATAGTGAACGCGGCAAGGACGTAGAAGAACACGAGGTAGAAGAAAGGCATCGGAACGCCGAACAGCTTGCCGTAAAAAATTGGCTCCAGCGCCGGATCCAGCGAAAAGATCGGCGATCCATTGTTAAAGGTCAGGGCAAGGCCCCTGAAGGCAATCAACGCCGCCAGTGTTGTGATGAAAGACGGGATACGCCCATAGGCTGTTATCAGCCCAATGAACAGACCAAGCAATCCGCCCATGAGGAGAATGAGTGGCAACGCCAGAACCAGTGGAATGCCAACAAATTTCAACATTTGCGCAAGGATCATGGTCAGCAAAGCCACCATAGACCCGGAACTCAGATCGATGCCCGCAGCAAAGATCACGATAGTAGACCCGATTGCGATCAAGGCCACGATGCTTACCTGTAGGGACAGGTTTGAAAGGTTACCCGGGTTCAGGAAGCGTTCGGTCGTAAGTGCCACGATCAGTGCGACGATCACCATTGCTGCAAATGGTCCGATCAACTGGGTGTCAAAGATCCGCTTCATGCGAAAGCCTCCTTAGGCTTGGATTGAGGAGTGTCGGCGGACGCGCGCACAAGATCGTCATGAGTAAGGTCGGATGCATCGACCGTGCGCACTATCGTTCCGTGCTGCACGACGGCAATCCGATCGCTCATCGCAAGCAACTCATCATGGTCTGAACTGATCAGAATGATCGATTTTCCCGCCCGCGTGAGCCTGTTAATCAGCTTGTAAACAGCGATCTTGGCGCCGATATCGATCCCCTGCGTCGGCTCATCAAGGATCAGGATGTCCGAGGCTGAAAAAAGCCAGCGTGCGATCACAATCTTCTGCTGATTACCACCAGACAAGAAGTTGACTGTCTTTTCCTCGGCCTGGGTCGAGATTTCCAGATCGCGGATCAGGTCATGGGTGGCCTGCTCTTCCGCCTTGAGATTCAACACGCCGAACCGGCTTAGTCCGCCAAGGGACGCTGCGGTGACGTTTCCGCTTGCGCGGAAATTGAAGAACAACCCGTCAAACTTACGGTTCTCCGGAACAAGAGCCAATCCGGCACGGATCGCATCGATTTCCCGGCGGAAGCGAACCGGTTTGCCGTTCAGTTTTATCTGTCCACCCGTCAGCTCGTCTGTCCCGAACAGGGCGCGAGCGATTTCTGTACGGCCACTGCCCAATACACCACCCAAGCCCAGAACTTCACCCCGGTGCAACGAAAACGATACATCTTTCACGCCCAAATTGGTGGCCAGTCCGGCCGCCTCCAGCACGATATCCTTGGTCGCATTCTGCTCCTTGGGATAATGCTCACCAATGTCCTCACCGACCATGGCGCTGACAATCTCAGAGACGTTGATCTTGGTCTCGCCACTTGCTCGCACAACACAGCCGTTGCGCAAGATCGTCACTTCATCAACGATCCGTTCAACCTCATCCAGCCTGTGCGACACATAAAGAATAGCGGTGCCGCGCTCGCGCATATTGCGCAGTAGCTGGTGCAGGCGCTCAATTTCATCTTCACCCAATGCCGCCGTCGGCTCATCCAGGATGATCATGCGAGCTTCCATCGCGATTGCTTTCGCGATCTCAACCAACTGTTGTTCACCAACCGAAAGCGTGCCTGTGATGGTGTCGGGTGAAACATCAACATCCATTTCCGCCAAAACGCGCGCGGCTTCGTTGTGAACCTTGGTCCAGTCGATCACACCAAATCGGGACCGAGGCATATTGCCAAGGAAGATGTTTTCGCCAACTGACAAGGTGGGCACGATCGAGAATTCCTGAAAAACCGTTGCAATACCCAGTTCACGTGCCGCCTGCGGGTCGCTGATCGTGACCGGCTTGCCATTGTGCAGGATTTGACCGCTATCGGGTTGCTGCACGCCGGACAGTGTCTTGATCATCGTCGACTTGCCACAGCCGTTTTCACCCAACAGCCCATGAATGGAACCGGGCATAAGCCGAATGCAGACCTTGTCATTCGCCAAAACCCCGGGATAGGCCTTGGTGATATCGACAAATTCCCAAAGTGGCGTTGCGGGTGTCATTGCGATTGCCTCGACAAAACTAAAACTCGGTTGAATTGCGACCCGGCAGCACGCGCACGCGCCACCGGGAAGCGGAGAGAAAAGTTCAGTACTCTTTGGACGGCTGCGGGAAGAGCTTTTCTGGCTCTTGCAGCACGCTGATCGCACCGTCTTTGTCTTCAATTGATGTAGGCGTTTCGATCCAGCCGCCGGGATATGTTCCGTTGAGGGCATCAATAGTTGCGTACATGGCCGCTTTACCCATCAGGAATGGTGAGGTGTTGACGGTTGCCGTGATGTTGCCGGCTGCGATCTCTTCAAGGCCAGACGTGTCACCATCATTGCCCAAAAGAACGATGTCATTGCGGCCGAGTGCTTTCGCAGCAAATGATGCCCCAATGATCATGTAGTCATTCGCCGCAAAGATCATGTCGAGATCGGGATTCGACTGCAGGATATCCATACCGGCAGTGTTGCCGCCTTCAACGTTCCATTTACCGTCAATTGAGACCACAACGTCGAAGTTATCGTTGCCTTCGATACCGTCGAGGAAGCCACCTACACGCTCGGTCGAGTGATAGCCAGGCTGACCTTCGATGATGCCGACCTTTAATGGTTGATCGCCGTATTTCTCGATAGCCCAATCCGCGATGGCATGTGTGCCGTTGCGCTGAGAATATCCGACAACGCCATGAATGGGTGTCGGGAAGTTCGGGATGTCCGAGTTGATCATCAGAACTGCCATGCCCTTGTCGACGGCCTGCTTCAGCAGTGGTGCCGCAGCAAATTCATCGTGTGTTCCAAAGATTATCGCATCCACGTCCTGCGTCAGCACATCCTGGATCATGCCCATTTGGCCGTTGATGTCCGCACCGGACTGGGGCGCAAGCATGAACACTTCGACCCCGGCCTCAGCAGCAACCGCTTTGATGCCTTCACCGATGGCGATGTAATAGTTGAACTCTGTCGCCGGCGGCATATACGCGACCCGGAACGTTTCGTTCTTGGGCTCTATCGCATCGATTGGCGCTTGTGCCCCGTCCTCAAGTGGAACCGGCGCTGGATAATTTTCCGCCAGAGCGACCGTTGCCAGCGTTGCGAACCCCGCGGCAAGCGTAGTGGTCATTAGCGTTTTCAACATAGTTTTCTCCTCCAGAATTTCGTTGGTTATCCTTTGAACGGCGCGTCGATCACGCCACGAACGCCGGGTTTCACAGCAAAGAGGCCGCCAGATTCCGGTTCTTTTGTTAAAGCTGCTTCGTCACTCATCAGCCTTGAGGTCGTGATGAACAGCGTGTCGAGATCAGGGCCACCAAAAGCGCAACAGGTGGGCTTCCAGACCGGCACCTCGACCACGCGATCTATCGTGCCGTCAGGTGCGACGCGAACAACGCGATGGCCTTCCCATTCGGCGTTCCAGACGCCCCCTTCGGCATCGACACAGGACCCATCAGGCAAGCCAGGCTCATCATTGAAAGAAGCGTGCTGCCGACGTTTCGAAACGGTTCCACTGCGGGTGTCGTAATCAAATGCGACGATTTCCCGATCCGGGGTATCCGCGAAGAACATCGTCTCACCGTCGGACGTAAAGCAAGTCGAATTGGCGCAAGACACTCCTTCGATGATTGTCTGTACACTCAAATCTGTATCGACGCAGATGACCGACGAGTCGGCCTTGCCAGAAACTTCGTTCATGCCTCCAACAATCAATCGCCCCTCGCGATCGGTTCGCCCGTCGTTCAGCCGTGTCTCCGGATTGTTCGGCTCGAATCGCGTCACGAGGGTTTCCTCGCTATTGGGCGAATCGAACAATACAACCCGATCCGCATAAGCAACGATCAGACCGCCAGACGCACGCGGCGCGAAGCAACACACGCGTTCCGGCATCTCATGAGATGCTGATTCTGAGGTCGCAGGATCAAAGGACCAAAGCGCACAGCCCTCAATATCGGTCCACCAGACAAGACCATCGGTGGGATTCCAGAAAATCCCCTCTCCGTGCTGGTTCCTACAATCGACGACCAACTCTGCGCGCACTTTTTGATCTCCTTAGCATATTCTGATATCTGATATACCAGCTTGCCTAATCTGGTGTATCAGATATCTTGCGTCTGGCAACACCTTTTTTTGGAGATATCATCAGATGGCGCTTGAGAGACCCAAATCGTTGCGCGAACTCGCACTGGAACATTTGCGGAATAGCATTATCAATGGCTCCCTGAAGATGGGTCAGGTTTTGTCAGAGCGAAAAATCTCCGAAGAGCTGGGCGTATCGAAATCGCCAGTCCGCGAAGCACTCGCTCAATTACGTGACGAAGGGTTGGTCAGTATCGAACCTCAAAAAGGTGCGCGCGTGTTTTCGCTGTCTGAGCCGGAAGTGACCCAGATCTGCGACTTCAGACAGGCCATCGAAACTGCCGCCTTTGAACTTGCGTTGTTGCGGAACCCGGAAGGTCTTGCCGACGAGATGCAGCGTGTTGTGACGGACATGGAAAAGGAACGCAGTCGAGGTAATGAAAAGGGCTACCTTTCACTGGATACCACGTTTCATCAGTTGATTTTTGAACATGCCGGTAACGATTACCTGACGGCCAGCTATACACGCTATATTGGTAAGATTGCGGCGTTGCGAACTCATTTGGCGAAGCTGCCGCATCATACTGAACTCTCCTTTGATGAGCATGCGAAAATCTCTATTGCCGTTCGCGAAGGCGACATGGCCAAAATCAAATCTCTTCTCACAGCGCATATTGACCGCACCAGACAAGCCTACAAAAGCGCCGCCATCGTCCTCGAAGGTGCGACCGCATCCTAGCAAAAACGTAGCTTCGTTGTGACGGGGGCGGGCCAGAACGGCGCCGCCCCTTTCTTTTGGGCACCTCCCGGTCCTTTCTTTTCAGTTGACATCTGAGATATCAGATGCCAATCAAAAGGCGGGAGGAAGCTTGTATGACGCCAGCAATGAAACCTGACTCACCGGGGCAACAGCCACTGATCCAGCTGGACCGGGTTGGCAAAAGCTTCGGCACGAACATTGTTTTGGATGGCGTCGACTTTGAATTGAGGCCCGGCGAAGTTCACGCACTTTGTGGGGAAAACGGCGCCGGAAAATCCACTTGTCTCGGCCTGTTTTATGGACTTCACCAACCTTCAGCTGGGCGTATCCTGTGCGACGGCAAGGAACAGCGAGTCGAAAGCCCATCGCACGCGCAATCCCTGGGCATCGGCTGTGTTTTTCAAGAACTCAGCCTCGCTGGCGCGCTCTCTGTTGCGGAAAACATCTACGCGGGGCGCGTACCCACCCGGTTTGGCGTAGTTGACTGGCCTGAACTGCGCCGCCGTGCGGAGGCGTTACTGGCGGAATTCGGTCTGGATATCGACGTCTCAACACCCGTGGAAAACTTGCCAATAAGCTCCCGCCAGATTGTTGAAATCGCCAAGGCGCTGTCGTTGAATTCCCGCGTCCTTTTGCTGGATGAACCGACATCGGCATTGGCACCCGACGAAGTAGACGCACTATTCGAAGTCCTAAAGTCCCTGACAAAGAAAGGGATTGGCATCGTCTATGTCAGCCACCATATGGCCGAGATTTTCCAGATCTCGGATCGCATTACCGTTTTGCGAGATGGGCGCCACATCAGCACTTTACCGGTTTCGGAAACTTCTCAGGAACAAGTCGTTGCCGAGATGATCGGCGGCGCTCACCCCGGTGATGTCACGCGGTCAGGCAAGATTAACGGCGAAGAGGTTTTGCATGTCCAACACCTAACCCATCCAGGTGAATTCGAAGACATTTCCTTCTCCATTAAAGCCGGAGAGATTGTAGGCATGGCGGGGTTGATGGGCGCTCGCCGCAGCGAGATTGTTCGATCGATTGTCGGGCTGATGCATGGCGCGACCGGGGAGATCAGACTTCACGGCAAGCCTGTTAACTTTGCGTCCTTGCGGCAGGCGATGCGTGCTGGGGTCGGGTTTGTTCCCGAAGAACGCAAGACTGAAGGCCTCTTTCTGGAACAATCACTCAGCGACAACCTGATCGCGGCCAGTCTTTCCGATCATGCGTCTGCTGGGTTCATGCGTTCGGGCTCGATCAAAGCAGCCAGCCAAACAGCCATTGACGCCTTCAGTGTCAAAACCAGCGGGATTAACGAACTTGTTGGTGATCTCTCAGGGGGCAATCAGCAAAAGATTATGTTGGCCAAGTGGCTCAAGCGCGCGCCAGCTCTTCTGATCATTGAGGAGCCCACAAAAGGGGTCGATGTCGGAGCCAAATTCCAAATCCACACGGAACTTTTGCGTCGAGCAGCCGAGGGCATGGCCATCCTCGTCGTGTCATCCGATTTTCCCGAACTTGTTTCTCTCTCAACCCGCATCCTTGTCGTCCACGACGGTCGCCTCATGGGAGACATCGCAGCCGCTGAGGCAACCGAAACCACGCTTCTTCAAATGGCCGCCGGAAATTCCGTTCCAATTGTGGACGCACCCCAAACCAATCAATCAGGAGTCGCGACGTGACCATGACCGCTCAAGCCAACTTGCCCATGAAGCGTCCGCTGCTGCGCCGTGTTTTGCAAGCTTTTGTCGATATTCGTGAACTGACTCTGATCGTTCTGATCGCCGCCATCATCATCGTGATGTCCAACGTCAATCCCTATTTCCTCAGCTTCTCGAACTTTCGAGCCGTGGCCGTGGGTATGGCCCCCACCGCGATCATCGTGATCGGTATGGCGATCCTACTTGCATCCGGCGGGTTCGATCTTTCCGTTGGATCGGTTATGGCCTTGTCTTCTACCGTCGTAGCCATGCTGCTTTTGACCGGCATGCCAATTCCGCTCGCTGTTGTATGCGGATTGGTGCTGGGTGGAATTGTCGGCGTAGTGAACGGTTTGCTGGTGACCGGCCTCGGGATCAATCCGCTTATCGCAACCCTCGGCACGATGTCGATTGCGCGAGGCATCGCTCTTGTCCTGACGGAAGGTTTCTCTGTCTCAAGCCTGCCGGCATCATTTGCCTGGATCGGTAAAGCTGAAATAGGCGGCTTTCCGGTAATCGTCTTGTTCACCATTCTGCTCGTCGTCCTGTTTGACCTGGCCGTCCGCCATACACGCTTTTTCCGTCAGGTCTATTTCATCGGCGCCAATGAAAAGGCCGCGATGTTGTCAGGCATCCATGTCACACGCGTGCGTATCATTCTGTACGCACTGACCGGTATTCTGGCTGCTTTGGCGGGTGTATTGCTGGCCTCCCGCCTGATGAGCGGTACGCCCACGGCAGGCAACGGTATCGAACTTCAGGTTCTGGCGGCTGCGGTCATCGGTGGCGCATCCCTACGCGGCGGCGAAGGTACTATTCTCGGTGCTTTCCTCGGCGTCGTTTTTGTCGCGTTGATCAACAACACTATGACGATGCTGGCCGTATCGATCTACTGGCAGATGATCGTCATCGGCGGTGTGCTCGTTACAGCGGTGGCCTTGGACATGCTGATCCGAAGCAAACGGGGCTAATCCATAAGCTTTCCAAAACCCAACAACAACCAAAGATCCAAAACAGGGAGACTACGATGACTGAATTGAATGTGAATCGGCGCAGGCTGCTGACAGCGGGTACCACCGCTGGATTGGCCGCAGCGTTCGGACTGCCCATGCTGTCCAAAGAAGCCATGGCACAAGCGGCCGGCAAAGAGTATGTGTTCCTGTCCATCGTAACGCAGGTGCCGTTCTGGGTGGACTATCGCAATGCGATGGAAGACCTTGAAGAGCTAATGGGCATCAAGGCCACATTCACCGGCCCGTTGGATTTCGACACGGCCGCACAAGCACGCCAATTGGATGAACTGATCGCAAGACGTCCCGCAGGCATCCTTATCTTCCCCGGTGATCCGGCCACTCTGGCTCCCGGCGTCGAACGTGCGGTCGAGGCGGGCATTCCGGTCACATGTTGTATTGGCGATATTCCCGACAGTCCCCGGTCCACATTCCTTGGTATCAACGGCGTTCAGGCAGGACGTGTCGGCGGTGAAATGCTCGCACAAGCGATTGGCGGGAAAGGCAAGGTTATCCTCGGCACTTTCCCTGCCCCCTCCACATTGGAGCGGGTCGAGGGGTACAAACAAATCTTTGCTGAGAAATACCCAGATATCGAGGTCGTCGACGTCGTCAACGATAAGGCCGACCCGTCCTATGCGCCGACAGCCTACCTTCAGGCAATTCAGGCGAACCCGGATATTGTTGGCATTGGCGGCACGGACGGCGACAGCGGCAAAGGCGCGGCAATTGCCGTCAATGAGGCAGGACGCAAGGACATCAAGATCGTCGCGATGGACCGAAATGATGATATGCTTCCCTATATCGAAGACGGCACAATTCACGGCGCTGTGGCTCAGAAATCCTATCTGGAGATCTTTCTCGCCTTCCACATGATGCATTGGCAGAACACTGATGCGCTGAAGGTCTTGCCCGATTGGAAGGCGGCTGGCATCAATCCTCTACCCGAGCGCGTTGAAACCGGGGTTATGCCGATTACTGCCGAGAACGTCGTCCAGTTCAAGCACACCTAAGGGATTGTCCCGGCGCATTCGATCGCGCCGGGAAACCGATAGGAGGGGGTACATGTCGGACAGATGGAGCGTTCTTCACCTGCAGCAAAACGATCTGCAGCTGACACTCCTGCCCGGCATCGGGGGCCGCCTATGGGATATAAACTTCCAAGGTCGCTCCCTCCTATTTCAGAACGCAGATCTCGACGGTTTGGATGTCGATGACACACGGCTTACTGATCTGCCCACACGCTCTCCACAATTTGGTTTTCCGCTCTGGGGCGGAGAGAAGACGTGGATCGCCCCAGATGCATCCTGGGTAAACGGCGCTCCGTTTCCCGTGTTGGACAGCGGCTCTTACCAGATCACTTCAAGAAGCAGCACTCGTATTGACATGACCAGCGCAGT
Source organism: Ruegeria sp. CH2 (assembly GCF_056537065.1). Classification (NCBI taxonomy): domain Bacteria; kingdom Pseudomonadati; phylum Pseudomonadota; class Alphaproteobacteria; order Rhodobacterales; family Roseobacteraceae; genus Ruegeria; species Ruegeria sp. CH2. Next base: position 23,230 of record NZ_JBQFQV010000005.1, read on the forward strand.
ATGCCCGACCTCGCACTTGTCAGTGTCGCGCCGCATCACGCTAACCTCGGCGGAAAGCTGGGAAATAGAACACATCGTGGTCAACCATGGGACCTCCTCGCGCCTGACCGGCATTTGGTCAGTCATGATGCTTAACACCCCCACCAAGGTCGGTGTCGAATTGCAAGACCCTGCATTTTATCCTGTTTTTGGCTCTGCCGAAGGGATGATAGCGACGCACGGCAAAAGCATTGTCGTGGATTGCAACAGACAGCAGGAATTCAAGGTCGGGCTACCGAACCCCAACGGTCGTACACTGATGCGGTGTGGCCATGATGCCCCCTTGCTGATGTGCTCGGTACCAGAACATCAACAGGGCGAACAATTTGCGCACGACTATCCGTTTGAGGTCTTTAACTCGGGCGATTACGCCTATTGCGAAGCGGAGTGGCACTCCCCGGCACGCAACATCGCACCGAATGAAACACTGAATTTTCGGCAGACGTTCCGCGTCTTGGCGGAGGAAGATGCATCCCAAATGCCATTGGGTCTCACAAACAACAAGGAGTTCCTGTCATGCATGTCTTGATTACAGGCGCTGGTGGGCATCTCGGCCGCAAACTTTTCGACGCGCTAGAAAGCGAACCAGACTACGACGTATCCGGCATCGACATTCGCCCCGTAGATCATCCCGACATACACGTTGCAGACCTGTCCGACGACAGCAGTTGGGTCAGTTTGCTTAAGGGAGTGGACGTTATCGTGCATCTAGCTGGTGACCGAGAGCCCTCCGCCACCTGGGCCTCCGCGATCAAACACAATATGGATGCAACGCTTTCCCTCTATCACCATGCGGCAGCCATGGGCGTCAGCCGCGTGGTTCTTGCCAGCTCCAACTGGGTCCACGGCGACAAAAGGTTCACGCATGAGGTGCTCAACAGCACGACACCACCAGGGCCAGTAAACGCCTACGGCATGTCAAAGCTGTTCTGTGAACGGACAGGGGCCTACTTCGCCGAGCATCACGGACTGTCGGTCATCTGCTTGCGCATCGGCTGGACGCAATGGACTCACGGCAACCAACCCGGCACACACATGGCGATGGGCCGGTGGGGTCAGGAAATGTGGTTGAGTGATCGAGACTTTCTAAGCGGAATGCGCGCCGCAATAGATGCCAAGGATATTTCTTTCGCAGCCCTGAACCTAATGTCAGATAACCCAGGTATGCGCTGGGATATCACCGAAACACGACAAGCGATTGGTTACTCTCCAAAGGATGGAAGCCCCGCAAAAATAACAACGGGCATTGCCCTCAGGTCCATGATGAAGCGGCTGTTTACTGTCCAACTGCCCGGCTTTTTCGCGACACGTTTCCCGGATTGGTAGAGTACGAAACCCAGCCGAGGTTCCCAACAAAGCGACCTTGCTCCACCGCAAGGGAAAAGTTTTCCCGAACCCACGCTTAAAGTTAATGCAATCACGCCAGAAGACCGAGACGATTTACGGTTTACGCTCGAATTGGGGATCCAATGGATGGCAATGCCATTCGTTCAGACCGCACAGGATATCAAGAGTCTGCGCCGGTTGACCGCAGGCACGGCAAAAATCATGGCCAAGATTGAGAAACCGGTCGCTGTTCAAATATCGACGAGGGCCTCCATGCTACTGACGCAATAATGATTGCGTGTAGGGACTTAGGTGTTGAATACGATTGACATGAGTTATCGGCCATCCAAGCATCGCTGGTGGCCAAATCGCGGTCACATGGCAACCCGTAATTGTGGCCACCCAGATGCTTGAAAGCATGATCTCCGCGCCTTCGATGCGTTCCCAAAGAAGTATACAATGAGGGCCCCCTATTCTGCTCGCATCGCCTCTTCCCAGGCAGAAATAAAACGTTCCCTTGCCAGTCGATCAAGACTTGTTATGAGTGTCACGCCGAACCTTATTGACCTAAGCGGGCTTCTACTTTTCGGAAGATAAAGACTCAGCGGTGGCAGCCCAGCTTCCTGCTCTAGCGTCATCTGCCCGCTCGGGCTAATCAAATAGTCTATGAACGCACCACCCAATTCCGGGCTTTCTGCATTTACTGGGATCAAAGCCGAGCGAAGCACGACGTGAGTGAAATCCTCCATCCGAATAACCTGGACGGTCGTTTCGTTTGAAAGACGCGATCGCGCGTAACTTTCCAAAACATTGTAAGCGACGAAGATATTTCCACTCTTAATGTCTTCGATCATTTCCGAGGAACAACAATAGAGCTTTGGTCGCAGACTGCCCATTACTTCTGCAAGCCGCCAATATGTTTCGGATTGATGCGCATCCTGGGTCCCAAGCATATAACCTGACCCTGATGTCCGAACATCATAGGTCCCAACCCTTCCGGTAAAACGTGCGGGGTTGTCTCGCAAGATAGAGATCAGTTCCTGCCTGTTCTTTGGGAACTCTAAACCCGTAAATCCATCTCGTGAGGCAAGCACGGCGATTGGTTCAGCTGTAAAACCAAAAAGCTCCTGCTTCCAGCGTGACCAATCTGGTGCAGCCAGGGTTTCTTTTGATGAATAGGGTTGCGCGAGGCCGTCATTGGCCAGTTTCATTTGCAGATCCATCGCAAAAGAAATAGCAACATCAAATGGCTGCTGTTGCTCTGAAATCGCTTTGTAAAGCTCTTGACCTGAAACCTGCGTGTAATCAAGTGTCACATTGGGATTTCGCCGTTGGAAGTCCTTGATAAGAGGCTGGAAATCAGCCAGGTCGGTGACCGAAAGGATCTTCAGAACCTGTGTTTCGCTCTGGCTACGAAAGACCACCCGATCCTCAATCTCGAAGGCATGCGCTGCCCCCAGATTAAGATGCCCGATCAATGCAAACAGGGAAAAGACAAGGTAGCGCATATCCCGCCCTCCTCATTGTTCTTGAGTTCGAATTGCCCGCCATGCGAGCGCGCCACTTCATAGACGATGGCGAGCCCGATGCCAGTCCCAATCACGCCGCCGGAGTTTGGCCCACGCTGGAAGCGTACCATCAGTTTTTTTGGATCGGCCCCGCCCAATCCTCTGCCCTGATCCTTGATCACAACTTCCACACATTCCATTGCTCCCGTGACATGGATTGATATCTCAGTATCTGGATCGGAGTATTTTATCGCGTTGTCGATCAGGTTCTTTAAAGAGATTTCGATCATCAACATATCCCCATGGATATCGAAGCACTCTCCGGATTCTGAAATGCTCATATCGATGTCCTTCAGGTCTGCAGTCGGGGAAAGGGCATCAAATGCCTCACGAACCTTTTCACGGAGATCCACCACTTCCAAGTCGATCGAGTCGGAGCGCTGGCTGACTGTTGCATAGGCCAGAAGCTGGTTTGCGGAACGTGCGCTTTCCTCGATCGAAACGATCACCTTTCGCAGTGCCGCCCGCGTGTCGTCCGAGGTCGTGTTCCGCAGGGCGATTTCTGTTTCTGTCATGACCGTTGCGAGGGGCGTTCGGATATGATGAGCTGCTTCAGCAATGAAGGTTTCAGTTCGCTGAAGAGTTTGGCGCAGCCGACGGATAAACTCGTTAAGGGATGACATAAGCGGTGCCAACTCGACCGGCGTCGGCTTTTCTACTGGTCGAAGGTCATTGGGTCCTCGGCGGGCGACAGCCTGTGCCACCCGGTGCAGAGGCCAAACGGCAGACCGAGCGGCACCGATCCCGAGAACCACCAAACCTAAATAGATCAGGCCACTGATGAACAATGCCCATCGCGCAAACCTGTCCGCCACTTCCTGCTGTGCGTAGCGCGTTTGCCCGAGAATGATGGTAACGCTTTGTGGATGCCCGCTGGCGGGCGCCGCCGTGCTCAGCACCGCAGCGCGCAATTCAAACCCTTTGTAGTTTGTTGAAAATGACCACTGATCGGAAGCCTGGTCCAAACCTTCCTCAGGCAGGAAATCATCGTAGCCCGTGATTGATACACCATTGAGCAGAATATTATAGAAAACCCTGTCCTGACTTGATGTTTCAAGCAGTGCAAAGGCAATGTGTGGCAGGTTGACGATGACTTGTTCTTCAGAAGAGCTGATCTGTTGTGAAATCGCGTTTGTGGCTGCTCTGAGCAGATTATCCTGTGTCGCTTCGGCGGTCTGAAATGCGACGATGCGAATAGCAAAAAAAAGGCAGGCCGAAACCAGCGCACCGAGCACGAGGTGTTGAAATACCAGTCGTTGTTGGATCGAGGCTGCTCTTTTTTCTGCCATCATTCTTTTTCCACCAGCCGATATCCGACACCACGAACCGTCTCGATCTGGGCCGAGCTTCCTTCGATTTTCTTGCGCACCCGCGCGACGTAAAGTGAGATGACATTGTCGGCGACTTCTTCGGAATAGGAGAAAAGCCTATCACCAATCTGTGTTTTGGAAAAAACCCGACCGGGGGCGGAAAAGAAAATTTCCAGGAGGCGCAACTCACGGTTTCTCAGTTTAATATTCTCATCCCCCAGGATCAGTTTTGCACCAAGCGGATCAAATTGCAGGTCAGCAAAGGTCAGGATGCTGTGCGAAGCGCCTCCCCTTCTGCGCAACACCGCCCGACATCGGGCCTCCAGCTCGGAGAAGTTTACCGGTTTGGGAATGTAGTCGTCGGCCCCCGCATCCAGCACCTCCACCCTGCTGGAAACGTCCGACTGGGCGGTAACAGCGATTACGGAAATATCTCTGCCAGAGCTTCTTAATTTTGTCAGGAAGCGTTTTCCATTGCCGTCAGGCAGGGTCAGGTCCAGCAACACAATATCATAGCTGGCATAGTCCAGGAAATGTTCCGCATCGCCCAAACAGCTTGCATGATCAATGGCATGCCCGTCCATTTCCAAGCGTTTACTGATCGCCTGGGCCAAGTTTTCATTATCTTCCACCAAGAGAAACCGCATGATCTTTCTCCGCGACACGTTCGTGACAGACTGCGCCCTTAGTGTCGGACGCGTCAGATTTTCCGGAGCAAAACATGGATCACCAGAAGTCTGACGCAGTTTTGGTTTGTGTGCAATGCACATTGGGAGGAAATATGAAAAATCGGAAGCTCGCGTCGCTTATCGGCGCAACTCTCATCTCGTTTGGTATCGGTGGCTCTGCTTACGCCGCTGAATGCATCGCCCCGGCAAATCCAGGCGGCGGCTGGGATTTCACCTGCCGGACAATCGGCAAGATTATGTATGATATCGGTGCCGTGGACAAACCCGTTCAGGTCACCAACATGTCAGGTGGCGGTGGCGGCTTGGCCTACAGCCATGTCGTAAACGAGCGAAGTGACGACGAAGATCTGATTGTTGCAGCGTCTTCAGCGACAGCGACGCGGCTTGCACAGAATCTCTACGGCGGGATGACGGCAGACCAGGTTCGTTTCCTGGGGGCAATCGGCATTGACCCGGGGGTTATCGTGGTGGGGAAAGACAGCCCCTTTCAGACAATCAACGATCTGGTCGACGCAGTCAAAAACGATCCGTCTTCGGTAAGCTTCGCTGGCGGTTCTTCAGTCGGTGGATTTGATCACCTGAAAGTTCTGATTATGCTCAACCGGGCGGGCTTCACAGACGTCAAAGACGTGAAGTACATCGGTCTGGATGGCGGTACCGACGCAATTACGCAGACAATCGGCGGCTTCACGCAAGCTATGACAGGTGATTTGTCTGAGGCCGTCGGGTTCCTGAAATCCGGTGATGTGCGAGTTCTGGCTGTCATGACCGAAGCTCGCGTTCCCGGGTTTGAGAGTATTCCAACTGCCAAAGAACAGGGCGTTGACGTTGTGGTCGGCAACTGGCGTGGAATTTATGTGCCCAAGGACGTGTCGGACGAAGTCTATGATGCTTGGGCCGACAAACTGGCACAGGTCGCGGCCTCTGATGAATGGGCGGCGGCACGTGCAGCCAATGGGCTTGCACCATTTGAGATCGTGGGTCCGGAATTTGAGACCTATTTGGCTGGCGTCATCGAAGAGATTGCCACCATCTCCCGGGATATCGGAGTCATTCAGTGATGAGTGACCGAATCTTCGGATTGGCATCAGCCATGCTGGCGCTCGCGTATATCGCGAGCGCCACACAGATCCAGACCAGTTTTTTGGCCGACCCGCTTGGCCCTCGGGTATTCCCCTACATGATCGGGGGTGTAGCCTTTATCGCATCAATCGCAATCCTGGCAAAGCCTGACGAGGAGCCGGAATGGCCCAAATTATCGGCGCTGTTCAAGCTGGTGATCGCTGTTGGAGCGCTTGTGCTCTATGCGCTAACATTGGTGCCGCTTGGGTATCTCCTGCCCACTGCCGTTGCTGCTGCGGTTCTGAGCTATCTTGTCCGCCCTGATATCAAGTTCTCCGTGTTGGCAGGATGTGGAATTGCGTTTGTGCTCTTCACCGTATTTCGTTTCGGTCTTGGGTTGAGCCTTTACCCGCTACCGAAACTCTAACAACTGAGCCCGGGAAATTCCATGGAACTCTTCAGTTTACTTGCAGATGGTTTTGCGGTCGCGTTGACGCCAACTAACCTCTTTCTGGCCGTGATTGGATGCTTTCTTGGCACTATCATCGGGGCCTTGCCTGGCCTTGGCCCTTCAAATGGCGTTGCAATCCTTATCCCACTGACCTTCTCGATTGGCCTGGATGCGACACAGTCACTCGTGCTTATGACGTCCGTTTACTACGGGGCCATGTATGGTGGGCGGATCTCATCGATTCTCCTGAACATTCCGGGGGATGAACCAGCGCTGATGACCACACTTGATGGTTATCCAATGGCCAAGAACGGGCGGGCGGGCGATGCTCTTGTGCTCTCAGGTGTTGCTTCTTTCGTAGGCGCCTTCTTTGCCACCCTCGGACTGATGTTCATGGCGCCAATGCTCGCGCAGATCGCCTTCAAATTCGGTCCTGCTGAGTATTTCGCACTTTATATGCTGGCTTTTGCAACACTTGGCGGTGTGGCATCGAACAATCAGGCGAAATCAGCGCTTTCTGCCTGCATCGGCATCGGCATCGCAATGATCGGTCTTGATAACGCCACTGGTTTGCCTCGCCTGACATTCGGCAATCTACACCTGATGGACGGGGTCGATTTCCTTGTCGCCATCGTTGGCCTCTTTGCCGTGGCCGAAGTGCTGTTTTTCATCGAAAGCCATGGTTCGAGCTCAGCGCTTGGGGTGAAGCTTGAGAAGATCACCATTCCGGTACGCGATATCATCGACAGCTTCTGGACCATGATGCGCTCCACCGTGATCGGCTTCATTGCGGGCGTCCTGCCTGGGGCTGGTGCGTCGCTCGGCAGCTTCCTTGCGTATACGTCCGAAAAGGCAATCGCGAAGGACAAGGACACCTTTGGCAAGGGCAACCCGAAGGGTGTTGCTGCACCTGAAGCCGGCAACAACGCGGCTGCTGGCGGGGCGCTGGTGCCGATGCTGACACTCGGCGTACCAGGCTCAGGGACAACAGCAGTTCTGTTGGCATTGCTCCTTACGCTCAACATCACACCTGGCCCATTGTTGTTCCAGGAACGTCCCGAAGTGGTCTGGGGTCTCATCGCTGCGTTGCTGATTGCCAATATCGTGCTTTTGCTGATGAACGTACCGATGGTGAAAATCTTTGTTCGCATCCTGTCGGTGCCGCCGTGGATCTTGCTACCTGGCGTCTGCATGATCTCCTTCGTCGGGATCTATTCGCTCTCAGGCAGTGAGTTCGACCTGCTCCTGATGATCATTTTTGGTGTGGCTGGCTTTGTTCTGCGCAAACTGGATGTGCCCACGGTTCCGATCATCCTGGGTATCTTGCTGGGCAACAACATGGAAGACAGCCTGCGTCGCGCCATGGTCATTTCGGATGGGGACTGGACATACATGTTCTCCTCGCCGATCTCCATCGTGCTTTGGGTCGCAGCTGTAGCAGGCTTTATCGCCCCGATGTTCCTTCGTGAACTTCTGAAAAAGCCACAGCGGATCACGGACTGAGACTATGACGAAAGTTCTAGTGCCCGCTGGTGCTCTTGGACTTGGCTTCGACGCCGCCGCCTTGGCGCGCGGCGTCGAGAAAAAGCCCGACATCATCTGTATCGATGGGGGATCAACCGACAGCGGGCCGTTCTACCTTGGTAGCGGAACCTCAAAATACTCCCGTTCGGCTACAAAGGCCGAATGGAAACAACTCATGCAGGCGAGGGCGAAGGCAAGTGTTCCACTGGTGATCGGATCGGCAGGCACCTGTGGAACGGATGCGACGGTCGACTGGATGTATGACATCACTTGCGAAATCGCCAAAGAACTCGGGCAACGATTGAAAGTCGTGCGCATCTATTCCAGCCAGGCGCCGTCGGAAATCGCAACGGCATTGGAAAACGGTCTGATCTCTCCTCTGTCACCAGATCCGGGCATCTCTGTCGACCAACTCACGGAATGCAGTAACATCGTCGCCTTGGCAGGTGCTGAGCAGATAGGGGCGGCGATAGAGGCAGGTGCCGATATCGTAATCGCGGGTCGAACGACCGATACGGCGGTAATATCGGCCCTGCCTCTGCTGCGTGGTGACCATTCCGGTTCAGCCTGGCATGGCGCAAAAATCGGAGAATGTGGCGCCATTTGCTCGACCATGCCGGGTTCCGGCGTCCTGTTGATCGAATTTGACAAGACCGGCTTCACTGTTGCACCTGCCTCGCCCGAGGCAAGATGTACGCCCCATTCGGTCTCGGCCCATATGCTTTACGAAAACTCCGATCCTTTCCACCTCTACGAGCCGGGCGGCTGTCTGGATGTGACCAAAGCCCACTACAGTGCGATTGACAATCGGACTGTACGGGTGGAAGGGGCCAACTGGATCCCGTCGGATATCTATACCGTCAAGCTCGAAGGGGCTCGCAAAGCCGGCTGCCAGACCACCATTATGACGATGATTCGCGACGCACGCTATGTGGACAACGTCCAGGATTGGGCCGCACATCTGGAACGCGCTGTCCGGTCACTCGTCGGGGACCAGATGGGGCTGAAAGAAAGCGACTATGATCTCGAATTTCGCTTGATCGGTGTGAACTCCGTATTTGGAGAACTTGAGCGCCGAACCTCATTGCCGGTCGAAGTCGGCATATTGGGCATCATCAACGCCGATACGCAGGAGATTTGCTCGGAGATTGGCAAGATAGCCAACCCCTTCTTGCTGCATCTACCGCTGAGTGAAGATGAACCTTTGGTCAGTTTTGCGTTTCCGTTTTCCCCCGCTCAATCGGATCGTGGTATGCTTTACGAGTTTTGCCTGAACCACGTGATGGCGCTCAAAGATCCGATGTCCGCCTTCAGGTTCGAAATGACGGAGGTAGGACATGCCTAATCTTGCAGATCTTGGTGCCCGCGCCCGCTCCAAGAACGCCGGTCCGTTCTGGATCACGATTGACGTGTTTTGCGGGTCATCGGGGACATTTGACACTCTGCGTCGGTTGCTGCGCAACGATATCGTGTTTGAGCTGTTTCAGGTTCCCGCTGATAGCATGAAACGGTTCGAGATTGCGGATCTCAATGTTATCAAGCTGAGCTTCCCACGCCCGGTCGTTCAGGGCAGCCGTTTTGATCGCGACATGCATGGCGCTCAGGCTGCATTGCTGCTCGCTGAACATGAATTTGAGGTGTGAACACTATGGGCAAGTTTGTTATCGACCTGATCTCTGATACGGCAACCCGTCCATCTTCCGGGATGTTGCGTGCGATGAGTGAGGCAGAAACCGGAGACGAGCAGCACGGAGAAGATCCGACAACTCTGAAACTGTGCCGGATGGTGGCGGACCTGACAGGCATGGACGATGCGATTTTTCTGCCCTCGGGCACCATGTGCAATCAGATTGCCTTTCTGGTCCATTGCCGCCCCGGCGATGAAATCATCGCCGCTGGAAACGCGCATGTAATTCGCTCGGAAGGCGCGGGAGCTGCAGCCTTGGCAGGTGCACAGATCAGGCCCGTCAGAACAGACACCGGAATTTTCTCCGCCTCCGATGTCTGTTCTCTCATCCGCACCCCGCGAGATCGGTCTCCGGTCTCCCGCTTGATTTCTGTTGAGCAGACAACCAATTCGGGAGGCGGTTCCGTGTGGCCGGTCGAAACGTTACGGGAGCTAGTTTCGTTGGCCAAAGACGCGAAACTGGTGATGCATATGGACGGCGCCCGATTGATGAATGCGGTTGTTTCCAGCGATCAATCGGCCAATGCGATCTGTCAGGGGTTCGACAGTGTCTGGATAGATCTTTCGAAAGGGCTTGGATGTCCCGTGGGCGCGGTTCTTGCTGGCAATGCGTCATTCATTCAGCGTGCCTGGGTGTGGAAACACCGTCTTGGAGGGGCCATGCGCCAATCCGGGGTTCTGGCGGCAGCTGGCATCTATGCGCTGGAGAACAACATCCGACGTTTGGCGGATGATCACAGCAATGCCCGACTGCTTGCCGATGTCCTGAAGGACGTCCCGGGTGTTCACGTTTATCCAAATATCATCGAGACCAACATCTTGTTTCTGGACGTATCAGGAACCGGGAAAAACACATCTGACATCAACAACAAACTCGCCGATTCGGGGGTTAGGCTAAACGCAGAGACCCGGGAAAGATTCAGAGTGGTTACGCATCTCGATATTTCGCGCGATCAGGTGTTGCAAGCTGCGGCGGCAGTTCGGGAGGCATGTTCCTAGCAACTGTATTTCTCAGGGGGTCTGAGCCGACCAGTTTTGCCGAGATTTGAGGAGTGCGTTCGCGATTGTGACGAGCTTTCTAGCGACTGCTGTGATGATGACTTTGTGTGGCTTGCCCGCGTCGCGCAAACGATCTGCGAAGATCTTGAGATGCGGATTGTGATGACTCGCGACGAGAGCAGCCTGGAACATGACGTGTCGTACCTGTCGCCGTCCCCCACCAATGGCGCGCTTGCCACGCATCGCACCGCTGTCGTGAGCAATGGGAGCCAGACCCGTGAGCGCGGCAGCTTGTTCTCCCGAGAGTTGGCCCAGTTCAGGCATTTCCGCGATAAGAATAGTGCTGGCAACGGGGCCGATCCCAGGAACAGAACGCAAGATATCAGCGGTTTTTGCAAGGCCCTGATCTGCGGCGATGGTCTGCGCAATCTGATCTTCCAATTTACCGATCTGTCGATCCAACAGCGCCCTCAGCTCAGCATCAACTTCAGTGAAAATCCCATCCGTTCCCAACTTCTCATGCGCCTTGATCTGCGCCAGAAGTCTCTTGCGCGTCTCGACAAGCTGCGCACGCTTGGATGCCAAGGCTCTGAGAAGGCGCAATTTCCCATGTGGCAGTTCGCGCGCTGCGTCTGGTCGAAATGCCATGAACCGCGCAATGAGTTCCGCGTCGATCCGATCCGTCTTGGCGCGTGTGCCATGGCTGGCAGCGAAGGCTTTGATCTGAGCTGGCGGCAACTGCCGAGTCGCGATACCGGCTGCATCCAGCGCGGTCCACAGACGCCATTCCTGCCCTCCAGTCGCCTCGAAACAAACAAGCGCGTGCGTTGATTGTGCCAGACCAACAAGCTGCGCGTGACCCTCATCGCTGTTCGGGAGCCGCAACCTACGAATGTCCGGCAGACAATGAACGTCAAGCCAATCGCGGCTGACGTCTATGCCGATGATCTGTTCGTGTGATACTTTGTTCATACCCTCTTCCTTCTGCTCCGCGGTCCAGACCGGCCGCATTCAACTGTTCGAGACGATGAAGAGAGACGGTGCTGGCTCGCTAGAAAACGTGGTCATGCCACAAGGCTCAGACGCCATACACCGCCCCGTCAGCAACCTCGGCAAAGGTGGCTGACGGGGGTCAAGTTAGCAAACTCGAGATACAGAAGGGTCAGGATTCATAATCAATAGATGACGGTTGCTGCGAGCGCGATGGCGGAAAGGAATACTTTGGGGCATCGGTCATAGCGGGTTGCGACCCGCCTCCAGTCCTTGAGCCTGCCGAACATGATCTCGATCCTGTTGCGGCGTTTGTACCTGCGCCTATCGTATTTGACCGGGGTCTTGCGTTGCTTACGGCCGGGAATGCAGGCGCGTATCCCTTTGTCTTTTAACGCTTCTCGAAACCAGTCGGCGTCATAGCCGCGATCTCCGAGCAGCCAGTCGACTTTTGGGATGCTGCTGAGCAACGCCCGCGCGCCGATGTAGTCGCTGACCTGACCGGCGGTTACGAACAGGTCGAACGGGCGCCCCTGGCTGTCACAGATGGCGTGCAGTTTGGTGTTTATCCCGCCTTTGGTTCGGCCGATCAGACGACCGCGCCCCCTTTTTTGGCGGCCATGCTGGTCGCCGTTCGATGTGCCTTCAAGTAGGTCGCATCGATCATCACAGTCTTCTGTTCGCCGTGCCCGGCGGCCAGACCAGCCAACATACGTGCGAAGATGCCTTTCTCGCTCCATCGCCTCCAGCGGCTGTAAAGCGTTTTGTGCGGGCCATAGGCTGCAGGGGCATCGCGCCACCTTAACCCATTGCGGTTGATGAAGATAATCCCGCTCAACACACGCTTGTCAACAACCCGAGGCTTACCATGCGATTTCGGAAAGAAGGGTTTAAGACGCGCCATCTGTGCGTCGCTCAGCCAGAAAAGTTCGCTCATGTCACCGCTCCTTTTTCGAAGCCGTGAATCACGCGGCGCGGCGAAAATCAATGCATCCTGACCCTAGCATTGATAACCTTCAAACCGACAGCGCCTCGCGTGTTCGTGCGGGCATCACTCAGGATCTGTACGCAGCATGCGGACGACTGCGCCAGAAACTAGTGGAAAACGGCGTCACACTGGAGCCGATGAATTCTCTGGAGATTTTGCAGGGCTGTGCGGACCGTTCGCTTGATTTGGGGGTTGCCAAGACAGGCGCCCCCCTGCCCCATGCCACCAGGACATGGGATCAAAAACTCAACTGGGCAGGCTGTGTCCCTGAGTTTTCTCAGGATACAAACATCGAACTGGTCCTGTTGGCCGAAGGGTGTCATTTTCATGAACTTGCCTTACGGAGGTTCGAAGGCGCAGCACCTGATGCTGTTTCCCTGTCCATTTGTGACAGCTGGAATGAAATTGCCCATCAACTGAAGGATGGGGGTGTGACCATCGTCCCGTCAGGCTGGCGTGTTCAGTTAGGGGGATGGCCAGATGCAGATCTGGGTCCGAAACTGCCTGCCTGTACATTGAATTTGTTGACCACCCCAAATTCAACGAAAGCTGTGGAATGGGCCGCAAGCCAACTGGCCACACTTGTATCTTCTGCACTGGAAGGGGGCCAAAGCCTGTCGGACGATACGTGGAAAAAAAACGGAATACGGCTGTTTTAATGGATAGCCTGTAAGTGGTCTCAGGAGAGTACCAGACGGCGTTGATGATGTGCCCGCCCCTCGACGGCATCAATGTGCCAAGGTGCGTTTGCAACGATCCACAAGGGAGAGCGGCCCATTATCAACGCCGTGCGGCAATCAGATTTCCGGAGACAGCGACCCCTGCCCAAAACATAGTGACAGCAGACGCAGCTTGACTCGCCGCGTTTCCGCACATGAGCGCACCTGCGGGACTGAATCAGGGTGTGCGAGGGTCATTGCCTCCATCAGCCTGCCTCCCTCTGGTCCCGCCCGTCCTGCAAGCCGTTCGCTGCCGCAGGCCGCACACTTGGCTTCGACGCGGCGCGCCAATACCCGTATCCCATGATACCCGCGCCTGCGAAGGCATTGCCAAGCGTGACGAATGCCAGGTTATGCGCTGCTCCCACCAATGAGATAGTGTCTGGGTGATCGGACAACAGCGCAACCGAGAACACGGTCATGTTGGCAACGCTGTGCTCGAAGCCAGCCGCGATAAAAGCATAGAGGCACCAGAATATGACGATGCATTTGGTCACTTCATCCCTGGCCCTGGCCGAGCACCACAGGGCCAGGCACACCAGCCAGTTGCACAGCACAGCCTTTGCAAACAGCTGCAGGCCGGTCCCGTGCATCTTCTTTGCGGCCACTTTGAAAAGCAGAGCTTCTTCGCCCGCCCCCAAGATTAGCCCGCCGCCGCCCGCCACAAAGAGCAGTGCCAGCAATAGCGCTCCCATCAGGTTGCCCGCCCAGCTGGCTGCCCAGCAGCGCAAAAGATCGCGCAGGCTGCTCTGCCCGGTCAGCAGGCCGTGCGTCATGTACATGGTGTGGCCGGTGAACAGCTCAGCCCCCGCAAAAACCACCAGCGTCAGTGCAATGCCGAAGCTTGCCCCCATGACAATGGGCCGGATTGCGCCATCCACGCCCTGACCCACAGAGAATATAAGCAGGATGCCCGCACCCACAAAGGCGCCCGCTTTCAAGGCAAGGATCAGGAAGGCCAGAGGATCGGCCCGCAGACTGGCGCTTTTGTTTTGCGCCATCTGGGCAAAACCCAGAACAGTTTCAGCATAAGTCATCTTACTTCAAGCTCCACATTTGGTGCATCCGTTAGTGCTCAGCGGCAGCCAGCGCAGATGTCCGAATAAAACCGGGATGGCCCAAAGGCAGGCCAGAGCCACGGCGAGATAGAGGAAGGCGAAGCCCAGATCCTGCTGGGCAGAGACCAGGTAGGAGTTGCAGATCCTCACCGGCGCATGGGTGTAAAGGAACCCCAAGACCCCCTGCATCGACAGCGCATTGGCCTTGAGAAATCCGCACAGGATCGGACCCAGCCAGGGCCACGACAGCCGCAGGGGCAATCCAATCAACAATGGCAAGGTGATATACTTAGCCAATTCGCCTGTGGGCGTCAGCGCCCAGTCTACATTGCGCGGCAGAATCCAGAACAAAAAGACCGTGAGCGCAGTAAACAGGAGCGGCACTGCCAGTTCCCGCCGCACCCGCAGATCCCAGCTCAGTAGCACGCCCGCCAGCACCAAAAGTGGCATCTGTACCAGCACATGCTGTATCGGGCTTTCGACCGCACTGCCGCGCATCGCAATGGCTTCGGCCATCGCCAGCAGCGGCACACCGGAACTATTCAGGCGTGATTTCCTCATGATGCGGCTCTAATCGTAAAAGCTGTCACCGCTTCGACCGCATCCGTATCGAATACCGCCGAAAACCTCCCGCCAGCGTCGATGACGTGAATTGCGGCGTTGTGCTGATATCCTCCCCATTCGTCAGGGATAACGATGACGTCAAACACCTTCAGCAGGCTTTCAAGGTCCCGTTGGTTGGGTCGCGCGACAGTCCAGATATCCCCGTCTGCGCCATGTGCGTCGCCATAGATGGCCATCTGCTCTGGCGTGTCACGCTCCGGGTCAAAACTGATGGAAATCAGCCGGGCCTTGACACCCTTCGCCTGCAATCGGTCCCGGACCTCTGCCAGATCCGCAGCGGCGATCTGACAGATGTCTCCGCAAACCGTGTAAATGAATTCGACCAGCACCACTTCGCCCTGTTGCGGTGTCAGCGGCACACTGTGGCCTGCCATATCCTCCAGCGTAAGCTCAGGCACCGGACGGGGCAAGCGGGCGACATCCAGCCGCCGGGCCGTTTCACTTGTGAAGGCGCGCGCCCCGTCCGTGGCGTGCCACAGGATCGCGCCGCCGATCAGGGCGGCAAGACATGATGGAAAGGCGCGCGTCAGCATCAGTTGCTGCTCTGGCCCAGGCGCGCCACAAATCGCAGCACAAAGATCAGCGTTCCCAGAACCACCAGCGCGCCAAACAGGGTGCCGATACGGTCATGGGTCAGCCATTCCTCGTAATGCACCGCCCAGCGGCGCGGGATCGAGGCGGCGCCCGAGAACAGGAACACCGTCACGAAACCGGCAGCACCCGCCAGATAGGTGGCAAAAGCGGCACGGTCGAGCCCGCCCATTTGCGAGATCGTCTTGCCGCGCACCAGCCAGACCATGAAGCCGAAGGCCATCGCTACCTCGCCCAACAGCAGATAGGTGTGGAAATGGCCCGGCACCCACATGGTGTTATGCATCACCTTGTTGACGCTGATCATCCCGTCAATCGACGCCGGGATCGACCCCACCGACCAGCCCGCAACCGACAGCACCAGCAGCGAAGAGGCCAGATCCCAGGTCATTTTGGAGCCGCGCACGTAGAGGAAGGTGGAAAAGGCGGTGACCGCGATCAGGGGAATGCCGCTGAAGTAAGAGACCAGCTGTCCCACCACCAGCATCCAGGGCGGCATCACCACATCCTGCAGCAGGTGGTGCCAGTAGACCGCCATCACAAAGATCAGCACCGCGTTCCAGGCAACAGCAAACACCCGGTTCGATTCCCACGGGCGCCCGGTGTATTCCGGCAGGATCTCGTAAACTGCGGTCACCGCCATATAGATCGAGGCGTTGATGAAGACGTGGCCGAAGAAATAGATCAGGTTCTTGGCCAAAAGCGCGTCAACCTCAAACCCCGGCACCAGCAGATGCACCAGGCTGGCCACCAGAACGGCCGCCCCCAGGATAATGCCGATGGAATTAAAGATGGTGACGGCTGCGGCGGCTACGATGGTAGGAGGCGGCGGGTTGTTGTCCTCGCGTCCCAGAATCAGGTTCCAGCCAAGAGCCCGCACCAGGCTCCCGTAACGGGCATGGATCTGGCGGCCAAGCTCCAGATAGTAGAGTAGAAAGCCAACACCGATTGACACATACCCCAGCATAAAAGCCGCGGCAGCGCCGACTTCCCAGGCACCACCCGACAGGGCGGGCAGCGGGAACAGAAAGGTCCAGGCACCGCCATAGCCGCCGATGAAGATGGCGCCCAGGACCAGCACGACGCCCAGCAGGAACAAGCCGAGAAAGGCCCAGAAGATGCCTGCTGTCAGCATGACGTGACGACCGCAGAAATACCACATGATGGCCGCCCCTGAGAGCGTGGCGGTGCCGACCATACCTGCGCCATGTGCGGTCAGGATCTGGTAGAACAGGGCCGGATCTAGCTCGATCCACTGGCCCTGAGCGGCACGCATGATCAGCCCGAGGACCATCATCAGCGCAAAGACCGCACCCGACAGGATCATCGTGAGCTTGACCACTCCAGCCTGGGGTTCAACCGCGGCAGGCGTTGCGACTATTTGTTCAGATACAATGCTCATTTATCCCTCCACCGCTACAACTTCAAATTCATTGACCATATCGTGATGGGCCACTCCGCAGAACTCCATGCACAGAACCCGGTAGCTCCCCGGTTCGGTGAATGTGTAGGTAATCTTGGTGGTGTAACCGGGGATCGCCTGGACCTGGGTCAGCAGTGTCAGCTCGCTGTTATAGATGCCCATCCCATGGGTCACATCCTCGGTGGTCACGTTGAAATTGACCGGCGTGCCAACCGGGATTTCCGTGGTGTCGATATCCCACCACCACTGGCCACCGCTGACATTCACCTCCAGCGCGTCGCCAGTGCTGGCCAGCGCGTGCGGCCAACTGCGCAGAGAGCCAACCGAGACGATGACGCCAAGGATCGTCATTGCCCAGATCAATCCGGTGCGTTTGATGTTGGCATTTGGTCCAGGGGCTTCGCCCTGCGAAGCCTTGGCCGCGATATAAAAGATCGCTGACAGCACCACCATCAGGATCAGAGAGATCAAAAGAACAACTAGCTGCATGCGCACTCCCTTTAAATAGGCATTCTAGATACCTATTATTGAGGTCAAGAACGCCTGTCAATAAAATACGTATTTTCAGTGCGTGTTTTTTGTGGGAAGAATGCTTATGCAGATTTCAAAGTTTTCAGACTACGCCCTTCGCATCCTGATCCACCTCGCCACGCACGAGGAAAGGCTAATGTCGACCCGCGAAATTGCAGAGATGCAGAAGCTGCCTTTCAACCACTTGGCCAAGATTTCTCAGTGGCTGACCCACGAGGGTTATGTTGCGTCGGTCCGCGGACGCAATGGAGGCATGAGTTTGGCGCTGCCACCGGACGCAATCTCCGTCGGCGGGCTACTGCGTAAATCCGAGCGCGGAACGCCGCTGGTGGAATGTATGAAAGAAGGTGGCGGCTGTTGTGTGATGACCCCGGCCTGCGGGTTGCTGCCAATTCTGAACGAGGCGCAAGAGGCGTTCTTTGCCGCGCTGGACAGCAGGACATTGCGGGATGTCCTGGACGGAAACCGAGGAATGAAAAGCCTGATTCGCGCGTTGGAGGCCGGGCGCGGAGCCGCCTGAAGTCATTAATACACCACTATAATACCTATTTTGGAGGCGGATTACTTGGCGGCGCCCAACGTCACGCCTTCCAGCGGCTGACCGTTCCAGGCTTCAAACGCTACCGACAGGTGCCACGCCTTGAAACCAATGTAACCGGCCAGCAGGGCCAGTATCAGCAGATACATGGCCCGGCGGAACCGTGGATTCTCCTCAGCTTGGTGCATCTTCACCATTCCACAGCAGATACAGCGTCAGCATCCGGATCTGTGCATCGCTCAGGCGGCCTTCCCAGGCGGGCATAACGCCCATGCGGCCATAATAGATGCTGCGATAGATGTCTTCCCTGCTGTTGCCGTAGATCCATTGGTCATCCCCCAAATCCGGTGCCCCGTTTTCATATCCACCCCGGCCGTCTTCGCCATGGCAAGCAGCGCAGTTGTCTTCAAAAACCACACTGCCTGCCTCGGCAGCCGCCACGTCATGTTCCAGCCCAGACAAGGATAGAACAAACTCTACCACCTCCTTGACCTGCGACTTTTCGATCATCCCGTCAGCCCCGAAGGCCAGCATCTGAGCGCTACGCGTTTCGTCATGGGCCGCATTGATGCCATAGCGGATTGTGTATTCAATCTCTTCCGGGGCTCCTGACCACAGCCAATAGGTGTCTGCAAGGTTCGGAAATCCGACCTGCCCGGTCAGAGTGGCGGTATGGCAGGCCGCGCAATTGTCTGCATAGAGTTTTGAAATGGCGTCTCCATAGCGGGCCTTAAGCGAGGGATCATCTGCAAGAGCTGCAATGTCTTCGGATTCAAAAGGAGCAAACGCCTGCTCCCGCTGTGCCTCCGCCTCCTTCAGCGAAGCGGTGACCTCAGCCCTTGAGGAATATCCAATCATCCCTTTGGCATAATCCTTCACGGAAGGGAAAGACGGGTAGAACACCCAAAACACAGCCGCCACAGCAATACTGCCCCACAGCGACCACCGTGCCGCCCAAGGAACCGGTGTGTCCAGTTCCTTGATCCCGTCCCACTCGTGACCAGTCAGATCGGTGCCAGAGACCGGATCCTTTTCCCTTATAGCCATGGCTGGTCCTCCCGCCCGTCCAGCGGAGATTGCGCCGCATCGTCATACATCCGGCGCCGCGAGGGCCAGTAGACCCAGACCACGGCTGCTAGGAACACACTCAGCAGGTAGATAGCGCCCCAGGTTTTGGAGAAAACCAGAACTGCATCATGGGTCATCGGTTCACCTCCTCGGGATTCAAAGAGTCAAAGTCAACAAGCGTTCCCAACATCTGCAGATAGGCCACCAGCGCGTCCATCTCCGTCAGCCGCCCGGGCTGGCCGTCAAAGTCGCGCACCTGGACGTTTACGCCGTAACTCTCCTGCAGCTCGCCTTCGTGGTTCTGCTCGAAATCTGCCTGCCAATCCGCGTCTTTTTCGGCATTTTCGATCTGGGCGTCGGTGTAAGGCACCCCTGCCCGGCTCAGCGCCTTCAACGCGGCGGGCAGGTGACCGGTCGACAGCCGGTTTTCGGACAGGAAGGCATAGCCGGGCATCACAGATCCGGGGACCAGCTCACGCGGCGCCTCCAGATGCGCCACATGCCAGTCGTCGGAGTATTTGCCGCCGATCCGGGCCAGATCCGGCCCGGTGCGCTTCGACCCCCACTGGAACGGGTGGTCATACATGCTTTCTGCTGCCAGGCTGTAATGGCCGTAGCGCTCCACATCCGAACGCAAGGTGCGGATCATCTGGCTGTGGCAGGCATAACAGCCCTCGCGCACATAGATGTCGCGCCCGGCCAGTTCCAGCGGCGTATAGGGCCGCATGCCCTCCACCTCCTCCACCGTGTTTTCAATGGTGAACAGCGGTGCGATTTCAACGATGCCGCCGATCGAGGCCACCAGCAGGATCATAATGGCAAAGCCCAGCGAGTGGCGTTCAAGCTTTTGGTGCCGTGTGCTCATGGGCGTTACTCCGCGGGCTGGGCCAAAGGCCCGGTTTGCCGGGTTTCGGATTTCCGCGGCCCGCTTACGGTCATATAGATGTTATAGGCGCCGATACAGGCACCGATCAGGTATAGCAGCCCGCCGACCGCACGGGCGACGTAGTAGGGATGCATCTCAATCACGCTGTCGAGGAAGGAGTAGAGGAAGGCGCCATCACCGTCATAGGTCTGCCACATCAGCGACTGCGTGATACCGCTATTCCACATCGCGCCGACGTAGATCAGCGTGCCCGACAGGGCGAGCCAGAAGTGCCAGGCCTCCAGCTTCATCGAATAGACGCCTTCGCGTTTCCAGACCCAGGGCACCATCTTGTACATGGCGCCAAAGGTGATGAAAGCCACCCAGCCCAGGGCGCCCGCATGCACATGGCCCACGGTCCAATCTGTATAGTGGCTCAGCGAGTTCACCGGGCGGATCGCCATAAAGGAACCTTCAAAGGTGGAGAGACCATAGAACAGAATGGCGACCATCATGAAGCGTACGGCAGGGTCAGTGCGCACCTTGTCCCAGGCGCCGTTGATCGTAAGGATGCCGTTGAAGACCGAGGCCCAGCTGGGCACCAGCAGGATGATCGACATGGTCATGCCAAGGTACTGAACCCAATCCGGCAGCGCCGTGTAATGCAGGTGGTGCGAGCCGGCCCACAGGTACAGGAAGGTGATCCCCCAGAATCCGACGATCGACATCCGGTAGGAGTAAACGGGCCGGTTCACCGCTTTGGGCAGGAAGTAGTACAGCATCCCCAGGAAACCGGCCGTCAGCAGGAAGCCGACCGCATTGTGGCCGTACCACCACTGCGTCATCGCATCCTGGGTACCGGCAAACAGAGAGTAGCTTTTGGGATAGGCGATCGAGACCGGTACCGACAGGTTGTTCACCGTGTGCAGCATCGCAATCACCACGATGAAGGCAAGGTAATACCAGTTGGCCACATAGATATGCGGCTCAGCCCGCCGCGCCAGCGTGCGCAGATACAGGGTCAGGTAGCCGACCCAAACCACCAGCAGCAGCAGGTCCGCATACCATTCCGGTTCGGCGTATTCCTTGGACTGGGTGATGCCCAGCGGGTAGCCCGAGGCCGCCACCACCAGGAACAGATTGTAGCCCCAGAACACCAGCCAGGGCAGCGTTTCGCTGGCCAGCCGCGCGCGCGAGGTCCGCTGCACCACGTAGAAGGACGTTGCAATCAGCGCGTTGCCGCCAAAGCCAAAAATGACGGCGGAAGTATGCACCGGCCGCAGCCGCCCGAAATTCGACCAGGACATGTCGCGGTTAAGCGACGGAATGGCCAGCTGCCAGGCAAGAATGTCACCAACAGCAAAACCGATGATCCCCCAGATCAAGGCGGCAATGACACCGTAGCGGATGACCTTGTCGTTATACTCTAACGGCACATCTCCCGGTCCGTCGCTGACCCGGTTCAGCATCCACATGATGCCCCAGCCCGCGGCCAGCGCAATCACCCAGCCATGCAGCACATAGCCCAGCGGCACGCCCCAGCCCAGGATGGCAAGCCCACCCAGAAGCACCGCAAACAGAGCGCCGAAAATGACACCATCCTCAATGCCCAGATCACGCGACATCGGATACCCCCTGCCGGTGAAACCGGATCTCGAACGCCACAACGCCAAGCGCCTCGACCGAATGTACTTCCTGCGGGGCAAAGACGGCGGTTCCGCCCGTTTCAACAATCACCCCTGCCTTGTCTTCCCGCCGGAACAGCAGCCGACCGCTTTGCACCGCCAATACGCCCCAGACGCCTGCCTTGGTGCAATGATCCTTGCGTAGTTTCTCTGGAAGGGTGTCCTGCGTGAAACGCGAGGTGGCGTAATGCACCGCGCCCTTGGGAAGAGCCTCAGCCATTCATGCATCTCCATGGAACAGATCCGCATAGGCATGCCAGCTAGCATAGCCAAGCAGCGGAAAGACAATCGCAAGCCCCAACAACCCGGTCAGAATGCCCAGGGCGGTCAGAAAGGTGATGGCAGCGCCCCACCAGACGCAGAGCCAGAAGTTATGGGTGGCCGCATTGAAGCTCAGCCCCATGGCCGAGAAACCGTCGATGTCGCGGTCCACCAGCATCGGAAGCGAAAAGGCCGAGACCGCAAAGCCGAGCGCCGCAAACAGCCCGCCCGTCAGCGAACCCGTCACCATCAGCACCCAGCCTTGCTGCGTGCTGAGCAGCAGTTGCAGCGTTTCGGTGAAACCGGCAAAGGGGCGCAGCCCATAGACAATGGCAAACAGCACCGTGGCGGCCCGGATCCAGGTCAGGGCAAAGATCATCAGGATGGCCCCCACCAGCGCGATCTGCCCTTTCGAGGCCACCTCCCGCTTGCCACGCGCCACCGCATAAAGCCCAACCGTGGCAACCGGCCCGATCAGCACCCCGCCCGCAAGCAGCGGTAGCAGCATCCAGCCAGTCCCGCTCGCTGATAGAAGCCAGATCAATGCCCAGCCCCCTAGAACCAGTGCGATCCCGTAACCAAGGGAAAATCCGGGGTTTGCACGCAGATCCCGCCATCCGGCGATCAGCCAGCGCTGCACCACCTGCCCCGGATCCTCCTGGATCACCCTTGCCTTGGAATAGACGCCAGCAGTCATCTTCGCCTCTCCTTATCGCCGTTCCTGACAGAATGACGGTTTCGATCCCTAGAACACCTGGCAGTAGTCACCCGGCAATCGACCCGGGGTGTTACCTCAGAACGGGCGGCGCCCCCTCGGGTTTGCGGAAGTTCTCGATCCCGTAGGACAACCCCTTGCCGATGCGGTCGGCCAGGCTTGCAAATGCCGCGGCCGTTTCCGGTTTCAGCTCGCGATGTGCGGTATCCCGGAACAAATCCAGCCACAGCGGGAAATGCTCTGGCTTGATCGCCGCATTGGCCAAGTGCACTTGCATTGGATTGCCCAAATAGCCCGGCTCGCGCAGGATTGCGCCCCGCCAGAAGGCTTCAATCTTCGCCTCATGTGCCGGCCAGTCACCAATGACAGCGTTGAAAACGGGCCCCAGCTCTTCATGTTTGCGGATCCGGGCATAGAAGCTTGCAACCAGCTTGCGGATCTCTGCAGCGGTAATTTCGAACATCTGAGGCATCTGAGACTGTGCGCCATCCATGAGAAACTCTCCTTCCTAGCGGTTTCACAGATGCCACATATATTAGGTATCATCAATACCTATTATGGCATCTTCGTCTGATGGATACGAAGGAAGCGGATCGGGCTCCCCCGATTTTCCATCATGTGTAGCAGTAGCCGCCAGTTGCGAAATGAGACGCTACCCAGTCATATCGGAAGTGCAGTCTCGTATTTGATCTGATCGAGAGCAATCGAAGATCGAATACTAGAGATCCCCTCAAATGGCGTAAGCCTTTCAAGTATAAATGTTTTCAGGTGGTCTACATCTCGCATTACCAGCCGCAACAGGTAGTCGGAATCCCCTGTCATCAAATGACATTCCAAGACTTCTCTCCAACCGCGAACCGCAGTGGCAAATGCGGCGAGGACTTTGTCATCCTGACGAGTCATCGTGACATGGATAAACACGTTCAGGTCCAATCCAACCTTAACAGGATCCAACAAGGTCACATGACGCTTTATCAACCCTGACTCGGTCAAGGATTTGACCCTGGCTAGGCACGGCGATGCAGATAGTCCGACCTTGGATGCAAGATTCACGTTTGAAATCTTAGCGTTGCGTTGCAGTTCCTCCAGGATTCTGATGTCAAAGCTGTCCAGGTCCATCGTCGCCTACTCAAATTCTAATTCTGCGAGAAACTAACGCAGAAGATTCCTCATTTTTCCCCTTATACAGCATTTTCTGCTGAAAAATCCGAAAATCATCTCAAGCAAAGAGGAAAGTTCCGCACCGGCCCGCGGATAATGTGGGAACATAGAAGGTTTCCCGCCATGAACATCCGCCCTGAAAGCTTACGCCCAGTGCGCACCAAGAAAGTGCAGTTGGACTCGCCCAGCGTTTCCAACTGTGACCGAAACATCCTGACCGGAGCGAGAGTTATTGTCGACGCTTTGATCAAGCTCGGTGTTGACAAGATATTCGGGTATCCGGGTGGCGCTGTCCTGCCGATCTATGACGAGATTTTCAGTCACAGCCAGATTGATCACATCCTGGTCCGTCACGAGCAGGCAGCGGTGCACGCAGCCGTAGGCTATGCTCGCTCAACAGGTAAGCCGGGAGTCGTTTTGGTAACGTCGGGCCCTGGCGTGACGAACACAGTCACTGGATTGGCCGATGCGATGATGGACAGCATTCCCGTTGTGGTTCTGTGCGGTCAGGTGCCAACATTCATGATTGGAACAGATGCCTTCCAGGAAGCAGACGCTATGGGAATCACACGCCCCTGCACCAAGCACAACTGGCAAATCACTGCGACTGACCAAGTAGAAGAGACTATTTGGAGCGCCTTTGAGGTGGCAACAACCGGGCGGCCGGGCCCGGTGTTGATTGAAATCCCAAAAGACGTTCAGGTTGGGACCGTCTCGGCGCGGGCTAACCCAGTCCGTTCGAAAAGAAAGAGCACCTCCGGGGGCATCAGCCTGGATATGGTTGAACCACTTGTGCGCGAGATCGAAACCGCGAAACGACCGGTTTTCTACACCGGTGGCGGAGTTATCAACTCTGGTCCCGCCGCATCGCGCGAATTGCGCCAGCTTGTCGAGATGACCGGGTTTCCCATCACATCCACCCTGATGGGGTTGGGCGCCTATCCCGGCTCTGGCCAGAAATGGCTGGGCATGTTGGGATTGCACGGCCTCTATGAGGCAAACATGGCGGTTCATGATTGCGATTTGCTGATCAATATTGGCGCGCGATTTGACAACCGTGTAACAGGAGAAATCACAAGCTTCGCACCGCACGCCCGAAAAGTTCATATCGACATCGATCCGACGTCAATTAACAAGATCATCCAGACGGACATCCCGATCGTGGGCGATGTTGCCACCGTTCTGGCAGCTGTCCTCAATGTCTGGAAAGCGCGTGGGGCGAGAACCAACACAGAGGCATTGTCGGATTGGTGGGATCAGATTTCGGCGTGGAAAGGGCTGAACTGTCTGGGCTTTGACCAGCAGGGGCCGACCATCAAGCCTCAGTTTGCCCTGTCTCGGCTGGAGGCCCTGACCCGTGAGGCTGACCGGTATATCTGCACCGAGGTTGGCCAGCACCAGATGTGGGCGGCACAATACATGACATTCGACGCCCCCAATCGCTGGATGACATCCGGAGGGTTGGGCACCATGGGATATGGCTTTCCGGCCTCCATCGGTGTTCAGATGGCGCACCCCGAAAGTCTTGTTATCAATGTCGCGGGTGAAGCATCCTGGATGATGAACATGCAGGAATTGGGGACGGCGGTTCAATATAGATTGCCAGTAAAGCAATTCATTCTGAACAACAGTCGTCTGGGCATGGTCGATCAGTTGCAACAGATGTCGACCGGCAATTGTTTCGACACCTCCTGGTCAGGATCATTGCCGGATTTCGTCAAGTTCTCTGAAGCCTATGGCGTTAAAGGAATTCGCTGTGATGACCCGGATCAGCTGGATGCGGCAATTATTGAGATGCTGGAGCATGATGGGCCAGTTGTGTTTGATTGTCGTGTTGCAAAAGACGAACAGGTCTTTCCGATGATCAAACCGGGCAAGCCGCACAACGAAATGATCCTAGCTCGGGCGCAGTTGTCCTGAAATGGTGACCAACATTTTGAAACTCTGATCGAGGTCGTGAGCCAACTGTGGCCCTGGAAACTTTGGGACGCGGCCGTCTCACCAAAGACTGGCAAAACGGGAATGCCCCTCCTCGATCCCGTTTAAGGAAGACGGCCCTTACATTTCGACGAAGCTCAAATTCAGCAAGTGTGGCAACTGAGCAGTTGCCAGGTTTTGTGTAAGCGCTTCGGCGCCCCCGCTACACGGCGCGGCTTGACGAGAGAGAGAAGTTCCAGGGCATAAGGTCGTCGATGCGGCTTTTGGGATGACCGTCGAGCAACGCGCGCAGCGTGTCGGAGAGGTAGCTGACCGGATCGACGTCGCACATTTTGCAGTTCGCGATCAGGCTGGCGAGCAATGCCCAGTTTTCAGCACCAACCTCATGCCCGGCGAAGAGCGCATTTTTCCGTGTTAGAGCAATTTTCCTGATCTGGTTCTCGACCGGGTTGGTGTCCAGTTCCAGACGGCCATCTTCCAGGAACCGCGTCAGTCCGGGCCAACGCGTCAGGGTGTAGTGGATGTCCTCGGCAAGCTTGGACGAACGCGGAATGCGCGACAGCTGCGCCTCGAGCCAGGGCCTGAAGGCCGCGATGACCGGCGCGGAGAGTGCGCACCGGGCGGCAAGCCGGGCTTCAGCAGGCAGGCCGCGCACGGATTTCTCGACGGCATAGGCTCTGTTGCACAAATTCCGTGTGGGATTCATCTCATGAATCCAGCGTGGTAGCTGGGATGCATGAGCAGACCTACACCCCCGACCTACAGGACCAGGAACTGGCCAGCCTACAATGAAGCGCTCAAGCGCCGCGGCTCGCTGACGATCTGGTTTGACCCTGAGATGAGCTGGGATGCCGCGCCGACAGGCAGGCGTGGCCGCCAGCAGACCTACAGCGATGTCGCCATCCAGACATGCCTTTCGATGAAGGTGCTGTTCGGCATGGCGCTTCGGCAGACGACAGGCTTCGTCGAAAGCCTGCTGCGGCTGGTCGGCATCGACTGGTCGGTGCCTGACTTCAGCACGCTGTCCCGCCGCCAGAAGACCCTGGCCGTAAACATCCCGTATCGCGGGTCGAAGGGCCTACTGCACCTGCTGATCGACAGCACGGGCATCAAGGTCGAGGGCGAAGGCGAGTGGCACGCCCGCAAGCATGGTGGCTCCAAACGGCGGGTCTGGCGCAAGATCCACTTGGGGATTGATGAGGAAACGCTGGAGGTTCGGGCCGTAGAGATCACAGGGAACCATATCGGCGATGCGCCGGTGTTACCCGACCTGCTCAACCAGATCCCCGCGTACGAGCAGATCAGCAGCGTCACTGCCGACGGTGCCTACGACACCCGCAAATGCCACGATGCAATCGCTGACCGCGGCGCCCACGCTGTCATCCCGCCCCGCAAGAACGCCAAACCGTGGAAGACCGTCACCGCCGGCGCGGTCGCACGAAACGAAGCACTGCGGGCATCGAAATACCTCGGTCGTGCCCTCTGGCGGCGATGGAGCGGATACCACCGTCGAAGCCGCGTCGAAACGAAGATGCATTGCGTGAAACTGCTGGGGCAGCGCCTCATGGCGCGGGACTTCGACCGACAGGTCGCGGAGCTTCAGGTCCGTATCGCCGTTCTGAACGGCTACACTGCGCTCGGCATCCCTGTCACAGAGCCCGTGGGATAAGTCTGTCCGGGGAAAGGGGAACACCGGCCATCAGCCGATTTGTGCAACATGTGTAGACGCCCTAAACGCAAGAGGTAATTTTGGTCGGCATTTAATCCCGGCTCGGGTACTGACATGTGTTCGGCCTGTAGCGCGGCGAATTGACATGCCGCTGGCCCGTATGGTGTTAGCAGATCAGGCCCAATTCAGAGCCACGTGCTCGAAGCACTCTGTTGCAAGCTGGTTTTCCTGATCCGATCTTTCGATCCGGTTGCCATACCGCCTCAGTCCTCTTCCGTTTCCGCCGTCTCACAGTTGTGCACGCGTGTTAGGCGAGCGCAACCGGAGCCCGGTAGACTTCTCCTTTGGTCATAATGGCCCAAACAATTCGCGCCATCTTATTTGCCAGGGCGACGCGAACCAGTAGAGGTGGTTTGCGCTCGATCATACGGGCAAGCCAGGGATCTGTTCCCGATTTCTTGCGTGCTCGCCATAGAACCACGCTGTTGGTGCCGATGATCAATAACCGCCTGAGCGAGCGTTCTCCCATCTTTGTCGTCGCCCCGAGACGTTGCTTGCCACCGGTCGAATGTTGCCGGGGTACAAGGCCGAGCCAGGCGGCGAAGTCGCGCCCTCGACGGAACGATTCAGGCGGAGGCGCAAGGGCAACCAACGCAGTGGCGATGAGCGGCCCGATACCCGGCACTGTCATCAGTCGGCGCGCCATTTCGTTGTTCCGCGCGCGGCGGGCTATCTCCGCATCCAGTTCTCGTATCTGGCTGTTCAACCGGGTCAGCATTTCAATCAACCCATTCAGGCAAGCCTGCGCCGCTTCCGGTAACGCGGTCTCACAATCTTCCACCATATCGACCAGCTTGCGAATGTTGCGGGCCCCCTGCGGAGCCACGTGACCCAGCTCTCCAAGGTGGCCTCGCAGGGCATTGATCAGCTGTGTGCGTTGCCGAACCAGAAGTTCCCGAGCCCGAAACACCATTGCTGCGCTCTGGGTCTCCTCGCTTTTCACGGGGACAAAACGCATGGTGGGACGGCTCGCAGCCTCACAGATGGCCTCCGCATCAGCGGCATCGTTTTTCTGCCGCTTCACAAACGGTTTCACATACGCAGGTGGGATGAGCCTGACATCGTGACCAAGGCGACCAATCTCCCGGCCCCAGTAATGCGCGCTGGAGCAAGCCTCCATCGCAACCACGCATCTCGGCAGCGTGGCAAAAAACTCAAGGACCTGACCTCTGCGCAGTTTCTTCCGCAGAATAGGGTGACCTGAGTGATCTGCTCCGTGCACCTGGAAAACGTTCTTCGCCAAATCCAGGCCAATCATGCTAATCTCTTCCATAGACGCCTCCAATCAGGTTGTTTGCAAACCCACAATGGCACATCGAGGCCAGCGGGGGCGTCTACACCTTCAGAGCCCTTCACTGAAGACCTGTGCCCATTCACTGGAAAGATCAGACATGGCCGCATAACTAAGACAAATCAGCCTCCGGCAAACTCGGCGCGGTTCACAAGACGAATTGCGTCATGCCTGCACCTAACTGGTCAGTGGGGCGCTGTTGAAACCCAAAGTACTGGTAAAATGCCTCCTTACCCTTCGCAGACATTAAACCAATCGTCGCACCGGTCGCAGCGCGCGCCAATGACTCTTCCAGGAGCTTTGACACGATTTGCCTCCCGATTGAACGATTCCGATGGGTCGGTAGCACGATGATATCTTGGAGGTAGAAATACAGCACCCCATCCCCAACGACGCGCCCCATGCCAATGAGACGGTCCCCTTCAAAAACCGACAGATCAATAACACTTCGCTTCAAGGCTACTGTCGCTGTTTCGCGGCTTATCTCGCCCCACCCGCAGTCAGAACGCAGCTTTACGAAAGCCTCTGGTTTTGGAGGGACAAGTAGATAAGAAATCCGATTATTTGGCAAAGCTATACCTTCTGCTGCAAGGATTTTCTGCACTTTGTCGCACTATGCGGACATTGGCACAAGCGTAGTGAAAGCGCGGGTTGTCCCGCGCAGCGGCCATCGCCTGCGATAACGGTTCGGCGGACCGGCTCATGCGTCCACCCCTTTCATGCCCTCTTCGGTGTAGCGGGCACCGGATGTCGGGAGGGCGGCAAGCCCCTGTTCGATCTTCTGAAGGTCCGCATCGTTCAGGCTGACGTCCACGGCAGCAGAGTTGTCGCGCAGGTAGGCGATCCGCTTCGTGCCAGGGATCGGAACGATGTCGTCTCCCTGTGCCAGCAGCCACGCCAACGACAACTGGGCCGTAGTGCAGCCATTGCGCGCGGCGATCCGGCCTACCAGGTCCGCGATGTGCTTGTTGGAGGCTATGGCCTCCGTCTGGAATCGCGGCAACGAGGCGCGGAAATCTCCATCCTCGAACTCGGCTCCATCCTGAAACCGTCCGGTGAGAAACCCACGCCCCAGCGGCGAATACGGCACGAACCCGATACCCAATTCACGGCAGGCGGGCAGAACCTCGGCTTCGACCCCGCGCGACCAGAGAGAATATTCGGTCTGCACGGCAGTGACAGGATGCACGGCATGGGCGCGGCGCAAGGTCGCGGCGCTGACTTCGCAAAGACCGATCCGGTCGATCTTGCCTTCCTCGACCAGCCGCGAAAGGCCGCCCATCGTCTCCTCGATGTCTTGGTCCCGGTCGATCCGGTGGACGTAATAGAGGTCGATTCGCTCCACCCCGAGACGCTTCAGCGATCCCTCGCAGGCCGCTCTCGCATAGTCCGGACTATTGTCGAGGCTGCGCCGGTATTCACCAGGCGCGCGGACGATTCCGAACTTGGTCGCGATCTTGGGTCGAGCTTTTGATTGGCTCAAAAATGCACCGATCAGCTCTTCGTTGTGGTGCGGCCCATACATGTCGGCAGTGTCGAAAAAGTCGACGCCCAGAGCTATCGCCTCGTACAGCACCCGCATCGACATCTCATCGTCGCGCGGGCCGTAGAACTCACTCATCCCCATACAACCGAGGCCGATGGCCGAAACCTCGAAGCCTTTTCCCAGTGTCCGATGTTCCATGCCGCTCTCCTTTGCAGATTTCCTTGTCTGTTGACGTGAGAAGTGGCATCTCCAATTAACGATAAACACTGCTGATATGGGTAAGGAGATTTCCAAAATCGGAAAGAGACTGACAGATACCCTCGTCTGGGACGACATCCGCGCTTTCTTGGCCGTTGCGCGCGTCGGCACATTGAGCGGCGCGGCCGGGCACATGGGACTGGGACTTGCCACTGTGTCGCGACGGATCGAACGACTGGAGGCGGCAGTCGGCCAGCCGCTCTTCCTGCGCCAACAATCGGGTTACAGGCTGACTGACGATGGCACGGCCTTGGTAGAACGAGCGGAAGAGATGGAGGCGGCGGCCCTGTCGCTTACCTCCGGACTGCGGCAGGACGCGGTTGTTTCGGGCTCTGTGCGGCTGGCCACGGCGGAAAACCTCGCGACCGGCCTGATCCTGCCAGAGCTTGCGCGGCTCCGGGCAGAATATCCGCAACTGACCCTGGAGATCGTGACGGACATTGCTACGGTCAATCTGCACCGTCGCGATGCCGACATCGCGCTTCGCATGGTGAAGCCGGAGCGCGGCAACGTCACGCGGCAACGATTGGGCACACTGGGCTACGGTCTATACGGTGCGCCCGGTTATGTCACCGCGCGAAGCGAGGCTATGGATGCGAGCGCATTCGACGCCGACGATTTCATCGACTGGTCTGACACCTATGCCAGTCTTCCTGCTGCTCAATGGATCGAAAGGGTGCTCAAAGGCCGAGCGCCTGCAATCAGGACGACCTCGCTTGCGACCCAGATCACCGCTTGCGCGAGCGGTCTCGGACTGGCCGTCCTGCCGCATTTCCTGGCTCGACCCCATGATCTGATCTGTCTCGATGCCGACCTTGGGATCGACCAGTCGATCTGGCTCGTAACCCAGTCCGACCTCGCCCAGTCCCGCCGCGTTCGCGTGGTGGCTGATTTCCTTCGTGACCTCGTCAAGCGACACGGCGCTGCGTTGAGCGGATGAAGCAATTGGCACTCATGTCAGGCGCTATTATGGACAAAACTCAGACGTTTTTGTCCCCGGCGCTAACCACCGTTTTCGCCGTCTTGATCTAGTTACTGCCATTCGTTCGTCACGCGGCGAAAGCTATCGAAGAGCCGATTGTGTTGAAAAACTCCTGCTTGATCGAGGCTTGATTGGCTGATTCAATTCTCTCCACGGGCGGGAGGATTGGCGATGATGGGACCGAAGCAGGAAGCGCAGGCGGCTTTGTTCTATGAATTCTCGCTGGAAGATCATGTCCCGCAAGATCACCTGCTGCGGTCTATTGATCGGTTCATTGATCTCAGCAGTGTTCGCGCGCACCTGTCGGATTTCTACAGCCACACTGGCCGCCCATCCATCGATCCTGAGTTGTTGCTCCGGATGTTGTTGGTCGGATACTGCTTTGGCATCCGTTCCGAGCGGCGGCTCTGCGAAGAAGTACATCTAAACCTGGCCTATCGCTGGTTTTGCCGCCTCGATTTGACCGACCGTATCCCGGACCACTCTACCTTTTCCAAGAACCGCCACAGCCGCTTCAGGGAGAGTGATCTGCTGCGCCATGTCTTCGAAACGACCGTCGCGCGCTGCATGGAAGAAGGCTTGGTCGGCGGCCAGGGCTTCGCTGTCGATGCCAGTTTGATCAGCGCGGATGTTCAGAAGCAGAACTCGAGCAATCCCGAGGATTGGGCGGCCCGTGAGATTGATCCCGTAGAGGCGCCCCGTGCTGTGCGCGAGTACCTCGACACCCTGGGCGATGAGGCGTTCGGTGCCGCGACTGCAGCCAAGCCCAAGTTCACCGCGCATGCTGACCCTGCCAGCCAATGGACGGCAGCGCGTAAAGGCCCCGCGTTCTTTGCCTATTCTGACAACTACCTGATCGACACGGACCACGGGATCATCGTGGACGTCGACGCCAGCCGTTCGAACAAGACCGCCGAAGTGGGCGCAATGCGCAAGATGCTCGACCGTACCGAAGAGCGCTTTGGTCTGAAGCCGGATTGGATTGCAGCTGATACCGAGTATGGTGCCGCCGATAATCTGGTTTGGTTGACACTGAAGCGAAAAATCCTGCCGTTCATTCCGGTCTTTGACAAAGGCGAACGCAAGGACGGCACCTTCTCGCGGTCCGACTTCACCTGGGACGATGAGAACGACCGCTACATCTGCCCGGGTGGTAAGGAGATGCGGCACACTTGGCGGACCTATTCTGATCCAAAGCGGATTGCGCCTGTTTGGAAAGCTAGAAACTATCGGCCATTGAAGTCGGACTGCTCAGGATGCGAGTTGAAGGCAAAGTGCTGTCCCAAAGCCGAAACGCGTTCAGTCCATCGCGAGAAGTACGAAGTCGTTAGAGACTTTGCACGCCAATGCACCGCTTCCAAGTTCAATCCGAAAGCTCAGGCGCGACGCAAGAAGGTCGAAATGCTCTTCGCACATCTCAAACGCATCCTCGGCCTCGGACGGCTCCGACTACGAGGCCCATGCGGCGTTCAAGACGAATTTACCCTCGCAGCAACCGCCCAGAACCTTCGGAAGCTGGCGAAACTCAAGCCAATAAGGCCCACCACGGGCTAAAAACAGGACCAGGCACCACTCGGCCAACAAAATCAGCGCTGTAGTTCAACGCGCTATGTCAAAAGCAACGACTTTTTCAACGAAATCAGCCCAAAGTGACAAATGCTGCGAAGCGCACAGGCGGCAGCAGTTGCGCAGATAGCTGCCTTTGATACGTCACCCGAACAGACACTACTGAAAAGAGAAAACAATCGGCACACATCTTGGTATAAGGTGACTGCTAGAGCAGTTTCGAATAGCCTTTGATATCAACCTGTTTTTGAAGGCAATTGTTGATGACTACCAAGCCGACTGAGCTACCCCCCGAAATTCGGACACTGACATAAGCTACGAATTGCAGTCTGCTGATCTTCGACGAGAAGGAGATCAGAGATGTCGAAACGGAAGCAGCACGCACCCGAGTTCAAGGCGAAGGTCGCGCTGGAAGCCCTGAAGGGTGAGGAGACGGCGGCCGAATTGGCGAGCCGATTTGGGGAGCATCCGACGATGATCCATCAATGGAAGCGAGCCCTGCTCGAAGGCGCGTCCGGGGTGTTCCAGCGCGGAGGCAGCAGGAAGCCCGAGTTTGACGAAGAGCAGGTGAAGGAGCTGCACGCCAAAATCGGGGAGCTGGCGGTGGCCAACTCTTTTTTGGAACGAAAGCTGAAGCCTTGGGGCGGGAAGTGAGGCGCGGTATGATCGAGTCTGACCACCCACAACTGTCCATCGGACAGCAGTGCAAGCTACTGTCGATCGCACGCTCGTCCTTCTATTACACCCCCAAGGGCGAGACGGAGCAGAACCTGGGCCTGATGCGGCGGATTGATAAGCAGTTCTTGGAGACGCCGTTCTTCGGTGTCCGCCAGATGACCTGGTACCTGCGCAATGACGGGCACCTCGTGAACGAGAAGCGGATACGTCGGCTGATGCGCCTTATGGGGCTGATGCCGATCTACCAGAAGCCCAATACCAGCAGGCCAGCGAAGGGACACAACATCACGCGGGGCCAATTCGGCATCCTTGTGGATCGCTTGCATGAAGCGGTCGCCATGTTTGTTGATCAGGATCGCCCCTTCGCCGCGCAGGGCTTCGGTTGCCAAGGGCGCCGGGTCTTCGCCAACATCCATAGCGGTGGGGTGGAATTGCACAAATTCGGCATCCGAAATCAACGCACCTGCGCGGGCCGCCATACCGATCACCTGTCCTCGAATGCGCGGTGGGTTGGTGGTCAGCGCATAAAGCCCGCCAGACCCGCCACCGGCCAGAAGCATGGCCAGGCTTTCCAGCATCACCGGCGCCGATCGCTCCTGATCCGTAGCCTGGATCGCGACCCCAGTCACCCGCCCTGAATGCACCTGCAAGTCCACTGCCAGGGTGCCTTCCAGCACCTGGATCGAGGGGCAGGAGCGCACTTGTTCAATGAGAACCGCCATGATCTGCGCGCCAGCCTGATCGCCTTTGACACGGACAACACGGGCAAAGCTGTGGGCCGCTTCGCGCGACAACACGAAATCGCCTTGTTCGGTCCGGTCGAAAGGCGTGCCCATGGTGGTGAGGTCAAGGATGTAGTCGCGCGCCTTGCGCGTTACTAGGTCCGCCACTTTCGGATCGACTGTGCCAGCCCCAGCGTTTACCGTGTCTTCAGCGTGGCTTTCCGGGCTGTCCGCCGCGTCGATCGCCGCTGCCACTCCGCCTTGCGCCCAGACCGAACTGGCCCCTTCGCCGAGAACCTCGGGCGAGATCATGACCACCGGCAGGGGTGCCAGTTTCAGTGCGGCGTAAAGCGCGCCCATCCCGGCCCCCACGATAACAACGCGATCCGTGACGATGCGTTTCATGGTTGGTCAGAGACCCAGCTTCTTGGACAGGTCGATCATCGCCTGAACAGATTTGCGCGCCTTTTCGGCCACATCGGCATCCACCTCGACCTGACCTTCCATCGTGTGCAGCACGTAAAGGATCTTTTCCAATGTGATCTTCTTCATGTAAGGGCACATGTTGCAGGGGCCGACAAAGTCGACCTCGGGCAGGTTATCGGCAATGTTGGATGCCATCGAGCATTCGGTGATCAGCATCGCTTTTTTAGGCTTCTCGTCGGTCACATATTTCAAAATGCCGCTGGTTGAGCCTGAGAAGTCAGCCTCGGCCACCACGTCAGGCGGGCATTCAGGGTGAGCGATCAGACGCGTGCCCGGGTTCCACTCGCGGAAATCGCGCAGGTCTTGGGCGGTATAGTGTTCATGCACGATGCACGACCCCGGCCAATAGACCACATTTTTGTCGGCCTCTTTGGCCACGTTCTGCGCCAGATACTGGTCGGGCGTCATGATGACGGTGTCACTGTCCATCGCATTCACAATCTGAACCGCATTAGATGATGTGCAGCAGATGTCAGAAGCCGCTTTCACTTCGGCCGTTGTGTTCACATAGGACACGACCGGAGCGCCGGGGTATTTGGCGCGCATCTCCTCAATACCTTCGGCGGTAATGCTCTCAGCCAGTGAGCAGCCAGCCTCCATGTCGGGCATCAGCACGGTTTTCTCAGGACTCAGGATTTTCGAGGTTTCGGCCATGAAATGCACGCCTGCCTGCACTATAACGTCCGCCTCAACCTCACTGGCCTTCATCGCCAGCTGCAGGCTGTCACCCACGAAATCAGACACTCCGTGGAAGATTTCGGGCGTCATGTAGTTGTGGCCCAGGATAACGGCATTCCGCTCTTTCTTCAGCGCATTGATCGCCTTGATGTAAGGCGCGAAGATGGCCCAATCAGGCGGGGTGATGACCCTGCTCATGCGTTTGTAGATGTCAGCCATGGACGCTGCGACATCAGGTGATGGCGCGAGGTCATAATGCTCGGCCAAGACTGTTTCGAAACCCGTGCTGTCCAATTTCATGTCGCAGTCTTTCTAAGTGTGATCGCGTTCAATGGTCTTGAGTATGTCCGATGGGAACTTCAAAGAGTGGATCCATCGCGGCTTCAACTTTTTGGGCCAACCACAGTGACTGGAACTGCGGCGCTCATGACTAGATTGCCGGTAACGCTTCCAAAAATGCGCGCCGAGACGCCCCTTTTTGCTGCACGGTTCACTACTATGAGTCTGGCGTCGTCCTTGATAGCAATTGCGTTCAAGACATCTGCGACGTTTCCGTGCCGCACAGTCCCAACAGCCTCAATGCCTTGCTCACTCACGTAGCTGACAGCCGGTTCCACAATCTTGGCCTTGGCCAGAGCTATCTCTTCTTCGCGCCGTTGATGGCGTTTTTCGTTTTCTTCCACAGTTTGAAAGGAGAAAGGTGACCATTCAATAACGTAGGCTACCTGCAGCGTGCAGCCTCTTACTTGCTTGGCAATTTCAATGGCATGATCAAGCGCTGCGCCGCCAACTTGTTCCCCGTCCAATCCTACTAAAATCTTCATCGACATGTCGTACCTCGCTTTCATTGCGGTTGCTCGTAGCCAAAACCATTCATCAACAGTTCGTCACTACGCGGTTGACCAACAAGGTAGGCATTTTTCTTAGTCTTTGGACCTATTCTTGGATTATTGTTGGTCTAAAAGCCTTTGCATGCAGTCTAAAAGAGGTAAAAATACCGACATGGACAGGAATATAGACTACATAGATATGATGATTCTGGACAAGCTTCAGGAAGAAGGTCGAATTTCGATTGTTCAGTTGGCTGAACATGTCAATCTCACCAAGACGCCTTGTGCAGAAAGAGTGAAACGGCTGGAGCGCGCTGGCTTCATACAAGGGTATTCTGCGCAGGTAGACCCCCACCATTTCGGCCTAAAGCAACTGACCGTTGTACATGTATCTATGACAAGCACCTCCTCCGCCCTACTGAAGGAATTCCGGGCAGCTGTTAGTGCAATGCCAGAGATCGAATGCTGCCTGATGATCTCAGGCAATTTTGATTTTATGCTTCAACTGCGAACCAAGGACGTAAGCGAGCTTCGAGATGTACTTGGAGAAAAAATTAGCGGATTGCCAGGCGTGCTTCACACTCATTCCTTTACAGTAATTGAAACCGTTAAGGACCAATCTCGTTTATCGATCGAGCAAATGCGCAGATGCTAGCACAATACCTTAAATTTTTGAGTTCCTTGTGGCTGCTTGGAGGCGTCATCTAGTGCATCTACATAGAGCCAAGAAGGGAAAGATTAATGTTGCCGTTCTAGTTTCAGAAGGGCCTACCAAGATAAAAGCCACACGAGGAGCCTGGGTGGCAGTTCAATCAAAAATTGCCCCAATACCTGAATCTAAGAACTCAACTATTTTCCCGCCTTTCTGGATATTGTTACTGCAGAAACCGCACAGGCTAGGAAACATGCAAGTTTGGGAAAATGATGATCATACGACCTGCCACAGCCACTGATCTTGACCAGATGAGTAGTCTTCTCTCCGAGATTCTCCATACCTGGCGAAGCTCTCGGTCGGGCACCCCTGAACATATCAAGTCATTCTACATTGATCACCCCGACCAGATATCCTGTTTGGTGGCGCAACTGGATACCGATCGCATCGCTGGGTTTCAGTCATTGAAGAGGGTCGGGCCAAACAATGACTATGGCGTTCCTTCTGGATGGGGGGTGATTGGCACATATGTCGATCTGTCACTTCCCCGACTGGGTGTTGGGCGACGGCTATTTGAAGAAACGCTAAAATGCGCCCAGAATGCAGGGTTGGAATTCATTGATGCAACAATGAAAGAGACTAACGAAAACGCAGTATCCTACTATGAAGCAATGGGATTTCGCACATATCGTACGGAAGGGGAAGTGGTATCAAAATCCTTCGTGCTGCCTTAGAGAGGACAAGAGGCTTCTGTCCGACACAATATTCCATTTGATCGTTACAGATTTAACCCTCCAACCCTGTAATATCGAAAAAGGAACCAGATGACAAAGCACGAACTACGATCTCTAATTTCAAACGTAGAAAGCATTGAGAAGTTGCCATTTATTGTACCGGACCTTGGACCTTGGCAGGGTGAAGAATTGGAAACCCTATGGTACAATCAATTCGCTAGGTCACTGGCTGAACTCTATCACAATAAAGAGTTGGACTATGGTCTCGCTAACCGGATTGCAAATGAGTTATGGCAGGATGTAACGGCTAGGTTTTCTGAATACTCCGAAAGCACAAAGAAAGTTCCAATCCCTGAGGCCGTCTCAATTGTGTACGAAGCATTTGATCTGGGCGAGGAGCGTTTTTTACACGAACCCGATTGGCAAATCTCCGCGAATGAGCTGACCCATGGGATCATCTCCAGTTTTCTGCGTCAATGAAACTAAGCGCGAACAACGGATCAGGGGCCAGAACGTCGCCCAGGATTACATATTCGGCGCGGGAACAAGGATATCGGAAACTTGCTTTAGAAAATTCTGACGATTCTGGAGTTCCATACTCTTGAACATGGTCAACGCATCGCGCCCGCTTGGAGTATGCACAGGTTGATCAGATATCAGGCAAGAGTAAACATGATCTGCCACCTCTTGCGGGTCAGGTTCTTCGCCTCTCATCTTGTTTGATGAGTTCTGGGCAGCTTGCTTGCGGGCGTTCAGCGTCGCCGCCAGATTTGATATCTGCTCGTCTCCTCGATCTGTTCGAACATTTGCAGCTCTCGCAAATCCGGTTTGGGTGTAGGCGCCAGGGGCCACACTGAACAACCGAACTCCGAGAGGCGCATATTCCAAGGCCATCGCTTCGGTCAGCCCAACCAGCGCATGCTTGCTCGCCGAGTAAACAGAGTTTCCTGGCAACCCCATGTAGCCCGCAAGGGACGTCACATTGACAATCGTCCCATACCCTGCAGCGCGCATCGACGGCAGCGCCTCGCGCATCACGTTCATTGCACCAAATACATTGGTTTCGAACATTGTTTTGATCTCATCCAGAGCGAATTGCTCAAAGACCCCTACGCCACCGAAGCCGGCACTGTTGACGACGGCATGTATTGTTCCGAACCGATCTCTGCCGTTCGCGAATGCCTTACCAATACTCTGCGGATCTGTGACATCCATGCGCTCAAGAAGAAGTCTTTGTCCTGGATGCAGATCCAGTTCCTTTTGGGGAGCACGCATGGTTGCAACAACATTCCAGCCGTTCTTCCAGCAGGTTCTGGCAATCTTCTTTCCAAACCCACTGGAACATCCAGTCACTAGAACGGTATTTGTCATGATAAGGTCTTTCTGGTTTTGCGGTTGATGAGACCATGGCCAGCCGGCCCATCTTCCACT
Source organism: Ruegeria sp. CH2 (assembly GCF_056537065.1). NCBI lineage: Bacteria > Pseudomonadati > Pseudomonadota > Alphaproteobacteria > Rhodobacterales > Roseobacteraceae > Ruegeria > Ruegeria sp. CH2. Next base: position 62,563 of record NZ_JBQFQV010000005.1, read on the forward strand.
CTCAGTGCGTTGAGGTTGTAGCAAAGGGCTTGGGCGGCACACACAAACCCCATGGCGATTATTCTCGAGGCTGGCTCTCGATTAGGTCACTCCCAGAAGCATTCTCGGCAAACATATGCTCCTCTGCGGGAAACTTTCGCGCGCGGACTTCGCGTGCGTACTGTTCAATAGCTTCGGACGCAGACTGGCCCAATTCAGCAAAGCGTTTCACGAACTTGGGTTTGAACTCTGCAAATATCCCAAGCATATCGTCCAACACCAAAATCTGCCCATCACATCCATTCGATGCGCCGATGCCAATCGTCGGAATTTGGATGTCCTTTGTAATCCGATTAGCCAGATTTCGTGGGATCTTTTCAAGCACGACCGCAAACGCACCAGCGTCAGCAACTGCACGCGCTGCCGTAACCACTTGATCTGCCTGTTCATTACGCCCTTGAACTTTGTAACCACCTAGGGTGTTGACCGATTGCGGTGTCAGTCCGACATGCCCCACGACCGGGATACCGCGCTGGACCAAAAAACGAATAGTGTCGGCCATTTCCTCTCCGCCCTCGAGCTTCACGGCTCCTGCATCTGCTTCGACCATGAGCCTTACGGCATTGCCAAATGCCTGTTCCGGGCTGCGTTCGTAGCACCCAAAAGGCAAGTCGATGACCATCAAGGCGGAACTGAGGCCCCTTGCAACAGCTTTGCCATGCATAATCATCATCTCAAGGCTCACGCCAAGCGTGTCGTCTAGCCCGTGAACCGTCATGCCCAGACTGTCGCCGACCAGAACAAAATCGCAGTGATTATCCATGAGCTTGGCCATCGGCGTGGAGTACGCAGTCAGGCTAACAATGGGGGTTCGCCCTTTTTGTGCACGAATATCATCAACCGTTTTCATGGGTTTGAACCTTTCAGGGTGTCCATTTTCACCAGCATCAGCCTTTGCGGAAGTCGGGTGCACGTTTTTCCAGAAAAGCTGCCATTCCCTCCCTCTGGTCATGTGTGCCGAAGAGCGAATGAAAGATACGCCGCTCAAAGAAAAGCCCTTCACTCAGGCTAACTTCCTCCGCACGGTTGACAGAATCCCGCACGAGAGCCGCAGTGGGCCGGGAGTAGCTCGTAATCGTCCGGGCAGCTTTCAAGGCTGTGTCGACAACATCGGCATCCGGGACAACACGCGCGACAAGCCCTGATCGTACTGCTTCGTCCGCATCCATCATCCGCCCGGTCAAGTGCATGTCCATAGAAAGGGACCGCCCTACAAGTCGCGTCATTCGTTGGGTTCCACCAAGCCCCGGAATCACGCCAAGTTTGATTTCAGGCTGCGCAAACTTGGCACTCTCACCAGCGATAGCGAAATCACACATCATCATCAGTTCACAACCACCACCAAGGGCATACCCGTTTACAGCGGCAATTTTCGGGGTTCGGAATTTTGCAAAGGCTTCCCATTCAACAAAGAAGTCCCGCGCGGCCATATCCTCATAGGTCAATTCTGCCATCTCCATGATGTCCGCACCTGCCGCGAAAGCCTTCTCATTGCCGGTAAGCACGAAGCAGCCGACGGAGGGATCTTCATCAAATTCGGCAAGCGTCGTGAGAAGCTCTTTCGCGATTTGACCATTTAGGGCGTTTAGTTGCTTGGGCCTGTTCAACCTGATCAGCACGACGCCATCGATTTGCGAAACTTCGATAGTCTCAGTCATCTTCTTCACCTTGCATGTAAGTATTGTTTGGTGTGCCCCCTTGCGGCGGCACACCAATCGCCTGTCAGGAACTCAGCTGCCTTTCCGGCAGAAGTCCTTTCGGCCGGAACTGAAGGGCCAAGAGCAAAATGATACCCATTGTTATGAGTCTCATATGCGCTGCAGAGTTCAGCAGATGTATTCGAAGGGAGCTGTCGTCGGCCATTCCCGAGGTCACCAGGTCAATAAACGCCAAACCAAGAGGCTCCGCTTCAACCCAGAAGAACCAGATCAGGAACCCACCCAGGATTGCGCCCCAATTATTCCCAGACCCTCCGATGATTACCATTACCCAGATTAGGAAGGTAAAGCGCAGCGGTTGGTAAGAAGAGGGTGTCAGCTGTCCATCCAAAGTCGTCAGCATGGCACCGGCGAATCCGACAACCATTGACCCAACGACAAACACCTGAAGGTGCCGCATCTTCACATCTTTGCCCATTGCCTTGGCAGACACTTCATTGTCGCGAATGGCGCGCATCATCCGACCCCAAGGGGATCGAAGGGCCCGCTCAGCCAAAACCACGAGGATTGCCAGTACAACAACAAACAATGCGGCATAGCAGAGCTTCACCACAATACTTGCAGCAAGGGCCGGATCAGCTCCGATTGATGCAACGTTTTCCTGAAACAAGCTGCTTGCCTGAAGTTCGACCTCGTAAGGTACCGGCCGCGGTATGCCCACCACGTTCTTCACGCCTCGGGTCAACCAATCTTCATGCTTGAGAAAAGCCACAATTATTTCGGAAATCCCAAGTGTTGCAATCGCTAGATAATCGGACCTGAGCCCAAGCGTGATCTTTCCGATCACCCAAGCCGCCAAGCCTGCGAGAATGCCGCCGACGGGCCAGGCAATAAGAACGGGCAGGCCAAAACCACCAAGATATCCGGTACTGGCCGCATCAGTGTTTTCGATCACATGCGTGACAGGATCAAAGAAAATCCTGAGCAATACATAGCCCCCGATCACGATATATGCGACAACTGCATTCCTAAGCCACCCCCGGGGCAGCAATCGGAAGGCCGCCACAGTGGCCACAAGACCTCCGATCAGCAATGCCACGCCAACCCAAAGACCGACTCCTGCGGCCTTGATCGTTGCCTCAACCGGCGGCATGGCAATGACAGTCACCGCCAGGCCACCCAAAGCAGCAAACCCCATGATCCCCACATTGAACAGCCCGGCATATCCCCATTGAATATTGACACCAAGCGCCATGATCGAAGAGATCAGACACAGGTTGAGGATGTTCAGGGCAACGTTCCAGCTTTGAAGGACGCCCACACCAAGGATCAGGACAGCCACCACCATCATAGCCAGAATATTTTGATACTTTTCCATCAAACCGCACTCCCCTTGAATAGACCCCTTGGGCGAACAAGCAGCACCAGCAGCAAAATCAGGAAGCTGACCGCGAATTTGTAGTTTGTGGATAGGAGTTGGAAAACGCTTTCAGGTGCCCAGCCGTCAGGCCCCAGATAAACGAAGAACTTGCGGTAAACGTAGGTCACCATGATCTCAGAGAAGGCCACAACGAACCCTCCGGCTATGGCCCCCAGTGGACTGCCGAGACCACCTACAATTGCAGAAGCAAAGATTGGCAGCAGCAGCTGAAAGTAAGTGAAGGGTTTGAAACTCTTATCCAAACCGTAAAGCGTGCCTGCAATCGTTGCCAAAACCGCAACCAACATCCAGGTGATCATCACAACACGATCCGGGTTAATGCCCGACAGGAGGGCCAGATCCTCATTGTCCGAATAAGCCCGCATGGACTTGCCTGCTCTCGTTCGATTGAGAAACCAAAAAAGCACGGCCACAACTATGACAGCGGTGATAATGGTCAGCGCCTGGCTGGTCCGGATTCCAAGCCCTTCCGCAAGCCCTGTCGCCTCCCTGAACTCTCGCGCGGTGACGAGAAAACGCACACCATCGGCAAACCTCTGATCGTCCGGACCGATCACGAACCGAACCACACCATTCAGAATGAACATGATGCCTACGGATCCGATCAAGAAGATTATCGGCGCAGCCTTGGATTTCCGGTAGTTTCGATAGATCAACCTGTCGCTCAGCAGCACCAATAGCATGCATCCTGCGATCCCAATTGGCAGGGCCAGCAAAGCCGTGGGTAGCAGCCCCAAGTTTGTCCCCTGCCCCTGCAACCACCAGGTCGTCAAGATTACAATCATGGTTCCAAACGCCATCGTGTCGCCATGAGCAAAATTCGAAAACCTGAGGACACCATAGACAAGGGTTACCCCTAGCGCGCCCAAGGCCAGCTGGCACCCGTAGGCAACGGCGGGCAACAGAGTGAAGTTGGTCAACAGGACCAATGCATTCAGGACATCTTCCATATCATCCCCCCAGAAAGCTTTTGCGGATTTCCGGGTCAGCCAAAAGTGCCTTTCCAGTATCCGTGTATTTGTTACGTCCCTGGACGAGCACATAACCTTGGTCCGCGATCTCAAGAGCCTGACGGGCATTCTGCTCAACCATGAGGATCGAAATCCCGGTGCGCGCAACCTCAATAATCCGGTCGAAGAGTTCGTCCATCACGATGGGAGACACACCCGCCGTCGGCTCATCCAGCATTAGGAGCTTCGGTCGGGTCATTAGAGCACGCCCCACTGCTACCTGCTGTCTCTGTCCACCAGAAAGCTCGCCTGCATTTTGTCGGCGTTTTTCTTTCAGGATCGGAAAAAGCTCATACACCTCCTCCATGGTTTTCCCGGCACCCTCAGTGACCAGAAAAGCCCCCATCTCAAGGTTCTCCTCAACGCTCATATTGGGGAAAACGTTGTTGGTTTGGGGCACGAAGGCCATACCCTTCTCAACACGCGCCTGAGGGGTGAGCTTCGTAATGTCCTCTCCATCAAGGGACACCGAACCTGTGTGAATTGGGAGCATGCCGAATACGGCCTTCATGGCAGTCGATTTACCAGCACCGTTTGGACCCACAATGACGACAATGTCACCCTTGCCTGCTTCCAGATTACACCCGTGAAGAATATCGACGCCTCCATATCCTCCGGTCATGTTTTCCGCTACCAGATATGTCATGCAATCACCTTGTTCTTAAGGCCCGTGCCCAGATAAGCTTCGATGACCTGCTCGTTTGCGCGGACCTCGTCTGCCGTGCCTTCAGCGAGCACTTTCCCCTCAGCCATTACGATGACGGGGTCACACAGGCGCCCGATGAAATCCATGTCATGTTCGATCACGCAAAACGTGTAGCCGCGCTCTTGGTTGAGCCGAATGATTGCGTCGCCGATCTTTTTCAGCAGGCTCCTGTTAACGCCCGCACCAACTTCATCCAGAAAAACGATTTTGGCGTCGACCATCATCGTTCTGCCCAGTTCGACCAGTTTCTTCTGGCCACCGGACAAAGACCCAGCCGGCAGGTCAGCGGCATGCGAAATCTCCAGAAAATCGAGCACTTCGTCTGCCTGCTCTCTGAGTGCTCTTTCGTCTTCTCGAATCCGATTTCGACGAAACAGTGCATCGAACAGGCGTTCGCCAGATTGTTGACCGGGCACCATCATCAGGTTTTCGCGCACTGAAAGGGACGAGAATTCATGTGCGATCTGGAATGTCCGCAAAAGCCCCTTATGAAAAAGCACATGTGGCTCGAGCCCGGTAATGTCTTCACCATCAAGCAGGACTTGACCACCGCTTGGGCTGTGTTCACCCGCTATAACATTGAATAGCGTTGTTTTTCCTGCACCGTTCGGTCCAATCAGACCCGTGATTGATCCCTTTTCGATCAACAGGGATGCACCATCCACAGCGACCAGTCCACCGAACCGTTTCTGCAGGTTCTTTACTGTTATCATTGATTTCCTCCCTGATGAGTGGCCCCAATTTGCTTGGGGCCACACTTGGGTTGGACGTGTTCAGCGGTAGCCGACCGTCTTCAAAGCTTCGCCATCGATTTCAACCTCACGATAGCTGCCTGCACTTTCGCCCGGACCGATCAGTTCGACGTTGGACGCTCCGACATAGTCGATGTCACCGCCGCTAGCGATAATCTCGAGCGCCTTACCAAGGTCACCCGGGTAGATTTTTTCGCCGGGGGCGTTGGCAACATTGAAAACGCTATCCTTGTAGACCGAAGCCTCGGTTGAGCCTGCGGCCTGCATGGCCAACAGGATCAATGCGGCAGCGTCATAAGATTCAGCGGCGTACGGCGAAGATGCATCAAACCCATCAGCGAGGTCCTGAAGCTTTGCTGCGCCGGGACTGTCTGTCCCCGGAGCCTGTCCAAAGGATCCATTGAGGCCCGACCCAATGGTTTGAACAAGTGCATCCCCAACCATGCCATCCGGAAGAACAAATGTTTCAAAGGCTCCAGAGTCCAAAGCCCCCTGAATGATGGCTGCACCGCCCTGATCAAGATATCCAACCACCGCGAGGGCATCGCCACCGATCGCAGCCAGAGATGCGACTTCCGCCGAGTAGTCAGCTTTGCCATCCTCGTGGGACACAACGGTGGTTACTTTGCCGCCACGCGCCTCAAACGCCTCACGGAACGCATCTGCCAGACCTTTCCCGTAGTCATTGTTCGTATAGGTGACTGCGATCTCCTTGAAGCCTCGCTCAAGCACGATCTCGGCCATGACCTCGCCCTGACGCGCGTCAGAAGGAGCTGTCCGGAAGAAAAAGCCGCCATCTTCAACCGTGGACAATGCCGGGGATGTCGCCGAGGGCGAAATCATGACAACGCCATTCGGGACACCGACATTTGCCAGCGCAGCTGTTGTGACACCTGAGCAATCACCACCAACAATACCGGCAACCTGATCTGACGTTACCAGCCGCTCTGCCGCAGCTGTGGCAGCAGCCGCATCAGTGCAGGTCGTGTCGGCACGAACTGGAACAACCTTGCTTCCGTTCAGAAACTTACCCGATGCATCGGCCTCGGCAATTGCAAGTTCAGCAGCTGGGGCCATATTGGTCACCAGCGATTCAATCGGACCGGTAAAGCCCATGAAGACCCCGATTTTGACCTCTTCGGCATAGGCAGCCGTGCTTATAAGAACAGCGGCAGCCGTCGAAAGGTGTTTACGCATAAGTTTTCTCCTCCTGTTGAGCCACATCTGTGGCAAAAACTGCTAACCAATCAGGTTCAGCAGACTGTCCAGCGACTGCTTAGCGTCGCCGTAGAACATCCGAGTGTTTTCTTTGAAAAACAGGGGGTTCTCGATACCGGAATACCCCGTGCCCTGGCCGCGTTTGGAGACAAACACCTGTTTCGCCTTCCAGCACTCCAAGACCGGCATGCCGGCGATGGGCGAGTTGGGGTCCTCCTGGGCCGCCGGGTTGACGATGTCGTTGGAGCCGATGACGATCGCAACGTCGGTTTCCGGGAAGTCCTCGTTGATCTCGTCCATTTCCAGCACGATGTCATAAGGCACCTTGGCTTCCGCCAGAAGCACGTTCATGTGGCCCGGCAGGCGGCCTGCGACCGGGTGGATGGCAAAACGCACGTCTTTGCCTTTTGCCCGCAGGCGGCGGGTGAGTTCCGCCACGTTCTGCTGCGCCTGTGCCACCGCCATGCCGTAGCCGGGGATGATGATCACTGAATCAGCCTCATCCAGCGCTGCGGCCACGCCGTCGGCGTCGATGGCGATCTGCTCGCCCTCGACCTCCATCGCCGGACCGGTGGTGCCGCCGAAGCCGCCCAGGATCACGCTGACAAAGCTGCGGTTCATCGCCTTGCACATGATGTAGCTGAGGATCGCACCGGAGGAACCCACAAGGGCGCCGACCACGATCAGCAGGTCATGGCCAAGCGAGAAGCCGATCGCCGCCGCGGCCCAGCCCGAGTAGCTGTTCAGCATCGAGACCACCACCGGCATGTCGGCGCCGCCGATACCCATGATCAGGTGGTAGCCGATGAACAGTGACGCCAGGGTCATAATAGCAAGAGCCAGAAACTCCGCGCTATCGACGTATCCAAACAGACAGAAAAAGGACACCAGCACGGCCGCAAAGTTCAGCATATGACCACCCGGAAGTTTAGTGGCAGCCGAGCTAACCTTGCCCGCCAGTTTACCAAATGCGATCATCGAACCGGTGAAGGTGATGGCGCCGATGAAGATGCCCAGGAACAACTCGACCCGCAGAAAAGAGATTTCCGCCGGGGTTTTCTTGGCAATCAGCTTGGCGAAAGTGCCGAGCTCTTCGGTACTGCCCGCTGCAACAGCCGCCGCCACATTGCCGATCTCGAAATGGGCGATGAAGCCTACAAAGACCGCCGCGAGGCCAACCAGCGAGTGCATCGCGGCAACCAGCTGCGGCATCTCGGTCATCTGCACCTTCTTGGCGACATAGGTGCCGATGAGGCCGCCACCCGCGATCAGCAGGATCGACAGCAGCCACAACCCGGAGCCGGGGCCGATCAGGGTGGCAAAAACCGCCAGCCCCATGCCGGCGATGCCGTACCAGACCGCGCGTTTGGCGCTTTCCTGGTTGGAGAGCCCGCCCAGCGACAGGATGAAAAGAACAACCGCAACGACATAGGCGGCGGTGGTGAAACCGTAATCCATAGGTCCGGCCCTTCTTTAAGATTTCTGGAACATGGCGAGCATGCGCCGGGTGACGAGGAAGCCGCCGAAGATGTTGATCCCGGCCATGAAGACCGACAGACCGGCCAGCAGGATCACCAGGAACGACCCCGACCCGATCTGCATCAGCGCGCCCAGGATGACGATCGACGAAATGGCGTTGGTCACGGCCATCAGTGGCGTGTGCAGCGAATGCGAGACGTTCCAGATCACCTGGAAGCCGACGAACACCGCCAGCACGAAGACGATGAAATGCTGCATGAAGCTGACCGGTGCAAAGAGGCCCACTAGCAGCAAGAGCGCGCCGCCGCCCGCCAGCAAGGTGACCTGGCTTTTGGTCTGCGCCTTAAAGGCCTCAACCTCCTTGGCGCGCTTTTCTTCCGGTGTCAGTTCCGGCGCGACCTCCTTGGGCTTGGCCGCAATGGCCTGCACCTTGGGCGGCGGCGGCGGGAAGGTGATCTCGCCCTCAAAGGTGACGGTGGCACCGCGGATCACGTCGTCTTCCATGTTGTGGTTGACCAAACCGTCTTTCTCCGGCGTCAGGTCAGCCATCATATGGCGGATGTTGGTGGCATAAAGGCTCGACGACTGCGCCGCCATCCGGGACGGGAAATCGGTATAGCCGATGATGGTGACGCCGTTTTCCGTCACGATCTTCTCATCCGCCACGGTCAGCTTGCAGTTGCCGCCCTTTTCCGCGGCCAAATCCACAATGACCGAGCCGGGCTTCATCGCCGCGACCATGTCTTCGGTCCACAGCTCCGGCGCCTCGCGGTTGGGGATCAGCGCGGTGGTGATGACGATGTCCACTTCCGGCGCCAGCTCGCGGAATTTGGCCAGCTGCGCTTCGCGGAACTCAGGGGAAGAGACCGAGGCATAGCCGCCGGTGGCAGCGCCGTCCTGCTGCTCTTCCTCGAAGTCCAGATAGACGAACTCGGCCCCCATGGATTCGACCTGTTCCGCCACCTCGGGGCGCACGTCAAAGGCGTAGGTCACGGCACCCAGCGAGGTCGAGGTGCCGATGGCGGCCAGACCGGCAACGCCGGCGCCGACCACCAGAACCTTGGCGGGCGGCACCTTGCCCGCCGCCGTGATCTGGCCGGTGAAGAAGCGGCCGAAGTTGTTGCCCGCCTCGATCACGGCGCGGTAGCCCGCGATATTAGCCATGGAGGAGAGCGCGTCCATCTTCTGCGCCCGCGAAATACGCGGCACCATTTCCATGGCGATCACATTGGCACCCTTGGATTTGGCCAGCTCCATCCCCTCTTCGTTCCCCGCCGGGTTGAAGAAGGAGATCAGTGTCTGACCTTGGCGCAGTTGATTAAGCTCCGGACCGACAGGCGGCCTCACCTTTGCTATGACGTCACATTCTTTCCAAATTTTCTCTGCTCGGTCGACGATCTCGACATTCGCGTTTTGATAGTCCTGATCGGAAAAGCCAGCCTTGATACCTGCACCCTTCTCCAAGAAGCAAACGTATCCAAGCTTCGCCAATTGAAGAGCGGATTCAGGCGTAAGAGCTACTCTGTTCTCACCCGGCAAGGTTTCTTTCGGAACACCAATTATCATCTGGCCACCCCTTCAGCTTGCTCTTTAGAGGTATCGATCCGGCTCTGAGCAACCCGATCGGCGGCTTGGCTGGTCGGAATTCCCTCAGCATCAGAAAGATCAAAAATCTCATTTAGGGTCGCTTCGATCCCGGCGACTTTGTCGTCAACCCACTGAGCATCGAAGCCTGTTCTCTCGGATGCTACCCGGATCAAACCGCCGGCATTGACGACATAGTCCGGAGCATAGAGCACGCCGTTTTCAAACAGCTGACGGCCATGGGCAGCGGTCTGCAAAGGGTTGTTGGCAGCCCCGGCGACCACTTTGACTTTAAGGTCTTTGAGTGTCGCATCATTGATGACAGCACCAAGCGCACAGGGCGCAAAGATGTCGGCGGAAGACGCATGGATTCTATCCGGGTGTTCGACCTCGGCGCCGAACTTCCGGGCATATTCACCCAGGCGTTTCTCATCAATATCCGCGAGGATCAGTTTCGCGCCTGCATCATGCAAATACTGCGCGAGATGGCCTCCGACGTTACCCAGCCCCTGGACCGCAACGCGCACCCCATTGAGATCATCGGCACTCAGTGCCTTTTTTGCCGAACAGCGGATCCCAAGAAACACGCCCCAAGCAGTCGTTGGAGATGGGTCTCCGCTGCCTCCCTGGTCATGTGGAACACCAACAACGCAATCGGTTTCCTTGCGCATAACCGCGATGTCATTCAGGCCGATGCCCACGTCTTCGGCCGTGAAATACTTGCCTTTGAGATCCCCAACCGCGCGTGCAAATGCGCGCAGCAACTCAGGCGATTTTTTGCTTTTGGGGTTGCCAATGATGACAGACTTGCCGCCACCAAGCTCCAAATCGGCAAGGGCGGCCTTGTAGCTCATCCCTCGGGACAAGCGTAGAACATCCGTCAGCGCAGCACGATCGTCATTGTACTCCCACATCCGGCAGCCTCCCAAGGCGGGGCCTCGGTTGGTATTGTGGATCGCGATGATACCGCGCAATCCAGTGGCGGCATCGCTTACAAAGATCACACGTTCATGGTTGTCGAATTCTTCATGCTGGAAGATCATTCCCGCATCTCCTTCATGTTGTTCTGGCTGCGGGTTACATGTGCAGGGCTGCACCAAGCCCCTTCAGCGCCGCTTCCTGAAATGCTTCTGATTGTGTTGGATGGGCGTGGATGGTCCCCGCGATATCCTCGAGCCGGGCACACATTTCTATTGCTACCGAAAAGGCCGCGGAAAACTCCGATATCCCGGCCCCAACCGCTTGGATGCCAAGCACCACGTGGCTTTTCTTGTCAAAAACGATCCTGACAAAGCCGTCGCTTGCATCAGAGGTCAGGGCCTTCCCATTCGCCTTGAAAGGAAAGCTGGCCACATCACTATCGTGACCCGCACTGCGCGCCTCCTCCGGCAACATGCCGCATGTCACAATTTCAGGGTCGGTGAAGCAAACAGCGGGAATGCAACGTTTGTCCCACTGGCGTTTTTCACTGGCCACGATGTCTGCGACCATCTCTCCCTGAGCCATGGCCCGATGCGCAAGCATCGGCTCACCGGTTACATCACCAATTGCGAACACATCACGCATCGATGTTCGGCAGGATGGGTCAATGGAGATTGCTGCACCGGCCATCGAAAGCCCCAGCCCTTCCAGGCCATAGCCAGTTGTATTTGGGCGCCGTCCGACTGTGACAAGGATCTTGTCTGCGCTCAGGAACTGCTCATTGTTCTCGTCGTCAGACTCACGCAAGAGCAGACCCTGATCCGAGAGCCCTTCAACCCGGGTGCCGGTCATCACATTGATCCCCAGGTCCGCGAGACGTTTTCCAACCGGCGCGGTCAGATCTTTGTCATAAAGCGGCAGAATACGGTCCTGCATCTCAATGACCGTGACCTGGGCCCCCATCTTCGCGTAAGCCGTGCCAATCTCAAGCCCGATGTACCCTCCACCAACAATGGCCATGAGGTTGGGCACCGACGCAAGGGACAGAGCCTCGGTAGACGAGATTACCTGTCCACCAAAGGAGAGATGAGGCAGTTCGACCGGTGCGGCCCCTGTTGCAATCACGAGATTCTGGGCACTCACGCGAACCGGGCCGTCCTCGGTGCTTACTTCGACCGTCTTGCCATCCAGAATGCGGGCTGTGCCAATGATCTGGCGCACTTTCGCTTTCTTCAGCAGGCCGGAAACACCACCGCTCAGCCCTTTTACGATCCCATCTTTCCAAGCGATGGTTTTCCTAAGATCAATTGAAGGGTTCTCGCAGCTCAAGCCAAGATGGCCCCCATTTGCAGCACGCGTGAGGTTATGAAACTCGTCAGCCGCATGGATCAGGGCTTTGGACGGGATGCAGCCGACATTCAGGCAGGTGCCGCCGGGGGCCTCTTTTTCGATGATTACCGTATCGACCCCAAGCTGGCCGGCACGAATGGCACACACGTATCCGCCTGGCCCTGCGCCCAGGACCAGCAATTTACACGAAATTTCGTCCATCATTTCAGCCTTTCGTGAATATCAATGCGGGTGTTTCCATCAGCTCTTTGAGCTTTTGAACGAAAACAGCCGCATCCCAGCCATCGACAATCCGGTGGTCGAAGCTGCAGGAGAGGTTCATCATTTTACGGGGGACAAACCCGTTTCCATCCCAAACCGGACGCACTGCCATCTTGTTCACCCCCACAATTGAAACTTCGGGATGATTGATGATTGGCGTCGTGGCGATCGCCCCAAGCGACCCAAGCGATGTCACGGTAATTGTGGACCCTGTCAGCTCTTCCCGTGTGATCGTGCCGTCCCGGGCCGCGTTAGCCAGCCGGATCACTTCGGCAGACATGTCAAACAGCCCCATTGCCTCGGCATGCCGCAAAACCGGAACCATCAACCCGGTAGGCGTCTGAGTTGCCATGCCAATATGAACACCACCAAACTGGCTCAGGATGCCATTCTGATCATCATAGCGCGCATTGATCACCGGCTGATCCGCCACGACACGAGCCATTGCGCTAAACAGGAACGGCAAGAGCGTCAGCTTAACCTGATCCCCCCTTTTCGAAGCGTTCATCTTGGCCCGCAGATCCTCCAGCGCCGTCATGTCGACTTCCTCGACGATGGTCACGTGCGGGATAGATGTTTTCGAGCGTACCATCTGTTCGGCAATCTTACGCCGAAGGCCAATAACGCGGACCTCTTTGACACTGGTGTTTGGAACAGGACCTGCAATGCCTGCACCCGCCCCGCCTGTTTCAAGCCAGCTGTCAAGATCGTCATGCGTGATCCGTCCAGCGGGACCGCTGCCCGCAACACACCGCAGGTCAATGCCATTATGTCGCGCACGCGCGCGGACCGAAGGCGATGCGAGCGGGGGCACCCCTTCCGCCCTGACCTGGGCCTTTCGTGTTTCGAGAACCGGCGCCACGGGGCTGAGAGCGCTAGTATCCCGCGGCGCCGGTGCGACAGACTGTTTTGGTTCCCGGGTGGACGGTGGGTCCGCAACAGCCGTGTCAACTTGTGAACCTGCCTTATCCTCTTTCAGGCCTGCATAAGAGGTTTGAGGCCGCTGTTCATCTTCTGATGGTTCCGGGCCTTCGACATTGCCTTCACCGTCGATTTCTAGGCGCATAAATTCGGCACCAACGGCGAGGATCGATCCGACCTCGGCAGCAATCCATGTGACTTTGCCTTCGGATGTGGAAGGAATCTCTACTGTAGCCTTGTCAGTCATTACTGCGGCAAGAACATCATCCTCGCGCACAAAGTCACCAACAGATACATTGACTTCAGCAAGTTCAGCTTCGGCGACACCTTCGCCGACATCTGGCAAACGAACAGCAAGAAAACCCATGCTCAAGCCTCCTCAAGTGTTTCGCGCAAGGCCCGGGCAACAAGATCCGGCCCGGGGAAGTAATCCCATTCCTGCGCGTGGGGGTAAGGCACGTCCCAACCGCAAACGCGGGTGATGGGTGCCTCAAGATGATAGAAACATTCTTCCTGAAGGCGGGCCGACAACTCGGCGCCAAAACCCGAGGTCAACGTGGCTTCATGCACGATCACGCAGCGGCCCGTCTTGCGCACCGACGTTTCGATGGCTTCCAGGTCCAGCGGAAGAAGCGTGCGCAGATCGATGATCTCGGCATCTATCCCGGTTTCGCGTACTGCCTCGGTGGTGACATGTACCATGGTACCGTATGTCAGAACGGTCAGGTCCTTGCCTTCACGCACAGTGGCAGCTTTGCCAAGCGGTACCGTATAGTGCCCCTCAGGAACCTCACCGGCAGGATGGCTGGCCCAGGTTTCCACCTTACGGTCGTGATGACCATTGAAAGGTCCGTTGTAAATGCGCTTGGGCTCGAAGAAGATCACCGGATCCGGGTCCTCGATCGACGCCAGTAGCAACCCTTTTGCATCATAAGGCGTGGACGGCATGACAACTTTCAACCCAGCGACATGCGTAAACAGCGCCTCAGGGCTTTGGCTGTGTGTCTGACCACCATAGATCCCACCACCACAAGGCATTCGAACCACTAGCGGACAGGTAAATTGGCCGTTTGACCGGTGCCGCAGGCGCGCGGCTTCCTGGGTGATCTGGTCGTAGGCCGGATAAACGTAATCGGCGAATTGGATTTCCACGCAGGGTTTCATGCCCTGAGCGGCCATGCCGACAGCCATACCGACGATGCCGCTTTCATTGATGGGTGTGTCAAAACAGCGGGTCTGTCCGTATTTTTCCTGCAAGCCATGGGTGCAGCGGAAGACCCCACCGAAATAACCCACATCCTCTCCAAAGACGACGACCTTCGGGTCCGCCGCCATCGCAACATCCATGGCACCGCGCAGTGCCTCGATCATCGACATATGTGCCATGTTCAGCGTCCCATCTCTTGCCGCTGGCGGCGCAGGTGTTCAGGAATATCCGCATAGAGATCACGGAAAATATCCGCCGGGCTCATTTCCACCGGGTTCAGAAGCGTGCCATGCGCTTCGACCTCTTTCTGACAGGCCGCCACCTCGGCTTGAATTTCGACCTCTTGCTGGGTGTGGCGCTCTTCGCTCCAAAGATCGTTGACGATCAAATGCGCTTTAAGACGTTCCACCGGATCCCCTAAGGGCCAGGCTTCTGCTTCATTTTTAGGGCGATAAGCTGATGGATCATCCGAGGTTGAGTGCGCTGCCGCGCGGTAAGTCACCCATTCGATCAGGCAGGGGCCATGGTTTCCCCTTGCTCTTTCAATCGCCCATTTCGACACTGCCAGAACAGCCAGATAGTCGTTTCCATCAACCCGGATTGCCGGAATACCGTAACCGATGGCGCGCGCCGCGAAGCTGGTTTCACCGCCAGTGGCAATGCTGTTATGCGCCGAAATCGCCCACTGGTTATTGACCACGTTCAAGATCACCGGCGGGCGATAAACAGCCGCCATGAGCAAGCCGGAATGGAAATCCGATGAGGCCGTGGCCCCATCCCCAATCCAGGCGGCAGCAATCTTGTCATCCCCCGACAGGGCCGAGCCCATGGCCCAGCCAACGGATTGAACAAACTGCGTGCCGAGGTTGCCGGAGATGGAGAAGAACCCGAATTCCTTAGACGAATGCATGATCGGCAATTGCCGCCCATCCATCGGGTCGAGTTCGTTGGAATAAAGCTGACCAAACAGGTCGCGAAGCGGATAATCCGCTGCCACCAATAGCGTTTGCTGCCGATAGGTGGGGAAGTTCATATCCCCTTTCGACAGCATCCGCTGGAAGCCGCAACCGATGGCCTCTTCACCGGTGCACTGCAAGTAGAACGACGTTTTGCCCTGGCGTTGCGCGGTTTGCATACGCTTGTCGATCGCACGCATGGTCAGCATGTCCCTCAGCCCCAGACGCAGCGCGCTCTCATCGCCTGTTTCGGCAAGATAGTCTGCCCAAGCCCCTTGCGCCTGCCCATTGTCATCAAGGACACGCACCAGACCATCGGTTTGTCCGGCCAGATCAGCAGCCGTGGCATCGAGCGGAGGCACGGGAGGGATCGGCGCCTCCTTCAATCCCAGATAGCCAAAGTCCGGCGTTTCCCTGGGGCGAGCGGGCGGTGTAGGGATGCGGATAGTCAAAGGGGTGGTCATTTCGGCGGCATCCTGATTGCTCCGTCGAGACGGATCGTTTCACCGTTCAGAAGTGGCGTAGCGACGACGTGGCCAACAAACTCAGCAAATTCAGGCGGATCACCCAGACGCGGCGGAAACGGCACCGAGGCGCCCAGAGCCGCTTTCACATCATCTGGCATTGCCATCAGCATCGGCGTGCCGAAGATGCCCGGAGCGACGGTTACAACCCTGATCCCAAACCGGGACAGATCCCGTGCCATCGGCAGGGTCATGCCTGCAACACCGGCCTTGGACGCTGCATAGGCAACCTGGCCGATCTGACCGTCAAAGGCAGCAACAGAGGCAGTATTGATGATGACACCACGCTCTTCATCTGATCCAACCGGATCAATACCGGCCATCCCCGCGGCAGATTGGCTGGCAACATTGAAGCTGCCTATGAGATTGATGCCGATGGTCTTGGCAAAAAGCCCGGGATCATGGGCTCCCTTTCGCCCAACTGTTGAGGCAGCGGGAGCGATACCGGCGCAATTGACGCAGATCCGTTCCTGGCCGTGTGCCTCACGCGCAAGGATCAACCCTTTCTCAACGGTCTCCGGATCAGTCACATCCACCTTGCAGAAGATGCCGCCCAAGGCCTCTGCCTCCGGCTTGCCCGTCTCTTCACTCAGATCGAACAAGGCAACCTTGACACCCGAGGCGGACAGATGCTTTGCAACCGCCAACCCCAGGCCCGAAGCTGCACCGGTTACAACCGCAGACATTCCTGGTTCAATTTTCATGCGGCACCTCCCTTCTCCAGTTCACGCGAGATGATCAGCCTTTGAATGTCGGACGTGCCTTCGTAGATCTGACAGACCCGCACATCGCGATAGATTTTCTCCACCGGATATTCTGTCAGGTAGCCATAGCCGCCATGGATCTGGATCGCGTCAGAGGCGACGCTCTCGGCCATTTGCGATGCAAAGAGCTTGGCCATCGCGGCCTCGCGCAGACAGGGCTCGCTGGCATCTTTCATCCGCGCCGCATTCAGAACCATCTGACGCGCGGCTTCGATTTGCGTGTCCATGTCCGCCAATCTGAAGCGCACAGCCTGGTGGTTCAGGATCGGTTGACCAAATGTCTCGCGCTCGCGCGAATAGCTCAGTGCATGGTCAAGCGCCGCCTGGGCCATGCCGACGGATTGAGCGGCAATTCCAATGCGTCCCGTTTCCAGAGACGACAAGGCGATGGAGTACCCCTGCCCTTCTTCACCGATGCGATTGGCGTCTGAAAGCTCCATGTCCTCAAAAGTTAGGGCACACGTATCAGACGCCAACTGGCCCAGCTTGTGTTCGGCCGGCTGTACCGTGAACCCGGGAGTATCATGATCGGCGACAAAGGCGGTGATGCCCTTTTTCCCTGCTTCGGGATCGGTGCATGCAAAAAGTATGGTTGTGGACCCGATAGCAGCGGAGGTGATGAACTGCTTGCTGCCGTTGATCACATAGCCGGTGTTGGTCCGTTGTGCCGTTGTCTTTTGCATTCCAGCATCTGATCCGGCCCCCGGTTCGGTCAGACCAAAGCAGCCGATGTATTTGCCTTCGGCCCCCGATTTCAGCCAGCGCGCCTTCTGCTCGGCATTTGCGAACCGGTCAAGAATGGCAAGATAGGGCGCATTATGCACCGAAACCATTGTGGAAACAGCGCCGTCACCGCGTGCCAGTTCCATCAAAGCAAGCGCGTAAGAGACATAGTCCGCACCGGCCCCGCCTTCGTCCGGGTCGATGGTCATGCCCAGAAAACCCAGTTCGGCAAGTTCCTGAAGGATGTCAGGTTCGATCCGTTTTGCGGCCTCTCTTGCCTTTGCTCCAGGGGCCAACCTGTTCCGGGCAAAGTTTCTGGCCATGTCCTGAATGAGCTTCTGTTCTTCGGTCAACATCACAGATCCCTTTCAATCGCGATGGCCGTACCTTCACCACCACCGATGCAAATCGCTGCCACGCCGCGTTTTAGCCCCCGCAGTTCCAGGGCATTGAGAAGGGTTACGATTATCCGCGCACCTGACGCACCAATGGGGTGGCCGAGGGCACATGCCCCACCATGTACGTTGATCCGTTCATGCTGGATATTGAGTTCCCGCATGAACGCCATGGGCACTACGGCAAATGCTTCGTTCACTTCCCAAAGATCAACCGATGCGGCATCCCAGCCGATACGCTCGAGAAGTGTTTGTGCGGCGGGAACGGGAGCAAACGGGAAATCTTTCGGTGCTAAAGCCTTGTTCGCAACTCCGACGATACGTGCACGAACGGGCAAACCTTTTGCTGCTGCTACCTCATGGTTGCTCAGGACCAGCGCCGCAGCGCCATCCGAGATAGACGAGGCATTCGCAGCTGTAACCGTGCCATCGGGCCTGAAGACCGGTTTTAGATGGGGGATCTTTTCAGGACGCGCTCTTCGCGGTTGCTCATCGTGACGAATGCTCGTTGCACCGTCTCTTGTTTTTAGATGGATTGGTTCAATTTCACCAACAAAGTATCCCTCTTCGCGCGCCGTATTTGCACGTTCCAGTGACTGCAGTGCAAACTCGTCCTGCGCGTCCCTGCTAATCTGGAGATTTCTGGCAAAGTCATCTGCAATGGCCCCCATGAGCGTGCCACGATCATAGGCATCCTCAAGGCCATCGAGAAACATGTGATCCGTAGCACCTGCGTGACCAAGTCGCGCGCCACTCCGCATCTTTGGAAGCAGATAGGGCGCGTTGGACATGCTCTCCATTCCACCCGCAACAACATGATCGGCCTGCCCTGAAGCAATCTGAGAGAAACCGAGCATTGCGGCCTTCATCCCCGATCCACACATCTTGTTGAGCGTCGTGGCCGGCACTTCCTGCGGCAATTCAGCATGAAACCCTGCCTGCCGAGCCGGGGCCTGACCTTGCCCAGCCGGCAAAACACAGCCCATCAGAACTTCATTGACCTCGGGAGGATTGAGCTTCGATTGATCCACAGCTGCTCGGATCGCAGCGCCACCAAGCTCAGAAGCTGTAAGTGTTTTCAGCTCACCTTGGAAAGCTCCCATCGGGGTCCGGGCCGAGCCAGTGATCACCACATCCGACATGTCTTACTCCAGTTCTCTAACCATCAGGCAACAGTTTTTCTGTCCGGAGGCGCCTTGGCGCCTCCGGGTCTTTGGTCATCCGTTTAGGGAGGTTAGACGGAGACCGTCAGATACCTTTCAGGTACCCACCATCGGTCGCGATGGCTTGTCCCGTCAGGTAGGAAGCCTGCTCAGAGGCCAGGTAGCAGGCGAGGCTTGCAAACTCTTCCGGACGGCCGAAGCGGCGTGCCGGGATCTTGTCGCGGAAATCCTCGATCTGCATGTTCAGTTCGATCACGCGGTCAGTTTCAATCAGACCGGGCATGATGGCATTCACGGTCACGCCATCTTCAGCGACATCACGCGACATGTCGTTGATCAGCCCGTGGAGGCCTGCGCGCAGGACCGACGAATAGCTAAGGCCGGCTTCGGGCTCTTGCGCAGAGATCGAGGTAACAACCATGATCCGACCCCACTTCTGCTTCCGCATTGCGGGCAGCACGTCATAGATCGTGTCGATGGTGAAGTGGAACAGCGTCTCGGTCTGCTCGCGCCATCCATCCGGATCCGCTTCCAGGAAGGTTGCTTTGGGCGGGCCGCCCGTGTTGACAACAACAATATCAGGATCACCGATTGCCTCGCGCGCTTCTTGCAAAGCGGCAATCAGGTTTTCGCGCTTGGAAAGGTCCGCGGCGATCGCGACGCCATCAATCTCGGCGGCAAGCTTGTCCAGCTTGTCTTTCGAACGCGCCATAACAGCAACCTTTACGCCTTCGGCCGCCAGCGCCTGGGCGATCGCTTTGCCAAGACCCTGGGATGCCCCCATGACAACGGCTTTTTTGCCTTTGATTTTGTAGTCCATCTGATTTCCTTTCGATCAGGGTTCCGTTCAGGCACCTTCAACAATTGTGAAAGTGGCTTCAGAAATTGGCGCGCGAATGGCTTTCGCTTCCTGGTATTGCTCAGAGGCGTACCATTTGCGCGCAGTGTCCATGTCCGGGAATTCGACGAGCACGACGCGCGTGACGTTGTCCTCACCTTCAAGGATTTCGGTTTCACCACCACGGGCAATGAACTTTCCACCGAATGCCTCAATGGCCGGTTTACTCTTTAGAGCGTAGGCCTTGTAGCCTTCCGGGTCATCGACCCGAACCCGGGCGATAAGATAAGCTGCCACTGTTTTCTCCTTATTTACAGGGGTTGGGTCCTGGCGAAGTCCCAGTAGAGCGCACGGGCGCGTTGGGAGACCCCGCCGTTTTGATAAGTGCGTTGATCAATTCGGATAACCGGAGCGACTTTGACGTGATTGCCGGTGCAGAAGACCTCATCAGCCTGGTAGACGTCAGCAGCAGTCAGCTTGGTTTCCACCACTTCAAGACCGTCATCCTTGAGCAATCCAATGACGCGCTGACGCGTCAGCCCATTCAGGATACTTCCGTTCGGCTCAGGCGTCAGTACGCAACCTTTGTTCACAATGAAGATGTTGGCAGAGGCGAATTCACCAATTGTGTTATCGGGGTTCAGGATAAGCGCGGTGTCCGCACCTTGCCCTTTTGCCCAAACGATAGCGCGTTGCATGTTCGGATAGTGACAGGATGCCTTGGCGTCGGTCGGCGCCATATCGGATGCGGGCCGCTTGAACGGAGAAATTGCAGCCGTCATGCCGTTTTCAAACGGCATCGGAAGCTCAAAGATGCAAATAGCGCATTCGGTCGAATCCGGATCCGGAACCAGAAAACCATCACGCGCATAGAACATCGGCCGGATATACAGCGGCGTTCCCTTCGGGAATTTTCGGGCCCCTTCCCGGCAGATCTCGGTCAGCTCTTCGGCTGAAATCTTCGGTTTCATCAGCATGCGTTCCGCAGACTGAATTGCCCGTGCGCAGTGAAGATCCAAGTCGGGAGCAAGATCGTCAACGACGCGCGCGCCGTCAAATACCGAGTTCCCCATCCAGAACGAGTTGTCTTTCAGGCTCAGCAGGCGCTGTTCGTCAGTCCGCCATTCACCATCATTCCAATAAAGCCAGTCCACTGCAATCTCCCGTATTTTGTCGCATCGGCGCGCAACTATGTAGCAACAAACACTGTCTATTGTTGCTTCTTCGTTGCGTCAACAGGAATATTGATGCGCAACAATACCAGGGCACAAAATAGAGGTCATCTCCTTGATATTATTTAATAAAGGCCAAAACACATTACATAGACGACTCCAAAGACTGGAGTTTCTTGCTAAGTTAACGGCGAAAAGTCTTTTGATATTGTTGCGCAACAAGTATAGACGATTCGTGTAAGAAATGAGGCTAAGATGCAGATCTGGACCCCCGACCTAGACCGCTCCAAGGGCGCTAGAACACAGGCCATTCTTGAGGCCCTCCGCCAGGATATTATCGACGGCATCCTCAAACCAAACGAGCAAATCCCTCCGCTTCGTAGCATCGCTTCCGAACTGGGCTTGAACGCAGCGACTGTGAAACGAGCATTCGACCAGGCCGAAAAGGAAGGCTTGATCGTTCGCCATGTTGGCAAAGGAACTTTCGTCAAAGCCGCTCCAAGGGGAGTATACCAACCGTTCCAACAAAACGGAAAAATGCTAGATCTCGCGACAAATGGGCCACCGGCTGTTCCAAACGAGGTTCTACGGCAGACACTTGCCAAGTCTCTTGCTCCTACCTCTTATCTCAGTGAACTCTTTCGGTATCACAAGGAGGCGGAATACAGCGAACACAGAGAAGCGCTTGCTCATTGGGTCGGTAAACACGGCCTTCATCTATCCGGTGATGACATCATCGTAACACCTGGCGCCCAAGCGGCAATCGTAACAGCACTGCTCGCCACTGCCGGCCGAAACGGAGTCATTGCGGTTGAAGAGCTAACCTACCCAGGCTTCATCAGCGCCTGCCGAAGCCTTGGCATAGAGATGATCACCATCAAGTCCGACAAGGACGGCCCAATGCCAGAAGACCTTGATCAGGCAGTTCGATCTCGCCCGGACATTAGATGCTTCTTCGTCATACCACGCGCGCACAACCCAACCACACGCGGCATAGGACGCGCAAGGATCAGAGAGCTTTCCAAGATCGCGGAAAAACACTCCATTTCTGTCATAGAAGACGACTCATATATCGGTCCGCGGATTTCGGAAGAAAACCCGACCTTTGCGAACACATACCCAGGAAGCACATACTATCTCAGCGGCTTCTCCAAAATATTGCAGCCTGGGCTTCGTATTGCATATCTAGTTCCACCCAAGGGATCGGTTTCTGCGTGCCAAGCCATAGCTCAATCCTTGAACTACAGTGTCTCGCCATTGCTTCTGGAGCTGACAAGACTGTGGATAACCGACGGCACCGCACTGGCGATTTACAACAAAAACAAGTGCTTCTTTCAGGCACGCCACAAGGTGGCCAAGCATATTCTGGCAGGCTTGGACTATTCAGCAAATGAGGACAATGCTCAAATTTGGCTGCAACTGCCAGAACCGTGGACATCCGTGTCCTTTGCTGAAACGGCCCGGTCAGAAGGCATCCGTATTTCAGCTGCAGAGAGTTTCTTAGCAGCTGGCACTTCAGCTGTGCTCCGGCACGTTCGGCTCTGCGTTGGTTCAGTAGAAAATGACGAAGAGTTTGTTATCGCGCTCAAGCACATTAGGTCTCTCGCGCAAAGTGAAGCGAGATTTGTTCAATATGATCCGTAAATTATTACTTTTAAAGGCGGTTCAGAAAGGGCTTATCAACACAGAGGATTGGATAGCCGCTGAGGGTTCTGTTGTTGATTTCCGCTGAGGAGTGACCCGGTATTTTCACCGAGATTTGACCCACCCTCAGTATGCGACTTTGCTCATGACCTGGTCAATGTAGCGGACTCCTTTCTTGTCTTCTTGGCAGCCTCGGCGCTCGCCTTGAAGCGGTAGCTGTCGTTGCCGGTTTCCAGAATGTGGCAGCGGTGAGTGAGCCGGTCGAGGAGCGCGGTTGCCATCTTTGCGTCGCCGAAGACCTGGGCCCATTCCGAGAAGCTGAGGTTTGTGGTGATGATCACGCTGGTGCGCTCGTAGAGTTTGCTCAGGAGGTGGAACAGCAACGCGCCGCCGGATGAGCTGAACGGCAGGTAGCCGAGCTCGTCGAGGATGACCAAATCAATCTTGGTGAGCATCTCGGCCATTCTGCCGGCCTTTCCGAGCGCCTTTTCCTGCTCCAGCGCGTTAACGAGTTCCACGGTCGAGTAGAAGCGCACTTTGCACCTGTGATGCTCGATGGCCTGGACGCCGATGGCCGTTGCGATGTGGCTTTTGCCGGTGCCCGGTCCGCCGATCAGGACAACATTCTCGGCGTTTTCCATGAACGCGCCACGGTGCAATTGCCTGACGGTGGCTTCATTAATCTCACTGGATTTGAAGTCAAAGCCCGCGAGGTCCTTGTAGGACGGGAAGCGCGCCACCTTTGTGTGATAGGCAATGGAGCGCACTTCTCGCTCTGCCACCTCGGCCTTGAGCAACTGGGACAACATCGGCGTTGCGGCCTCGAACGCTGGCGCGCTCTGGGCGATCAGATCATCAACGGCCTGCGCCATACCATGCAGCTTAAGGCTGCGCAGCATGATCCCAATCGAGGCGCCTGCAGGGTCATGACGCATGGCGCTTCTCCCCAGCCTGTCTCAGGTTGTCATAGCGGTCGACGTTGGCCTTTGGTGCCGTTTCCAAGGTCAGGGCGTCTGGCGGATCGACCTCGGGAAGGTCGGGCTGCTTCTTGCCGATCAGCCTGTGGAGCAGGTTCAGGATGTGCGTCTTGGTGGGCACGCCGGCTTCCAGCGCCAGTTCGACGGCGCACAGAACGGTGTCTTCGTCGTGATGCAGAACCAGGGATAGGATATCGACCATCTCCCGGTCACCACCCTCCTTTCGCAGCATGTGATCCTGCAGACGGCGGAATGCATCAGGCATCTCCGTGAACGGCGCGCCGTTGCGCAGGGCCCCGGGTTTTCGCTGGATCACCGCCAGATAATGGCGCCAATCATAGATGACCTTTCCAGGTTTATAGGGATGTGTCGCAAACTCTGGGGTCTGGTTGACGATCCTGCGTGATCTGAGGTTTGTACTCGTAGAAAAATTTCGAACAGGTTGTTTGATTATGATTTCGCTAAAGGGCTGTCATTTCCCCAAGGATGCAGTTTTGTACGCTGTGTACTTCTATCTGCGATACACGGTGTCCTATCGTGACTTGGAAGAGATCATGGCTGAGCGCGGTGTGCGAGTTGATCATGCCACATTGAATAGGTGGGTTGTGAAATACTCGCCGATCGTCGCAGCTCGAGCGCAATCAAAGAAGCGTCCAACGCTGAGTTCATGGCGCATGGACGAGACCTATATTCGTGTTCGCGGCAAATGGATGTACCTATATCGGGCCGTCGATAAAGCCGGGAATACTCTTGATTTTATGCTGTCTGAGCTTAGGAACCGTCCAGCAGCAGCACGGTTCTTTGGCAAAGCGCTGGCTTCAAATGGAATCCCGAGCAAGATCGTCATCGACAAAAGTGGAGCCAACGCGGCGGGCATTCGAGAGGTGAACAAAATCCTCATTCGGTTTGGCTGCCCAGCCAAAATCCAAACGGTCAGGTCCAAGCATATAACGGATGTATTTGACAAGAGCTTTTTCAGGTTCCGTGCGTCTATTTTTGGGTGATCTACCGAGGTGAGACTGGCTTGGCCATCGGGGATTTCTGTTTCCACTTGGCCACGAAACGGCGGTAAACGTCTTCGGCGTGACCGACAGCTTCTCTCTCCCGATCGCGCACTGATTTGAGGCTGTAGTCGGCAGCTGAGCCTTTCTTTCTTCCACCTCGGTTAGAGGGGTAGCCAGCCGTCAGTTCCAACTTTCTCAGCTTCCAGTCCAACAAAGCGGGACGGCTCCAAATGTATTCTTCGCCTTTTGAGAGCATGTGCCAGATGACCACTGTCAGCTTTCGTGCTGTTGCCACCGCTGCGATCTGACTGCCGCGCTTTTCCCTGACCCGCTGAAAGAAGGCTCTGAGCGGTCCGGGTGTACGGGAGATCGACCAGGCCGCCTCCACCAGCATCGCTCGCGCGTGCGACCGGCCCTGCTTTGTGATGCGGCCATGATACGCGGCTTTGTCACCAGATTGGCGTACCCGAGGATTAAGACCGAAATAGCTGACGAGTTTCTCCGGAGACAAGAAGCGCCCGATTTCGCCAATAGCGGCCAGAACACTCAGCGCGACGATCATGTTGACGCCTGTGATTGTCATCAGCTGTTTCACGCGCGGCTCCTGAAGCGCCGTTTGTGCGAGATCTTCGTCGATCTGTTTGAGTTCGCGACCGAGACGATCCAATTCGACGGCATGGCGGAGGATGACGCGTCGCTGGTCTTGCGCGACAGGTTGGGACTCCAGCCAATTCCTGCCCCGTTTTGAAAAAAGAGACGCATTGTATGGCGGGATCAGATTGGCATGCAGCACCGAATGGATGCGGTTCTTGAGACGGGTCATCTGGGAAACCAGCTGCACCCGCTCGGCCACGACCCGACGCAGCCGCTCTGTTTCCTCATCCGGCATCCAGACTTCCGGCAGAAAGCCGCTGGCGTGAAGCTTCGCCAGAACGCTTGCATCGATCTTATCGGTCTTGACTTTGGCCCAGGCGATGGCGCGAACGAGCAGCGGGTTGGAGATGACAACACGGTTCACAAAAGGCGACAGCAGCCGCACGATGGCCTTTGTGTTGACTGTCGCTTCCAGAACGATCTCATCCTCCGCATTCAGTCGCTCTGCAAACTTCAGGATGTGTTCTCGCTCAAGCTCGAGGCGACCGGCATCCCGGATCTTGCCATTCTCCAGGATCGCCACTTGTGCAAAGGTACGATGCACATCAAGTGCAATGATTTTCATGATGAGCTCCTTTCCAAGGTCAGTAACCAAGGGAGCCAGCGGGCCACACGACAACTACGGATTCGCGCTCGCAGCGCAACCGGGCAAGTCGAAGGGGCGGCCAGATAACAACTCGAGCTCAAAGCTCATCAAATACTTCGGCCTGCCCGCCATTCGTGCTCCCAACGCCCCAATCCCGGTGGACCAATAGTAATCCACTTCGAAGCCTTCAAAACCTCTGATCGGAGCGTCGAGCTCATTCATGCCAGATAACAATATCGTGGAACAGGACCACCGTTTCATCAAGAGACGCACGCGGCCAATGATGGGGCTCAAGGCCTTCGCTTCAGCGGCGGCAACGCTCGACGGAATCGAAGTTGCCAACATGATCCGAAAGCAGCAACTCCCGAGCAATACGACGTCTGGCTTCAAGTTATTCGCCGAGATCGCAGGATAGGTGTATTTAGTAAGTCGATGGCACTGGTCGCTCTAAAAGTTTGCGACACATCCGGATCGTCAACCAGACCCCAGAGTTTGCGACACATCCCGGTCAACGTATAGAGAAATCAGTATGAGCATTATGTTTCTACGAGGAGCATTCATCCAATTTGTATTTGGTGGTCTGGGGTTTTGGGAATGAACTATCCGATGGGCTGATCGAAAACGGGCTATCTTTTTGCGATTCAAGAACCGTTAAGTTTGAAGCGGAATCTTGAGATTCTTGTACGTTCGCTGCGTTGGTACTACCGGTTTCCGGTAACCTTGGTGGCCGCTCCCTGCTCTTCGCCATGACCGTGTTTCCAGTGGCAACAAAAAACGAATGGGCCCACACTTGCAACATGAGTCTACTCCGGTTTTGGAAGGTTATTGCCATTACAGCACATACTTTAGAATTGGAAAAATTGATTATTCCAATTGGTACGATGAGGTATGTTAATGGACACCATGATTCGCAACTTAGACATTGATCTCCTTCGTTCGTTGGTAACAGTCTCGCAACTGAAGAGCTTTACCGACGCTGCAAACGTACTCGGCCGAAGCCAATCAGCTGTAAGCCTTCAGATCAAAAGGCTGGAAGATATCGCCGGTGGTGAGTTGCTTCAAAGAACGCGAAATTCGATAAGCGTCACTCGAAGAGGAGAACTTCTCCTTTTTTATGCCAACCGCATATTGAAGACTAACGACGAAGCACTGGCCAGACTTCACGAACCTGAAGCTGATGGCGTATTGCGCATTGGTGCACCTGACGATTACGCTACGAGTCTGTTGCCTGCAATTCTTGCGAAATTCTCCAAAGACTACCCGCTTGTTCAAACGGAGGTGCTTTGCGACAATAGCGATGTTCTATTGAATGATCTCGCGCAAGATAAATTGGACGTTGTGATAGCCACTCACACAGAAGATGACATGCGAGGAGAATTGGCGATGCGGCAGCCGCTCCATTGGGTGGCAGCGCTAGACTTTGTGGACGACAAAGAAGACGCACTTCCGCTTGTGCTTTTTCCCAAAGGTTGTGTCTGCCGGTCAATCGCACTTGAAGCACTGCAGAAAGCTGATAGAGCTTGGCGAATTTCTTACTCCACGAGAAGTATATCTCTGATTACTTCTGCAGTTAAGGTGGGCTCCGGAATCTCGGTAATGGAGCGCTGTGTTGTTCCAGAAGGCGTTCGGTTGTTGGATGAATCTGATGGTTTTCCAGTTCTCAAAGACGTGTTTGTGAAACTTCATCGGAGAACGGTAGAAGATATGCGTTTGATCGATCTCGCTTCAGATTACATCTTGCGCGAACTTGAACAGATCTGACACGTGTCAATTTCAGGCTGCAGGCTGGAACCCACCAGATCTAGTGGGGAGTTTTGGACAGTTTGACGCAGCAAAGCCGCACTTGTCACTCCAAAGTGTTTCCTGAAAGCTTCAAAACCACGTGGTTCGATAAAAAGGGCTCTACCAGTTTCTGGCCGACTCAACCATTTTTGGGAAAGCGCATGACGGAACAACGCTGCACCCAAGGACCCCGACAGGTGTTTGCGCCGCTCAGTCCAATCCAAGCATAATTTGACTTTCGGATACGTGGTATCGGTGGGTAATACGCCCAATCTTGCCAAATTTCCCCCCCCTTTATGCGTGAGGCGGACTGACGCACCTTCAGCGGAAATCCACTTTCGAGCAAGCATGCTGCGAGCGATCAGGACACCAAGTCGACCTGCAATATGAGCGTAGCAAGAACGAGCAATAAATATCTGGTCTCGAGCTGAATTTCCTCGGTTATACAGGTGGTTGGTGGGAGATAGAGGAGTAATCTTCTCGAGCAACTCTGCTGTCCCAATAGATGAAAGCCGGTAGTAAGTACAACGACCGCTTTTCTCAGAAGCAATCATTTTGATGTCGATCAGAGTAGACAAATGTTCGATGGATTCTTTGCATCCAACCTCAGCAACAGTGGCCAACTCCTTGGCGGTATGAGATCGCCCATCCAATAGTTCGCACAAGATACGAACTGTCTTTGGCTCTTTGAGAGCAATTTTGAAGGCTTCCAGATTTGGTTTCAATAATGAACTATCACTAGGATTTGGCACACTCTTTCTCCCACCCAAACCGCACAGCTAATTTTCCGGAAGCACTTCGCTCCAGCAAACACGCGCTAGTGAAACTTGTTGCTTTTCTGCTCGGGTGCCGACTCAAATCGCTAAGCTCGAGCAACCAATGTTCTTGGCATCATTCCGCTGCAAGTTGCGCAGTATCACCTTCAAGTTCAATGTCCGCTCGTGGCCGTCCGTGCGTAGAGTAAATTGCGCACCCGGTGAAGATTGAGCCCCCTGCCAAGTTGCCCAACACGGTTGGCAACTCGTTCCAAAAAATGTAGTCGCTGATAGAGTACTGGCCTCCCAGCATAAGTCCGGATGGAAACAAGTACATATTGACTACAGAATGCTCGAAGGTCATCGCAAAAAAGACCATAATCGGCATCCACATTGAGACAACTTTTCCTATGACACTATCTGAAATTAGTGCTCCAGCAACGCCAGTCGAAACCATCCAGTTGCACAGCATTCCCCTGACGAAGATTGTCACCATCCCTGCAAAGCCGTGTTCTGCGTATCCTACAGTTCTATCGTGGCCAATTGTTGCGATCTTTTGACCAACAGCGTTCGGTTCAACCGAAAAACCAAATGTGAATACGATTGCCATCATCAGCGCTACAGTTAGAGCACCGAGAAAATTGCCAATAAAAACAAGACCCCAGTTCCGAAGGATTTTGCCGACGGTTACACCCGGTCTGCCATCAAAATACGCCATTGGTGTCAAAACAAATACACCTGTCAGTAAGTCATATCCGAGCAGGTAGAGCATACAGAACCCTACCGGAAACAGTATCGCACCAACAATTGGCACACCGGTTTGAACAGTTACCGTAACCGCGAAGGCGGCCGCCAAAGCCAAAATCGCTCCTGCCATGTAGGCCCGGACTAGTGTATCTTTCGCCGACAAATTGATTTTTTGCTCGCCGGCAGCGATCATCCTTTGAGCAAGTTTTGGCGGAGCTACATATGGCATTGGAATCCCCTGATTTCAGTTGCGCAGGCACTTACTTCGAAGGCACGAATGCCAGAAATATCTTTAGGGCCAAAAACCCCTGCTGGTTCGCGCTCAATGATAGCGCGGCGCGCTTGGCAGGATGAAATTCAAAACTAGAATGGTACTATCGACTAAATTGATGCGTCAGCGCTCCGGCCGAAGAAATCCTTTGCATCAACTCCTGGGTTAGATCGCGCAGTACCTGCAGCGGCTTGAGATTATAAATTGTCGCGCTCGAAATCATTGTAATTTTCGGTTCAGAATGTCTGCGACGGGCTAACATTTCTGAGACTCAGATTAGGGTCGCGAGACCGATGGCAGGAAAGGGAACTGCAGGGCAATGCTGTCATAGGATTCCAGATCGGGTATTCTGGTGCAGCGAGGCCAGAAAACCGCTGCACATCGTTACCAACCAAATAACGAGCGTTTCCTTGCGAGCTGTTCGGCTGGATGGTGCCCGCTACCAGCAACGACCATTCAATCGGTACGCCAATAAGCGCTTCTTAAGGCATGGACATGCTGCGGGCGCCACGGCAATCTTCACCGTAACACTAATGGGGAAGAGAATGGGCGAGGCAAAGCGGAAAGCGGCAAATCTGCAGAAATGGCTCGATGCGATGACGGAGGAAGAGCGTGTCGTCTATGACTCCGCGCGAGCCCTCTATGATCGCTTCATCCATCCAAATCGCGTTAGTGAGATGTGCTACCACTCGGCCTTCTTTCTCCACGAATACATCAAAAACAGTCACGGCATCCTCGTCGAACCGGTGATAGGCTATGTCAACGACGGGACCGATGACGTGTTAATGTCACATGCGTGGTTGGAGTTCAGCGGTAAGAAGACCGACGTTAGCCTCGCTTTTACCTCCCGGCCGGACATCAACCCGCCCGGCCAGCTGATCTATCTTGATCGCTTCTTCGGTCGAGGCCAAGTCTACAGCTACCACCGGGAAATGTCCGAGACAGGCCGTGCGGCACTAGAGAAGTTCCGCATCGCCGGTAATGCTGCCCTAGTTGATCAAAAAGAACGAGAGCACGCTCAGATGCTCGCGATGGCTGAGGATCGCAGTCGGATTCGAGCCTATTTGGATTCCGCACCCAAGGGTATGACCTATGAGGAGATAGCGGCAACGATCAGTGATTGAGGCATTGAGCTAAGGGGATCGAACCACTTTCAATTAGTTCATACTTGCCTAAATTCAGCGAAGCGAACAATTTAGCCATCTTTGCTGCTTCAAAAATTGTCGGTTTATAGACACCATATATTGCTGAAAAGACTTCTAGACCAAAATTTGATGCGAAGAGACCATGCATGAACGCGCAAACCCATACCCTGACCCTTGGATCGATGTGGAGACGATGGGATCCGCATATCCATGCTCCCGGCACGACACTGAACGACCAATTTGGTAGCGCTGATGCCTGGGAAACTTATCTGTCTGCCATTGAAGCCAGTGATCCCAAGATTGAGGCGCTTGGTGTCACCGACTACTACCTCCTCGACACGTATCGTGAGGTTCTCCAACACAAAGTGAACAGCCGGTTGACTGACGTTACCACGATCTTTCCCAACATCGAGCTGCGCCTTACAACGCGGGCGGCCAATGGCTTCGTCAACATCCATCTCCTCATCGACCCAACCGAAGACGATCATATTGAAGAGGCAGAGAGATTCCTCGGGTTGCTCGAATTTGAAGCCCACGGGGACATCTTCAAATGCTCCCGCGACGATCTTCTCCGGCTGGGGCGCAAGTCCATGGGAGCGGCTGCATCCGAAAAGGCGCTTTTAGCCGCCGGTGCGAACCAGTTCAAAGTCGAATTCACACAGCTCAAGAACGTCTACCGGAAATCCGATTGGGCGAAGAGAAACGTTCTGATCGCTGTCGCGGGTGGAAAAGATGACGGCACATCCGGATTGCGTCAGGCATCCGATGCAACCCTGCGCGCCGAAATCGAGAAGTTTGCCCATATCATCTTTGCAAGCAGCGTCGCCCAGCGGGAATTCTGGACAGGAAAGCGCGATGCTATTTCCGTCCAAGGCCTCAAAGATCGCTATGACGGCTGCAAGCCCTGCCTTCATGGCTCAGACGCGCATCGACCCGATGAAGTCGGTCAGCCAGATCATAATCGGTACTCCTGGGTGAAGGGCGCGGCGACATTTGATGCCTTGCGCCAAGCCTGCATCGATCCCGAATACCGCGCCTTCGTTGCAGATGCGCCCCCAACTGGTGCCCTTCCCTCACAGGTGATCAGTTCGATCGCTGTTTCCGGTGCCGATTGGGCCGCCACACCCACTGTCCCGTTGAACCCGGGACTTATCACCGTCATCGGTGCACGCGGCTCGGGCAAGACTGCCCTCGCCGATATTATTGCTGCCGCCTGCGATGCCGTGCCACCTGCCGTTTGGGCTGGCGACGAAGACAACTTGCAGACGCCGTCGTTTCTTGCACGCGCCAGACCTTTGATTGGCTCAGCCCGCGCCACCCTCACTTGGGGCAGCGGCGAGAGTGTTGATCGCGCTCTTGATGGCTCTGACGCGGGACAGCTAGCCGCCTATCCCCGTGCGCGGTATCTCTCCCAACAATTTGTCGAGGATCTTTGTTCGTCCACCGGCATCTCCGATGGCCTGGTCCATGAGATCGAACGCGTCGTCTATCAGGCGCATGATCCAAACAGTACCGATGGCGCCACAAACTTTACCGAGCTTCGAAACCAAAATACGCACCGCTTCCGGCAATCGCGGGATCGGGAGGAAGCTGCCATTGCTGACCTGTCCGACCACATCGCCACCGAGTTGGAGAACGAGGCCAAAGTCGTCGGCCTGATACAGCAGGTCGCCCAGAAGACGAAGCTGATCGCGGATCAGACTGCCGACAAAGGCAAACTCAAACTCACCGGCAAGCCAGAGTTTATTGCACGGCACGACGCGCTGGTGACAGCCGAGGCCAATTTGCGTCGGACCATCAATGCTCTGTCTGAGAAGCGCCGCACCTATGTCGACCTTCAGGATGAAGTGGCCAGTGTCCGCGCCACGACCGCGCCAGAGATGCTGCGACAAACCAAGGAAAAACACCTCAAAGGCAGTATGTCAGACACCCAGTGGGACCATTTCCTCCTGGTCTACAATGGTGACGTGGATGGAACCCTGCTCAAGGTGATTGCAGACACAGATCAAGAAATTCAGCGTCTCACAGGCGATACCGTCGTCGCTGAGGATCAAAACACCCCGCTGATCGCACGCGATCAAGACATTCAGGCTGTGACCCTCAATAGGCTGACGGCCGAGATCGCACGTCTGTCGAAATTCATCACTGCCGACGAGCATATCCGGAAGCAATTGCAAACTGCGACCGCGACCATCGCGCGGGAAACTGCAGCGCTCGAAAAGCTGCAAACGACACTGACCTCGGCCGAAGGCGCCGCAGCGCGTCGGAAAGAACTGCAAGGCCAACGCATCGATTGCTATGAGCGAATTTTCCAGGCCGTCATCAATGAGCAAACCGCATTGCGGGAGTTGTACCAGCCACTTTTGAAGCGGCTTGAAGCCACATCGGGCACGCTCAGCAAACTGCAATTCTCGGTCACGCGGTTGGTGGATGTGGAAAAATGGGGCCGTTTTGGCGAGGAAAACCTTTTCGACAAGCGCCGCAAAGGCGCAACGAAAGGTGTCGGGTCCCTCACAGCTCTTGCCGCAGAGCAGCTCGCGCCCGCATGGAAAACCGGGTCCGCAGCCGATGTGCGCACGGCCATGGAAGCGTTCATGACGGCCCATGCGGCAGAACTTCTTTCTCATGCGCCCTTCGAGAAGACCGAGAAAGCCGAATTGCGGAACTGGATGAACCAGTTCGCTCATTGGCTGTTTGCCACGGATCACATCACCGTTCGATATGAGATCGGCTATGACGGTGTCGATATTCGCAAGCTGTCGCCAGGCACACGCGGTATCGTGCTCCTACTTCTGTATCTGGCGTTGGATGACCAGGATGACCGCCCGCTTATCATCGACCAACCGGAAGAAAATCTGGACCCAAAGTCAGTGAATGACGAATTGGTGCCTCTCTTCATCCAAGCCAAGAAGCGCCGTCAGGTGATCATGGTCACACACAACGCCAATCTGGTGGTTAATACCGACGCAGATCAGATCATTATTGCTGAAGCAGGACCGCACGCTTTGGGTGGGTTACCGCCTATCACGTACCATGGAGCCGGGTTGGACGACCGTGATATCCGCGCCGAGGTGTGCGAGATCCTCGAAGGCGGTGAGCCTGCGTTTCAGGACCGTGCGCGCAGGTTGCGGGTCAAAATGGAGCGGTGAAAGCCTTCGGAGGTGTCGCCTACGGGGATCAGCTCTAGTCGGCTAGGCCGACCGGAGCCCAGGCGAGAACGGCAGTCCTCGGACCACTAGCCTAACTTGCTATGCCCAGTCTTAGCGACGTGATCCTGTCTCAGGCAGTCTGAGCCGAAAACACCGATGATCTCGCACTAAAACCGGGACAATCTCAAGCCGCTAAAAGTACCTTTGACACGCACGAAATCTCTTCAACGGGACAGAGGTCGTCCAGAGGCTGAGCTCGATGAAACACGTGGGCTGCCGAGCATTCAACTTTGGGTTAAAGTCGTGAACTTTAAGCGGCGCGGGTTCGAAGTTGCGATCTCTTCTGCCCAAACATCTGGTCACATAGATGATCATAAAACCGATCAAAGAGCTTGTTGTTTTGGTCGCCTTGCCGGAAAGCTGCTATTCGAATTTCGGGGAGGTCGGGCAAACCCGTTTCTTCGTCAAGAATTGTCACCCCTTCAGGAACAGTACTTTCCTCCACAGCGGAGATTGCCAAACCTGAGTGAACTGCAGA
Organism: Ruegeria sp. CH2; assembly: GCF_056537065.1. NCBI lineage: Bacteria > Pseudomonadati > Pseudomonadota > Alphaproteobacteria > Rhodobacterales > Roseobacteraceae > Ruegeria > Ruegeria sp. CH2. Next base: position 96,897 of record NZ_JBQFQV010000005.1, read on the forward strand.
ATGTATCGATGAAATGCTGTTGGATGAGAAGGTGAAGCGCCATTCCCGGCCCTGACAATTGAGGGCCTTCAACATCAAATTTCGACAGATACACCCTTCAGGAAAACCCGTCACGGGCAGAGGGCCGCTTGTTGGTAACCGAAAATCTGGTGAACTTATCCACACTAGCTTTTCGCTCCTTAAAGTTTTTCCGGATGTCTCGTCAGATGTTGTAGTAGCGACACAAAAGTCGAGTTCGTTGTGGTTCAACAACTCCAAATTTTTGTCTGAGTTACCACATGAAACGTGGACATGTGCGGCCGGATAGGATTCGCTGAAACTTTGAAGAATCTGCGGCAAGAGTATCGTGGCATAGTCATCAGAAGTGCCAAGGCGAATTAAACTATGATTGTCTTTCGACAGAATTTCATTGTGGATTTCATCATTCAGGTTGAGGATCGCTTCGGCATATTTTAGAAGAATATGCCCTTTCTGAGTGATTTTCACCTCACGACCGGACCGGTAAAACAACTGACATCGTAGAGTGTCCTCAAGTCGTTTTACTTGCATGCTGATGGCCGATTGCGTGCGTAGGAGTCTTTCCGCGCTGCGAGTAAAGCTCCGAGTTTCAGCGATAGTCACGAATGTCCTAAGAAGACCTGTGTCGATATTGTCGTACATTCTTCCTCCTAAAAAATCCTTGAAATCTATGAGTAACGATGATCTTTCTTAATTTTACAAGCCACAATCATTTAAAACACAAATGGCGCTGATTCCAAAACACTTTCTTGCCAAGGCTGAGTGCCAGCACGATCTATCATCCTAAAAGTTGAATGACTGTCGTGAACTTGGCGACTTTTGGCAGGCAACCTTTCCTATTCTCCAACGCACAGACAGCAACTGCGAATGGAAATTGTGGGCAGGCTCCGCTTCAGTTGATGGTTTCAAAGGCTTTGGAGGCGAGGCGCGCATTGCTGTCAACGAGCATTCGAGCATACTTGTCTCTCAGAACATTCTTAAGAACTTTTCCTGTGCTTCCTAAAGGGAGTTCATCAACAAAAACCAATGCGTCGGGCACTTCAATCCGCTCAACGCGATCCCGGATGAATGACAGTAACTGCAGCTCGGATATGTCTGAATTACCGCGTGTCACAACCACGGCGATGGGCCGTTCACCCCATTTTCGATGCTGGCCGGCGATGACGGCAGCAGACACGATGTCCCGGTGTTGAGTGATTACGCTTTCGAGTTTAGCGGAGGAAATCCACTCTCCTCCCGACTTTATTAGGTCCTTAGTTCGATCAATAATTGTTAAGAACCCGTCTTTGTCAACATGGCCAATGTCACCAGTGTCAAACCATCCATCGTTGCAAACTTGATCGGTATTCTTAAAGTACCGATCAATGGTCCAATGCCCGCGAATTTTTAGAGTTCCAGTGTCGCCGGAGTTCAATTCATTGGAGTCTAGAGCCTTATCTATGGACAATTCAACACCATAGGGTGGCCGACCTTGGCAGTACCGTTGTGACTTTTCTTGGCCACAACCTGAATCCACCTGGCTAACCGCGATTGGACGGTTCAACGTTCCCAACGGGCTAGTTTCGGTCATACCCCAGGCATGGATCACTTCAATCTCATATTCAGCTTCGAAATGATCGATTATCTTTGCCGGGCAGGTCGACCCACCAACGATCGTACGCTTCAAATGAGGTAGCGTCTGTTTGCTATCTTTTAGGGCCACTAGCAGCGATTCCCAGATTGTTGGGACGCCAAGCGCCAAACTAACCTGTTCTTCATTCATAAGGTTGACCAGCGCATCCCCGCCTAAGTTAGGGCCGGGAAGCACCAGCTTGCATCCCGAAGACGCGGCAATGTAAGGCACACCCCAAGCGTTTACATGGAACATGGGAACTACTGGAAGCACTGAGTCCTTCGCTGCGATGTTTAAAAAATCTGGTTGGTTACCTGCTAAAGTGTGCAAAAGCGTTGAACGATGGGAATACAAAACCCCCTTTGGTAAACCCGTAGTGCCAGAGGTGTAGCAAAGGCTTGAGGCAGACCCCTCATGAACGTCCGGCCAGCAGTGCAATGGGTTACCGAGAGTTATGAAATCCTCGTAACTGATAACCGGGATCTCATTGATGCTTGGAACATCTTCCGCGCTTCCAAAAACGACAATCGCTCGGACAAACAGCAGTTTGCTGGCAACGCGCTCAATCAGGTGCAAAAAGCATTTGTCTACAAACAGAATCTGATCTTCGGCTTGATTGATTATATAAGTAAGATTGTCCGGCGCTAACCGAGGATTGATAGTATGACAAATTAATCCTGACGCTGAGATGCCGAAATACGCTTGCAAGTGATAGTGATTGTTCCAGGCGATTGTCCCACAAACTTCTCCAGAGTTTAGGCCGAAGGCGGACAGGGCTCCGGCAAGTTTTTTTGCCTCATTGTTTATGTTTGACCATGTTGTTTTTGTCTTCAGCCCATTGGAGCCAATGGAAACAATAGGCCCGGCACTGTGATACCGCGCTGCATGATCAATCAGAGATCCGATTGTCAAGTCCATTTGCATCATCAGGCCTTGCATGACTTCACTCCAATTCAATTTGGTAAGTTAAGTTTCCGAGCTGGCGCTCTCCGGAATTGCTGCTTTCACCGCGTCAATGAGACACTCCAAACCCAACTGAAGTTCTTCAGGAGAAACGGTTAGAGGTGGGAGAAATTTTAAGACCTCGTCCCTTGGGCCACACAGTTCGATGATCATGCCGTTTTCAAATGCACGCTCTTTAATTCTTTGAGCATATTTGGAGTCGAAAACGTCTATGCCTTGCATCAACCCAGATCCCTTGGGTTGATAACCATAGGTTGGTGAAAACTCTGATAAATGCTCAAATAACACGGCAGCTTTGCGTTTGACCGAGGTCGAGAATGTGTCGTCTTTCCAATATGTATCTATAGCCGCGCGGGCTGTTACGAACGCATGACAATTCCCCCGAAATGTTCCATTGTGTTCACCCGCAGACCAATGATCGAGCTCTGGGCTGATCAAAACCATAGACATTGGCAACCCAAATCCGGACAAAGCCTTAGCCATTGTGACAATGTCGGGCTTGATTCCCAGGCCTTCGAATGAGAAGAAATTTCCTGATCGACCGCAGCCCGCCTGGATGTCATCAACGATAAGCAACGCGCCTTGCTCTCGGGCGATTTCTGCAATCTTGGTGAGCCACCGTCGGGTTGCTACATTGAGACCACCTTCACCTTGAATTAGCTCAACAACTATTGCCGCTGGCTCATCCATCCCGCCGGAGGGATCATTGAGTTGCCGTTCAAGCAAGACGGCCGTGTCGGTTTCTGAACCAAAATAGCCATCGTACCAAACGCGATGAACCCCGTTAAGGAGCGCGGCAGAACTCGCGCGGTTGTACGAATTGGCGGTCAGGCTGAGCGCTCCCAATGAGCATCCGTGAAAGGCATTGGTAAAGGCCAAAACAGAGGTGCGTCCTGTAACTTTTCGCGCAAGCTTTATTGCGGCCTCAACTGCATTGGCCCCTGTTGGGCCTGTAAACTGAAGACGATAAGAAAGATGTCTAGGTTCCAGGATTGATGTTCTGAAGGCGTCAATGAAACTTTCCTTGGCTTGCGTATAGAGGTCCAGCCCCATTGCCACGCCATCACCAGCGATATAAGTCTGTAGTTCCTCTTTTAGGTGATCATTGTTGTGTCCATAGTTCAGAGACCCACAACCACTTAGGAAGTCTAAGTATTTTCGACCGTTTTCGCAAACCAGATACGTTCCCTTGGCTTTGGTGAAAACCACTGGATACGATCGGCAATAGCTTTTCACTTCCGATTCAATTCCTGGTACTTTTGTGTCAAACATTTCAATTCCTCAACGAGTTAAGAAATTACTGTGCGGTTGCCGGTTTGTTTTTTGTGTAAGCAAGAACAGTCCCACTTGTGACTATGACCATCAGGCCGACGTACAACCAGATGTCAGGGACATGTCCGAAAACGAGATATCCAAGAACTGATGCCATAAGTATTTCGGAATAAGTGAAAGGTGCGATTGTACTGGCATCGGCCAACTCAAATGATTTCACGATTAACAAGTGCGCTATCGCCGCGATCAAGCCAGTAGCCGCTAATAACACCAGTTGTTCGATACTTGGCGTAACCCAGAACGGCGCGACAACTAGTGACGCTGCGATGCACCCAAATAAGCCGGTTTGGTATACAGACACCAATTGAGGTGTGTCTTTGTCGATGAATCGGGTGAGCAGAAGGAACAGAGCGTAAAATACACCTGAGCAAAGCCCAACAATATATGCCCAATGCCATTCAACTATGTCGGGTCGTATGGCTATGAGAATCCCGCAGAAGCCGACCAAGACCACAGCCCATTGGAAGTTCGTTACTCGTTCTCCGAAGAATGCGGCGGCCATTGCTGTCAGAATAAATGGCTCAACGAACCAAAGGGTTAGAGATGTCGTCAGCGGCAAGTTGTGAATGGTCACGTAGAAGAGACCAACAGCACAAAACAGCGCAACACTTCTATAGAACAGAATGCTTGAGAATTTTGGCATCACGCTAGATCGGCCATATTTGACGGCGCAATACGTTCCTGAAAACAGGCAGTGGAAAAAGAACCTGGCCCAGATAACTTGGATCACAGGGAGCGTCTCAGACAGATATTTTGCGATAATGTCTGAAAACGGAAGGACCTGCAGAGCCAAAACTATCAATACGATCCCGTGTATGGAGGAGTTGCGTTTCATATTTCACAGTCTTCTAGTTGAGATTCTCAGCAACGGCTGAAGTGCCGTTGAGTCTTTTTCGAGGGAGCGCGTGTTTCTTGCTCGAGTGTCTCGGAGATGGACGGATCAATCAGATAGCTATTGAACGGAGAAGGGTTTGACAGGATGTTTCGAATCCACGACTTGGTATCCATTGTTAGGATCACACAAGTCAGTCCGTTCATATCATCGACGTATGTGTCCCCTGTCTCTTGGAAACCCATAGCTTTCAATGATTTCAGTGGACCGACATCAATGTCGCGATGGCAGTCAACTAAAATGATGTCCACGTCATTAAGAATGGCATGACGCAAGCAGGCTCGTACCATACACCCATAGATGCCGAATGGCGCTCCCGTTAGCCTTTTGTCCCGAAACTCAGATTTGACCATAAGGCGCTGGACCTCGATTATGCGAGGTCCCACATCAGATACACCGGCTACATCCGTTGCATCAGTAATGTGGAAGCCCAAATTTTGGGCTGCCACTATCCTCATTGTACCAACGGGTTCCCGACCATTTAACAGGGACAAAAAGTAATCTGACCGGTCGTGATACCCGTCCGTGAGCGGATTAGCTTTCTTGTCCAACCATCCAAACTCACCACCATACACATCGCGCCAAAGACTCGTGACACCATGCATTTGCTCTTCGGTTACGGCCTGTTCAGTTGTGACGAATTTGAGAGTTTGTTCTGTGGTCATGGGAACCCCCTATTAAGAGAGAATGGACGCCCGAAGCTCAGGCGAGTTCGGTACGTTTCAAGTGCTCAGGCACGAAACCCTCGAAATGCTCTTGATATTCGGTTTCGTTGACAAACTTGCCATCGAACTCGTAGACGCCGCACTCAAGCGTGGACGCATCCATCCATAGATACGAGGGCATCGGGGGAAGTTCTGTGCAGTACGGAGCTTTGTCCAGGTCCATAAGTATGAGTGCAGATCGCGCCACGATCATGTATTGACCCAACGGTGGAGCCAGAGACAAAATCGGCACATTTCCTGCCTCATTCATCCAGTCATAAATCGCATCTTTGCTGGGAAAGCGTGGCAGAAACGATGCCTGAAGCTTGACCAATTTGTCCACAACACCTTCTGTTTGTGTCGCGTCAGGCGGGATGTCGTAAAAATCTTCGAGGGTCAGGCCGTCTTTAGTGAAGTGGTAGACATTGGCTCCCCATCCGACGACTGTGCCCGCAACACAGCCCTTGCAGCGTTCGCTTTCACGGAAAGCTTTATGCATATCGTATCGCTCATCGATGCAATAAAAGTCGACGCAATCCACGATCAAGTCGCACCCGTCAACAAACTCTTCTGCGACGTGCTTCCTCATTCCCTCTGGAAAAATTTCGACCGTGACATCTGGCATCGTCTCATGAATCAGTTCGCCGACAACTACCGCCTTGTTTTTTCCGATAGTGTCTGGGGCTGCCCCCAGTTGACGGTTGATATTCGAAACTTCAAAGCTATCAGGGTCGCAAATTTTGATGTGCCCTACGCCTAAACGAGCGAGCATCATTGCAAGACCACCGCCCAATCCACCAGCACCTGCGACACCTACCACCGAATCTTGCAGTTTTTTCTGCGAGATTTCCATTTGGGCCCTATCGATACCTAGAAAGAGCTCGTTGCGTTTTGTACGCTCCCGATAAAACTCCTGATCGGGTTTTCCATCCAATTTAATAATTCGGGCTCTCTTTTGCATTGAACTTCCTCTCTCTTTCACTTGTTGCTTAGAGCTTAGTCGTAGTGTTTCAGGAAATTTGCCGTCTCACTGTGCACGATCGTTCGGCATCTCTCGAACATCATCGAATGTGTCGACTGGGCTAGTTGAAGATATTTTTTTTCGATCGACGGAATCCGGTCGAACAATGCCTGGCAGCTTGGAGCTGAAGTCAACACGTGATCCCATTCTCCGCGCAGGATGAACGTAGGCATTGTTAACTTGGTTTCATCAAAGTAGATGTCATTCCAAGCATTAAAAATATCTACGGCAAAACCCATCGGAGCTAACACGGGTTGATCGACGGCATTAGGATCCCCATGCACTCTTGAGCAGTAGTCTCGCACCCAGTTCGCGGTGAACCCTGGTTCCAGAGGTGAAATTGTCCCTTCAGGTTTGTCATCCCGCAACAACTCAAAGCGGTTTTTTGAGCTGAGCGCAAAATGCGATACTCTGGGAATGGATGTTGTTCCAAAGAACTTTTCTACGAGATCCGTAGCGTTACCACCTTGGCGGGTAATTGGTCCATGGAACGTTAACGACTGAATCTTCTCGGGAAATGCCGCACAATAATATCCTGCAGGAATGGCACCCCTTGAAATTGCAATGACATGCAATTTGGTCTCACGCGACTCTGAGAGAATAAACTCTACTGCATTGTCGATTTCGTCGATCAGAGATCCAGCAACACCATAGTTTTCTGGATCACTATGATCCCCATCCAGATCTACTGTTGGATATTGGTCGGACTCACCATAACCAAGGAGGTCAAGCCCCCATACCAATCGACCGGATGCAGCTAACGCGTCAAACCATGACAGCCCATCAATTTTATAAGCGGATGTCATCATTGTAGGTACAGTTGCTCCGTGGAAGAACAACACGGGTTTCTGGTTCCCGGCCAAAAGTGGATTATTCATTTGGGAGCGGATCAACGCCAAATTTGCGTCATGTTTAACGCTCTTAATCGGGATTACATTGCAGCCTGATTTTTCGTCAAACCGTACCATGTCTCGCCAACTCCAAATCCAATCACGCATCTACAAAATCGAGACTATGAGCCAGAAGGACTTGATGAAAATTCATTAGTTTGATGCGAACATCAACGTCCTTTATCAAGGCGCTAAGATGTTCAAGAGTCACTCAATTTCACAACTAAATTAATACGTTAGCCACTTCTCAATTGAGATAGACTGGTGGCTTCCACCACGTTCTCAGCACCCGATCGGCTAGAGGTTGCCATCTTTGATGAAGGAATTGCCCGGTTGCCTTTTCAAAACCCGAGTTACATTGCGTGAATTGGTTTAAGCCTGTCACACTTCAAACTAATGGGAATAGCGTCAGGCTGAATCTAGGTCAGACAACAGCATCCGCGCGATACGCGCTGCACGGTCAAACACGTGATGACTTGGACGATCAGTACGAGGCAGTGCGTGTTTGAATAGGTTCAAACCCTCGGATTGGTACCCAACAATCCATAGGTTTTCCGAAGTTTGACCATTAGCGCCTATCAATTGATCATCCCGTGAAACATCAAATCCGCCCAGTTCTAAACCCCCTGTCTTTGCTGCCCTGGCAAGGCCGGTTGCAAGAAGGCTTTTGGTCAATGGCGAGTGATCGTTTTCGGGCGTGAATTTTGGCAACCGTCCAACGACAAGAGTCTTCGCAGAACAAACGTCAACTTTGTCGTGAAATCGAGTCACAATATCGAATGAGGTTCGTTGATGGTTGCACATCAAGATCGCACCTGGTCCACCCCCAAACTGTACAATGCCGGATGCAATCAATGAGGATAATTGGCGCGCCCGAAAAAGGGGCATGCTAAAAACGGCTCTCGTCAAAAAAGGGAGGAAATTTTGCCTATACCAAGAATGGCTCTCGGTACTAAGCCCGCGATGCTCCACCGCCTCACAAATTGCTGGATAGCAAGACCGGACTGCAGTTAATGCGTAACGCTCAGGCGAGAACGTCGCCGCTGCTTCCTGATCCGCTAGCAGAAACTCCCTCATCTGCGATCGGTAATCTTCTAAAGTGCAAAAGATGCGGCCAGCGAAAGGCGCAAAAAACGCGTCAACAGTCTCTTGAGCTCGGGATGGTTCGATATCTGATTCAAATGTGGAAATTGCCAGCATCATCTCCATTTTCAATAAAGGAAGTACATGAGTCAGGAAATCGAGCCTGCTGTGTCCATCCCGCCTTAATGTTCGCACTGCGTTCACAGTGAATATCTTCGGTTTGTAGGGCGACATACATCTTTCTTTTGCCGTGTTGCGAGCAAGTGGTGGCGCACCACTGCGCGAATAAAGCAAAATACGCGGTTCTCGGCCGGATGGATTATAGCAAGAGTTGTCACTCTCAAATACACCACCGCGACCTACTGTCATCGCAATGACTGCGTCTATCGCTGTTAGGCCAAGCCCTTCTACGATAACCTTTTCTTGCGGTCGGACAATGTCAAGTTGGCTTACCGGGTATACCCCGCTGATGAAGCGAGGCGGGTTCGCAGCCCATGAATGATCACGAGCAAATGCTGACAATCGTCTCTCACGATCACTGTGCTCTATAATCGAATGTCCAGTAGACAAAACCAGTGCATTTACATCAAGTTCATTCTGATCACTCAGCGTGATCCGATATCCCCGCGGCAGTTGTGACAACGCTGTTGCTGTACTGCGATGATGTATCACCTCAAGGCCGACAGGACATTCGCGTAAAATCGCCTTCCAACACCAGTTAAAGTACAAACCAAGAAGTCGGCGTGGAATATGGTCGCTGAGAGAAATCTCTACGCCTGTCTCTGCTCCTACATCCGATACTCTTCCTGCTACCCAGCGATAGCCCTGCATCTTCGCCCACTCCGAAAATGAGAGTCCTTGGGATTCATCAAAACCAGTATCAGGACCAAAGGCCGTGCAATCACCTGCGAGGGTGTTTGTGACAAGATAGTCCGGCGTGGTTTCCGGATGGCATCCAATTCCAGGCGCATTAGGATCGATCAGATGGATTTTGATGTGCCGAAGTTTCGAAACCCTTCGAAATACCGAAACAACTTGGCCCAATAGGACCACACCGCGCGGGCCTGCACCAACGATCCCGATGTGATACGTGGCGGCTCTGCACATGCAGCACCTCCTTAATGCAACCGTAGTGTTCGCGTACCCGGTACCGTTCAACCTCGACGTAAGTATCTTTTAGACAGTAGCCAGCAACACTTCGGGAACGATCAGATTAATATGCGACGTTGTCGGTTTTGACGGCTCTCCTATCCATCAAACTGGCAGCGATGGATCAACGCTAGCAAACTCAACTTTTTGGAAAAAATTCATTCACTTGATGTATTCATCAAAACTTTTGATTCACCAATTCTGTTTGTTAGTGCTCTTGATATGCGCTTGGGGTATTTTATCCCACGGACTCCTCAAAAGAGTCGAGTTCGTCGCATGTGACGCTAAGCCTCGCCTCTGAGTGCCCACAAGTCGCAGAATGGGTCGGCCGACGACCCTCTTAGGTCTTCCTCCTGCAAAGGCGTCAGATTGGGATTTGTTGAATGACCTGGTTCAAACGCTGCATCAGATAAACTGCAACACCCAATCCAAAAATCAGGAGTACCCAATAAGGTGCGAAGGAACCGAAGTGGTCCCGTAATGCGCCGCCTAGGGCACTTGTTGAAAGTGACCCGAGTCCAACGAAAAAGTTTGCACGCCCATAGTGAACAATATGGCGATCTGGTGGAACCAATTTCCCTAAAACGACAGGCAACAATCCAAAAATACCGAAACTACATAAACCGAAAACGAACGCACTCAATATCAACGGCACTGCATCTGACCCAAATGCTAAGATTGGTAGCGCGATGCTCGAACTTGCTAGGGCAATGGCCATCGCGGTTTTAACATTTACCTTTTTCGCAACAGCACTCAAAAAGAACCCACTTAACAATCCGCCTGCACCAAAGAGAACCCAAATAATACTCGCAGCATGATGGTCGATCGCTCTATCGACTAGAATACTGCTGCTCAGGTAAACCTGCGCCCCAATGATGCAAAATCCCAACAAGAATGAAATTATATATAGAATCAACGTATTTGCGTTTTCATTTCGACCTTCGGAATTGATATATTTTACCTCTTTCGTGACAGTATGTCGCCGGGGTGCCGTCAGCAAATTCAAGGTTACAAACACACACATGCCCATCACAGCTATGGCCGCACCCGCTACAATCCACATTTTGGTTACGCCAAAAGTTGCAAGAAGCCAGCTTGATACTCCACCTCCTAACAAAAACCCGGCGGCAGTGCCGCTGGAGGAAACCGATAGTACAAAGGCGCATTCATGCTCGCTGAGACATCGAGCGGCTGTACGCACAAGCGCCAACCAGTTCAAAGCGATCAATGCGCCAAGGCCGCTATAAACTATCAGCAAGGAAAAAAATGACAGCGTAAATGTGATACAAGAGGTCAGCAGTGCAATTGCAAGAATTGTGAACAAGATTGTTGGCATCAATCTTGCTTGCGTAATCAGAGCTCCTCCAGCAATGCTAGCTGATAAGTAAAAAAGATGATGAGCTGCATTGATGGAGCCCGCTTCAACATATGAGATGCCTAATGCCTCAATCATTGATGGCCACACTATTATCAACAGATTTCGGGCGATACCAAATGTTGCTATGACGCTGACTGTGTAGGCAAACGTTACGAGCAAGACGGTTATATAACGTGCCTCAATTGTCGACATTGTTTCGACCAAAAACCAAGATGTTCCTTGGCGAACACAGCGTCATCGAAGCACCGTGATAGTCGCCATAACACGCACGTAGGTTTAACCCTGCATGCGCTGCCAACGCTACCAGTTCATCCGTGGTTTCATAACGACGCAACGTGATTGTGGTTTGCATTCGATCCTGCAGTCCATTTTTATGCAGTTGATAATAAAAATGAAAAACAACTTGACTTTCCTGGATATCCTGAGCGTGAAACCGCAGCAATCGCCCGTCGTTATCGACGGGCCGTTGCCAATCGAAAACTATACTCAAATTGGGTTGGCATGGGTTGAAATAAGCAAAACAATCACCGCCATTTTCTTTGTTTTGATCGAACATGCCAATGTCCAAAACCAAACGCCCACTGTGTTTCAACCTCTTTCTAAGGGTCTGCAAGCACGCGAGGATGTCTGCCTCGTTCATCAAAAACTGAAACGCATCAGCGGGAACAGCGATAAGATCAAATCTTTTGGAAATTACAAAACTGCGCATATCACCCGCAATGACCTGCGCCCTATCCGCAAGTTTGTTCAGGCCAATTTGAGCACGGGCTTGATGTAGCATTTGTGGTTCGATATCGACACCAGTGGCAAAACACCCTCTTTTGGCCCACCAGATTAGATTTTTACCAGTACCGCATGGCACTTCTAGAACTGTCTCAGGTGTTGGCAAAAATTGTGTGTAGAATTCCTGATCATAGCTAATCGTATGTTCCCATTTGTAGAAGCGAGCCCGCTCGGCATAGCCAATTGATCGGTATGTCTTGGCATTCCCAAAAATCGGTTCGTAAATGCCAAGATTACCGGGCCCGTCATTGCGCATTGAGGCGCCCAGTTCTTTGGGAGGGACAGGAGTTTGACTTTGGCAAACTCGCAATGACATGCGGGTTCATGAGTTTGCCATCAGCAACCAGACACCCGGTTTCAGATAGGGGATCAGGACGTCCCTCAAATATCGCATTACCCAAGTTTATGACGTAAGGCACGATGTTATTACTTTTAGCGATTGTTGCCGTCACTGGAACTCGGGAAGGCATGCGGTCAAACTTGCAATGCAATATACCATTCACAGAATAGACGGGATTGTCATAGTTGGAGTGACGCGAGAATGTTGGCAACCATCCGCAGCATTCGTCCGGCCCACCCGTGATGTCGATGATCATCGCCCCTTTTTTCATGCATCCAAGATCTTCATTGTTAATCATTATCGGTGTCTCGTCATTGGCGATCAAAACTGCTCCAACGACCAGATCAGCGTCGTGAATGGCATGTTTGAGGTTCTCTGGGGTGTTCAACAGGCACGTCACTAGCGGCGATACTTGCGAGGCAAACCGGCGCAAGCGTGCAATGTTGGTCCCTAACACTGTGACCTCACAACCAGCGGCTTCAGCCGCGCGAACGACTGCGCTTCCACAATGCCCATAACCGATTACAGTCACTTTAGGTCGGGGCGCACCAGGTATGTGTCCTAAATATACACCCGATCCGCCAAAGTGACTTTGCAAGTGGTAGGCGCCGTATAGAAATGCCAACTTTCCGGTTAGTTCCATGTCCGAAATCGAAATCGGACGAATACCATCTGGCGTTTCAAAATACTCGAAGGAATACGCGGTGACACCGCTCTCTTTTAGCGCCCGAACCATATCGATCTGTCCTTCGGCATGAAATGTACAAGCAAGCGTCAGGTTCTGATGAAAGTACGGGAAATCTTCAGGCTCTGGCCCCTTGTATTTGATCACGTATGGTTTCGCCCACGCGTCCGTGCGGGAAACGACTATGGCACCTGTTAGTGCATAATCTTTGTCTTCAAACCCGGATCCTATGCCTGCTCCGGTTTCAACGAACACCTTGAAACCGTTGTCGGTGTAGGTCGCGACACTTTGTGGTGCCAACATCACACGTTGTTCACCTGCATAGCGTTCTTTTACGAAAGTCACAGATTTTTCGGACATTTTTTGCTTCCTTTTTCGCTTCACGAGGTAAAGGCCAGCATCCGCTTGATCTCGGTCAACTTGATCTGCGACGTCTTGAATAGTTGCTGCAAAACAGGCACGCATTCGTATGGATCGTTATTACCACAGACGAAGACATCGCAAGATGCGCGACGATATTCGCTCCAGGTGTGTATGCTGATATGGGATTCAGCCAATAGCCCTATACCCGAGATGCCGCCTTCTTCTCCGTACTTTCGGATTTGAGTATCGATCAGTGTGCTTCCGCAAGCTCTTGCCGCGTCTTCGATTCCCTGGCGGCATAATTCTAAATTGTCAGTATTCTCAGCATCCCAAAAATCGATAAGCAGATGCAAACCAGCCCATTCACCATATGAGCCGTTACTTTGAATTTTTGCCATTTCTCCCGGCTTGTAGAAAGTCATCTTAGCCTCCCGGCTCAATTGAGGGTTGTATGGATGAGTTGTCGTTGCGCCTAGTACCCCAAGCATCTGTCGCGCGTTGATGAATGTACCAAATATCGCCTTCAGTAATCTGATTTGACACAACACCGGGAAAGGCTTGCTCGAAGAAACTGTAAGGCGGGCGCACGTCATGCTTCAGCGAATGGTAGTCCAGTTTGTTTTCCATTTGGTGCAAACGGGTAATTTCTGTGCCTGGATGGTAGGTCATGATATTCGGGCTGGCCAAATCAATCAGCCCTGCACGAATAAGATCAGCAACGCCGTCAATGGTATTGTCGATGCTTGCGCGGTTTTCGCCGTTCATCCCGAACAGGACAGCGGTGCCCACTTGGATATTTGCGGCTTTTACAGCTTTCAGTGAAAGTTCGATCTTTTGGCGCCAAGTAGGACCGTCAGATTTGCGGCGATTTTTATGGATTTCGGTGATCACTTCTTCAGACAGCGTCTCAATCCCGAAATAGATGTAACGACACCCAGCTTGCGCCATCAGTCTAGCCAATGCCAACGCGGCATTGGCATCCCTGAAAGATGACAAAAATTCTGCAGTTAACTGTGCGCCCCATTGAAGGCGCAGCATTCTATCATCATGCTCGCTTAAATTTTCGGAACTACTTTTTTCCTGAATGCTTTGCCGCGCAGCAATAAGCTGTTCACAATACTTGCGTAGATCTCCTACTTTGCCACCGAAAGCCACACTGTCATCAAAAAACAGTGCTTCGGCTCCAAGCGCAATCACACGCTTCGTCCGTTCAAACGCAACTTGCGCGGGATCAGCAGATAACTTCTGCATCCGACCAACAACGGCAATGCCTTCAGAGCAGAAGTTACACCGATAAGGGCAAGCATCGACCGTCAACATGTGGGCTGTCTTCATGACTTTGCTGCCTTCACCCCTGAAAATCGGAAAGTGCGCCCTTACACCAAAGGCCTCATAGACAAGTGGCGTTTCTTCTAGCGTAAATTTCGAACCCCAAAACACTGTGACACGAGGCATTGGGTGAATCAGGGAAGTTATAATGGCTTGACCGCGGACACCGGCATAGCGTCGCCCCATAAGCTCGAGGCATTTGTCGATTTCTTCCCGCTCAATGCGAGCAGTTACCGGATCGTAGGCAAGCGAAAGTGCTTTAATGAGGTAGTCAACGCCAAACGGGCTATTACCGGATAATACCAAATCTATGTTTGGTGCGATCCTGCCATCCAGAGTAGCCTGAGTTGTGCTGCTGTAAGCATGCGTGACAAGATTTTCTCGCCGATCGAATGTCGTAGTTTCATCTGCATGGCGACCACCCATAACAACAATAGCTTCGGGGTGGGTTTCTTTAACGACGCGCGCGATATCGACTGCATATCTATGCGCACACGAGACTGAGCTGATAAACACAATTCGCGGCTGCATAAAGACTAAAAGATCTTCCAACTCTTGCGCAGTTTTCTTATTCCAGACTCGGGGGTCAAAAACTGTCTGGTCGGTGTTAAGAAAATCTTTGGAATCCGTTCGCTGGCGCTGTGTGCTTTCTGTCAGCGCCTCCCGGTACGCTGCATCCGGTAGTATGCCCCATTGAGGGCAATAATCGTTATAGGGGTCATTATCTGATAATTGTTCTTCAAAGGCTGTAACTACCTGTGAAATCGCTGTAGAAAGACCAGAATATAGGCAAACTGGATCGCCGGGAAATTCAACCTGTCCTTCAGAATCAATCAGGGCGGGAGCTAGAATTGCCAAAACTGGGAAACTACGCTTGCGCCAAAAGTGTTCCATTGCTTCTCGCGAGGAGATTGCTACAGATCGGCATTCTTCGAGGGTGTTTTTGAGAAGGGTGCGTCGGCCACGGAAGAAGTCCGCATCATCGGTGCAAGGATGGTTGATGGACTCAGGAGTGATAATACGTATTGGAGTTTGATGCCCCATTTCCAACCTCTCCTCGAACGTCTGGTGCAATATTGCACCCAACACGGGTAGGTTGATTAACATCCAGCGCAAGCTACAATGAAAATTCATAATGATGATCCGCCCATCAAAAGTTTGAATTAATACCTTTAACATTATGAAACTGATGAATTATTTTGACAGGTACATCAGCTGTGCGCCTTAGAGCTCGCTACTAAGCGCGCAAAATACGAAAAAACGACTACACAAAAGCCTGGCTTAAGGCCTTGTTGCACAAATCAGGGCGTGATCACACTTCCCCTTTCCCCGGACGGAATTATCCTACGGGCTCAGTGACAGGTATACCAAGAGCGGTGTAGCGGTTGAGCACCGCAATCCGGACCTGGAGTTCAGCGACTTGCCGATCGAAGTCTCTGGCCATGAGGCCTTGGCCAAGCAGTTTGACGCAGTTCATCTTGGTTTCTGCGCGACTTCGGCGGTGATATCCAGTCAACCGCCGCCACAGCGCACACCCAAAATATTTGCAGGCCCGTAGTGCTTCGTTTCGCGTGACTGCTCCCGCAGTGTCGGGTTTCCAAGGTCGTGCATTTTTTCGCGGCGGGATGACGGCGGCGGCCCCTCGGGCCGCAATTACATCGTGACACTTGCGCGTATCGTAAGCACCATCGGCAGTGACAGTGGCGATCTCTTGGTCGGGTGGGATCTGTTCCAGCAGATTGGGTAGCATCGGTGCATCGCCGACGTTACTCGACGTGACTTCGACGGCTCGGATCTCCAGCGTTCCCTCGTCTATACCGAGGTGGAGCTTGCGCCAAAGGCGTTTCTTGACCCCGCCGTGCTTGCGGGCGTTCCACTCCCCTTCGCCTTCCGCCTTGATCCCGGTCGCATCGATCAGGAGGTGCAAGGGGCCTGCTCCGCCACGATACGGGATGGAGACGTTCAATGTTTTCTGCCGCCGACACAGGGTGCTGAAATCCGGCACCTTCCAGTCGAGACCAGCCAACCGCAACAGGCTCTCAACGAAACCGGTCGTCTGACGAAGGGGCAGACCGAATAGAACCTTCATTGTCAGGCAAACCTGGATAGCAGCGTCGCTGAACTCGGGCTGACGTCCCCGTTTGCCCGTCGCAGGCGGGTGCCAGGCCATCTCGGGATCAAACCAAATCGACAGCGATCCACGCTGCTTCAGTGCCATGTTGTACGAAGGCCAGTTCCTGGTCTTGTACTTCGTAAGGGACCAACTGCTCATGGTGCCCAACTATCATGCTGGATTCACAACCTGAATCCCTCATCGTATTTGTGCAACAAGGCCGCTCACAAACGAAAATTCTGTATCAATGCCAAATCTTGCGACGGCTTTATATATTAACCTACTTAAGGAGCAGGTTCACGATGAATGTGTGCCAGTTTGCATTGTCGTTTTTCGCAGCCTCTATTCGCACCAGATCTGGCAACCTTGACGCATCCGACCAAGTTCCACCCCACGCGCTATCGTCAGGATGGGCGTCAAAATAGGAAAGTGCCGGGTTGATGCCTTGAGCGACGATCTCTGTATGAGCTGCCAAAGTCTCACCGTCATCGTCCATCTCAGTGATGGTCATCAACAGGTCGACACCGTCACTTTCGACGAGGACTCTAAGAGCAGCTGCGTCAGGAGCGAACCCTTTGGCATGGATCGTCGTAAACTCCAGGCGCGTGGCCGTCCCAACAAATTCAACCGGGTATGGTGCTATGCCGGTCGGTGGGGTTGCGTTGGCTAACCAGGATCGCAATCGAGCTTTCAATGCAACTTGTTCGTATTGTTGTGGATCCATACGCGAACGGTCATGGACCGCGACGGCAAATCTGAGTGCTCCGGACAATCCCACTGCGATCAAGGCCAGCAATGCCAAAGCAATCAAAAGCTCGAACAAACTAAGGCCGGATCGGGCATTCATTTCAGCGCTCGAATTCCTGAGGTCTGGAAGAGTACATTACCAGTCCGGCTTGTGACTTCAATTGCAACTTCGACCAAATCAGTTTCGGAACCCATGACGATAAGCGGTTCAATACGTTGATACAGAGTCCAATCCCCTATCCCGTCTGTGCTTTCGCCAGGAGATAGGGCTCGAGCGACCCCTAACTCACTCAATCGGGAATACGCGATATCTGCTGCAACGGCCTTTTGAGAGCTTGTAGTTGAGCGTCCCAAAAACTCCGCCTGCCGCGGCAAAACCACGGACAGCACCATCGTCATAACGGCAAAGGCGATTAGCACCTCAAACAGCGAATACCCGGCTCGTTTATTCATCGCGAGCAGCCCTCGAAAGTAACCCGGTCAAAGGAGACAAGATGAGGGTTTCCCGCTGAGTTCCCTCTTCCAGGCAAATCTCGCCCCCTGATGCGGTCCCGTCCGGAAACAAGTTCAAATTCACTGGCTCATCATCGCAATTCACGATTTCGATCCCATTCGCTTGGCTCGTTCGTATTGCCTTTAGTCGCGCGTCACTGATTTTCGAGGCAAGGTCAGAGATCTGTCGGTTCAATTTCACCTCATCCGACGGAGGTCGAAATCCAGCTGCAGAAACAGCTACTACCATTGCCAGGATTGAGAGAGCGACCAAAACTTCAAACAATGAATATCCCGACGTGTCTCTGGCGTGTGTTGATAGCTGCAAGGCATCCTCAGAACGCGACATCGTTCAGGGACATAATGGCAGAAATGGTGGACATGATGACGCCGCCAACACCAAGTCCAATGATCAGCGTAAGTGCCGGGGTGATCAGACGAACAGATTGCGCGCGTATCTGAGCGTTCCGCAAGCGGAGATCATCAACGAGGTGATCCAGAACCTGAACCACCTGGTCCGATGCTTCAGCAGCTTCAACCATAGCCACAGTCATCGGGTCTATCAGCGGTGTTGACTTGAAGGTGGAGGATAGCGTGTCACCCGCAATAATACGTTCTTCTGACCTTGCGAGAAGGTCTTGGTAGGCGCGCTGATCGGTCGCCTGTTGGGCTGTTGCCACTGCACTTGGAAGTGTGGACCCGCTGGACAACATCATAGTTATGGCATCAAGGATATTCAGGGTTTCCGAAACGCGCAGATATCGCCCGATGACCGGGGTTTTCAGCAGAAGCGGAGAGGATACCGTCTTGATGCGCGTTTTGAGTATCTGCCAAAAAGCAAACACTCCGCCACCCAGACCGAGAACCACAAGCCATTTGTCGACAAGCAGATCGCGCAGGTTTGTCATAACACCAAGTATTAAAGGCGGATCGGACTCTGCATTGTCGAAAACCGGCACGAGGGTTGGGGCCAAATAGAAGACCAGCAATGCCATTACAAACAGCGACATAATTATGAGGATAACCGGATAGATCATCGCGGAACGAATTTCCCGGCGCTGTTTCGATTCGCTCTCTAATCCTGTCGCGATACGGGCTACGACACTGCGTAGGTTGTTGGCCGCTTCACCAATCTCGATCATAGTGATCAGGCGTTCAGGAAAATAGCCTCCCGCTTCGCGCATCGCATAAGCAATCGTCTTACCGTCCGCCACGTCCTGTTCAATGCGTGACACAGATTGAGCCATCTGTTTATCTTTGACATTCTCGGAACAAAACCTGAGAGCCTGCCGCAAAGGTAGATGAACATCCAGAAGGCCAGCAAGGGTTCGGAAAAAGTGCTCCAACGCTGCGGGCGACGCTTTAGTGCTTTCTGGCCCTAGCGAGATATCCTTTTGCCACCAAGGCAAATTGAAAGCGCCTTCCTCAATTGAGACAGGTTGTAAGCCCTTACCTGTTAGCGCGCTCAATAACGCAAGTTCATCCGCAGCCTGAAGCTCGCCTTTCTCTAACTTTCCCAAACCGGTGAATGCAGTGTATGAATAGCGCGGCACGTTGACGTTTCCTTACTAAAAGGCAGTTTTAGTTCCGTCATTCTGTAATCCGGTGCCAAACGGACTGGGATGGAATACCATTCTGCAGCAACCCGTTGGCACCTGAGATTCTGTTTCGCAGTTCGTCTGTTATCGATTTTGCCTCCTGCCCATTTCGTACAACCTTCGGCGTTATCAAAATCAGAAGTTCCCGTTTTCCGACATTGTCTTCGCGGTTTCTGAACAGTGCGCCGAGAACGGGGATATCACCTGCCCCAGGAACTTTGCTGTCCGTTCGCGTTCTGCTGTCTTCGATCAGGCCGCCAAGAGCGATGGTTTGACCATCATGAACCACTACATTGGTTTCTACGCGGCGCTGCGAAATCGTTGGGCTGTCAATACCGGAAGTAGTCGTATTCTGCACACTGCTCACTTCCTGATCGATATCCAGTATGACCTGCCCGGATTGGGCCACTCTGGGTTTGACCTTCAGGATGATTCCAGCGTCCCGATACGCGATTGTATTAATAATCGGTGCGTCCGGGTTGGTCACATCCTGAGACTGCTGCGTAGCAATCGGCACTTCATCACCGATCTGAAGGCGCGCCTCCTGATTGTCTAGAACCAACAAATTAGGCGAAGAGATAATATTGACATCTGTAATCGATGCCAAAGCATTAATTGCCACGCGGGCTGAACTGGTTTGAAACAAAAGGGATAACCCTGGAAATGTGGGGGCCACCGCGCCGCTGGAGGCATCCGTAAAAACATTACTCCAGTTTCCTTGTTCGAAATACCACCTCAGACCAAAATTCAATTCGTCTCTAAGGGCGACTTCTACAATTGTAGCTTCTAGGAGAACCTGAACCGGCACGGTGTCCAATGCCTGCAGGAGACGCGAGAAACTTTCTTGTTCTGTATCATTGCCCCAAACGATAATTGCGTTTTTTGCGTCATCTGCGACCACACGCGGTGCGCCCTCGCCCGATGCTTCATCGGCTTTTGCAATATCCTGCAACATTTCACCCAGGATTGGAGCTAGATCTTTTGCGATGCGATGTTGCAAGTTGTATACCGCTGGGCGCCTGCGCGCTCCACCGGCCGTTCTGTCCAGGTCGCGTATCCACTGTTCGGCTTTTGCCAGATAAGTTGAGCGCGTACTTACAACAATAACCGCAGACAGTCGTTTGCTGGGGATAAACGTCACAACATTTTGCAGGCTACCACCATCTTCTGTCTCGAAGATGAGGTTCATCTCTTCAACAACGGCTTCCGGCTCCGCAGCTTTCAGACGGTAAAGACCGACCGATTTGCCCTTCAGAACGTCCACATCAAAAAGGTTTACGGCATCAATCGCGGCAGCCATTTCATCCCGGGCACCAGAAATCAGGATTATGTTCCGGTTCGGAATTGGCATAAGCTCGACAGAGTCACCAACAATTGGCTCCAGCAACCTGATCATCTCCGTGGTTCCGATATATTCCAGTGGAACGGCAACGAGACGGGCTCCTACTTGTTGCGATTGACCAAGGCGAGTGACTCTCCGGGAGGACCCTTTTAAAGGTACGATTGTGATCAGATCGCCGGAGGTTTGGAGGGTAGCACCGTTGAAACCGAGTACGATTTCAAATGTTTCAAGCAGAGCTCTCTCGCTAAGCGGGCGAGTCGTCTGCAAGGTAACCGTACCTTCAACGCCAGGTTTGATTGTATAATTCTTGTTGAGGGCATCGCCCAGAACCGCTTTTGCAGCCTGATCAATGGGAACGTCCACCAGATTGAGGGTAATTGCCCCGTCATCTGACACTTCGACGATCTCCCGCCGACCACGGGACGCAGCGAGAAACTCGTCTGTACCCAAATACCGCTTTTCCGGCGCAGGACCATTCAAAGCAAGTCGCAAACTATCGGCTCCTGTTTGCGAAGATCCTCGAATTGAAGACTCATTGTTTGCTAGAAACCGTGAACTGAACCCACCTTCCGAATTTTCATCGCTACAGGCTGCAACTAATAAAAGGCTCAAAGCAATAAATACTGTCCGAAAATGGTGCCTATAGTTGATCATCATTGGTACATCTCAATTCGAAAGGTTTCAGAGGCCAGGCTGAGTTCGACCCAGTCCGGTCCGATAGTAGATACGGTCCATCCACCGATCTTTGTGCCGGGTTTCGCCCACTGCGGGTTCTCGCCAGTTGCTGAGACCAGCACTTTACTGCCGCTTGCGTCTACCATTACGCCATGCACAGAGATTTCCGGTCGCTCAGACGATAAGACAGGCTCCGCTGAGAGGGCGGCTTCCTGCACCTCATCAGGTTTGAGAGGTGCGTTCGGGCGGCGATTGGGCGCGAATAACGGGCGCTCAACGATCGCTGCATAGTAGATTTTTGACCGTGGAGATCGTGCCGTGCTATCTGCGTCTGCAGATTCCACCGCTTGGCTCTGTTCTGTTTGCGCGGCAAGATCGGATCGTTCCATGGCTGACGTCACCGTTCTGCCTGCAACGAAGCAAGACAATGCTGCCATGACGATCAGCATGGAGGTCCCGCAAATTGCAAGCAGAAGGGATTTCATTCGAAGTTCGCCTCCTCGAGATGAATAGGGGCAATCAGCTCAAGCTGGGCATTCAGAATGGGCTGTGTCTGGTTGTTATCTGGACGGCTAAGTTGCCGCAGAGAAGCCTTTTCAACGAGCAAAGCTGGAGACGAGTATTCGATCTGCTGCAAGAAACCCAGTACCTGGTCCAGAGTTGCGTCGAACTCAAGGCGAAAGCCCGCAGCTTCAACCGAGGCCACTCGCCTTGTTTTCAGTGGTGTAATCGACCTCAAACTCACGCCATTGCTGGAGGCCGATGCCGAGAGAGCGGTTTGAATTTGAGCCGTTGCCGCGCCAATCTGTTCAGCCCGCCAGAGGAAGTCCTCTTCTTCATTCTGAGAAATTGTAGCGCTCTGCTGCTTTAGGTTGGCAATCGTAGCCTGTGTGCGATGGATATCAGCTTGCACCTGAGAACGTGCCTCAAGCCCGCTTGCCTTCCAGGAATTCAGCGGTGTCACTATGAAAATTCCTGTCACAGCGACAACACTACCGCATATTACAAGAGCGCCGAGCGCAGATATGACGCGCTCCCGCTGCATTACCCCGACACGCCAAGATCGAGTGTGATCTCAAACCGCTCTGCCCCGCGAGCTGTGCGTGAAACAGGTCCGCTCAAACGCGGATTACCAAAAACTGATCGTTTTCCAAGGGAAAGCACTGTTTCTGCGGCGGAATTTCCGGCCTCTCCGGTAATGACCACATGCGAAGTGTTGAAGGTCAGTGTTGAAACCCAAACATCGTCTTCCAGACTTACAGTCAATTCCCTGACAGTATCCAAAAGGAGAGGCCTCAAAAGAACAGCATCGACAAACGCTGCTTTTTGAGCTTCTGCCTTTCGAATGTCTTCCACTTTGCGTCTCTCCAGAAGCGCTTCCGTACGCAACGTATCCAACTCAATCTGAAGCGTGCGGGCTTCGCTGCGCGCTGACCAGCCGGGATAAAGCCATGCCGCGAACAGTGCGAGTGCTGTCACTGAGACCAGCGCTGCGTTCAATTTCCGGAGGTTTTGGCGCCATGGCAGGAGCTCGTCTGAAAAGTCGGCAATGGCGGATGGTGCGTTTTCTGTGTCGACATACAATCTTCGGACTCGAAAACCATTTTTCCTCAGGTTGAGCTTCCAGTTTGCAACATCGTCACGTCGAACAATCCACTGTGAAACGTCAATGGTATCGTCTTGAATGATGGGCTTCCCCAATCTCCAATGGATATTGCTCAGTTCAAATGGTGTGCGACTTCTCAAGTCGAGAAGAGCCATTTCTTCCAGTTTGCTACGGGCCGTGAGCGGGAAACTCAGCCGTCGCTCAAAGAAAAATTCTGTGGGGACAAAAATATCTATAGCGGGAGCACTGCTACCCTGCCCTTTTTGGGCTACTTCTCGCGATAGCGCGTCGATTGAAACGTTGACGTCAGATTGATTCAGATGCGATGTACCAAATCTTACAGGCACAGCCATGGGTTGACCCCATAATATGGCGCCGATCCATTCCGGTAACAAGCCGCCCGCCCAATCGGTCAGCTTGGCTTTGACATCTACAAATGTCCGCCTGATCATCTGTCTGCTCGTTTTTATTGGCTAATTGCCCTAATTATTCCACTTGTTTACTCTACAACTTTAAGCTTTGACAGAACTTTGTGAACAGGGAGCATGGTTGTGGCATATTTGAACACTTCGGAATTCCTGGACTGGCTACAGAGCAATGAAAAGATAACACAAACTGCTGTTAAGAGAGCTGAAAACGCAAGCCGCAAGACCGACACGCCTATTGAAAAAACCTTGCTTGAATTTGGCCTCGTCGATGAAGACGATCTTTATCAGGAGCTTGCAAAATTCCTGGACGTTAGATTTGTCACAGAGCCCGACTTTAACCCCGAACTTTCCGAGAGCCTACCTATTCCCAGAGACTTTCTGAAAAGAGCTGAAGTTCTACCTGTGCTTGAAAATGACAGTGCCATTCTGGTCGCGACATCTGATCCTCGCGCCCATGAAACGATACAAAGCGTGGGCTTTCATCTCAGGCTGCCGGTTCAGATGGTCATCGCGACGCCGACCACGATCAAGACGTTGCTGGCCCAAAGCGATTCCGCAAACGACCTCAAAGAGGATGTGTCGGATTTTGACGTCGAACGTTTGAACGCATTGGCCAATGACGGGCCGACCATCAAGCTGGTAAATGACATTATTTCAGATGCGGTTCGGATGGGCGCATCGGACATCCATATCGAAGCTGGAGAGACGTCAGCAGCGATCCGGTTCAGGATCGACGGTAATCTCCGCACCGCCAGAACTGTGCCAGAAGGTCAGCGAGCCTCGGTTATTTCACGGCTCAAGGTCATGGCTGATCTGAATATATCCGAGAAACGCCGGCCGCAGGATGGGCGGGCCCAGATTTCGGTACGCGGCAGTGTCATCGACATTCGGATGTCCACGCTGCCAACACAGTTTGGCGAAAGTATCGTGCTGAGGTTGCTGGACCGGTCAAACGTGTCTCTGAACTGGACGGCTTTGGGCTACGACCAGACCCGCATCGAACAGATTGAGCGCATTACGAATATGCCTAACGGTGTCTTCCTTGTGGCAGGGCCTACGGGCAGCGGCAAAACCACGACCCTCTACACCGCATTGAGTGGTCTTAACTCCACGGATCGGAAAATCGTCACGGTGGAGGACCCAATCGAATACACCCTCCCCGGCGTGAATCAGGTGCAGGTCGAACCCGCTGTTGAGATGACATTCGCACGGGCTCTGCGCGCCATCCTGCGTCAGGATCCTGACGTCATAATGGTGGGTGAAATCAGGGACCAAGAGACGGCAGAGATTGCCGTGCGCGCCGCCCTAGTCGGTAGGCTGGTGCTGTCTACGATCCACACCAATGACTCGCTGTCTGCAGTGACGCGGCTTATCGACCTTGGGATACCCCCGTATCTTTTGTCTGCCACATTGCGGGGAGTTCTTTCTCAACGGTTGGTGCGAACCGTTTGTGTGGCCTGCCAAGGTGCAGGCTGCGAAACATGCGGCAAATCCGGAACAAAGGGGCGTACGGTGGTGTCAGAACTGCTCGAAATAGACTCCGCTTTGAGTTCTGCAATTTCCGATGGAGGCACCAAAAGCGCCCTGTCTCAAGCTGCGCGTGCGCAGGGGTTTCGCACGATGCAGGATCAGGCCAATGAGTTGAAGAGCATCGGCAAGATAGATGCGTTTGAACTTAACCGCGTATTGGGTATAGATTTTGGCTAGTTAACCGGTAGCCAGGTTCTGGCTATCATTGTCATTATCTTCGATCGGCACTTGCCCGCCGCCGCTGATGCGTGGGATACCCTGACGAACCTGCACCATATGGTTGAGGTCATCCTTAGATGATATGCTTGGACTTCGCCGGAACCAGCCGGTCGAGGACCGCCGTCAGCTGGCTGTCCAATTTTTAACCCGTCGATTAATAAACATCAGTCACTTCTTCCAATAAGCCGGCCGTTATGTGCCAAAAAAAATGTTGATCGAAATAGACGAAGTGCTTGTGGTTCGAAAACATACCGCCCGAAAACTCGACGTCCTCTCGAAGTCGATTAAGGTAACTAGACCCACAACACTCGAACAAACCCGCATCTTGTTCGACATTGTACATATATGGAAAGGTGGCTTTTGAGGTAAAAATCTCGTCAAAATAGAAAACAGAGGATACGTTTCTAAATCTGAATGTCTTGGACGCAAATCTCAGACATATTTCACCCGGATATCGAGGCGCATCCATTTGCGCCTCGCCCTCACATACTAGCTTAACGGTTTCGTAGGTTTCCAGCTTATGTAGTCCAAATATTGACATCAGGGATACCTAATTTTCCACTCGGGCGCGACTAGTCGACCACGGCACCAAAAAGTTAAGAAAAATAGAAGTATTGCTTTTGGATTGTAGAAAAATTGATTTTTCCCTCGAATCCGAGGGGCGCTGTTGCATAAATCAGGATCTGAGCGTGGCTCCCCTTTCCCCGGACGGACCTATCCTACGGGCTCTGTAACGGGGATGCCAAGTGCGGTGTAGCCGTTGAGCACGGCGATACGCACTTGCAGTTCTGCGACCTGGCGGTCGAAGTCTCGGGCCATCAGGGATTGGCCGAGCAGCTTGATGCAGTTCATCTTGGCCTCGACGCGACTCCGGCGGTGGTATCCGCTCCACCGTCGCCAGATGGCACGGCCCAGGTACTTCGAAGTGCGCAGGGCTTCGTTTCGAGCGACGGCGCCAGGGCTTGTCGGTTTCCACGCCTTCGCGTTCTTGCGGGGCGGGATGACAGCAGCGGCACCGCGAGCGGCAATCGCTTCGTGACATTTGCGGGTGTCGTAGGCGCCGTCGGCAGTGACCGATCCGATCTGCTCGTCAGCCGGGATCTGATCCAGGAGATCGGGCAAAATAGGTGCATCACCGATGTTGCTGCCCGTGACCTCGACGGCCCGGACTTCCAGCGTTTCCTCGTCAATTCCGATGTGTATCTTGCGCCAGATGCGCCGCTTCGGACCACCGTGTTTGCGGGCGTTCCATTCGCCTTCACCCTCGGCCTTGATGCCGGTGCTATCAATCAGCAGGTTCAGCGGGCCATTGCCACCGCGGTATGGGATAGCCACGTTCAGCTTCCGTTGGCGGCGGCACAGGGTGCTGAAGTCTGGTACGTTCCAGTCCAACCCGACCAGCCGAAGAAGGCTCTGCACGAACCCCGTCGTTTGCCTCAGCGGCATGCCAAACAGCACCTTCATGGTCAGGCAGGTCTGGATCGCGGCATCGCTGAAACTCGGCTGCCGCCCGCGCCTCCCCGTCGGGGGCGGCCTCCACACCATGTCGGGATCAAACCACACCGTCAGCGAACCGCGCCGCCTCAGTGCTTCATTGTAAGCCGACCAATTCGTGGTCTTGTACTTCGTAGGGGCCCAACTGCTCATACCATCCAGCTATCATGCTGGATTCATGTAGTGAATCCCTCAACCGATTTGCGCAACAAAGCCGGTTCCGTATATAGGTTCTGCGATGTAAATTCCGCTCGCATATCAAAGAGGGTCCCCATTCACATCAACATTGGTCCATGGATCATTTGGATTCGGACCGCTATTTAACACCTGGTTTGAGCTGCTTTTTGCTAGTAGGCCATTTCTTCACTGGAAGGTAGTCGACGCGCCAATACTCCAAAGTGCCCAATACATTGGCTTCGCCTAAATGCAAATCAAAGATAACCAATACACCATCTTCGTCACTGTAGTTGCAAGAAAGGATTTTTTTTGCCGGTTCATTCAATTTCTGAAACCAGATAGTGCCCACGCCTCCTGCATCGCTCTCATCAACTTGGAACTGTCTAAAGTCGCAAGGAAACGTTTCGGCATTCTGAGTTTCGAGAAACTCGACCACTAGAATTTCGTACGGTCTTAGGTAACGCTTCATGGAACTAAATGAATCCTACCTACATTCACACTGCCATCAGAAAATCGATACGCGTTATATTGAATTCTATTACCGTTGACCTGTACGAACCGGATGTTGTTTTGAACAGTGTTTGGCAACGGGTTGGCCCTCATGTCGTTACGGATTGCCTCCCTTACTGCGTTACGGTTGATGCCTGCTTCGTCAATGTGACGCCATGTGTGATGCTTTTGGTTTTCATTTCGACCATACGATACGTTTTCGTCGTCTCCATCCCCGTCATCATCCCCATCCCCTCCGGGCGGGGTTGCTCCCGCTGCAGTCGCACCGGAGTCGGCGTTCGAATTCGTATTTGAATTCCCACTGCTACCATTGCTCTGATTATTTAGAATGTTATTGAATTGTGCAAAGATATTGGAAATCAGCGCCGATATACCTGACGCTATGTTCCCGAATACGCCTTGGTTACAAGGTTCGTATGCCGCGCATCCGACAATAGCAGTACTTGCAACCATCGCACCGGTAAGAGCTGAATAGTCTGCAGTTACAGCCAACCCACTTGGGTCAGTCCAGTTGTATGGATCGTTGAAGGTATACGCGTACAGATTCAAATCTCCTGCAGCGAAGCCGATGGGATCGCGTTGGATGAACTGCCCTGTTGTGGGGTCGTAGTGGCGGGCGCGGTAGTAGATGAGCCCGGTCTCGAGGTCGTGCTCGCGACCTGTATAGCCGTAGCGCTGCTCGATGGTGTTGACCGTCTGGGTCTGGGTACCGAAGGCGTCGTAGTCGTAATCGGCTGCGACGGCGCCGGTGGAGATCGAGACCGCGGTCAGGATCGAGCCCAGACGGTTGGCAAAGAGTCCATAGGCCGAGCCGGAACCTGCATCGGTGCTTCCGGTATAGCCTTCGAAGGCCAGCGGCTCATCGGTACGGGGACCATGCAGCCAGCGTTTGGCCAGCGTGCCGTTGTCGAAATCGAGCACCGCATCGTTGGCCGTGGTGGCATAAGGGTTCCACGAGTCATAGACGAAGGCCTCCACATCCGCGCCGACGGTTTTAGCGATTCGTCGATCGAGGGCATCGTATGCGTAGTTGGCGGTTGCGGTGTCAGAACCGTATCCGATCAGCCTGTTCTGGCTGTCATAGGCATAGGTCTCGACCGCGTCGGTGGTTTTGTGGGTCCGGCTGATACGGTTGCCGCGCAGGTCGTAGGCGTAGCGGTAGGTGTCATCTTCAAGCAGCTGGTTGTGAGCGTTGCTCTCATAGCCGGAAGAGGTGTTCGAGAAGGTGCGGTTGCCCTCCTGGTCGTACTGGTAATCCTCGATCGGCACTGGCACGCCGCCATCGATGGGCGGGATGCCCTGGCGGACCTGTACCAGCCGGTTGAGGTCATCATAGGAGATGTGTTTCGACTGCGCCGGGTCGAGCTTGTCGAGGATCGCCGTCAGCTGGCCGTCGGGGTCGTAAGTATAATCCAGATCGGTCAGCGTCACCCCTGACTGCGCATGGGTCAGTGCCGAGAGTAGGCCATTGGTATAGCCATAGGTGGACGTCCGGCCGCTGGTGGAGGTCAACGCGGTACGGCGACCTTCATCGTCGTAGCCGAAGCTGTAGGTGCTGCCCCAGGGCGAGGTCAGATCGGTCAGCCGGTCCTCGGCATCCCAATCATAGGTGGTGGCACCGCCCAGCGAGTCCTCCATCCGCGTGCGGCGGTCGAGCAGGTCATAGCTGTAGGTCAGAGTGACCTGCGGCTGCGGCCCGACAGTGCCGTCGGTGGTGGTGGTGGCCACCCGGTTGCGGGTGTCATAGGTGAAAGTGACCCGGCTGTCATCGTCGGCGGCCAGCGTCAGGTTGCTGCGCGGGTCATAGCCGTAGATCAGCGTATCGTCGGGGGTCACCACCTGCGTGCGGCGGCTGAGTCCGTCATAGGTGGCTGTTTCAACCAATCCGCCTTCGCGGGTGAGTGTTATCAGGTTGCCGCGGCTGTCATAGGCCCGGGTCATGGTCTGGTTGATCGGATCGGTGCGCGAGACCATCCGGTCCAGCGTGTCATAGGCAAAGCTGGTTACACCTGCGCGCCCATCCGTTACGGTCGCGACGTTGTCGCGGCTGTCATAGGTGAAGGATTTGACATGGCCTTCGGGATCCGTGGTTTGGATCAGGCGGCTGACATCATCATAGGCATAGAGATGGGTCTCACCATCCCCGTTGATGTGTTTGATAACCTCACCGGCCGCGTTATAGACGCGCTGGATCAGGCCTTCGGCCGGGTCGTCGATCGCCACGAGACGCTCGAGCCCGTCATAGGACATGGTGGTGACAAGACCAGTCTGATCGGTCACCGTTTCCAGGTTGCCGGCGGGCCGGTAAGTGTACTGTGTGACCCCGCCGATATTGGCGCCATCTGCACCGGTGACTTCGACCGACAGCACGCGGTTGAGCCCGTCATAGCTTCGGCGCACCTGCCGCTCGATGGGCGAACCGGCAGCCTCTGCGATCACGGTGGTGTTGCCAGCCGCGTCATATGTCAATTGCGTGACCGAGCCATCCGCATAGGTGGTGCTGGCGAGGTTCTGATCGGCATTATAGGTGAAGGATGTGACGTTGCCGTTCTCATCCGTCCGCGTAGCCAGTTTGCCCTCGGGTGTATAGGTCATGGCGCGTGCACCACCTTCGGCATCGGTCATGCCAGCCACTTCACCAAACTCGTCATAGGTGTAGGTGGTGGTGAACCCGTCCCCATCGGTCATGGTCACGACCTTGTTGTAGGTGGGTTCATAGGTATAGGAGGTCGTGCGTTCCGCCGGAGTGCCAACGGATTCTGTCATCGTCTCGACATTGCCGAGACTGTCATAGGTGATCGAGTCCACACGCACGCCGCCAGGCGCGGTCTCGCTGGGTCGTTCCACCCGAACTGCGAGGTTCTGCGCGTCCCGTTCGATCTTGGTCACCCGGCCCAGCGGATCGGCGGTCTGAATGACCGACCCGAACTGGTTGACGATCACTTCGGTGGTCTGGCCCTTGCGGTCGGTGACAGCGGTCACCCGATCTTCGGGCGCCACATAGATCAGCGGGCTGGTGGCCGCGCCGCCCAGACCATCGATCAATCCAAGGGACGAGGCCACCTGGTTGGCGACGCTGGAGCCATCCGGCATCGTTGCGCCGTTCAGGTTCCCCATACCGTCATAGGTATAGCTGGTGACATTGCCATTCTGGTTGGTGGTGGAAACCAAACGGCCGTTTGCGTCATAGGCGAAGCTGACCTTTGACCCGACGGGTTCCGTCACCTCGTTGAGATTGCCGATGTCGTCATATGCGAGCGTGGTGACCCGGCCATCCGGATAGGTTACAGATGCCAGACGCCCCAGCTCTTCATAGGCAAAGCTGGTGATCCCGCCCACCTGATCGGTAATGGTCGCCAGGCGACCCAGATCATCATAGGCGTATTCCTTTCGGTTGCCCTGCGGGTCCAGTGTTGCCGTTTGCAAGCCATTGACGTCATAGAGAACGATGTTGCCATCCTTGTAGCGCCGCTGCCAGGTGCCGTCCGCCAGGCGCGCAAGGGTCGAGAACTCACCCCGCCCCGATACAAACTTGCCCGTTGCCGAAGGTTTGGAGAAATGCACTGTAACCGTGAAGCGCTGCGTTGACAGCAGATCCAGGCTGCCATCACCATTTATGTCTGCGAAATCGGTGTCAACAAAACCATAGTCAAGCAAGCCGGTTTCAAAGGGTTGAAAAGTTCCGTCGCCATTACTGATGTATACAAAGACTTGTCCCAGGCTTGTTGTAACCAGATCGGTCACGCCATCGCCATTGGCATCCGCCAAGCTTACGAACAGAAATGCATCGGCTTCAGGCGGTCGAGCCAGAACGATGGGGTCCGCAAAAGCTTGGCCTGTGGTGTTCAACAGCACCTGCAATTGTGTGTCCGAGCTGTAGACCAGGTCCAGCTTGCCATCGCCGTTGAAATCGTGCAGCTTTGCGAAGTCGCCTAAGTAGTTCAAACCGCCATTACCCGCGCGCAGATTTCGTAGTGTAAAGCGTAGGAAACCGTCCTCAGCGCGCGTGAACAGAATGTCCACACCTTCTTGCGTCCGATAGGCTACGTCATCCCAGCCGTTCCCGTCGACATCGTCGACCATGACCTGAAGCGTTCCGCGACCATTGAACGTATAGTTGGATATCTGGAACAACTGACGCGCGTCAGACCCGCCAATACTGACCCAAATCTCGTCACTCGTGCCAAAAAAGGAACTCGTATTAGCTCCGTAGACGATGTCCTCGAACCCGTCCTTGTTGAGATCGGTGACCTTCAGATCCTTCGGCTTTCGCCCAATTCCCAAGGACTGGAACTCACTCGTCAGATTCCCAAAGCCATCATTGGTGGCATATCCAAAGCCATCTTGGACCTGCAAAACATAAGCTACATCCGACAGGTCATCGTTGTTCAACTCACCCAATGCCATGGCCGAAAGATTTGGAGTCCACACCCCTGTTTGCGTGACCTCACTAGGATTACCGATTTCGAGGGTTCCCTCCTGCCGGAGGTCTCTGTTACCAAAATTGATTATTGATTTGAGGCTACCCGTACCGCTGTCTGCGAACACGACATCCAGATCTCCGTCACCGTCCAGATCAATCGCTTCTATGCCAACCGGCCCAGTGGCGGGGAAGACAAGTGGTTCGTCTTCGAACTCTGTCAGGGTGGGTTCAGGATCGAATGTGGTCACCCCATCATCATCGATGATCGAGATTTTACCGTCGGGCCCTTCCACCAGCTTCTGCAGGTCGTCAATGGCCCAGCCATTGCCATAGGGACTGTCGCTTTCGTTCTGCACATAGAACTCGGCCATATGCGTGCCGCCCACGGTCGAGCAGTCATAAATCGCCTTGCTGTTGAACTGGTAGGCATAGCGCCCGGAGGTCAGGCCCGACCCGTCGACCGGCATGGACTGGCGCAGAACCACCTGTTCTCCGATCAGGGCCGGAATGGTTCCGTCCAAACCTTCGCGCGGGGTCCAGCTGCGCCCGTCGCTGATCGACAACCCGCCCGCTTCGATGCGTGTTTGCAGTGCCACCGGCAACGATGCGTCGTCGGCAATGGTGACATCGCCCGCCACGATGATGGTCGGGTTGGCGGCCTGACTGTGATAGCTGAGTGCAATCTCCTGCGCTTCACCGAAGGCGGTGTAGCCTGGCAGGGTGTAGCTGGTGGCATTGTCGCCCTCAAACGGGGTCAGATACTTCATCCCTGTCGGCTGGTCCGAAGATGCGACCGTTTGTGGTGCCTGCGGCAGGAAGGTGAACAATGCACCGCCCGAGACACCGGACAGCGTTCCGCTGACGGTGGCCGCACCGGAATCCACGCTTGCGTCCGCAGCACGCCGGAACAGGCCGTTCAATTGGCTGACCCGCCACATCTCGAGCCGGGTCTGTTCCGGCAAGTTGTCCAGGTTCGGTCCAGTGATGGTCATGCCCTGGGTGAAGACCGCACCGGAGGCATCCAGCGCGTAAATCCGGCAGGCTTGAGTGTCCTCGTTGAAACCGGGATGGTCAAAGAGCTGCGGCAGTGAGCCGAGGCAGACGTCACCTGTGTACAGGCCGCCCGCATCGCTTTGTACGGAATCGGCCGGGATGGAGACTGTTACGCCGGACGCCGTTCCGGTCAGCACCGTCTCCTGACCGGCGACAACTGTTGCACAGCCATCGGTCAGCGGCACGAGATGGAAATCCGGGGTGATATCGCGATCCTGGTTCTCGGTCACCGTGATTACGCGGGTCTCGCCCAGATAGCCACCCGGGCCACCATCCGCGGAGGGTTCCACCTCCACCTGATCCGTGCCTTCCACAAGGCTACCAAAGCTGAATGTCCCGTCGGCTGCAGTTGTCGTCATCAGCGCGGCATCGCGCAGGCGAACCGGCATGTTGGCTAGCGGCGTGATTGTCCCGGCTGCAAAATCAGTGGCGTCCAGAACACGACCGTGAATGGCCGTATCCCCGGCGGTGGCTTCCACAACCTCGATCGTGAGGGTTGCCTCGTCGGTCAGAACCCCATCTGACACCCCAACAGTATAACTATAGGTTCCCAGTTGCCCGGTCTCAGGGCGGAACCGAACCTCACCATTATTGCCGTTGAGCGTAACGCCGGTTGCCAGCGGCAGCGGCGTTGCAAAGAAGCTGATCGGATCCCCGTCCGGGTCGCTGCCCTCAAGATCAAGCGCTAGCTCCAGGCCCAGTTCGACCGTATAGCTGTCGCGCAGCTGGCCAAGAACCGGGGCTGCATTCAGGGCACTGGCATTGACGGCAAGCGTATGCGTGGCTTCCAGCAGCTCGTCCGAGACGGTGACTTCCAGAACATAATCACCCGGCAGGTCGGCGATGAAGCCGGCCTCGCCGTTGCCAATATCCTCGAAGAACGGATCCGAGCCTGCAGGCTTTGTGGTGACGGCGTAGCTGAAGATCAGCGGGTCGTTATCCGGATCGTTTGACCCGGCGGCGGAATAAATCACCTCCTGCCCCACATCGACCTGATCGGGGCCTTCCAACAGGGCCACCGGCGCGCGGTTGGGCGCGGTCAAGGTCCATGTGACAGGAGCGCTGGCGAACTCATAGTCCGAGACAACCAGGCTGAACACATACTCGCCCCGGCGATCCGGCGTGAATGTGATGGCGGACTGGCCCTGCCCCATGATCCCGGCCGTGCTGCCGTCCGGAGCGGAAACCAGTGTCCAGGCATAAGACAGAGCATCGCCATCGGGATCACCCGAAACCGCGGCACTGATCGTGGCAAGGTCACCGACAAAAGCTTCGGTATCGCCCGAAACCGCTGCAACCGGCGGCGAGTTGACAACTTCGACCATCACAACCGACGGCTCGGCAATCATGGCATCGTCTGCCGCGGTAATCTGGAGCAGGTAGACACCAACCCGGTCCGGAGCAAAACTCAGCGCGTCACCCAATACAATCGGCGCGCCGAGATCCGCGCTGCTCCCTGCTGGGCGGGCAATCAGCGACCAGCCATAAGACAGGCTATCCGCATTCCCGTCGAAGCTATAGTCCGACGCATTCAAATCGACAGTCTGACCCGAGACCAGAGAAATCGTCGATCTGGTCTCCAGAACCGGGCGCAGGTTGGTATTGCCAACAAAGATCGTATCCGCAAGAGACACACCCGCAGAATCCGATACGATCAGTTGAACAACGCCAGAGCCCGGACCAGTGCAAACCGGGTTGTTGCGGTTGAACGGGTTCTTCTTCGCACGGTCATCGTCGCGGGCAACGCCATCAACATAGGCATACATACGTGCATTGCCGATGTTATCCGTTGTCACGTGCAGCGAGGTGCGCCCGGGAACCGTCCAGGTGCCGTGATCGACACCATTGCTGTCTTGCAATGTGACATCCCGCGTATAGGTCTGTTTGTTCTCGACCTCCCAGACCAAGATAGCGCCTTGCATACCGGCCTGCCGACCGCGGGAATGCAGGGTGAACTGAATCGGCTCCGATTCGCTGGCACCGGAGATATCCGCGGGTTGACGGATGTCGAATTGGCAGGTGTCACCTGTGTCGGAGCGCTTGAGGTGGTAAACCTCGTTCTGACGGATCACATCCCGGAACCGGCCTTCGCGAATGCTCAGACCGATCTCCGGCAACGCCAGCGTGGCGTCGGTTATCTCGACGCTTGAGCCATCCCCCATCAACCCCAGAGAAGACCAGACATAGGTCAGACCATTGCCGGTCGACAGAGTACCATCAAGCGCCAGATGGCCGCTATCACCAACAGCCTGATCCCGGCCCGCGTTGGCGGTGGGAAGCGGTGGGCTCACCAGGATCAGAGCCGTCTCCGGAACGCCTGCAACCGTATCATCTTCAACGCTCAACTGTACTACATAGGCACCGGGCAGGTCAGGGGTCAGCACAGCCGTGCCGATCTGCTCACCACCGATACCTGCGGTGCTGCCTGCCGGTGCGGAGATCAGCGCCCAACTGTGCTGGATGAAATCCCCGTCCAGATCGTAGCTTTGTGACCCGTCAAGCGTAAGCGCCGCCCCGACCTGCGTTGAAGTCACCGGCGCAATACGTGCGACCGGGCGCAGGTTCTTGTTTGCACCGGCAACGACCAGAACATGGTCCTGCGCGGAGAAACTTCCGTCAGAAACGTCCAGAGCCACAAGATAATCGCCCGGCTGATCCACAGTCACAAGCGACAGCCCGTCAATGTCAGTGCTGATCTGCGGCGACGCGCCGGATGGCGCGACCAGAACGCCCATGTCGGCAACCAGAACATCGCCATCGATATCGGTCGATGCGTAAGGTTCAATGGTCAGGGGAACGCCAGACTCAGCGTGCAGCTGATCGAAGCGGGCGGATGGGACAGGCGCCACAATCCGGCCCCCTACCCCTTCATAATAATCCACACCGCGCGCTTCCAGATCGGCGCGGGTCAGCGCATCACCCACAAGGCCGGTCAGCGTCACCGACCCTCCGGCGGTGCCAAAGATGAAGGTCAGATCCGATTGAGCCGGGTCTGGCGAGACCCGTGCATTGGTGTTCGTATCCGTATCAAGCTCCAGCACATCGACTAGGGCGAGGAACTCAGTCGGGCTGCTCGCGCTATACGTGATGCCGTTCAGAGTCACGGTCAGCGTGTCGGCAACAGAACCGGTGCCATCATCCAGAACAAAGCCCGAAATTCTGTCATGGGTTCCGGGAGCGGTCGCCCGCTCGCCCAGATCAAACGTATCAGCAACACCTGTCGCAGCCGTCTGGTTCACTTCGTAGCTGAGGCGGTAGACATCGGTGGTACCACTGTTCGGTAGATAGCGGAGGTCGAGATACTCAGGCTCAGAAACAGCACCGGTCGGATCCTGCACCGTGAGGGCAACCCGGTACGCACCTTCCAGATCCAGCGAAATGGCCGAAAGTGGTCCGTCACCCATCAACTGCGCGGCACTGCCCGCAGGCGCAGATTCAATGGCCCAGCTATAGCTGAGCGCGCCACCCTCCAGATCAAAACTAGCCGAACCATCCAGCGTCACCGGGCTTGAACCATCCGGCACTCCGCGCACCCGCGCACGCGCCACAGGCGGCAGATTGTCCGAGCCAAACACAACGTCAGAGGTCGCAACAATAGCCCCCGAGGCGTCAGTAAAGGACACTCGTGCACGGTAGGTGCCTGGAATGTCGAGCAGGATCTGGGGCCGCAGCACGGTCGCATCGCTGAAATCCGCCACGCTGGCAGCCGGGCGGTCAATCCATGTCCAGGAGGGCTGCAAGGCTGGCCCGGCT
Source organism: Ruegeria sp. CH2 (assembly GCF_056537065.1). Lineage (NCBI taxonomy): Bacteria > Pseudomonadati > Pseudomonadota > Alphaproteobacteria > Rhodobacterales > Roseobacteraceae > Ruegeria > Ruegeria sp. CH2. The sequence goes on from NZ_JBQFQV010000005.1 coordinate 133,599, forward strand.
GGTAAAACGACCCCGTCCACAGGGTCCAGCGTGATCGTCTGACCAGCTACGGCTTTTATCGGAAGAGAGGTATCTGCAGAGGCGTCTAAGGCTGAAAATGAAAATCCGGCGCAAAGGAAAGTCGTCGCGCAAAATGCGCGGTGCAAAATACCCATTCCGTATCCCTCGTTTAAATAACGATTTTTTGAAAACGTACTACCTAAAGGCGATTTTACAACAAGTTTTTTCTAACCACACAAGAACAACCCAAATCACTCGTTTTGCACAGTCAATACAGCTCCAGGATGCGACCTCCACTCCCAGAACTGCCCAAATGAATAACACCAACGGGACGTACAAACCGACCACCCTCCAACAAATCAACTCGAAATGTCACCCCAGAACCAGCCGTACGCCAGGAAACAGGAAGCTCCGCGCCCTGTATGCTGCCAAGAGGGGCAGCCGCTACCAATCGCTCGACCAAAACCTGAGGTGCCAAATCAGGCGAAACGCCGTAACGACCAGAATGTACTGTCGCAAATTCTCGAAGGCGAAGCCCATCTTCATACGGAATCTCCGCAACCCGCGCGAAATCAACGACGCTGTTCAGTCGGTATGGAGTGCGCCTCCACTCCCGATACCGCTCAACCGCATCGTCAGAGATGTCCAGCAAAGAGGCTAAAGCATCCAGCAGATCTGGGGCGGCGGTATTAAGATCGACCAGTCCACCTACATCTTGCAAAGCAATCGTGAGTTCGCGGTCGTTCAGTTGAAGCACCAATGGTTCCCGCCGGCCAGCTTGATTTGGTTTCTCCGCGAAAACGGCCAACGCAAGCTCCGCCAGTGCCTGATTTTCCTGTTGGCGTTTCGCAAGTATCAATTCGGCTTCATTGACCTTAAGGTTTGCTAGAAAACGACTGCTTGTGATTGCAAAAAGCAGCGCGACAATGCTCAGCGTTGACAACACGACGATGAGGGCAAAGCCCTGCTTTCGACGTCCGCTTGCAACCATCTTTGCAACCCCCTATCAGATTTGAGCATGCAAACCATTTGGCTCGTTTTAATTCATCTTCTGGTTTATGGCCTGCTCGCAGTGACATCAATACCACTGAGTTGGTTGGCAGGGTTACTCGCAGTTCTATTGATATGGGCTAGCGTATGGGACTTCCTGACCTTTGAGATCCCGGATATGGCGGCCATACTATTGCTCGTCTCAGGAGCGCTTTCTCTTGTGTTTCATCCAACAGTGACGTTAATCGACGGAGTTTTAGGAGGAATTTTGTGGCCTCTGCTGTTCTGGGCGGTAGCTGAACTTTACCTGAAAGCACGTGGCGTTCATGGTTTGGGCTTTGGTGACGTAAAACTCATGGCTGGAATTGGGCTTTGGTGCGGGGCCTATGGAACCATCTATGTGGTCTTGTCAGCAGCACTTGCTGGAGTTGTTGTCCTCAGCCTACTTGCGGTGGTTCGTTCGACATCAATTGAAGAATTAGGTCAATCGAAGGTTGCATTCGGACCGTTTCTTTGTCTCTCTGCCTGGAGTGTTTGGTTGCTTGGAGGCAATGCATGAAACGCAATAGTCGCGGGTGGAACAAGCGTAGTGGTATAACCATTCTGGAAGTGCTCATTGTGCTGTCTATTATTGCCATGATCGCTGCGGTCGCTGGCCCCCGACTGATCGGGTATTTAGGGCGCGCCAAGTCAGAGACCGCGAAACTGCAAATCCAGCAAATCGGCAGTGCATTGCAGTTGTTCTACATAGACACGGGCCGTTATCCGACCAGTTCCGAAAGCCTAAATGTTCTTGTATCTGCCCCTCCGGGAGATCCGTCATGGGCTGGGCCTTACCTGGACAGTGAGGAAGGTCTTATCGACCCGTGGGGTAGAGCCTATATTTACGCGGAACCCGGGGATCAGGGGCAACCGAGCGTCTCAAGCCTAGGCCGGGACGGAAGCCGGGGTGGTTCGGGGGAAGACAGCGACGTCTCGAACTAACTAGTCGAGAAAAAAGATCTTCTGATTTCGTTCGAAGTTTATTGAGTTTAGCGCTTAAAGTGCCGTTGTTAATACAATTCAAGACCCTTTGGACAATGGTGCTCGCCTACTCGCCTTGGAGTCTGCGTATTATGTGCCAGTTCTGTTCAGGGTTTTGATTCGTGGCCACTCTCCGACGTTTAAGGTGCGTATTTTTGGATACCTAAGCCGCCTTCAATTTCTGCATAGGGTTCAACCCTGCTTTCTCATGTCTTTCCTTTGTTGTTGTATGTCTATTGGCTTTGTGGCCTGCCTGCTTCTTCTAGATCCGGCTAAGATAGTTCGTCAGGTAGTGCGCAACGTCTTCGTTGGAGCGATCTTGGTACGTTAGTAGAAATTTTTTTAATATCTCCTTCTGCGGTTCCGTCATCTCACCAAAGAAAAACTCAAGCTTGGAACGTAATTCCCTTTTTTTTGTACTTTGGGCGGTCAATCAGTGTGTGTAGTGTATCGATACTTTCCTCATACTTCCCTTCGGATATGACCAGCCACATATACGCCCCCAAAACATGCAACGCAAAATTTGCCGGAATAAACGAAAAAACGCGGGATTCCTCGAACATTTCTACGTTCAACTCACTCCAGTCCTTCCCCAGAAAAGCCCTAGTCTCTTCATACCCTTCAGACCCGTATTTGTACGCGTTTACAGGCGATGGAGTGATCGCGTCTTGCTCATGAAACGCGTGCCAAATCTCGTCCTTTAACTCAACTTCAGTTTCCACTGGCTACACCATTCAATAATGTCGCACATTGTGTTGTGGACGTGTCGCGGTTTGCTGCCGCTCCTTTGCTGCAATAAATGCTATCAAAGGAGCGGCAGCAAACCGCGACACTTCCAAAAATACTCTGAACGACCCGAAGCCGTTTATCTAAAGGACTTCTGTACAAAATCCCTTGGCTCATTCACTTGAACACCGTCTTCGCCAAACGACAGGTTCCCAGAAGTTGGATCAATGAACACTAAATCTGGATTTTCTAAAGGGATAGGATAGGAATCGTTAAAGAATTTGAGACGGTCTCCATTCTCAAAACTATCAAACGGACCTGGCTCGAAGAATATCTTCTGCGCATTGGCCCATAGGCAGCAAACGAACCTGTTTCGCCTCCAAACCACAGTGCGATCCGGATTGGCGCTAGATTTGAAAAACTTGTAGGCCTCCCTGTCTCCTTCAAAGAAGAAGGGAAGTGCTATCGGTTCAATCAATAGAAAAAAGCCATTCAAACCAGGCCTGTCTTTCTCTTGAAGAACGTAGCATTCGTTACCTAAGTGAAACTCACTTTCGGGTTCTACTTCAGCGAAGAGGCCATCATTTTCAACGGAGAGTGTCATAAGGTCTGAAGCTCCTATGCACTACAGTGGGCTGACGGCTTCCGAGGCCAAAAGGGCTTTCCCAAACAAACGGTATCCTGACACCGACCTCGTACCTACCAGGCGTCCCATTGAGCATTCCGTCAACACATCTGCATTCGAAGTATCCCCAGTCCAGATCAGGTCCAGAAGGGTTTAACGAAAAGTTATTACCCGATGATCGGCCCGGTACACACGTGTTTCCCTCGTACCATACATGTGGATCAAAGGTCTGGGGAAACTGATGGTATGGATCAGTAGGGTTATTTATTGACGTCCGTGGGTGGTAATCAAACGGCAACCTTACAGGCGACGAGAAGGGACGCTGACCATCACCAAACGTTTGCTCTCCTCTAGGGTCAATATAGCGGTTTGGGTTCTGTAAAGCGTATCCGTACACGGATGGTCCATCGACAAGGCCGAGAGGATCGGCCTGGATGTATCGTCCTGTTGTTGGATCGTAATCGCGCATCCAGTTCTGGTGAAGGCCGGTTTCGGACTGGAACCACTGGCCGGGGAAGCGGAGGTCAGAATTGGCGCCTGTGGAGGTGTGGACGCCTCCGAAGGGCAGATAGGAGGCCTCCCAGACCTTCAGCCCGCTTGCATTTGTTGCGAATACCGGCCGTCCGATGTGGTCGGTGCGGATGAAGTAGAGCGTGTCGTTTTCGACAACGCCCACGGCCTCACCGTTGAACCAGATATATTCGCGCAGCAAGGTTGAACTGCCCGACATCGGATCGTACTCGTACTCGGCCAAACGGTTGCCGTCCGCATCGTGGATGACATGCAGGGTCTTGCCCAACTGCGTCAGGCGTCGGAGCACCTGCTGGCCGAGTGCGTTGTAGACATATTCAGCCTGCACCACGCCGTTGATCGAGAACTCCGACATTCGGTTCGCCGCGTTATAGGTATAGCCAAAGCCACCGCCCGAGCGGTTGTCGTAGGTGACGTTGCCAGCCATGTCATGCGTAAAGGTGCGGGTGTTCAGTCCGACACTGATATCTGCCAACTGGTTTGAGGTCGCCGGATAGCTGTAGTTGGCTGTTGTCAGGGAGCCGTTTTCGTCCTGCACCTTGCTCAGCCGGTTGCCCACTTTGTCATAGGCATAGTCGATATCCCCATAAGGTCCCGTCGCCTCGGTCAGACGTTGCTGGGCGGTATACTGGAACGTCTCGCTGTCCAGACTGTTCAGATTATCGATGACTGAGCTGAGGTTGTCGCGGGTTGTCCAGCCATGGGTCAGATCGCGCAACACCGTTGCGCCCAGCTGATCCTTCAGCGTGATCAACCGATACGAGCTGTCATAGCTGCGCGTATGGATTGCGGTATCGCCATAGGTAAACCCTGTAGCCGGACCGAAGGGCGCATATTGGACATCGCTCAACACCGTTTGCGCGGGTAGGAATTGCCCGGTCTGCGGGTCTATCACCTGACGTTGGATTGTCAGGCCCGTGATCCGTTCCTGGCTGTCATAGGTATAACCGATACGTAGACCCGACGGCGTGGTCACATGGTCAAGCAAACCGGTCGTGTTGTAGCCATAAGTTGTGTCGTAGGTCGTCGCCTGCAGTTGGCGCCGGTCCAGCTCCAGCCGACCTCCATCACCATATTCACGGCTGATCGTACCGGCGGAATCGGTGATAGATGCAACCTGACCTTCGCCCTCGCTTCCGTTGGCAGTACCATCGTAGGTAAAGATCTGATTTTCACCTGCGGAGGCCGGGAATGTCCGTGCTGTAATACGCCCACCGTTATCGTAGCTGTAGTTCGAAACCGTTCCCCGGCCGTCGATCATCGATGTCACCAAACCGCGCTCATCATAGGTGTAGCCAATGGAGCCTCGATCAGCACTGATTTCCTGGATCACCTCACCGAACCCATTATAGGTGAAGTTGGTGTTCAAGGTTCGCGGATCGGTGTATTGAGTAACCTGATCCGCGTCGTTGTAATCCATGTCGGTTTGCGCGCCGTTGCTTTGATCAACCTGCGTTACAAGTCGGTTCAGACTATCATATCCAAAGGTCGTCACATTCGATAGCGCATCAGTCGCGCTAGAGAGATTGTCTTCGACATCATGCGAGAATGCTGTGGTTTGCCCGTTTGACCCCGACAGCCCTCGAAGCCGCGAAAGCTCATCGAAAAGATAGTCCTGCTCAAACAGGGCGCCGCCGGTCGTAGCCTGATACTCGATCTTGGTCACGTTATCGGCAGCATCATAATGATAGATCATCTTTTGACCGGCCTGATCCGAAATAGATTGCAGACGCCGAGCCTGATCATAGGTGAAGATCCAGGTATGACCGCTGGTGTTGGTCAGCGAGATCAACTGACCGGCAACATCGTACGCATAGGAATTGATGTATTCCTTTGGTGAACCGGAATTCTCGACGGTTTGCACGACCCGGCCAAGACTGTCATAAGTTACGGCCCAAACCACACCATTCGGTTCTTCAATCCGCTGCGGTTGATCGTTGACATCAAAATCGCTGAATACTGTCGTCAAACCATTTGGATCAGTGATGCTGGTGACAGAACCTGTTGCACTATGCGTGTACGTTGTCACATCTGTAACACCATTTGCCAATAAGCCCGGTCCGTCGACGGACTGAAGTACCTTCAAGCCATTGGCAAGTGTGGTGTAGTTGTAGCTCCACGTTCGGCTTTGCCCATTGGTTGGACTGCCAACAAGTACGTCCGTTTGTGTATACGAAATCAGAAGACCATCAGCATCGTAAGCGAAACTCTCAGACAATTCGCCAGTTGATCTGCTAAGCGGAATTTGCAGCTCAGAGTGCCAATTATAGGACGTAATGCGCGGCGTGGTGCCATCCGCGTCTTCGGTTTTGGTTAAGACGAGCCCACGCGCATCTCGTTCGTAAGTTGTTCTCGAACCATTCCTTTCAATACGCTCGTAGATAAATCCTTCTGGCGCCCCAGAGTTTGGAGTGTAACCAAGAGATTTCGTAGTCGCCAAACAGCTCTGCGTCGCCACACCTTCTATTGTGACCGGACGCTTTATCCCGCCTACCCACGCGTATGAGTAGTTGGTCTCTTTTCCCAACGGGTTGGTGACTTTTACACCGCCCGCAGGTGCTGCACTATTAGTGTCATTTACGATTGAGAATCCCAACGATCCGTTTGCATGTCCCGTGAAAACGGCGCGCGGAACCCCTGTCTGAGGATCTGTTTCAGAGGCAGAATACTCAAAGCTAGCATACTGAAACGGAGCACCATTGGTATCTAATCGACCGTCTGATATTCCGGTTAACAACGGAAGTTCCCCCGAACCTTCCAGTGCCGAGTCATACGTGTAGCCTGTTGATTGCAACACCGCGCCCGTCTGCAAATCTGTAACGACTGCGGAAGTCAAATCCAGACCGTTATGGCGATTTGCATCAGCGTATGTGTAATCAATGGCAATTGTCGGTAAGAAATTCACTCCATCATAGGATGAATCAACTTCAATTCTGGCGACATTTCTCACCATCGTAGGCTCAAAATTCGAAATCACATTACTAAGACCAAATGGATCATGGGTACCCTCATTCCATGTGTAGTCTGCTCTCTGGCCTTTATTGTCCGTAATCGAGCGAATGCGTCCGTCGTTATGGCGATCAATGGTAATTTGATATCCGTCCTGCCACTTAACTTTGGTTGCGCGACGGTATTTTCCGCGGCTGGATGGTGTGTTGGGTGGCGGGTCAAAGACAGAGACAGTAATTTCGCGACCGGTCCCATCAGAAACTTTGAAGTTGTCGTTTTCGGGCGTGGGCGCATAGTTCCAAGAGTAGGGCACCTCGTCGTCGGTAGCACCGATATAGGTTAATGTTAGTGGGCTTCCCTCGATTTGCTGCGCACCGATGTCTCTACTATCATTCCCGAAAGTCGTTTGTACGTTTCCAGGGCTGTAAAGCACTGAGGCCGAGAGACGTGATTGTGGCTGAAAAAGCATATACGACCATGCCCCTTCCCATCCGAGCCCGAAAGTATATGGATTTTCGAATCTCCCGCCCTCTGAACTGTAATGTCGCGTTATCGAAAACCGGGGATCTTTGTGTGAACTCCAATCTGTTGTCACCTCTGATTTGACACCATGGGCCAACTCGATCGGGTTGCCAGCGGAATAATTCCCCGGATTTCCTGCAGATCCACAATTGTTATCACAGGATCCTGTCTGGCAGACGCAAGAGGGTCCCGCTTTGCAATACTCAGCCGGTTGCGCAATTCCCTGAGTCGTAACACAATAAAGCTGCGTATCACCTCGTCCATAGATCCATCCGCCATTCGGGTCAGGGCGTCGATTGTAGCATCTGAGCTCCTCGCCATAGCGCTGTTTGTGTATTTTGTAACCGGCTTCTTCGTATCCCGTTTCCTTCAAGTGAGGCCACAATTTGCACGCTTCAGCGGGTGATTTCACATACGTGTAACGTTCCGCGGCAATCTTCATCCACATATGCTCGCCCTGTGTCTCACACATCTGCTGGGCGACTAAACTTAAAGGGAGACAGCATGAAACAATCACCGCCAAAGCTCTTAGTAATTTATTGTTCATCAACATGTTTCTCTTTTAAGTAGTGTTTTGCGAGAAACTTTCTCTCAAGTTGAGGTGTTGTCAAGTAGTACCGGAACTTTGTCCAAAATTTCACAAAATCATGTGGGTGAGCCCTTTCAGTTCTACAGGTTCAGATAAATGGCTCAGACATCATACGCGCAAAATACTGGCCTTTCGCTCACTACCTTGACTATATTCACACACCTCTATCATACCTGATAAGTATCGCTTATCATGATTGATTGATTTCGCCGGAAAATGCGCGCAGAATGTGCCTCATGTCGGTTTTCCTTAACCACTGGACTCGCGATGGCATTGGTCCATAACCCGTAGACCCCTGCCCCGATCCGGCAGCAAACCTAAGTAGATGCAGCACAGTAACCTGGGATTTTGTAAACATGGACCGGCACAAACTCAGCCCGAGTCTACTCTTAAAGGACCAGAACAGCATAAGGCCAACCATGAGACATGGTGAAAACAAGCAAGAGCAGTCTACAGATTAGGGAAAATCGACACATGAAGCCCCCTGCCCCATACCTCCCCGCCGCCGCCCCTGCCCTCTCGGACACAGATCAGGAGGCGCTCACTGATCTTTATGTGCGCGGCACACCGGAAAACACGCTCAGGGCCTATGAACGGGATCTGCTTTATGTCACCGCCTGGAAGTCCGCGCGCTTCGCAGCGACGCTGGACTGGCCGGAATCTGAGGCCACCGCCCTCGCCTTCATTCTCGATCACGCCCGTGATTTGAATGACGCGCCAGAAACGGATGTGGCGCGCGAAACCGCAGAAGCGCTGATTGCTCAGGGGCTGCGCAAGTCCCTCATCTGCCCTGCCCCTTCGACGCTGGACCGGCGCATCGCCTCCTGGCTCGCCTTTCATCGAATGAAGAACCTGACCAGCCCTTTCGGTGCACCGCAGGTTAAGCAGGCCCGTGCCAAGGCGCGCCGGGCCGCAGCCCGGCCCCTTGCCCCAAAATCGCAGCACCCGATTACCCGCGATGTGCTCGAGCAGCTGCTGTCCACCTGTCGGGGGTCCCGGCGGGATTGCCGCGACCGCGCCATCTTGATGCTGGGTTGGGCTTCTGGTGGTAGACGGCGCTCGGAGATCACCGGATTGATGTTTGAAGACGTCTCGCTAAAGGAGTTCGACGAGAAAAGCCTGGTTTGGATTTCACTGCTGGAGACCAAGACGACAACCAAAGGTGAAACGCCGCGGCTGGTGCTGAAAGGCCGCGCGGCCCAGGCGCTGGTGCATTGGGTTGAGGTGGGCGAGATCCGCGAAGGGCCGCTGTTCCGCCCTGTCTCCAAGGCCGACCGGGTGCTGAAACGCCGCCTTTCCCCGGATGCGATCTATCAGATCGTCAAACATCGCCTCCAGTTGGCGGGGTTGCCGGAAGACTTCGCCTCGCCGCACGGTCTGCGTTCAGGGTTCCTGACCCAAGCGGCGCTGGACGGCGCCCCGATCCAGGCCGCCATGCGCCTGTCGCTGCACCGCTCCATGGCGCAGGCACAGAAGTACTATGACGATGTCGATATCGCAGAGAACCCAGCGACAGACTTGTTGGGGTAAGCTGGTGCTAAACGAAGAAAGCGGTAACCCGTGGGTTACCGCCATCAAAATTAAGAAATCTGAGCATGGGTAACCCGCGGGTTACTACTCGTTCAAAACAGCTTCGAAAGCCTCAACCGCTCTCTGGAGCTTTGACCGGTCAATCGAACTAAAGTCCTGACCAGACAATATCCTGCACTCTCCCTTGCGCGCAGTGATTTTTGAAGCGCCCACGTGGAACTCATACTTCACGCTCTCAACCTTCTCACGCCGCTTGCCGCTAGCTGGTTCAGCATCAGAACTTGCCACGAAAGCATCAAGTATTTCGTTTTGCTCACCGGCTGTGGATGCGCGCACTAACACATCTCTTAATGCAGCAGCTGAAGCCGATGACGCTCGAAGTTTCCGCGCAACCTCAACGCCAAGGTTTCTGGAAACACTCTTTGGAAACGGCAACGCACCCTCAAGTTCACTGAGCAGGTAAACAAAGCTACGAATATAGGAGCGTTTCATCTTGTGCAGGGATGAGTACAGCCTTCCGACCAAAGCTTCTGCATCCCCTGCCCCCAACTCTGAATCTTTAGAAGCAAGAATTGCCACTTGCGCCATCTCAGCAAACGTCAAGTCTTCCCGAACAACGTTCTCTTCAACCATGTCAATATAGAGGTCGATGCGATCACTCTGGGATTTGGCAACTCGCGCCGTAACACTGGAAAAGCGTTCATCACCGGTCTCTTCATAAAGCTGCTTAAGAGCAGTTACTCGTCTCCAACCTTTTTTGAGTTGGAAGCGTCCATCTGAATCCTTATAAAGCTCTATGGGCTCCTTCTGGCCGCGTTCCTGAATTGAAGCCTTGAGTTCATCCATCTCGTCGGAACTTGCGACAGCCGAAAGATCCAAGCGATCTCGTGGCAGATCTGTCGTATGAATTTCATTGATGCCAACCGCAACCAAGACTCGCCCCTCATCACGAGCTTTACGATACTCCTTAGCATCGGAGGCATTTTGCCGTCGCTGTTCGACACGGTTCTCAGTGCTTTCATTTAGGCTGTTTGCTGTCTCGCGAACCGCAGCCCCCATCGGCCCCACTTCGCGGCGGCGTGTTTTCTTGAGGTCATCTTCATCAATTGGAGTGAAGCCAAATTTATTCCCGCTCATTCTACCCGCTCCTCAATTTTAGTACGTGCCTCCCAAGCCCTTAGGACGACATCCCTAAATTCGCTGTATGCATTATCAAATGACTGACGCGCCCGTTTCCATGTGTCCCGAGTCATCTGTCTGTAGTCCTGCTCGTAAACAGACATCTGGAACCTACCAGATTGCTCGACCGCACGTGTCATTTCGATGGGATTTTGACAGACATCGGCGCCGAAGACATTTTTGAAAGCATCCATCATCGCGACGTGCAAAGAGTTGCTAGCCTCGAAGCGAGTCATGAGAACACGTATGTCATCGAACCTTTTAGGAAGCGTGATACCAGCATCCTGTGCAATACGTTCGAACCCGCTGGTTATGTCTTCCAAGGCATCGCCAAGCTGACCAAGATAACTCGTTGTGCTGTCATACTCCCAATAACCAGGACCAGACGGAATATAGAGGATGTCAGCAGCAAAGGCCGCATTCAAAGACTGGTATCCAATTGCCGGCGGGCAATCGAAAACAATCAAATCATATTGGTCGTCAGGCAACTCATCGAGATATCTTGCTACGCATCCAAAAAAACTCCATGCCTTATGAATGGACCTGTACTGAGCGGACGCAAATTCAACGAAGGCCGCGTTCGCACAGCTCGGGATGATGTCGATCGTCGACCAAGAAGTTCTTTGAATGAAGTCTTGTACACGTTGCGCGCCAATCGACTGAACATCTTCAGGCAATTCGTCGGCAGTAGGGTAGGGGCAATCTGCGGGATCATCATATTCGTCCGCGATCCGGTTCGCCTCACGGCAGAGATCGCGGCACATAATGCCCCAGACAGTATTCCACTCTCTAACTTCAGCCAGACCCATCGAATGCGTGAGTGTCGCCTGGGGGTCGAAATCCACCACCAGAACACGGTAACCATCAAGCGCGGCCGCATTCGCCAAGTGCTGGGCAACGACAGTTTTGCCGACACCACCCTTAAAGTTCGAAACCGCTACTCTCATAGCCCGGCCTGCCGGCCTTTGAGGCAGAAGGCTTTTACCTCTAAATCTCAGGCGCCGTCTCAACTCATTTATCTCAGCCAGAGAAAACCATCTTTGCCGCCCGTCATCTTCAGTCGCCCCTTGCGGAAGAGACGGATCTTCGGCCAACTTCTTTCTCAAGGTGTCCGCCGGGACATCAAACATGAACTGGCTAATTTCCCAGATCGAGAATGGTCGAAGCACTTTCTCGTCAGCGGGCGAGAAAGTAGCGCGGCGGACGGCAGCCTGTTGGGCCAGGCTTCGTTCGTTCATAGCTTGAAGGTCGGTGTGGTCACGCATGGTGCTGCTCTTGTTATATCACGAATGTCTTCTAATAACGCGATTTTGGAAAACTGCAAAACGTAAAGAATGGAGTTTCCGCTTTTTCGCCTCCGACTCGGTAAAAACGGGAGGTATTTCGAAAGCGAAGCTATGTTTTGGTGACAGGCAGCGACCAATTACCAGATATATGGTGACACTCGACCCCCAATATGGTGACAGCATAGTGTCACCTATAACCTATTAACCGAATTTTCTTTTGATTTTGAAGAAAGAGGCGGTCATCCTGTTTTTCAAAGCCCGTTGACAAACTACGGGATTTCATCACACTGAACCCAATTGATGGAATCGGTCAGCGAAACCGATCCGCTCGAGGCACAGTGGCAGTATCAAAATGGAAATAAAACGATTTACAGGATTTCAGGCCGGTTCTCAGAAGTACGATCTTTTGACTGCAATCTCTGTTGCGGGATTGAATGGCACACCCGGTTTTCAATGTTCGATGATGCGGCTCATTGCGTTGATAACGGCCCGATACAACTGGCGCACTGATGAGCTGACGGTCGGACAAAAAGAAATGGCCCGCCTCTGGTCCGTGGACGAACGAACCGTCAAGAGAGAAATTAAGCGATTGACGGATTCAAGTATACTTCTCCAGCTTAGGCCTGGGGTTAGAGGCCGCGTCGCAGCGTACCGACTCAACTACACGGAAATTTACCGTCTGAGCGAACCGATTTGGCGAAATGTTGGTTCTGATTTTGTATCGCGCATGGAGACACAAACTCCAAAACCGACCGAAAAGGTTGTTCATGTACAATTTGGCCAAGAAAAACCAGAAGCTGTTGAACATGAGGGACAAGACCTTCAGGATCCGTGGGGCAGGGCGCTTCGGCGCCTATCAGAGTCTGAAGCACTATTGTTTAAAAGTTGGTACTGCGATCTCAAATTTGTTGAAATACAAGATCAGACAATCACCTTGCGCGCACCCAGCAAGTTCATCGCACAGTACATTCAATCTCACCATTTGAAACCTTTACTTGGAGCGGTCCAGCTCGAGTTCGGGCGAATTCAGAAAGTGTGTTTGCTCGGCTAACAATCCAGATTTGTAAGTCGCACGCTGTGCCGTGAGACAACCGAAATTGCTGATTTCAACCGTTGAGTTTGGCCTCGAACATCCCGATGGTTTTCAGAATGTTGTCGAACAAGGGGGGATCCCCGATGATCATTTCTTGCATCCCCACATAGTCCCGGCGCAGCGCTGCTTTCAGCTCAGGGTTCGGTAGCAATCTTAGTGATCCGGGCCTGGCATTCTCGTAGTTAGCCCAAGCCGCTTTGAAGAAGACGGACTTATGGTGTGCAACCTGATCCAGCAAATCGATCTGTTCGATAGCGCGAGAATGGGTCTCGTGTTTGATCAACTGAGCCATGTCGTAATAATGGCGCGACATACGGTCAGCCAGAGGTTTGGTGATGTCCTGATGATAGAGCATATGCAGGATCGTGGCTTTCTCCCAGAATGTGCGTTCAACACCCAAGACCTTCACATCGACGTCGCTCGCCTCCAACAGGTCTGGAAATGCCTGATGCACATAAGGTGATATCCTGCGGGACTCGGCTGGAAGGTGAACCCCACGGGCGCCAAATTCGAACCGCACTACCGGCTGGATGTAGCCGCTGGCCGCACTTGTCTCGGATGGATAGGCGAAAAGCAAGGTTTGTGCATCATTAGGATCGACCGAGAGGGAAAAGTGCTGATCAAGCACGGCGCCAAACTTGATCTTGGTTTCTTTCAGAAGCGGTCCTGAGACTACTTTGGTGGCCGTATCCTGAAGCTCCTGCAGCAGTTGCTTTTGTTTTTTGCCTGAAAGGGCAGGGTGCTCGGGGTCACGTGTGCCGTCGAAACCGAGCTGTGCCCGGTCGAGAGACAGATCCACGTCTTCTGAGAACCGATGGATGATGTCATAGACCTTGGATAGCGATGTCCCACCCTTGAAGATCATGTGAGTGCCAAAAGAGGGCAGGGCGAATAGATGTTTCAGCGACCAGCAGACCCAGAAATCCTTCTCAACGATTGCCTTGGAAATGCCAAGCTTTGCGGCCGTTTCCTGAAACGCTTCTTCACGGTTCTTTGGAGTATCGTTGGCAAACTGGTCCAAGATCAGACCCATGCCACGATTTGCTGCACTACCGGGTGCATCCAGGCCGGAACATATCTACTTTGTCTTGCGAGCAATGCGCGGTCCTTAACATCCAGATTGCGGGCCAGCGTGTCGACAACACGGCTATCCACCCGGTTTTTGCCAACATAGCGTAACGCCTGAAATACGGCGCCGGTTTTCTGGCCTGCACCAACTAGCGTTTTGGATGATGCATTCCGGAACTGGATGACTTGTCGACCAACTGTCTTGGTGCGGGTCGGGCCGTCGGTCATGTAAGTCGGCTTGGACGGCACTTGGGTCGACAGCCCCAACTGGTTGGCTGCCATGGCAGGGGAGGGCTGTAGAACCTGATTGTCTTTGCGTGCAATCGCTTTGGCAATGTCATCGGCTGACGGAGACAACAGCCCTAATCGGGCGCTCTTTCTCGGATAGTCATAAAGCCCACGCGTTAACCGTCGGATCATCCCTTGATCCGCCAAACGCGACAATGCCTGATCCACACTTGCGCGGGAGCCAATATCCAGAAAGTCGGTTGGCGCAAAGATTGAGCCCCGGCCTTTTCCGATGATGCGTTGTCTAATCGATGAAGTGATCATAGTTTTCTCCTTGTCAGAAAATATAATACTTTTTTCTGACTTACAAGTTAGCAGAGTATCTGGGTGATTTTGTAAGTTCGGCGGAAAGCCGACTTTCGCTGCACTGTGTCGTCAATCCTTGAACCAACTCCGAAGCAGACCTTCCGCTTGTACCCACCTTTGAGTCTCATCTGTCCGCCTTAGGACCTTTGGATGGTCGTCCGCCCCGACACCAAGTGATTTGTCCCTTCTTGATCCAAAAATGGCACCCGCAATCATTCTTTTGGTGAACCGATGGATGCACCGTAGGTCGTGACCAAAAGTCTTCTGAGACCCTCCACCGCGGTCGCAGGTTAGGGTTGAGCGAAAGACTGATTACTTCTCCGCATCCACCGGGACACTTCAAACATGCCCATTTCTTGATATTGCCACTTTCTACGAGTGTGAGTTTACCCGCTTCAATCATTGACCTGTCTGGCAAGGTTGAAGCGCGTATCGTGAGAACATCAAAACGTAGCAGGCGCAGCAGTCGCAATAGGTGTGAGATGATGTTTTTCATTTCAGCTCACCACGTCCAGAAACGGTTGCATATCTGCCCGACCAAGTGTTGCTGGCTGGTTGCAACAAGGGCAATCTGGTTGCGACTCAAAAAACGGTCTGCGCTCGTCTCTGGCGTGAAAGCGCCGCATGCGCGTAGGTACCATTCCAGCCTCTCCAGCAAGCCCGGTCACCCCGGCCAACCATTCATTGACTGCCATCGTCGCCGCCTCGGTCGTAAAGGTGACGACGGCCGGGGACGGATCACCTTCACCCAGAACGTAGGCTTCTTCTTTCAACCGCTCATATGCATCGAGGTCATCGCGCTGCATCGCTTCTTCACGCGCTTGCCGTGGATCGACGTAGCCGCCGCAAAGTAGGCAAGGATGCCCAGGCACGAGTGTCGAAACGCGGGCGAAGAGATCATATGCTGTGTCCGTCCGCCGCTGCATTGCGAGTCCGACATCGATAACGGGGATGCCATAGAACCGCGCGAAGCGATTGAGAAACAACCGTCCGGCGTGGTCATCTGTGCAGCAAAAGATCACATCGCACGCTTTTAGCGAGTCCCAGGTTTCTGGGTGTCCGGCCCAGGCGTCCACACTTACCAACGTCATGCCGAGCCCGGATTCCTTCACGGTTCGCGTGTGAATAGCGGTCTTAGGCATTCTTGCATCGACATCCGAGCGCCGCGCTCCGTGAAGGCGGTTGAGATTTGTTTCGTCCACGATGTCTTTCTCGAATTGGACAGCCTCCTGAACGCCAAGCCGCAGGAGCAACGGCAAGACGGTACTGCCTGTCGCGCCCCCACCAGCGATGCCACAGCGAAAGCCAGCCACCTGACTTGAGGCTTCTTTGCCGAAGAGCCGGACCTGACGATCCAGAAAATCTGCGGGCGTTCCCTGCAAACCCGAAATACGCAACCGCGGTCCGGAATGCAGGATTCGATTGATGTCTTCAGCCTTGTCCTTTCGCGCCCAGATGCGTGCAGCGATATCACCGTCTCCGGCGACGACCACACTGATCAACCCTGGCACGCCTTTCAGAAGGGCGGTGCGGGCAAGTTCGGCTTCGTTGCGGTCGTCCTGTTCAGAGAACTTAGCCTGGCCGTTTGGATGGGTATGAACGAGGGCCGGGACGAGGCCAGTCGCCTTGGCCTCGCTCAAGAGCCGCATGAGGCCATCGGTCTGCCAAGTCACATGCCGCGCCGATGCTGATACGAGATCGTCATCGCCGATCGCATCGAAACGATGTGACACCAGACGCCGCCGCGGTTCGGTTGTCCATGGATCGACTTTGATATCGACGATGCCAAAGAGCATATAGGCTGAGCGCTCCGACCCGGCCCCTGCCACCAGCAGGGACCGAATTTGTGCCTCATGCGGGTCCAAGAGGATCATGTCCAAATCACGCATCAGACTCGGGCCCCCGCCAAGGCCGTCTGCACGCGGGCAACCATGGTTTGAAGACCATCGACCCCCGGGCGCCACGCATTGTTATGGCGGGACCACCTCTGCCACACGCGACCACCGAAGCGATGCTCAACGGTACAGGCTTTCGGCACCCGACCGGTGCCTGCCAAAGTCAGCTTCGGCGAGACATAGAACATGTCCGGCGGGCAGTCGGGATACCCCTTGGGAAGCAGGATCAGAACGTCTGCAGCCCCGTGGTTGAACTTGCCGTCCGGCAGCGGCAGGTTCTTCAGGATGATCCCCGTGTTGGCAGCCTCCGTAACCACTTCGAACACGTAGCCGTGACCCGAAAGATAGGTCTGATCTTTTGACGGAAGGGCATCCCCTTCCGTCGTTTGATCGATCAGCGACACGAACCGCTCAACACCGGCATCGGCAAGGTTGATCACATCCGTATCAGCGATCTTCTTGTCATGCTGACCCGGGATTTCCCGCCAAAGGTTGTAGTTAGGCGGCAACTTCGCGAGCTTGCGCAGCACGAAGCCGCTGATGCAGGCACGCGGCCATTCGAGATCGGCGTCATCGATCTTGAACTTGAAGCTCCGATCCGAACGAGCGACAAGCACCTTCTCGACGCCACGACCGCGCAGATCGTAACTTTCGTCTAGTCGGATGTCTTCGAAATCGCCATTGGACAGGATCGCAATGGCCACATGCTCATCGACAGGGCGACCACCAGTCGCTTCGATCAGCTGACGCCCCAGCACCTTGGGATCGTCGAAGACATGTTTTTTGAAGTTAAGGTCCTCATCGGCGATGAGTACAGTGAAGCGAGGATCATTTCCTTGCGGTTTCATATTGTTAGTCCTTGTTCAGTTAGAGGTCACAGACACCATGTCTGCGCCTTCACAAGGACAATCGCGGCGTCAGGAAGAATCCGGTAAGCCTGATCCGATTTTTTTTCTGAGCGTGCCCGATGGTGGCGGATTGCAGATGAAAAAGTGGGGGCAACGCGCACATCGGTCGCTGCGGTTGGGTGGAAAGCGCCCCTCTATGATCGAGATCGCGGCGTCCGCGATCTTCTTTTTTCGGGTTTTGATTTTGCCCTCGGAAATGCTCAGACGATCCCGATCACCGCCGGTCAAATACACGAATTCCGCCTCGCCACGCCCGTCAGCTGCAATCTGAAACGCGGCCGCATCGAGAGCGTCCAAAGCCGTGCCGGTCTTGCGGCCTGTGCGAATACGCCGGAACACTGTCGAATGACCCGTCTCGACCTGTTCGTGCGCTGTGACCACGACCTCAGCGTCATCGAAGCGTAGTGAGAGAGATTGCGGTGCCCGCCGGCGCTCACCTTGCCGGAGTTGGACAAAGAACCGCAGCAACTCGTCGGAAATCTGCCGGTACTCGGATGCGTAGCCGTGTTCTGTGGGTCCGTGAGCAACCCAGGCGGCGTCGATAATCGCCCGCATCTCGGTCTCATCAGGATTGTCATCGGGACGAGCTGTCAACTCATCGACCACAGCCTGCACGGCGTTGTGCATGCGCATCGGCGCTGACTCCAAGCGCCGTCCACCTACCTGCAGCACATGAGCGAAGAAGAATCGGCGCGGGCATTTGTCGAAGGTCGCGAGTTGAGACGGCGACATGCGGGCAATGCCATCAACCTCCAATGTGAAGCGTTCAGCTTCACCAACGACATCTCTTACGTTGGAAATCGGGTGTTGATCGTCCAGTTGGCCCGAGATGTCGTCAACAAAGCTGGACCGGCTCTGCCGATGACCGTTGGACTTCTTGTTCGGCGCGTAGAGGAACAGACCGTCTTCGGCCCGAGATAGCGCTACGAAGAACAAACAACGCTGTTCCTCATCATGGCCAGCATCTATTGCGTCGCTTCCCCGAAATACTGGCCCCTCGATCATGCCGTCGGGTGGAGGAAGACCACGGCTCTGTTTGGCGGAGCGTGGGATCGAGCCGCTTGTCAAAGACGGGAGGTGAAGCACCTTAAACTCGAGACCCTTACTCCCGTGGATCGTCATCAGACGAACAGCGTCTATGTTTTGGGCGGCGGCAGGCAGATCGCGTAAATCCCGTTCGTCTGACAGTATCACCAGACGCCGAATGTGTTCCAGGAGATCGCGGATAGGGTAGCCTGATTTTTCGGGAAGGGCTGAGCGCAGGAAGTTTTGGAATTGCCAGAGGGCAAGCGCAGGGTTGGCGTTCCCCTCACGCGCCTGTTTGGCTATGTCGGCGGCAAGGCGGGTGCGGTCCAGATAGATTTTCGTGATCACCTGCCACGCGGTTGCCGTCGGCTCAATTCCCTCAAACGCATCGACAAGGGACTTCACTGAGGCCCGACCGCCTTCACTCATTCCTGGCGCTGTTTCCAAAAGGGTGCGCCAATCGAGCGGCAGAGGCTTCTTTGCCGCCCGAACCGTTTCGATAGCGACGGCGACGTCTTCGATAGACATCTGAAATGGCAACATCGAAGCAATGCAGGTCAGCCCCATAGCCCTTGGATCGATTACAAGCGATAGGAGAGACAATGCTTCCTTGATCTCCGGCCGGTCGAACAAAGGACCGAGGAACAGCACCGGGATTCCGCGCGCCTCAAGGCCAGCGGCTATTTCTGCCAAACGCGCATTTCCCTTGCAGATCACGGCCTGGTCGCGAAACGCGGTCGTGTTACCGCAGGCAGCCATTATGCGTGCTGCGATTTCGTCAATCTCGTGATCTTTGGAGACAACAGAAACGAAAGAGGGCGATCCACCGCTTTTGCCCTTGAAGGCGTTTGCCTGAAAGCCCGAAGTCGCCATACGTATCGTCGCGAAAGTGCTGAACGTGTCGCAGATTTCCTGGGATGACCGGTAGTTCATGCTGAGTTCAAGTGACGTCCCACCAGGGAAATCTTCTGTTTCGAACCGATTGATGTTGTAGGAGGACGCGCCCCGAAAACGGTAGATCGACTGCTTGGCGTCTCCCACGACCCAGAGATTCTTGCCCTCCGGTTTGAGAGCGCGCAGAAGCCGAACGCTTGCGCGGTTCACGTCCTGATACTCGTCTACAAGGACGTGTTCATATCGCCCTCGCAACTCCTTTCGCACGGCCTCGTCGGATTCGACCAAGGCCGTTGGGCGGGCAACAAGATCGCCGAAATCGACCGCACCGCGCTCGGCTTTCAATTGTTCATAGAGGTCGTAAACGGAGGCGATATCGAGGCACTTCTCCGCAGCTATCTTGTCTTCTTCCGTCTCCGCCGCATCAGCCATCTGCTGCGCCAGCTCGCGGTAGCGATGTTGATCGACAACTTCGTCTTTCGCCCGCGAGATTGCCGAAAGGATGGACCGCAAATTGTCGGTTGGGTCCCAAAGATCGTTGAAATGCTTTAACCTCAGGCGCGGGAATTCGTCCTCAAGAAGCGCTATAGCTTCCGTGGCATCGATCAAGCGCGGGTCTGGAGGCAATCTTGCCCGATCATGGAACCGGCGCAGAAGGTCGAGCCCAAAAGAGTGAAATGTTCCGATCCACGCAGACCCGGCTGCCTCCGGCCAGGCCAGCATGGCACGATCCGTCATTTCACCGGCAGCCTTGTTGGAGAAGGTGAGCAGCAAGATGCTCTCCGGATCGACGCTGCGGTCCTTCAATACCGACAGCCGGCCGACGAGCGTCTGAGTTTTTCCGGTGCCAGGCCCAGCTTTCAGGAGCAAGGCCTTGCCTTCATGTTCAGCCGCGTGTCTCTGTTCTTCGTTCAAGGGTTTGGGCGGCGACGCCGCATCATCATCCGGCTCACTCTGCGGAAGTAAGAGCGCATCAAAAAGCTGAACGGCCACCATCGGATAGGGGGCACCAAGCTTCTTGGTGATGTCACTTGCGCTCAAACCTTCGTCGATATGCCACGACCAGGCCATGGCGCGTGGAAACAAGAACTCGCGTGCAAAGAGGTCCATTTGCACCTCCTCGCGTGCGCGATTGCTGTAGTCGACTACTCGATCGGCACCGACGGATGACGGGTCTGCAGACCGAGCCGGATCGACCTCCATTATTGGCGGTATGTCTACTTCACCACCAAATTCGTGGTGCCCGACTTCGTGCGCGACCAGGAAAGCATCCAGAAATACATCACCCGTGTCTTCATGCAGGATGGTGGCAGATGCCCGTTGCAGAAGAGCTTTGCCGCCTTTGAGCTGCGGATGACCCGCTGGAAGTCTCCTCACCTCAAGATCGCGAGCTCCGGCTTCAGCCAAAACCAATTCGTAAGGCTGTGTGGGATCGCCGCCCTCGTTCACACGGTGATTATGAAGATCGGTCGCGCGTACGCGTATCGCTTCAATCCGATCCATCGTCAGCTAGCAGCGACTGCAACACGCGCTGCTCCTCCTCGGAAAGACCGGCACGATCAACGTAATCTTGGAAGTCAATTGGCGGCACGGCACCTGGCTTTACATCTGATTTCATCGCAACGGCGTGCCCATCACCTTGCTGCATGCCGCTGATGACATCCTGCATGTGTACTCCGAGCTTATTTGCCAGAGTTTTCAACAGGCTCGTTGGCATCGAGGCGATTTGGACAACTTCGGCGGTCAAGCCGGTGAAGAAAGCTCGAGGAAGACCGAGGTCACGGGCAATTTCCCTTACACCTGTTCCAAAAAGGGATTGTCGGACGTGTTGGACGCGCAGCACTTCCGCGCTTACGGCCTTGGTTTCAAGTGGAAGGCTTGCCTCAGCCGACGCCAAATCGCTCATCGATAGTTCGTTGAAGAGCGCAAGGAGGTCCTGGGTGAATTCCGGGAAGCGCTGGAGGTATGCCTTGAGAATTGCAGGCGACATCTCTTCTTCCACGGTGAAGTCGTTGAGGACGTCTTCTCTATTGGCCATCACCAACCTCCAGTTCCAGCGCTTGCCGGATTTTTGTAAAAGCACGATCCCGTCGGTTGCGCACAGTCTTTTCAACGCAGCCCAAAAGCTCCGTCATCGAGGGTTCGCCATCTTTGTTCGTCTCAATAGGAATGTCTGCGAGCATCAAATCAACTACCTCTCGTTCGTCTGTCGGTAGAGCGTTAATCGCGTCACGCAGATGAATCCGGTAATCGAGATCCTCTTCAGACGTGAGGCCGACTTTCTTGTATCGCTCCAAAGCGGCTTCGACGACAGCGCGCACCTCGCCGGTGACTTCGTCCTCCATGTCCTCATTAGCGTTTTCCCGCCAGCTTACTTTGCGGAGCTTCGTGATGTGCGCCGCGCGAACAGCCTTGTCGAAGACAACTTCGTAGATATCGAGTTGTTCGTCATAGTCCTGCCGGTCGGTGAACATCAACTCCGTGACATGATCGACGGTTGCGTCACGAATTTCAGAAAGACGCGCATCTTCGTGGATTTCCTTGCCAACCTGGCGGTTTGCCCGCGGACACGCGGCTTCAACCCGATCGCGCAGAATGTCGTAGAGCTGAATGAACCGACCGTCTGAATTGTCAGACTTTGTCTGGCGCAGATAGTAGACGAGTACTTCCGACGGGATATAGTCGCTATGTCGCCGATCCCGAATGGACGCGCGGTCAAGCAAATCCTCAAAGGACCAATCAAGGCTCTTCTCGATGTACTGATTTGTTGGCGATCGTCGCGTATAGAGTTCGCCGCTTGTTTTGCGTTTCCGCAGTGGTTCAATACTCATTCAAATACACGATTAATCCTTGCTCAGTGCTTTACTATCAGGGAGCGAACCTTAGCGGCAAGTGCTCAACTATATCGAGCGCCCATTTGATATGATCCTAAGTAAAATTCATCTCTTCAATTTTTCGGCGAGAACATCGCCTGGTGTGGGCTCTAAATGGCGTGATTATGATGTTGGCTTGAACGCCTTCATCAAGCAAGCAGAATGCACTGCTTGATTGAATGACCGCTAACCGCAAGCTGCATCGAAGCGAATTTTGTTGTGAGCAATGTCCGGTTAGGGCCGTCTGGGCGATCAGCTGATGGCGGGGTAGGGTCCTGTGCTGCAACGTCACTGAGGTCCGGAATGAGCCCAAAATGACCGATGCTGCGCTTTGCATGAATGTCCAGATCAAAGGACATCCTGAACACAACACAATCAACGGCGGTTTGACCTGAGAATGGGTACGCGCATACGCTGTCGCTAACAGAAAAAGCGACAAAGGTTTTTCCATGACATTTCAATTGGCAGGTAACGGACCCAAAATCTACGAAGAAATCATGGTGCCCCTTTGGTTTGGCCGATGGGCTGAGGCGCTTGTTGAACAGGCTTCACTAGTTTCTTCGGAACGTGTCTTGGATGTTGCTTGCGGAACAGGTGTGACAACCCGACTGGCAAAGTCAAAGGTTGGAGCAAGCGGGAAGGTCGATGGTCTGGATATCAACGCGCCAATGCTCGCCAAGGCAAAAGATTTAGCCGGTGATCTCGATATTCAATGGATTGAGAGCGATGTATGCAGCAGCGGACTGCCATCAGGGTCTTACGATGTCATTCTTTCGCAGCATGGCTACCATTACTTTCCGGAACAGCCCAAAGCTCTGAGTGAGTTCTTGCGGCTCCTGGTTCCAGGCGGGCGTTTGGCCTTCTCAATCTGGGATGGTCATAGCGCTTACACTGAAGCCCTCTGCTCTGCCGTTGCCCACCACATCTCCCCCGAGATTGCAGAAAAGCAGAGCGCTCAACGGCAGACGCCACCGGTGGAAGAATTAAGAAAACAGGTCGCGGATCAAGGGTTTTCGGATGTGGCCGTTCAGAGGCAAGAGCTGATGATCGATGTTCCGCTTGCGCCAGAATTTGTTCCCATGCATCTGGCGTCTATGCCTATTGCAGGCGCATTTCTCGCACTCGAAGAAGATGCGCAAAGTGCCTTGATTCAAGAGGTCGCGGAAATGCTCGACGCATATGTTGTGGGCGATAGACTTGTCTACCCTGACGCGGTGAATGTCGTGACAGGACGCAAATAATATCCTCGCGTCGCTCATGCCCGCGTGAATCCACAACCCAGATAGGTTGATATCTAACTGCAACGTTGCTGCGTCAGGCGCTGAAAGCAGACACTTGCGCCCGTGCAGCGAATTCACGCTGCGTCCCGCCGTCCAGACATCTGCCGCCGTCGTGATCGAGCTAGCGCAGCGAATGGCGGCAATGTGGGCTGCAACCGCAGAAGACGAACAACCGTGTGAACGGCAAGAATGGGCCGTCCACGAGGGCCGAAATATAGTAGGCATTCGATCTGATGTTTAACCACCTCCAACTGCGGTTGTGAGCGGTCTTTGTAGCAGCGCCGTGATATCCCGCCATCGAACCATCTTCCATACGTGAGCGATCATTCAAGACAAAGGGCGACAGTGAAAGCTCGGTCAGGCCTCAGCTATGATGGTTTCATCTGCGAATGCTGCAACTCTCTCAGCAGCTTCCAGGGCACCTTCGAGAAATCCGCCGTACCCGCGTGCGGTTTCGGTTGAGCAGAAATGGACACCTCTTTCCGCAAGGCTGCCAAGGACAGAAGGCAAACCGTAGCTTGGGTGAAAGCGAACCGGGACGTGATCCTGCGCGCGGGAGATTTCCGCGATTGTGGCCCAATCCTGCAGTTCCAGATCAAGGGGCTGCGCCATTTTGGGGCCAAACATGGCCGTGAGTTGCGCCAGGGCCTGATCCATCATGGTGTCCTTGTGTGCCTCGCGCGTGTCGGCGGGATAGCCGACGAAACCGAACAGAGCGTAGGGGCCGCCCTCCATGGGAGACGCGTCGTGGATTTCGACCATGGGGCCGCGATGGCTCATGGCGTCACCTGATAGCCCGGCGTTGCGCCAATGGGGCTCATCGTAAACCGCGAGGATCTTGGCCTCCCCGGCCATCCAGGTCGGGATGTTCTTCAGGGCCTGAAGCTGAGCCGCATCTAGCGCCGGCTCGAATGTGACGGTATCCGCAATCACCCGCGGCGGGATGGCCAGCATTATCTGCCGGGCTTCAACGGTATAGGCCGTGCCGTCATGATCGAGAAGTGCGGTGATCTTACCGGGAGAATGCCGGACCGATCTGAGGCTGGTTTGCGTCAGGACGTGACCGGCATCCAGAGATCCGGCAAGCGCCTTGATCATGGCGCCCATGCCCCCGGCAAGTCGGTAGGACCCCTGCATCGACGCATAGCCGCGGGCGCGGTGAACCGCCCCGGATTGGTCCTGATACATCTGATCGCCGGTTGAAGACTGTTCGAACACCGGGATTCGGAAACGCCGCGCGAGCGCAGCCATGCGCGGCTGGCCAGGCCAGAACCAGGCCGGCCCAAAGTCGAACTTTCCGCCCGAGAGCTCTTTGGTCAGGATGCGCCCGCCAAGGCGATCCTGCGCCTCGATCAGTAGGAAATCTGTGCCCTGGCCTGTCAGGTGATCAGCAAGGGCGAGGCCGGACAGGCCGCCGCCAACAATAAGAGTGTCGGTTTGCATCAGAATGCCTCCCGCATGGGTCTGAGATCCAGCTCGTGGGTCCAGGTGGATTGCGGCTGGCTGGCCAGATCAAGATAAACCTTTGCGATATCGGCGGGTTTCATCATCCGCGCCGGATCCATCTTGTGCAGATCCCGACTGGCCCTGGTGTCGACGATCCCGTCCAGGATCACATGCACCACATGCACGCCTTGCGGCCCGTATTCGCGAGCCAGGGATTGGGTCAATGCCCGCAAACCTGCCTTGGCCGAAGCGAAAGCCGAGAAGTTCTTGCCACCGCGCAGGCTGGCCGTGGCGCCAGACACGATGAAGGTGCCGCCCCCGGTGTCGGCCATCGCGGGCAAAACACCTTGCGCCAGAATGACCGCTGACAGGACCACGGAACGCCAGGTCGCCTCGAAGTCATCCGTGCTTGTCTCCTCGAAGGGCGAGATGACAAGGTTCGCCGTGTTGTGGACCACAAGCTTGGGCGGGCCATGGGTGCAGATCATGTCCCGGAGCTTCGCCCTGTTCCAGCGCTGTTCGGTCAGATCGACAGCCAGCGTGGTACAGGCGCCTTGCGGCACGGTCCGGTTCAGCCCAAAGGCCGTATATCCGTTCTGAGCAAATGACGTGACCAGCGTCTGTCCAAGGCCGGGGCCGGCACCGGCGACGATCGCGAGAGGTTTGTCCATTGTCCTATCCTTGGGTCGGGATGATTGGCGGTTGCGCCAAGTGGTCGGATTTGATCCAAAGACGGGCACCTTCCAACCCGGCCGTGGCGTTGAGCGCCATACCCGGTGGCAGACGCAGCCATGAGTTCTTCTGGAAGACTTCTCCGCCTTCGGTGAAGCTGCCGTCGATCACCAGTGCCTCGAACCCTTTGTGCCCGGTCACGTTTACATGTGCCGATGCGTCCCAGATCTCGATCCGGACCCGTTCACGGGAATCCTCAAAGAGCGGGATTTCGGATATGCCATCTGCAACCGGGCGCGGGTCCTGCGCGTTTGTGTCGATTGTCAGCTGTGTGCGGTCCTCCGGGTCGAACTGCCAAAGCTTGACCAGGATCGTTGCTCCGTCCGCCGCGCTTGGCGTATGCGACGTGGTCGGCGGGTTGCGCACATAGGTGCCGACGGGAAGATCCCCGTGCTCGTCCTGAAAGACGCCGTCAAGCACCAGAAACTCTTCGCCACCGGTATGGGTATGGGCCGAAAAGGCGCTGCCTGGTGCATAGCGGACAATCGTTGTTGCCCGTGCAACCTCGTCGCCGATCCGGTCGAGCATGCGACGGTCGACACCCTTCATTGGCGAGGGGACCCAGGGCTCGTTCTCCGAGTGGACGACAGCGCGTTCATCAAAGTTTGCATTGATTTCCATGGCTCATTCCCTTTCTCAAAGGTTGATCTTCATGCCGACGGCAATCGGCACAACCCGTTCGCCGTATTGGCGTTCCAGCGCGTTTGTCGCACGCCAACCTGTGCAGTGGCCGGGCATGATCAGGTCGATGTCGAACTGCGCAAAGTCGGCGACGGTCCGGTCGATGATCTTTTCGTTGCCACCGGCAAGGTGAAAGCCGCCGGTTAGGCCATGGATCGGCACTCCGGGGATATCCCTTTGAGCGGCATGAAGGACATTGACGATACCCGCATGGCTACAGGCCGAAAACACCACCAGCCCTTTGCCCGCGATGTTCACCGCCACATAGCGTTCGTCCATGAGCAACGGGTCGTCTTCCCAACCCGCGCCGTCTTCGGTGCGGCGGACATGACCCGGAAATCCGACCTCGTAATCCGTGACACGGGGAATTTCGCCCGAAATATAGAACATATCGTCCAGCACGCTGACCGGTTGATCCGTAACAACGGGTGTAGCCCCCTGCGCAGCCAGGGCTTCGGGCGTGGCGATTTCGCGAATTTCGATCAGTTCCCCCGATGAAAGCGGAAAGGCGCGTTTGCGGAACATCCCGGGATGCAGATAAACCGGTAACTCGCCGGTCTGGCCATCCTTGCGGATCAGGTCGATTGCCGCTGGAATGCCGCCTGCATGGTCCCAATGCCCATGCGACAGGGCGATCGCCTCGATGGCTGCAAAGGATTTGCCAAGGCGTGATGCGTTGAACTCGACGGCAAAATCCACCGGCCCGGCGTCAAAGAGCAATGTATGTTCCGTCACACCGCGCCGGGCTGTGATGATCAACGCCAAGCCGTGATTGGCACAACACTGACCGGCGCCCGAGATTTGCTTCATCCCGACGTTGTGGAGGTTGATCCACTCATGGGTGAACCCCTCGGGCACGCTGGACAGGCTGTCCGTCCGGTTGTCGATGAGAACGAGAATCTCGACACTGTCGATGGGTTGCAGATCGGCGGACATGGGACTTCTCCATTTCGAATTGCCGGGGCGGACAGGTGCCCGCCCCGACGTAAGGCGTCAGGCAGCCAGGCGCTGCTTGAGCGCTTCCGCGAGTGGTGGTGCCGACGCCGGGCTTTGGCCGGTCATCAGGGCGCCATCTTCGACCACGTTGGCCTCCCAGTTGGCCTTGCTGACGTAGGTGGCGCCACGGCGTTTCAGTTCATCTTCGAGAGAGAACAGAAGGTGATGCAGAAGCTCGATCTCACTGTCTTCGTCGTTCTTGAAACCGGTCAGGCTGAGGCCCTCAACCAGGTAGCTGCCGTCTGACTTCTTGATATCCCGCAGTATGGCCGGCGCGTGGCAGACCATCGCGACAGGCCGTTCGGATTCGTAGAACTCCCGGATCATCTTGATAGCATGGCTGTCCGACGCCAGATCCCAGATCAATCCATAACCGCCGGGTACGAAAAGCGCATCGAAGGTCGAATAGTCGATCTCGCGCAGTTTGCGGGTATTCTGTACCGCGAACATGGCCACCGGATCGTTGAAGAAGCGGTCAGTGTTTTCGGTAGTGAACGGAGCCTTCATCGACAGCAGGTCAATCGGCGCGTTGCCGCCTTTGGGCGAGGCAAAGACAACCTCATAGCCCGCTTCCGTCAGGACGTAATACGGGGTTGCGACCTCTTCGAACCAGGTGCCGGTTTGCTTGCCCGAGATGCCCATTTCGTCAACGGACGACATGACCAGCAAGACGCGTTTTTGTTTGTTTCCAGTAGCCATCAGCGTGATCCTTTCATCAATATCTATCTATCACTAGGTAGATAACAGTTAGAAGTTGATTCCTGGGCTGTCAACGTTTATCTATCAATCGGTAGATTGGAGGTAGTCATGCCACTGACAATGAAAGAAAAAATTCTCATCGCCGCCGAGAAACGCGTGCGCAGTGCGGGCTTTTCGGAGATGAGTTTCCGTGACCTGGCGAACGATGTGGGAATCAAAAGTGCCAGCGTACACTACCATTTCCCCACCAAACCGGATCTCGGGGAGGCTCTCGTCACCCGCTACGCCGAGCAATTCAAGGCAGAACTGGACAAGATTGACCTGAACGATCTGCAAACCGCTCTGGACTGCTTCGTTTCGCTCTACTCCAAAGCGCTTGTGCTGAACGAATCGATATGCCTTTGCGCCGTCATGGGCGCCGAGGCCATCGGACTGCCGGAAAACATCAACCAACGCACAAAAGCCTTCTTCGAGATGAACAAGGCATGGCTCCAAAATCTGCTCGTCAAGCATGGGGTCAAGGATGCCGCTGACAAGGCAAACCTCATCGTCGCCGCCCTTGAAGGGGGCATGATCGTCGCATCAGCGTCAAACGATCGATCGATGTTTGAACAGGTTGCCAAAGCTGCAATTCGCGGCGTTGGTACGATTTAGGAACAGAAGCTAGCAGTGCGTCCCATGCGCAGGGGCGGGGATCTGTTGCAAACCTTTGACTGTTGACGCTCATAAGTGCTTCGAGTGAATGGATATCGGAATATTGAAGTCGAAGATTTGCAACAGATCCCAGCGGGGTCTACACCTTCAGAACCGGGGAATACAGATCGCAAGTTTAAGTCCGAGAGGCTTCAAACGCCGCCCATGCTTTTTCGAAGGCATCGAAATCGAACCCGGTTGCGCGGGCGGGATCCAGAATCAGTTTTTCGGTTTCAAGCAATTTGATGATCGCCCGTTCAAGCTTGCCCACGACTTCGGGCGGGATAACCAGCGCACCATGACGGTCCGCGTGCACAAGATCGCCGTTCTGGATCTTCAGACCAAAGATAGAAACCGAGGTGCCGATTTTGCGCACATGTACGAACCCGTGACTGGGCCCGATTGACCCGGCAACAACCGGGAAGTTACCGGGTAGATCGCCCAGGTCGCGCATTACCCCGTTGGTCAGCGCACCACTGATGCCGAAGCCCTTGTGGATCGTCGTATTGATCTCACCCCAAAAGGCGCCGATGCAATCTGGATAATCCAAATCCTCAACCACGGTGACAGCCGGGTCGCTCCCAGTTGCCATATGCCTGTAATAATCCATCCGACGTTGGCGGATCTCCTCAGGCGGTTCTGACGGCGGGTTCACGGCGGCAATCTTCGCGGTACGGGCATATCCAACCATCGCGCCCGCATCGGGATCAGAACATAACATCGTGCCCCGGGTGAATTCATTGAATCCGCGCTTGCCCTGCGCCACTTCGATTGCGTTACAAACAGTCGGCGTGTCGATCTTTTTCAGCAGGTCCAGCAAGGATTGGTTCATATCAACTCCAGCCAGCGGATCAAAGCCGCCGTTGTTTGTCGCGGTTGTTCCAGTGTCGGCAGGTGGCCGGCGTTTTCTATGATTTCCAACCGGCTCTGTGGCATCAGATCGTGCATCAATTCATGCCTTGAAACAGGGCACAGGGCATCGTCGCGCCCGCAGAGAATGAGTGCTGCGTCGGTGAAGTTGCGCAGAGTGTTGCTCTGGTCAGGGCGATCACGCAGAGCTTTAGATTGATTGACAAAAACGTCCGGGCCAAGATCCATGGCCATATCCATGCACAGGTCCAGAATGGCGGCGCGGCGCGGACCTTCAGTCAGGTAGTTCGGTTTCATCTCTTCGGCCATGACCTTGCGTAGGTTGCCACGTCCGACCGCATCGATCTGAGGGCCGCGCCTGGCTTTGACCTCGTCCAAATCAGCAAGCGGGTTCGTGTCCATCAACGCCAAACCAGCCACACGGTCCGGTGCCTGACGCAGGATTTCCATCCCCACAATGCCACCCATCGAGAGTCCCGCCAGAGCAAAGCGTTCGGGCGCATAGGCTAACACATCGGCGGCCAGCGCCTGCATTGTGTCCTGTCCTCCGATTGGTGCGCACAGGATCGGGTATTTGCCTGACAAAGCGTCAATCTGCGGTGCGAACAACCGCGCATCGCACATCATTCCGGGCAGGAGGATAAGCGGCGTCATTTGACCAGGGCAGCCCCTTCGGCAAGCGCGCCCAGCTTGGCGTAGGCGATATCCGGATCTACCGCACCAAAGCCCGCAAAGGTGCCAAAGCCGCAATCTGATCCGGCGATTACACGCTCATTTCCAACTATGTTCGTAAACCGCTCGGTACGCTGAGCAATCAGTTCCGGGTGTTCGACAAAATTCGTCGTGGTGTCCACCACACCGGGCACAAGAACCTTGTCACCCGGAATTTCACCCTTGCGGTCACGGAACACCGTCCATTCATGCGCGTGTCGCGGGTTAGAGGTTTCGAACAGCACATAGCGCGATTTGGTCGACATCAGCGTCGAAAACACCTTGTCCATGCCGATGTCGCAGCAATGCGGCCCCTCGTAGTTGCCCCAGCAGATATGGACACGCACTTTGTCAGATGGGACATTCTGCAATGCGTGGTTCAATGCCTCAACATGCATGTTGGCGATTTTCACGAACTCGTCGTCGGACAGATCGGTGAACAGCATATGGCGCGACAGGGCCAGATCGGGGCAGTCCAATTGCAGATCCAGACCCGCACCAACGATGGTCTCATATTCTTCCTTCATCGCATCGGCCAGCGCGGCCAGATAGGCCTCGCGCGTCGGATAGAAATCATTTTGCAGAAACAGGGAAATAACTCCGGGGCTGGCGGCGTTCATAAAACCGCGCTCGACCCCGTGCTCGGCCATCGCGGCTTTGAGATTGTCGATGTCCTTCTGCAGCTCACCTTGCCCTTTTGAGCGCACCTCGCCCACACACATGGGTCGAGCATACTGGGGCGTTCCACCGTCATCGGCCAATCGTTGCAGAAAGCCCGGAAACATCTTGAGGTCAGCTGGCGCATTGCGCGCGCTGTCACCTGCAAAGCCGGTATAGCGGTCCTTGACGTAAGTGGCGTAAGAGATCTTTGAGGTCTCACCGTCCGAGGCGATATCTACCCCAGCCTTGACTTGTTTCCGCACGGTTTCGGACACGGCCGCGGTCATGCAGGCGTCAAATGCAGCCTGATCGAACGGTTCCTCTCGCTCGCGAGCAAAGATGAAGTCAACGACCTCCTGATTTCGTGGCAGACTTCCCACATGGGTGGTTGAAACGCGGGTCATGTTAGGATCTCCATTCAAATCTAGGTCCATCGCCGGGCCGGAAAGCCGGCGATGGATGTGCTGCGCGCGCCCCGATTGAAACCGGGACGTGTAATTTCGGCGTTATTCTCCTGTCCAAGTCGCCCCAGCAGGGTCGTCGGTTGCGGTGATCCGGTACAGACCCGCTTGCCCGGTCATAGACGGTTCAGCGCTGTAGCTTTCACCGGGCAGAACCAGAGCGGTATCACCGTTGGACAGGGTAACCTCGACCTCATTGATCTTGATGCGCCAATGGCCACTCGCCGGCATCAGAACCACGGGTTTGTCCGCCTTGACCAGTTCAGCCACAGCCGAACCGCGCGTCAAAAAATCAACCTCGAAACCGGGCTTGTCTTTGATCAGGCCATTTTCACCGATCACAACCGCAGGTTTGTCCGCCGCCAGCGCCATCAGGTCCCAGTAGCGAGCGACGTATTTGCCGATCACCGCATCAACGGGAACCTCAGGGTAGGCTTTCAGCTCTTCCTCGGTCAGTAGCGGCATCGGCTGCACATAGTGTGGCAGTTC
The DNA here is from genome assembly GCF_056537065.1 of Ruegeria sp. CH2. Classification (NCBI taxonomy): domain Bacteria; kingdom Pseudomonadati; phylum Pseudomonadota; class Alphaproteobacteria; order Rhodobacterales; family Roseobacteraceae; genus Ruegeria; species Ruegeria sp. CH2. The sequence continues at coordinate 165,618 of NZ_JBQFQV010000005.1, forward strand.
CTCACCCTTTTTGCTATCGTAAAGGACGCCGTTATTGCCCAACATCAGGCCATGGGCCTGCGCATCCTGAATGACTTGCGGAGCCCAGGTCACGCCGCCACCGGCATCGTCGCCACCAAGCATCGACATGATCATCCCATAGTCCTGGCCGACATTCTCGAAGCCGCGGAAGATCCCGGTCGGGATGTTGAAGATGTCGCCTTCTTCGGCGATGAACTCGCCAGCCGTGCCATAACGACCCCAGAAGAACCGCCATCGACCTTTAGCAACAAAGAACACCTCGGCGGTGGTGTGGCTGTGCAGCGAGTTGCGGCATTTCGGCGGTTGACCCGCTGCACCGATGTTGAACCCGATCTTGTCGGTGATGTGGACGTGCTGATCCGGGCTTTCGCTGACCCCACCGCCAATGATGGTAAAATTTTCTTTCTGGTTCGAGCCCGGAGTGTGCGCGTCGATGAACGCGGTTTTACATGGCTTCAGTTCGCCATAACGGACGATGCGGCTTTCGATGGTACTCATATCTTTTCTCCTTTTGATTTGGGTTTGATCGGATCAAACCAAACCACCCGGCGGACGATTGTTCAGTCGCCGGGCGCGCAGGCTGGCGCGATGGGCGTGGTACCGCCGCAACGCCTGCCCGGCATCCAGATTTGAGATACGGTGCGACATTCTAGAGATCGCCGGTTTTCAGAAGAATCTGTTTCCAGATCGAGGTTTCGTCAAACAAGGTGTATTCCTTGCGCAGACCCCATGGACCGAACTCGGCCTGGCTGATGCCCAGCACAAAGACCTCGGCCCCTGTGGGCACACCGAACACGCCCCAGCCGTCATGTGTGCCATGCAAAGACCAGCGGATCGCGGCGCGCGGCGGCATCATCGGGTCATCACGGCCGATCTGGTGGTGGATCTTGAATTCGGCACGTGGGAACGCCGCGCGCAGGCCCATCCAGAACCGATCAACCGGCCCCCAACTGTGGCCGGTCTTGCCCCCGGGATATTCTGACAGAACAGCGCGGTCGTATTCAGCCTCGATCACCCTCATATCGGCATTCATGATCCGGGTCAGGATATCCGCGTATTTCTGGCCCCATTCATTGTCATTGCCACGGCCTTTATAGGGGCCGGGCTGATCGTTCGCCGGTGTGAAAGGTTGCACGCAGGCGTCAGCCCCACCCTCGCGCGCGATCAGATCGCGGGCATATTCCTTGGGGTCCCAACCCATCTGCTGCACGATCGCGCTCTGGTCGCGGATGAGCCACTCATCGTTGATCTGGTTGTTGATGGCGTGGCAGTCGGCTAAAATGCGGTAGACCAGTTTCTTGCCGGTCGCCTTGCCATACACACCGTCACCCAGATGGGTCGCTGTGGACAAAAGGCGATGCGACGACAGCATGCCCTCTTCCGGCGTTCCCGACCAGATCACATCCTCACCCAACAGCGTTCGATCAGGGAATTCTGCCAGAGTTGCCATAGTGGCAGCAATGACATTCTGGTTTCCGACAACCACCGACCCAGGTGATCGCACGACGATGTCCGGGGCGTAATAGTCGTGCAGCGTGGCAATGCCACGATCTTCCCAGATTTCTTTGGTAATCCCGATTATGTAGTCGGGGAAATCTTTGAACTTGGGATCAAATCCCTTCATGTCTTCCATCCTTCAGGTATGCGGGCGGAGCCGCGCACAATTAGCGGTCCGTCAATCTCGACCCGACGCGGGCCGGCATCGGGGTCCTCGATCTTGCCGAGCAGAATATCGACAGTTTCCGTGACCATGCGATTGGCGGGCTGTCGAATGGTGGTCAGGTTGTAGGCTGGCCATGAGGCGACAGTGACATCGTCATACCCGATGACCGAAACGTCGCCCGGAACATTCAGCCCCAATTCGAACCGCAGCGTGTCCATCACGGAAACGGCCATGTGATCGTTGGCGACAAACACCGCATCAGGCGGATCGGCTTCGAACATCCGCAGCGTGGCTTGCCGGGCTTCTTCCGTCGAAAAGTTTCCTACTTCGCGGGCGTGCAGCGTAACCCCGGCTTTCTGCAAGGTCGCAACAAACCCTGTTTCGCGGTCACGCTGGGTCGAAGCTCCTTCCCACCCGGCGATATATCCGATCTTTTGGTGCCCAGCTGCCAACAAGAACTCGGCAGCCTTTCGACCACCGGCAACGTTGTCAGATGTAACTGACGACATCGCCGTGTCGTCTTGTGCCCGATTGAACAACACCATCGGTATACCGGCCGTTCGGCAGCGGTCTGACAAATCTGAGGACAAAGCCACCGAAGCGGCGATAATCCCTTCGACCTGAAAGTCGAGTATTTCCTCGACCACATTGTCGATGTTTCCAGATTCATGCGAGGCCATGAATATCAGCACGTGGTATCCACGTTCCTGTAACGTGTTTGTCAGCTTCTCCAGCGCCTCGGGATAGAACTGGTTGTTCAGATAGGCCACGACAAGCCCGATGATCCGGCTTTTCCCGGACACTACAGCGCGGGCCAGAACGTTCGGGCGATAGCCCAGTTCCTTGGCCGCCTTGCGCACCTTTTCAACGGTTTTTTTCGACGCAGACGCGCCGGGGGTGAACACACGGCTGACCGCAGATTGGCTGACCCCGGCGAGACGGGCAACTTCCAGTGATGTAACTTTTTGTGTCGCCATCAGTCTGCCGTCCAACCTCCGTCAACCATCAATGCCGTGCCCGTCACCAGCGACGATGCATCCGAGGCCAGATAAACCACCGCCCCCATTATGTCTTCAACCTCTCCGGGGCGACCCAGTTTAATCTTGTCCAGAATCCAGGCCCGCTTGTCCGGATCGTCAAAAGTCGACTTTGTCAGATCCGTCAGAATGAAGGTGGGGCAAATCGTGTTAACCCGGATCTTTGACGGTCCCAACTCAAGCGCCATCGCCTTGGTGAAGCCTTCGACCGCGAATTTCGACGCACAATAAACCGCGCGTTCGCGACCACCAACATGGCCCATCTGGCTAGAGATATTGATCAGCGAACCGGGGCGGCCAGCGTCGAGAAGGCCTTTGGCAACAGCCTGGGTCAGGAAATAAGCACCTTTGACATTGACGCCTATCACCGCATCGAAATCTTCCGGCTGTGTTTCCACGGCCTTGCTGTGTCGGGCAAGCCCAGCTGAGTTCAGCAGAATATCGAACGGCCCATTTTGCGCCACGGCTTCAGCGGTTGCCGCCACGTCCGAAACATCCAGTTCCAGAACCCTGGCAGACCAACCCTGCGCCGACATATCTTTTGCAATATCCTGAAGCGCACCAGCACGGCGCGCCGCCAAAGTGACCTCAGCACCATGTTCCGCCAGCGCCACAGCGCAGGCCATGCCTATGCCCGACGAGGCTCCGGCGACCAAAGCTCGCTTGCCGCTCAGGTCGAAACTGGGGGTGCTGGGAAAATGTGGCATATCAGACCTCGCCGACCGGGAATGGGATGGTGCCGGGTACACGTGCCTTATTGAACTCACGCAGTCGGGCAAAAACATCTACGCCCAATTGCCGATACACATCCAGCAGATCGACCAACACCCAATTCTCGCGGATCAGCCCACCTTCCAGACGCCAGAAATCAAGTGACTTCAAAGTGATCCGTTTGCCCGAAGGCGCAATCCCCATCCAGCCGTCATGGGTGACGGTCTGGATCATGTTCGGCCAGCCGGTCACAGCGGCGTAGTCGCCATCACCAAAAAAGTGAAAGGTGATCTCGTCGGCATACTGACCACGATCGGGCATTCCGTTGAGGAATGGAATCTGGTGCCAGTTGCGGAATCCCGCGATACCGCGCGCTGTCCCGATCCCTGCGGGACCGTACCAGTTCATGCGCGGATGCCAGAACCGCTCCATCTCCATCACTTCGGGCCCACCCTGGCTGGGGTGTTTCTCAAGATGTTTCAGCATGTCGACGATATGATTGCACGAGGCCAGAGATTTCACCTCATCCCACGGTCCGGACACAACGCCATCCAGAGTCGCCGGGCCGGGAATGCAGAACTCCAGCCCCAGAGACGGGGCCATTGGCCAGGCATTCGCCTGCATCATGACTTCGGGAACGTCCCAGAGTGCCTGAATCTCGACAACCTTGCCATTTTCAAAGCGGTAGAATTCGTGGAACCGCATGTGGGTCAGATGCCCGGTCGGCGGGATGTCCAGCCAGGGGGCGACGAAGGTGCCGAAGTAGTGGCCGCCGCAGCCAACCCAGTCGTTGCCCTGTTCTGTCCGACCACCCATGACGATCCAATCGCGACGCTCAAGATCGGGCATGGATTTCAGAAGTGGCGCGTAACAGGTGTCATAGAGTTCCTGCGGGCCGGTCAGATCTCCGAATGGATACAACATGTGGATGGCAGCATCGGGCGCAATCACCGCCTCCAGCGCCGCTCGTACTCCGGCTTCGTCGAATTTATACATTGCCTCGCGCAGGGGCGCGATCAGGACCTTGTGGGTAGAGTGAGTATCCATTGCGAAATCTCGCATTATTTTAACTTCTTATCCAAAAAATTCTGTAGGGCCCCGGTCGAATCCCTGCGCAAGATTCGTCACGCTTACGAAGTCGCATCGGCCGTCTCGCGGTATGGTGCGCCTTCACCATAGGGCACGTTGATGCCCCCATAACGCCGGACACGGATGTTGCATTGTTCGGCATGGCCGACAAAGCCTTCCAGCATACACAGACGTGAGCCGTATTCGCCGATCATCGCTGCGGCCTCATCAGTGACGACCTTCTGATAGCTGTGGGTTTTCATGAATTTGCCGACCCAGAGCCCGCCGGTATAGCGCCCGGCCTTTTTGGTCGGCAGTGTATGGTTGGTACCGATCACCTTGTCGCCGTTGGCCACGTTGGTGCGCGGACCAAGGAACAGCGCGCCATAGCAGGTCATGTTTTCCAGGAACCAGTCGTCGCGGTCAGTCATGACCTGCACATGCTCTGACGCGATGTCATCGGCCACTTGAAGCATCTCGTCATAGGTGTCGCAGACGATGACCTCGCCGTATTCCTCCCAACTGACCTTGGCAGTGCCGGCGGTGGGTAGGATCTCGAGGATACGGTCGATCTCGCTCAGTGTCTCTTCGGCCAGTTTGCGCGAGTTGGTGACCAGAACGCAGGGGCTGTTATAGCCATGCTCGGCCTGTCCCAGCAAATCGGTCGCACAGAGCTCCGCATCCGCTGCGGTTTCGTCGGCGATGACCATCGTCTCGGTCGGACCCGCGAACAGGTCGATGCCCACCCGGCCAAACAGCTGGCGCTTGGCTTCGGCCACAAAGGCGTTGCCGGGGCCAACCAGCATGTGAACCGGATCAATGGTCTCAGTCCCTATCGCCATGGCACCGATGGCCTGGATACCGCCCATAACATAGATCTCATGCGCGCCTCCTAGATGCATCGCTGCGATCACGGCCGCATTGGGTTTGCCTTGGAAGGGTGGGGTACAAGCTATGATGCGCGGAACACCGGCGACCTTGGCAGTTGCCACTGACATATGCGCCGAAGCCACCATCGGGAATTTGCCACCGGGGACATAGCATCCCACTGACTGAACAGGGATGTTCTTGTGACCAAGGATCACTCCTGGCAGAGTTTCAACCTCGATATCCAGCATCGAGTCGCGTTGTGCCTGCGCAAAGTTCGTCACTTGCTTCTGCGCGAATTTGATATCGGCCAGTTCGCGTTCAGTCAGCGAGTTGATCAACTCGTCGATCTGATCCTGGCTCAGGCGGAAGCTTTCCGGCGAGTAGTTGTCGAACTTCTCTGACAGCTCGCGCACAGCGGTATCGCCGCGGGTTTCGATATCCGCCAGCGTTGCTTCGACAACAGCTCGGGTTTTGGCATCGTCTTCCGCCCGATCAGCTTCAGGTTTGCCGCGTTTCAGGTATTCAATAGCCATTGTCTCTATCCTCAGTTTTCGGGCCGGGGTGGAGTTTTTTCTCCCCGGTCAAATGCTTCCCAGCCTTCACCATTGAACAGATCAACGCCAAGCTGCGCGGCGACATGGGCGAAATCGACGTTCACCCAGTTGTCAACGATCTTGCCATCGACGACTTTCCAGAAATCCATGTACCGGATCTCGACCCGCTTTCCCGTCGGAGCGATGCCCAGGAACTCGCCCGAATGAGTTGCCTCCTGTCGGCCAAAGGCCGCAGCCCATTCGCCCATGTAAAGCCGGGCCTCATCGATGCAAATCTTATCAGAAAACGCTGCCTGGAACGGGCGTTGCCAGTTGTTCTGAAACTCCTTGAGCCCAGTTTTGGTGCCGCAGCCCCGGTTGCCGATCCAGCGGAACCCTTCTGCGAAGAATTCGCCGATATCGTCGATGCGGTGATCGTTCAAACCATCGACCATCCCCTCGATCACGGCGCGGGTCTCGTCGGTTTTTCTCATGTCCGTGTTACGTGTCAGCACGGCCTGTTCGGGGCGGGAGCCCTTCATGTGTCTTTTCCTTTTATGGTTACCAAGGGGCTTTCTGTCTGGACGGGGAGGGTTGGTCGGCCGTCAGAAAATCCCTTGGCATCCGGTTGAGCGCCGGGTGGCGCGCAATGGCGTTATGTCTGGCGGAACAGCTCATCGGGTCTGTTCAGAAATTTGGGCAAAAAGGTCGTAACCCAGTTGCAACAGCAGATGTGGAATATCGAGCATGCACCAGTTCTCGATGATCTTGCCGTCTGCGCAGCGCCACCAGTCGCAGTCACGCATAAAAACGCGCTTTCCCGTTGGCTCCAGGCCCAGGAAGGATTTGACGTGGACGCCGGTGATCTGCGGCCAGCCGCACAGGAATGCATAGTCGCCATCCCCGGCCTTGCAATTCGAGCCGACCCCGGTGACGCCTGCGTCCCTGCCGTCACCCCAGCCTTCGAACGTGTCCTCGAAGGGGGATTGGAAATCAGCGAAGGCATCGACCGTGGCATAGGATCCCAGCCCGCCGGGACCGTACCACACCATTCGGTCATCCCAATAAGGCCGCCAGCTTTGGTCCTCGGTCGTTAGCTGTTTTAACATGTCCTCGACCAGATCTGCTGTGGCGCGTGACTGCGCTGAGTCTGAAGGCCCAATGACGATGCCGTCATGCGTTGCCGGACCCGGCACGACACCTTCATAGCCCTGCAGTTCCAGCGGCCAGAGGCCAAGCGCGATGATCAACTCGGCAAAGCCGAGAAAGACATAGGATTCGACGATCTTGCCATCTTCCATTCGGTGGAATTCACCAAAGCGCAGAAATGCCAGTTTGCCGCTGGGTGGAATACCACAAAGCGGTCGCTTGAAATGACCGTGGAAATACCCGGTCGAGGTGACCCACTCGCTTCCCAGGTATTCGCCACCTGTGACCACATAGTTCTGACGGGTGAGCCCCTCGAACGCCTCTGAAATCGGCAAGATGACAGAGCTGACGTAGCCGTTGCCATCGGGGGCTGCATTGATCGGATGGCTCGCTTCGGTAGTGGCCGTTGCGGCGAAAATCTCGCTGGCGGCCGTCTCCATGGTCTCGCCGAGGCCCTTATCAAAGCTTTCGAGAAACTGACGATAAAGCTGTTTGTTTTCAAACGTGGTTCCGGTAGCAATACCCATCGCTGGGCGATTTGCGCGCTTGTTCATGGCGCTTTCCTTTTTAGGACGTTTTCCTATTCGCTGTGGCGGTGTGCAGGCACGAGGACCCGCGCGCATCATGGCAAATGGAATTCGTCCCGGCCGTCGGGCCCGGCGCGCAGCCAAGTTCAGGCTGGCTGCGTGCGCATGGGCAGATACGGACTGAGGATGAGTGCGCCCCATTTATGTCAGCCTTTCACAGCCCCGGCGGTCAGGCCGCCGACGATCTGACGCTGGAAGAACATCACCAGTATGAACAGTGGAACAGTGGCTGAAACCACGGCTGCAACAGCGAACATCACGTTGCCCTCGGTTTGCGTTGTACCGAGGAATGCGGCAATGGCAGGCACCATAGTACGGTTGCTTTCAGACAGCAGCATCGCCCCCACGGCAAAGTCGTTATAGGCCAGAAGGAACGAGAACAGCCCGGTCGTGATGACGCCTGGCCACATCACCGGAATGATCACACGTCGGAAAGCCTGAAACTGGTTGCATCCGTCGACCTTGGCACTTTCATCCAACTCGCTCGGGATGTTCTTGAAGAAGGAATGCAACATCCAAAGAGTGAACGGCTGGTTGATCGCCACAAGCACGATAATGGTGGTTGGAAGAATTCCCCAAACATTCCATTCAAAGAAGGGTAACAGATAACCCGAGACCAGAGTGATTGGCGGCATTGCACGGAAAATTAACGCCGTGATCAAAAGCCAGAATGTGTAGTTGTAAGTAGACCGCGAAAGGGCATAGCCCCCTAACGTCCCGATAGTCAGTGAGATGGTAACAACAAAGAAACAGACGATCCCGGTGTTCAGAACATTGCGCCAGAACTCTTCCTGAATCCATGCGCCCTCATATCCGGTGGTGGTGAACGGCGAGCCATAAACCGCTTCGGTTCGGGCACCGGTCAGGGCGTTGGTCCAGTCAGCGATCGAGAAGAAATCCAGCTCGACCTTGAACGACCCCCAAACCGTCCAGAGGAACGGAAAGGCGGCCAGGATAAACCATAGGAGCACAAACAGGGATGAGGCGATCCGAAGGCTTGTAGGCATTCTTTGCGCGCGGCTGGCCATATTATCTTGCTCCTTTGAAATCGCGCCAGGTGCGGACAAGCACGGGCGACAGAAGAATTGCGACCCCGAAAATCGTCATCACAGAGGTAGCAGCAGCGGAAGACAGTTGCCGAGTCTCGCCACCGAGATCGTAGAAGATGAAGGTGCTGAGTGATTGCGCATGCGCTTGTGCACTGAAGCCGATGATAGGTTCAAACACCTTGAAATTGTCCATCAACTGGATCAGCGCAACAAATGTGACCAGGGGCATGAGATGGGGCACAACCACGAATTTGACCTGCTGCCAGCGCGTCGCCCCGTCTATCTGGGCGGCCTCAATCTGGTCTTGGGGCAAGGTTTGCAGGCCAGCATAGAACACGACAAAGGCAAACGGCGCAGCGTGCCAAACACCATAGACCATCAGCGCTACCCACATCAGCCCTGTTGATGCTTTCAGGCTGAAATCCGGATCTCCAGCAAGATATACGAGGGCGTTGCCGATCACCCCGCGACTGTCAATCATCCAAAACAGGATGAGCGAGCCGATCAGCGGGGTCACGATCATGGGCAGAAGAGAGAAAAAGATCATCAGACCTTTGAGTTGCCTGTGCAGGGAGTTTACTGCCAGCGCAATCACCAGCCCCAATACAATTGTGAGCGGTGTCACGACAGCAACGAAGGTCAGCGTGAATGCCATCGCCCGGTAAAAGGGCAAATTGCCGAGTTCCGAGAAAAAGCCGCCCCATGTTTCATTTGCGGCCCAGATTTGACCAATTTCCTGTATCGCCAGATGGCCTCGGTTAAAGTAAATGTCCAATCCCACAAACCGGCCCAGAGGTTGCTCGGCGCGAAGCGCCGCGGTGGCCTCTTGATCAACAGTGGTCTCAGTTGTGCATCCGATAAGCGGGGTACAGTTTTCCACCTCTAACAGAACGGCCGGGTGGGGCGCGAAGATCGATTGAGTCACCACCGAGACAATTGGCATTGCAATGAACAGCAGCATCGCGAGTCCTGTGGGCAGGAAGAACCAAAGGAATGTCTTATGGCGCATGTTGCAATCCTCGCGTGAGTAGGATTGCGCGGGTGGGTATCAAAGGCACCCGCGCAATAGGCTTCTTATTGCAGATAGCCTTGCTCGATGGCGGCGGCACGATAGGCGGCTTCTACATCAGCCAACGCTTGTTCCGCGCTTTCCTTGCCCTGCATGAAATCAGCAAGTTCGTTGCCAAGTGCGCTGTGCATGAGCCCCATGTACGGTAGCATCGGATAGGGTGGTGTGCCCATTTTGGCCGCAGCAAACACACCCTCGGCATCTTTTCCCGGCTGGTAGCCTTCAATCAGCCAGACCGCCAACGGCGTGGTTTCATCGTTCAGCATGTCAGGACGGATGCCATGTTTCATTGCAATGAATGTGGCCTCGGCCTCTTCATCTGAGATGTTCTTTCCGACAGTCCAACCGTCCCACCACAGGGTCGTTGCAGGGATATCTCCGCCACCAACTGTCAGCGGCGCGCCAATCGCATGGCCGTCGATTACCTCCTGCAACACACCTTCGGTGGTGGTTTGCTGCGATGCGCGCGAACCCCACATATTCATGATTGCAACGTTGCCAGCACGGTATTCGGCATTGGTAGCGTTGGAGTCATGAGTCAGGAAGTCGGGATTCATGTATTCCGACAAAGCCTTCATCATATTCAAGGCGTTGACACCGGCCTCAGAATTCACGTTGGGTTCGGCCGTACCGGGTTTAAAATGGCTGCCGCCATAACCAAGGAACATATTGTTAAATTCCTGCGCCAGGTTCCAACCCGATGCATAGGCTCCACCAACCGGGTTTTGCATAATACCCTGCGCACGAATGGCCTCGGCCACCTCGAGCATCTCCTCATAGGTAGTCGGGACTTCCACACTGGCTTGCTCAAGGATGTCCTTGCGGTACATCAGATGCTGCGCGTTCGCCATGAAGGCGATAGCCATGATGTTGTCGCCAATCTTGATCAGCTGCCCAGGCTGCAGGTCCTGACCATACTTTTCCACCAGATCATTGAGCGGACGAATAACGTCTTCGTTCATCAGTGCCACAACCGAACTATTGGCGATGATTGCGGTCGTGTATTCCGACGGATTGCCCGACAGGCCAGCCACGTTGATGGTCTGGTGCTCGGATGTCAGGTTGGATTCTACCGACGCCCCGGTGCATTCCTTCGCTCCGGCTGCGACGGCCTGGATGGCCGCAAATTCATTGCCGACTATATTGACACGTGCGCCGATTTCGCAGGCATATCCCGCGCTTGCGGCAAAGGCGGCTACCGAGCCGGCCAATGCAATTTTCTTTAGAAACATCAATATTCCTCCCTAGATGGATGGTGCATCTTCGAAGTCTGCACCCAGATTACCCCGTCCCAACGGGTGTGGTTTGCGGTTCTCAGCCCTCCAGGCGAGCCCCGGTTTTCGCATCAAACAGATGGCAGTGATCGGTATGGATATGAATAGAGACCTGATCGTCGATTTCGGCCCGATAGGTTTTGTCGGCCTTGACCGAGACCAGCGCACCACCGATCCGAACCGAAACCATGGTGCTGTCGCCCAACAACTCTTGCGTATAGATCGGCGCGTTGATCTCGCCGTCACTTTCCACAACATTTGCGTCCTCGGCGCGAAACCCCAGCGTGATAGGACCGTCCGGCGCGTTCACCCCGTGCACCTCTGTGCTTTGGGCGCGGAACACGCCACCCTGAACCTCGCCATCGACAAGGTTCATTGCCGGGTTGCCGATGAAGCTGGCCACAAATGTATTTGCAGGTTCATCGTAAATATCGGTTGGGGAGCCAACCTGCTGAACCACACCTTGTTTCATGATCACCACCCGATCAGCCAAGGTCATTGCCTCGATCTGGTCGTGGGTCACATAGATCGTGGTGACCGCCAATTCGTGGCTCAGGTTCTTGATCTGCGCGCGGGTAGAAACGCGCAGTTTTGCGTCAAGGTTAGATAGTGGCTCGTCCATCAGGAACACGTTCGGCTCGCGCACAATGGCACGAGCCAGGGCAACCCTCTGACGCTGACCGCCAGACAGTTCCGCCGGTTTGCGGTGCAGGAAGTCATCCAGCTCGACCATAGCCGAAGCGCGCCGCACTTTTTCGTCATGGGTAGCAGGGTCAATACCGCGAACTTTCAGCGGGAAGCGAATGTTCTCATATACATTCATATTCGGATAGAGCGCGTATGACTGGAACACCATCGCGACATCGCGGTCTTTGGGCTCCATGTCATTTACTCGGGCGCCATCGATCAGGATATCGCCCTCAGACGCGTCCTCGAGACCAGCAATCATGCGCATTGTCGTGGTCTTTCCGCAACCTGACGGCCCAAGAAGTACCAGGAATTCCTTGTCGGCTATCGTCAGGTCAAAATTGTCAACTCCAACAAACGATCCCCAACGCTTTCCAACATTGCGAAGTTGAATTTCGGCCATTCTGTCCTCCCTGCTGCACTCATCGTGCATACGCTTGCAAAACCATAGACAACAAAAGAAACATCTGGCAAGCTTTTTTTGCATGCGTGTGCAAACATCGACTTCATCTTCTTCGCAACTCGCCCCATGACAGCGACTAAAGAACTGAAAGAAAGTAATAATGTCCCATGAAATCCAAAAAGCGATCATCTTGGATTACTACTCGGCGCTCAGCAGCGTAAAAGAATCGGATATCGCCAACACGTTGTCTGAGTTCTGCACAGAAGACTACCTGTGGCGCGGTTTCCACCCGTTTGATGAGCTTCGGGGCACCCATGACGTAGCACAGGCATTCTGGCGTCCCCTGAAGCAAAGTCTAAGGAAAATGCAGCGCCGGATGGACGTGTTCATGGCCGGGAAAAACGAGATGGACGGATTCACCTCGGTCTGGGTTGTTTCAATGGGGCATCTGATGGGCCTGTTCGACAATGCGTGGCTGGGCATCGCCCCCACGGGCAAGATGGCGTTATTGCGCTATTGTGAGTTCAACAAGATCGAGAATGGCAAGATCGCCGAAACGGCGATGTATTTCGACATCCCGCATTTCATGATGCAGGTCGGGTTGCAGCCCTTCCCGCCTCAAACTGCAGCCCATCTGGTTCAACCCGGACCGATGACGCATGACGGGTTGATGTTCAGCCCGCAGCCTGCCGAAGAAGGCGAGAAAACTCTCGACACGATCAATGCCATGATTTCCAATCTCGGCCAATGGAACAGCGGCTTGAGCCTTGAGGAAGAATTGCGCCAGACATGGAGCGAAGACATGATTTGGTGGGGGCCCGCCGGGATCGGTGCGACCTATACGATTGAGCGTTATGCAAAGCAGCACTCAGGCCCGTTCCGCGCATCTTTAACGGACCGCTCGAAGACCAAGCACATTTGCCGCTTGGCTGAGGGTCACTATGGCGGCTTTTTCGGCTGGCCGAATTTCACGGCGCGGCCCACCGGCGGGTTCATGGGTATGCCCGCCACAGACAAGGCCGGTGAATTCCGTGTGATCGACATCTATCGTCGCGCGGGTGACAAGCTGGCCGAGAACTGGGTTTTCATTGACCTGCTGCACTTCTGGAAACAACAGGGTGTCGATATTTTGGGGCGCATGTCGAAAGTACCGCGAACATGACCGGCTGGATCGATGCCCATCACCACCTTTGGGACCTTGAAGCTGTAAACTACCCCTGGCTGATGGCGCGCGGGGTGGAAAGGTTCTTTGGCGACCCGACGCCGATTCAACGGGATTATCTGCTGCGCGAGTTCCGGTCCGAAGCCGCGCCCTGCGGAGTCGGTGCCTCGATCCATATCCAGGTGGGGGCCAAAAACGGTCTGGACGAAGCCCGGTGGGTTCAAGCTGTCGCCGAAACCAATCCAGACTGGCCAATGGCGCAGGTTGTGTTCTGTGACCTGACCTCGGCTGACCTACACGCCCAGCTTGATACGTTTCAGGCCCTTCCAACTGTACGCGGTGTGCGCCAGATCGTCGGGCGCGCACCCGGAGAGGACGCGCAGACGGGCACAAATTCTCTGCTGGATGATCCGCGATTTCTGGACGGACTGAAGGAGGCTGGACAGCGCGATCTCAGCTTTGATCTGCAACTCATTCCCGAATTGATCGGAAAAACTACCCGATTTCTTGCTCAAGCCTCGAATACACGAGTCGCTCTATGCCATGCCGGATCACCATATGACCGCACTCCGGCGGGCCTGAAAAGCTGGGCTCAAAGATTGCGCGCGCTGTCCGATCTGCCGCACGTCTCATGCAAGCTCTCAGGTCTGGGCATGTTCGATCACAACTGGACGCCTGACAGTATTCGCCCGATCGTGGAGATTTGCCTTGAACAATTCGGACCTAAAAGGGTCATGTTTGGCTCGAATTTCCCGGTCGACAAACTCTATGGCAATTACACATCGCTGGTAAAGGCTTACCGTGATCTGGTTCCGGCTGAAGCACAATCGGCGGTTTTCAGAGAAACCGCCGCACACTTCTATGATCTCGAGGTGCCCTGAGAGTGATATTCAATGACTCGGCCCCTTGATCCGGGCCGATCGGATGTAGAATCCGTTCCCGTTTCTTTCTCGTGATTAGGTTGCGGTCAAGGCCTGCTGAGCGGAACCGTTGCGCAACTCAAGCGAAGCAGGCCGGGCGGTACGGTTAAGATTAGCGTAAACGGCTGGTGCCAGTCCGCCGAGAGAAATGTGCGGTCGCTGTGTATCGTAGTCAATCCTCCAGTTTTTGATGATCTTTCGGGCTTCAGCCAGGTTGCCGAAGATATGTTCGTTTGAGCGCTAGCAGAAATGCGCTCGAACTGACAGTTGGGAGCAAAATTTGCGACATGTATGGACATCCCCCTTTGGGCAAGAAGAATCTTTGGTTGGCAATTCGCGTAGTCGGGTGCTGACATGTATGCGGCCTCATAGTGCGGCCTACACATGCCGCGGGCCCGTATGGAGTTCTCGGATCAAGTCCAATTCAGAACCACGTGCTGCAGGCACTGTGTCGCAAGCTGGTTTTCCTGATCTCGTCTCTTCGACTGTTGCGCCTTACCTTCCGTTTGACCTTCCCACGCCTCCGAGATCAGATCGTTTGCACGGCTCTAACGTGTAACGATTGATCCCGGTATTCTTCGCCATGTGCCATCAGCGCCCAGACGATACGCGCCATTTTATTGGCCAGTGCTACCCTGATTAACATGGGTGGCTTGCGCTCCAGCATCCTTGCGAGCCAGGATCCCGGGACGGCTCCTTTTTGTTCAGCCCACCTAACCACGGCACTGGCGCCAATAATGAGGAGGCGTCGCAACGTCCGGTTTCCCATTTTTGACGTGCGCCCCAGGCGCTGCTTGCCACCAGTCGAATGCTGGAGTGGGGTTAAGCCTACCCATGCTGCAAAATCGCGCCCCCGTCTGAATGTCGAAGGGGGTGGCGCAAGTGCAGCAAGCGCGGTCGCAATTATCGGGCCAACGCCTGGTATCGCGGTCAACCTCTGACATGTTTCATCTTCCCTGGCACGCTGTGCGATTTGCGCCTCCAGCTGTCTGATGCGGCCATTCAAAGCGTCAAGCGTATCGACAAAAATGCTCAGGAGAGGGCGGGACATCTCCGGCAATTCAATGGTGCCGTCTTCGACTGCAGAAACAAGTTTACGGACGTGTGTTGGGCCTTTGGCAACCACAAAACCGAACTCGGACAGGTGGCCGCGCAAGGCATTGATGATCTGCGTGCGTTGCCGGACCAACAAATCCCGCGCTTTGAATGCCAGGGCCGCAGCCTGATTGTCTTCGCTGCGGACCAGCACAAACCGCATCGTTGGTCGCAGGGCTGCCTCACAAACGGCTTCAGCGTCGATCAAATCACTCTTGCTGCGTTTCACAAACGGTTTGACATATTTGGGCGCGATCAAACGAACCGGTTGTCCGAGTGCTTCAAATTCCCGGCCCCAATAATGGCTCCCAGAACAAGCTTCCATCGCAATGGTGCACGCTGGCAGTTCAGCAATGAACGTCAGAAGTTTGTGGCGTCTCAGCTGTTTACGAAACACCACCTCGCCCGTGGAGCTGCACCCATGAAGTTGAAACACATTCTTCGCCAGATCTATGCCGACAAGGTCCAAGTTCGCCATTTTGCTACCCTCCTGATGGTTTCCATCTCCAAAACCTACCAGATGAGAGATCAGGGGATGTCCATTCCATCAGAACCTGGAACGGTTGTGTTGCAAATTTTTGGAACGATCAAAGTAAGCGTCTTACCAGGCACACTTATCCTACGATCTCAGCAAACACCCGAAAGCCAGAGGTGGCTGCGCTGAAGAATTGCTGTTTCCGGATCATGTTGACGACTTTGATGCCATCCAACGTAGCGGACGCGGATGCGAATGATTTGAACCCACACATATGTCGAACACGCCGTTTTATGAACCGATGATCCTGCTCGATCATATTGTTCAAAAATTTGGACCTGATTGTCTGCACCTTGGCTTGGCAACCAAACCGCTTCAGAATCCTGTTCACTTCTCGAATGCCGGCTGCGTTGGCTCCGCTCTTATCGATGACGACTTTGTCTGGGATTCCGTTTGATGACAGCGCTTTGGTAAAGAACCTGGTTGCTGCGGGACCGTTTCTTCGCTCAGACAGCATAAAATCAAGGGTGTTCCCTGCTTTGTCGACGGCCCGATAGAGATACACCCACTTACCGCGCACACGGAGGTAGGTTTCGTCCATTCTCCAAGATTTCTGTGTTGGACGCTTTTTCGATTGCGCCCGCGCAGCGATCATCGGAAAATATTTTACAACCCATCTATTCAACGTGGCGTGATCGACGGAAACGCCCCGTTCAGCCATAATTTCTTCAAGGTCGCGATAGGAAACAGTGTGGCGCAAATAGAAAAACACAGCGTACAAAACCACATCCTTCGGGAAGTGGCAGCCTTTCAAAGAAACCATTCTGAAACCTGCTCGCGATTGATTTGAAAGCAACAAGCACCAGGGCACGCGATTTCGTCAACCTCGGTCAAAATTCGCGACACAACCAAATTTCCTATCGACAACTGCGTTCCGGAAAGACATCCCAAATTTGAGCTCTGCAAGGTCTCTACCCGGCTCTCCAGTTTCAAAAAACCAATCCAAGGGGATTGCTAGGCGCTTTCCAACCTGAGCTAAAAGCTCGGCCCTGGGCACCGAAGTTCCGGCCAAGTATCGGCTCATTTGCGTACGGTTCACACCTGCAACATCAGTCAAGAATTTCACTGACCCAACCTGTTTGGCGAGGTGGTTTAGTCGTGCTGCCAGCGCGTCCCGCATATCTGATTGGCTGGCCGTACCCCTTGTCATTTTCAACCTCTTTTCCAGCGAGAGCAGGGGAAAAGTTTACTCATCAACACGCTGTGTGTCTCCTATAATCTGAAACCAGTTTCAAACGCTTGCCCGGCATCGCAGGCCTAGTGGTTCAGAATCTTGCTCAGAAAATCCTGCGCTCGATCACTTTCCGGGTTGCCAAAAAACTGCTCGGTGGGACGGTCTTCAATTACCAGACCGGCATCCATGAACACCACCCGATCCGCCACCTTGCGTGCAAAGCCCATCTCGTGCGTGACAACCATCATTGTCATACCGTCCTTTGCCAGTTCGACCATCACATCCAGAACCTCATTGATCATTTCCGGATCAAGGGCCGAAGTCGGTTCATCAAACAGCATCGCAATCGGGTCCATAGCCAGCGCCCGGCTGATGGCGACCCTCTGCTGCTGTCCACCTGAAAGCTGCCCGGGAAATTTTTCGATATGTGGCAGGAGCCCAACCCGATTGATCAGAGCTTCAGCTTTGGCGTTGGCCTCGTCACGTGACCGGCCCAGGACTTTCTGCTGACCCAGACAAAGGTTCTCGCGCACGCTCATATGTGGGTAAAGCTCAAAGTGCTGGAACACCATACCAATGCGCGAGCGCAGCTTGGTAAGATTGGTGCCTTTTGCGGTGACATCCACGTCTTCAACCTGAATGCGGCCCTGCTGCACCGGCTCCAACCCGTTAACGCATTTGATAAGGGTGGACTTTCCTGATCCGGACGGACCGCAGACCACTACAACCTCGCCTTTTTTGACGTTGGTGGTGCAATCGGTCAGCACCTGAAAGTTGCCGTACCATTTAGAGATGTTTTCAATGCTGATCATGCTGTTTTGGCCTTCTGAAGGTGCCGGACAACAAGTGAACCGGCGAAGCAAATGCTGAAGTAGACAAGGGCGGCGAAGATATACATCTCAGCAAGCCGGCCCTCGGTTCGGGCGACAATAGATGAGGCGGTCATGAAGTCGCGCAAGCTGACAACAAAGACAAGGCTGGTATCCTGGAACAGAATGATGCCCTGCGTCACAAGGATCGGGATCATGTTCCGGAACGCCTGTGGCAGGACCACATAGCGCTGGATCTGCCAGTAGCTGAGGCCAGTGGCCTGTCCGGCATGCACCTGTCCTTTGCGGACTGACTGAATGCCTGCCCGGATAATTTCTGAATAGTAGGCCGCCTCGAACATGACAAAGGCGATCAGCGCTGAATAGAAGCCGCCAATCGGTCGACCCAAAGCAAGAGGCACCAGGAAGTAGAACCAGAAGATCACCAAGATCAGCGGCACCGAGCGGATCAGGTTCACATAACCTGCGGCGAGGAGAGCCAATGGCGCGATACCAGATAGCCGCATCAAGGCAAGGCCGGTCCCCAAAATGATACCGCCGATCACAGCAAGAAAGGTAAGCCATAGCGAGAGCTGCAAGCCCTGCCACAGAAATGGAAGATTGTTCCAGATGACGGAAAGATCAAAATCACCCATAATTCAGCCTTTTCCGACAAAACCCGGGATGCGGGTGTATTTTTCAAGAGTCTGCGCGATGACTGTCGCACCAAGAGCGATGACGACGTAGATGACCGTCGCTGCGGTAAAGGCCTCAAATCCCTGAAAAGTGTATTCCGCGATCTGCTGGCTTTGCGCCGTCAGTTCAAGAAGGCCGATGGTCAGCGCCAGTGAGGAATTCTTGAAGATAGTCAGGAATTCAGAGGTCATCGGCGGCACGATCAACCGGAAGGAAATCGGCAACAACACGTAGCGATATGTCTGCGCAGTCGAGAAGCCATTGGCATAGGCTGCGCTGGTCAACCCGTGACCGACGGCATTGATCCCGGCACGAACCTGTTCGGCAACGCGGCTTGCGGTGTAAAGTCCTAGACCGATAACAGCCGTAACATACTCGGGATTTGGCATGTCCCGCTTCATCCAACGACCCAGATCGTCCGGAACGATCTCAGGCATGACGAAGTACCACAGGAACAGTTGTACAAGAAGCGGCACATTACGAAAAAGTTCAACGTAGGTGGTGCAAAGTAAGGCAACAGGCCGCGATGGCAGTGTGCGCCCGACGCCAATTAGAACACCGACGGCCAGCGCAAGAACCCAGGCCACAAGCGCGACCGCAAAGGTCCACCCCAGCCCCGATATCAGCCAGCCAAGGTATTCCTCTTCAAAGAGGACACCCCAGTTCCAGTTGTAGTTCATGCTTTCTACCCTGATAAGAATGGTGCCGGGCCTCCCGCGCACGGTGCAGGCCCGACAGTGTTGCTACAGGAGGAGGTTATTCCGGCAGCGCATTAAGCTGGAACGCAGCCTTCAGCAGGTCTGTCTGACCGACACCCAGCGGATCGAACCACTTGGCATAGATGTCGTTGATCTCACCCGAGCGGAACACATCTGCCATAGCCTTCTTGCCGATCAGTTCAAAGGCGCTGTCGTCGCGGCGCACCATCAACGCATAGGGATCGAAAGACAGGAAATCACCGACCACCGCGAAATCTTCGG
Source organism: Ruegeria sp. CH2 (assembly GCF_056537065.1). NCBI lineage: Bacteria > Pseudomonadati > Pseudomonadota > Alphaproteobacteria > Rhodobacterales > Roseobacteraceae > Ruegeria > Ruegeria sp. CH2. Next base: position 185,110 of record NZ_JBQFQV010000005.1, read on the forward strand.
GGGTCTTGGATTTTGCAATGAGCCCGAACAGAAGGATGTGATCCGTGGCATAGACATCCACACGATCAGTTTCCAAAGACAACATGCCCTCGGCATGATCCCGCACCGGAAGAACCTTCACGTCCAGCCGCAGCTCTTCAATTGCCGCCTTGACGGCACGCTCGTTGGTGGTGCCCTGCGCCAACGCAACGGCCTTGCCGCCCAGATCTGCAACCGAATTGATGCCGGAGTCTTTACGGACCATCAGTTTGGTACCGGTGATGAAGGTCGTGGGCAGATATTCGACCTGCTCCTGACGGGTCAGGTTGTTCGTGGTCGAGCCGCATTCAAGGTCAATCGTGCCATTGGCCATCAGTGCAATCCGGGTCTTGGGGTTCACCGGCACATATTTGATCGTCAGTTCCTTACCCAGCTCGGCGGAAACCGCTTCGACCACCTTCATGCAAAGGTCGATCGAATACCCAACCGGATTTTGGTTCTCGTCCAGATAGGCAAACGGAACAGAGCTTTCCCGGTGTCCAATGACAATTTCGCCCGAGGCGTCAATCTTGGCCAAAGTTCCCGTGCGATCCTCAGCCACAGCCGGAGCAGAAAAGGCCAAGGCAAAAGCCAATACGGCCGCTGGTTTCATATATTTCATGGTTTTCTCCCTTAGTTTCTGTTGCTTTTGTTAGTCCTGATAGCCCGGCAGATCGAAAATGCCGGAATATCCAAATAACGCTGCACTTCCACCGGTGTGCAGAAACACAACATTATCCATTCCTTCGAAGTAGCCTTTGCGAACTTGATCAATCAGGCCATCGAGCCCTTTGCCCGAATAGACCGGGTCAAACAAAAGCCCTTCGAGTTGAGCCAGTTTCAGAAGCGCCGCACGCATGCCGTCGGTCGGCAGGCCGTAGCCTGGGCCAACATAATCACAGTTCGCGCGCACCGAGGTACGTTCAATCACGGCCCCCATTCCAAGGTAATCCATGGTCTTGCAGGCCAGGTCATAGACCATGCCTTCCTGTTTCCCCTGAGGTGCCCGAACACCGATCCCAAGCAAGTGAATGTTGCTGCCAAGGGCAGCAAGTCCAGCCACCAGTCCTGCTTGGGTTCCCGCACTGCCGGTGGCATGAACCAGGGCGTCAATCTTGAGACCGATGTTTCCGGCTTGCTCTTCCAACTCGGCGGCACAATTCACATAACCCAACGCCCCAACGCGATTGGAGCCGCCGCCCGGGATGATGTAGGTCTTGCGGCCCTGATCTTGCAGCGTGCTGGCCAAGGCTTCCATTTCAGCGTTCATGTCGGCACCACCTGCTCGTTTGGAAACGGTTGCGCCATGTAGCTGATCCAGCAGAACATTACCGTTGAAGTTATAAGTCTCGTCATTCGACCCGGTGCGATCCTCAAGCAGGATATGGCAGTTCAGCCCCAACCGGGCTGCTGCGGCTGCTGTCTGTCGTGCATGATTGGACTGGGTGGCGCCTTGTGTGATCACTGTGTCAGCACCCAGCTTCATGGCGTCGGCCATCAGAAATTCCAGTTTGCGAGTCTTGTTGCCGCCCGACGAAAGGCCCGTGCAGTCATCGCGCTTGACCCAGATGCGCGGCCCGCCCAGCTCGTCGCTCAACCTTTCCAGCGGCTCCAAAGGGGTCGGAAAATGACCAAAACGCACACGTGGAAAGTTCTCAAGCGCGCGCCTTACAAGCGCGAGGTTGCCGCCCACTGCCATAGCACCTTCTGCCGCTGCGGTTTGCATTGTGTACATTCCCCTTGCGTATTCTAAGTAAGGCTAAACGCAAAAAATCGTGTAGGATAATGCCAATATTGCAGTGTACCCGTACATAAGGTATGGGTAAGCATGGATACACGCCTTCTAGAAGACGCTCTGATCCTGTTGGAAGAGCGCAGCCTGACCGCCGCTGCCGCGCGCAGGAATGTAACACAACCCGCCTTTTCACGGCGCATTAGATCACTGGAACATTGGATCGGAAAAAGCTTGCTGGTCCGTGAGGCCAACCGGGTAGAGCTGTCTCCGACGCTACTACAAAGCGAACCTCAAATCCGGTCGCTGCTCGCGCATTTGCGGCAATTGCATGGGCATCTTAATAACCCGGAAGGCATCGGAGAACCGCTGGTGATGGCGACGCAGCACTCGCTTTCGGTGTCCGTCGTTCCGGAGATTCTTCGCAAACTCCGCGCACGCAGCGGATTGCCGCAAATCCGATTGCGCACGCAGAACCAGGTGACAGCGATGTCCACATTCCTGCGCCATGAATGCGACATTCTGGTGAGCTATGAATTCCGTGAGCTGCCCCAGGTGCCTTTCGACGACACCGTTGATCGTTACATTTGGCGGCGGGACACTTTGCTTCCGGTCGTCGGAGGCGCATTAAAATATGAGCTGCTGGAAGGTCAGATCCTACCACCGGACGCCCCCTGCATTGATTTCCCCGCAGACAGCTTTTTTGGGCAGATTGTTTTACTGCATCAAGCTAAAGCGGACCGTGCCTGGACGGGAAGATCGGCTGTGGAAAGCGCGTTTTCGGTGGGGATCTCCCAGATGGTTTTGGAAGGAAGCGGCGCTGCCTGGGTTCCTCACTCGCTCATCCAGAATCACATAATTACTGGCGATGCCGTCATCCTCTCTCCGGAATACGGCCGCCTGCCGCTGGATATTATTCTTTACACCCACGTTTCCAACCCGCGCGGTACGAACTTCAGAAAGATGGTCGCCGAAACAGAGTAAGGGCCAGGAAACCCGCCGTAAGCATCACCCTTCTCCATTACAGACTTGCGATGTGCCTTACAGGTTTTGAGCCATCATCCAAAAGCGTTCCAACTCTGCTCGGGACCTCTCGATCGAACGGTAGAGTTTGATGTCGATTGAAAGCTCGAATTCTGGTTGGCTGATCTTCTGCAAACTCCCGTCTTTCAACTCTCGATCCGCCGCGCTTTCGGGAAGGAATGCAACGCCAATTCCCGCAAGACAAGCGGACTTAAGCGCCTCGGCAACGGAGTTTTCATAGATGGGGCTCACAATGTGACTCAGACCTCCGCGATCCAGACAAACCTGGGACACGCGGCCCAGAAAACTGTCAGGAGTGTATGACAGCAATGGAACCGGGCTTTCCCCTTCGAAGCTGTATTTGGCTCGCCCATCAGCATCGACAACGCTGACGGCTATGATCCGGTCTTTTGCGATGGTCGAAGACGGGTATCGGTTTTCATCTGAAATAGTGGGCACGGTCGGATGGGAATAGCACAACATAAAGTCTGCGCTTCCGGATAAAATTGCCTCGGCGCAGCCGGAGAAGTTTTCCGCGACCAGCCTGGTTTTGGTGGGACCAAGATGGCTGGACATTCGTGTCAGCCAGTTCGGGAAGAAGGAAATTGCCAACGAATGAAGCGCGACGAAATCAAGCACCGATGCTTCCTGACGAGATAAGCCACGGATATCGCTTTTGGATTGCTTTAGTGCGGCAACCGTGTCGATTGCGGTTTGCTTGAATGCATGACCTGCTGACGTAAGCTCAACCGGGTGTACGCTCCTGTCAAACAATGGGGTCCCGGTCCAGTTTTCCAGGTTTTTGATCCGCCGCGTGAAAGCCGACTGGCTTATGTTGCGCGCATCCGCCGCGCGGGCAAATACCCCAGCAGCTGAAAGTGCCAAGAAGTCTTCCAGCCAATCGATCTCCATCTAAATTCTCCAATTGCAGAAACTTCACACGGTAGAAGCATGTTGCAAAATTCGCAACACCTTTGCGAAAGTTGTCATGGGTGGGCGGACTTGATGGCGGTACGGTCAGACCAACACACTCACAGAGTCTCGGCCCCTCGCATTTGATGCAGGCCGCATGACCACAAAAAGGTCTCAGATCATGAAACAACACAGAACCGAATCCGACAGCCTTGGCCCGGTAAAGATCCCGCTGGCAGCGACCTGGGGCAGCCAGACCCAACGGGCGCTGGAAAATTTCCCGATTACGGGGGTGGCGATCAGCCACTATCCGGAATTGATTGTCGGACTGGCGTCGGTCAAAAAAGCCTGTGCTATGGCCAACAAGGACCTGGGCGTCCTGCCCCACCGGAAAGCGTCGGCCATTACGGATGTCTGTGACAAGATCATTGCCGGGGGCCATCACGATCAGTTTGTTGTTGATGTCATGCAGGGTGGTGCTGGCACATCGACCAACATGAATGCCAATGAAGTCATTGCAAATCTTGGGCTGGAAAAGCTTGGGGCAGATCATGGCGATTACAGCCAGCTTCATCCGAATGATGATGTGAACCGGTCACAATCCACAAATGACGTTTACCCCACAGCAATCCGTCTGGCTGTTCTGTCCAGGATCGCGCCTATGATTGAAGCAATGCATCTGCTGACCAAATCCTTCGACCAAAAGGCATGTGAGTTTCAGCATATTATGAAGGTCGGGCGTACCCAACTTCAGGACGCTGTACCCATGCCACTTGGTGCGGAGTTCCGGGGGTTTGCCACAACAATCAACGAGGATGCCGACCGGTTGAGGGACCTGTCGCGCCTTCTGACAGAAGTGAACCTTGGAGGCACGGCCATTGGCACCGGCATCAATGCCCCCGAAAGGTTTGGCGAAGTCGCTTTGGCGCATTTGCGCGACATTACCGGCGAGCCACTTAAACTGGCCCCGGACCTGATTGAGGCTTCATCTGATCTGGGTGCCTTTGTGATGTTCTCAAGCACGCTCAAGCGGGTTGGCATCAAACTGTCTAAGATCTGTAATGATTTACGCCTAATGTCCTCTGGGCCGCGGGCTGGGCTTGGAGAAATCATTCTGCCCGCGGTTCAGGCAGGATCGTCCATTATGCCCGGCAAGATAAACCCGGTTATTCCCGAAGTTGTAAATCAGGTTTGCTATCAGGCAATCGGAAATGACCTGACCGTCACAATGGCCGCCGAGGCCGGCCAGTTCCAGCTCAACGCGATGGAGCCGGTCATCATCCATAAAGTGTTGGAAACCATGGGGTCTCTGACCAATGCAATGAATGTGCTGCGCACCCGCTGCGTGGACGGTATCGTTGCGGATGAGAAAAGATGCGAGATGTTGCTGAGCAACAGCCTTGTACATGTCACCGCACTGGCCCCGGTGATCGGATATGAGGCTGCCACCAAACTTGCAAAATATGCACAGGCGCATGGCTTGAACCTGCAAGAGGCCGCAAAACCCGCTTTGCCAGGAGAACTTGCCGAGACTGCATTGCAGCACATGCACGGCAGGGCTCCGGAGATTGCCCAATGAACAAAAACCAATCTTTACGCATAGGAATCGTTGGCGGCCTGGGCGCCCTTGCCGGAGCCGACCTGCTGAACAGAATTGTTCAAAGGACACCGGTCAGGTCGGAAGAAGACCACAGGGAATTGATATTTCACCAGAAACCGCTGCGCGAACCAGCCTCCCCCAAAGAGCTGAGCTACAGCCCAACACACCGAAAACTCTATGTTTTTGACACACTGTCCCGCATGGAACGGGATGGATGTGACGTGGCGCTGCTTCCATGTTTTGTCACCCATAGCTTTCTGCATGAACTGCAGGACGAGCTTGAACTGAAGCTGATCAGCATGACAGAGGCGATCGCCGCCGCCGTTACCAGACTGCGTCCCGAGCCGACAAAGATTGGTGTCATCACGACGCCTTTTGTCAGGAAAACTGGTTTGTTCGAGAACCTGTTTGGCAGGGAAATACAGATCCTCCATCCCCGGGAAGATCTGGAAAGTGCCGTCATGGAGGCCGTATATGGACGCATCGGTTTCAAAGCAGGACACTGCAATGAAGACGTTCTGAAACCCATAAATGCCGCCCTGACCAACCTATTCGAACAAGGCGCGACCGTGTTTGTGCCCGGTCTTTCTGAACTGCCCTTGTTGCTCAACCAGCTTGACCTGCCAGACAACATGACGGCCATAGACACGGCAGCGGTTTACGCGGATTACGCCCTGCAAGAGACCCAGCCAGACCGCCGTCACCGGTTCAAAGTTGGAGTGGTCGGCGGTGTCGGACCTGCCGCAACCGTAGATTTCCTTGCCAAACTGGTCAAAGGGACCGAGGCGACCCGCGATCAGGATCACATAAAAGTCTTGGTTGAACAGAACCCGCAGATTCCTGACCGCACTGAAAATCTGGTCCGCGCAGGCACCGATCCAACTGTCGCCCTCTATTCTACCTGCAAAAAACTGGAACGCGGTGGTGCTGATATGCTGGTCATCCCTTGCAACACCGCCCACGCGTATGTCGATCGGATTCAGCGCCACCTTGATATTCCGATCATCAGTATCCTTGCCGCGACCACTGAACACATTAAAGAAACCGCCCCAGAGACGCGTGTGGTCGGGGTCCTCGGCACGGATGGAACAATACAAAGTGGCTTGTATCAGACAGCACTTGATGAGGCAGGCCTTGCCCACATCATTCCCGATGACGATCATCAAAACCTAGTCATGGATTCAATTTATGGCCCGTTTGGCGTCAAAGCTGGATATACCGACGGCCTCTGCAAAGAACAGATTAGCCGGGCCTTTTCCCATCTGGTTGCGCGCGGAGCCGAGGCAATCATTCTCGGCTGTACGGAATTGCCGCTCATCGTGACTGAAAGCGCAGACGCATTGGGGGCGCTTCCTGTCGACCCGACCGATGTGCTCGCCCGCAAATGTGTACAGCTCGCAAAATTCTAGGCGCCACCGAAACTTTATCCGACAGAAGAAACGGTATTGCAAATATTGCAATGCCGTTTCTCTATTTGCGCAACCATGACCGGCACGACGGTGTTACCTTGCGGCGACTGCAGGCAGCTCATTCCAGTTGACTGCCATGGAAAGGGAGAACCTATTGATGAATACCAGTCGCAAAACAGGGTTTATGGCACCTTGGAGGAATATGCTTCTTTGGAAGCAAATCGTGATCGCGCTTGTTCTTGGGGTGGTTACGGGCGTGTTGCTGAACGCAACCGGAAACGCAGCAATTGCGGGCATGATCAAGAACATTGGAACCCTGTTCCTGTCGCTTATCAAAATGCTGATTGTCCCGTTGATCTTCGTATCGCTCGTTTGCGGTATGACATCGGTCAGCGACATGGCCCGCATGGGGCGAATTGGCCTGAAGTCGATTGTATTCTATCTGGGCACAACTGCATTCGCGATCACGATTGGACTCGCTTTGGGCCTGCTGTTGCAACCCGGCGCAGGAATTGATCTGAGCACCGCAGCCGCAATGGAACCCAAAGCATCTCCGCCTTTCATCCAGCAACTTATCGGGATCGTTCCCAAAAACCCAATCGCCGCTGCCGCGGATGGCAACGTGCTTCAGATCATTTTCTTTGCGATTATGTTCGGTCTGGCCATCAACCTGGTGGGTGACGCTGGAAAGCCGGTCAGGGATTTCTTTGAAGCCCTAAATTCCGTCATCTTGAAGCTGACTGAGATTGTGATCAGTTTTGCACCATATGGTGTGTTTGCACTGATGGCCTGGGTCGCCGGAACCTATGGTCTGGATCTCCTGTTGCCTTTGGGAACCGTGATTGCTGCGCTCTATATTGGTTGCGTTCTGCATGCCGTCATTGTTTATGGCGGGCTTGTTTCGATCTTTGCGCGCTTGAACCCAATTCGCTTCTTCCAAGGCATCATCGAGCCGCAGATCGTGGCCTTCACCAGCACCTCCTCTTCGGGGACACTGCCGGTCACGATGACGGCGGTTCAGCAGAACCTTGGCGTGAACCGGTCGGTTGCAAGCTTTACGCTGCCGCTTGGCGCGACAATCAACATGGACGGAACCGCCATGTACCAAGGCGTTGCGGCTCTTTTCGTGGCACAGGCCTTTGGGATAGAGCTGGGCATGTCGGAATATGTCACAATCATTCTGACGTCGACACTTGCCTCCATCGGCACCGCTGGTGTGCCGGGTGCCGGGCTGGTGATGCTGTCGCTTGTTCTGAGCTCGGTTGGCCTGCCTTTGGAAGGTGTTGCCATCATCGCAGGCATCGACCGCATTCTCGACATGGCACGTACATCGCTCAACGTTACGGGCGACGCAGCCTGCACCGTTATTATTGCGAAATCCGAAGATCAACTGGATCTGGATGCCTACGATACGCCCCATGTGCTAAAATCACCCGACGTTTCGCGGGCGTAAGTGACAAAGCACATCACAGCGGCCGCCCCGAAAAGGGCGGTCGTTTTTCTGCTCAGGACGTCGCCTGGTTAATGCCGTCACCCTCCGCCCTTATCCCAACGCGTAAATTCAATTAAGTTGATCCCCGGTAATGACACAGGTTGGCGGGGAAAATTGGCCGGCCACGCTGACCCTGTCCTTGTTCTGCTCGCTTGAGCGTCTGGACAAAACCGGCGAGCAGGTCTGGAACGCGCTATAGTCCCACGGACGGTTCGGGAATATTTGTCAGATCAGACCAGATTTGCGCGGTCCCCTCGCCCTGTTGATCAGAGAGGCGGATCAGCATGATGCCCAGATCCTGATGCGGCAGGTCATGTAACCGCCGCAGCCGCCCTTCGGTTAAATGCCGCTTGACCAGGGTCAGCGGCAACCACGCCACCCCAATGCCATCCAGCGCGTATTCACAGGCGGCAAGCGTCAGTGCAGTTTCCGCCTTTGGGGACAGCATCACGCCTTCGGGCAACAGGGGCAGAATGCTTTGGCTGAACAGGCGCCCCAGGAAAACATCTGGGGGATATGAGATGAACGGGATCTCGGGGTCATCAACGTGGAGCGCAAGATCGGGTGACGCCACCGGCACCAATGTATCGCCGCCCAGCCGCCGCATTTCAAACGCCTGTGGCACCGCAGGGCCGGGGGCCTCCGGGCGTTCATATGTCATTGCGAAATCGGCCTCGCCGGACAAAAGCAGCATCAGGCAATTGTCCCGATTTCCGGATCGCACCCGCACGGAAATGTCCTGCGATTGGGTCAGTTGCCGCACCACCCACGGCGAGATTGTGGTGGTGATGGCGTGCTGGCACACAAAAGTCACATCCCGCTTTGCGCCCTCTGCGGCCGCTTTCAAGTCGTGTTGCAGGCGACGCAGCCGCGCGCCAAGCTCTCGCAGTTCTGGTTCCGTCGCCTGCACGCCGGGCAGGATGGTGACCGGCTTGCAGGACCGGTCAAACAGGGGTGCACCGATGCGCTCTTCGATCAATCGCACGCGCCGCGTGAACGCCGATTGGGTCAGAAACCGCCGCTCTGCCGCCCGTGTCAGGGACCCCGTGTCGATCACCGCCAGGATGTCATCAATCCAATCCAACTGCATGATGTCACCATAGCGGCACACTGATATTATGCAAGATGTGCATTTTATAGCGCATATTTCGAATTAGAATAGTGGGAATGACCTCCATAAAATGCGAGAAAACCAATTTAGGAGTTTTCCGATGCATCTCTCCCGTTACCCCCGCCGCTTCATCGCCCACCTGCCCACCCCGCTTGAGCGCCTGGACCGTCTGACCGCAGAGCTCGGCGGCCCGGAAATCTGGATCAAACGTGACGATTGCACCGGCCTGTCCACCGGCGGCAACAAGACCCGCAAGCTGGAATTCCTGATGGCCGAGGCCGAGTTGCAGGGCGCAGAGATGGTGATGACCCAGGGGGCAACCCAATCAAACCACGCGCGCCAAACGGCTGCTTTTGCGGCGAAACTGGGCATGGAGTGCCACATCCTTTTGGAGGATCGCACCGGCTCCACCAACCACAACTACAATTACAACGGCAATGTTCTGCTGGACCATCTGCATGGCGCCACCACCGAAAAGCGCCCCGGTGGTCTGGACATGAATGCCGAGATGGAAGCGGCTGCCGACAAGCTGCGCGCAGATGGCAAAAAAGTGTACACCATCCCCGGGGGCGGGTCGAACCCGACCGGTGCGCTGGGCTATGTGAACTGCGCGTTTGAGATGCTGGCGCAAGCCAATGATCGCGGGTTGAAGCTCGACCACATCGTTCACGCCACCGGCAGCGCAGGCACGCAGGCCGGTCTGATTGTGGGTTTGAAAGCAATGAACGCACAGATTCCTCTTCTGGGCATCGGCGTACGTGCGCCCAAACCGAAACAGGAAGAAAACGTCTATAACCTCGCCTGTGCCACCGCCGAAAAGCTGGGCTGTGCCGGTGTCGTGCAGCGCGAAGATGTGGTCGCCAACACCGATTACGTCGGCGAAGGTTATGGCATCCCGACCGACAGCGGCATCGAGGCGATCCAGATGTTTGCCGAGCTGGAATCGATCCTTCTCGACCCGGTCTATTCCGCCAAGGGGGCCGCGGGTTTCATTGATCTGATCCGCAAAGGTCACTTCAAGAAAGGCGAACGTGTCGTCTTCCTGCACACTGGCGGGTCGGTCGCGCTCTTTGGTTACGACGCGGCCTTTGATCACAGCAATCGCTGGGTCGGCTGACGCCAGACAGTACCAGGTGTGTGCGGCCTGACACAGGCTGCGCGCGCCAATTTCACATTCCCGCAGTCAGGAGCGAACCATGGTGTCGCTGATCAGGTCCCGCTGGGACACCCACTTTGGTGGCATTCTTCTGGTGTGCGTGATTGCCGCCGCCGCGACCTTTCTGTCCGAACATTACGGCGCGCCTGCGATGCTGTTTGCACTGCTGATCGGCATGGCGTTCCACTTTCTTTATGACGATCAGAAATTCACCCCGGGGCTGGAGTTTTCCGCCAAAACGCTGTTGCGATTCGGGGTCGGCCTGTTGGGCCTGCATCTAAGCATTGGGGATGTGGAAAGTGTCGGGCTGGGCGCGGTGGGCGCGGTTGTCGGCTTTGTCATGGCAACACTGGCCTGCGGGGCAATCCTGTCCTTTCTCTTCGGTCGCAAACTGGCCTTTGGCCTGTTGGCGGGCGGGTCTGTGGCGATCTGCGGGGCCTCGGCCGCCCTTGCCATCACCTCGGTTCTGCCCGCGAAAGATGACCGCGAACAGGATACGCTGTTTGTTGTGATCGGCGTCACCGCCCTGTCGACCATCGCAATGATTGCCTATCCGGTCTTGTTTGCGGCCCTGGGGATGAGCGATCTGGAAAGCGGATTTCTGATCGGGGCGACCATTCACGATGTGGCCCAGGTTGTTGGTGCCGGATATTCGATCAGTGACGAGGCGGGGGTGATTGCGACCTTCGTCAAGATGGTGCGCGTGGCCTTGTTGCCGGTGGTGATGATTGTGGTCATGGCGAGCTTTCGCGGCGCACAATCCCAGAAGATCATCCTGCCGTGGTTCCTTGTCATGTTTGTCGCGCTGGCGATTTTGACAAATACCGGGCTGGTGCCGCAGGTGATCACCGATGCAATCGCCACCCTGTCCGGCTGGTGTCTGGTCATCGCGATTTCTGCCCTTGGGGTGAAAACCAGCCTTGCCACCATTCTGCGCGTCAAGCCCAGCTATGGCCTTATTCTTGTCGTCGAAACCCTCTTCCTTCTTGCGATTGCCGTGGCATTTGTCATGGGCTTTGGCTTTTAAGACTGTGTTGCACGAATAGCGGCTGGGCCGCATTTGCCCCTTTCCCCGGTTCGTTATGCGACACGTTCATAGGTCGCACGACCGAGATGGGTCATGCGGTTGAGAGCTTTGACAGCGATCTTGGTTTCGGTTGTCTGACTCTCCATTTTGCGGCTGCGCAGCTCCGGTCCGATGACCTGTTTGTAGCGCCCGATCTGGGCCTCGCCGCGTGATCTTTGGCCATAGCCAGTGGCCTTCTTCCAGGCCATACGACCTCCCTTGGCGATCATGTCGATATGGGCGTTGCGTGTTTTGCAATCACCTGGGACGGCATTCTTCGGCGGCGGTACGATCAGTTCGACATCCGATCCCAACGCCTGCCGGATCGTCGCTGTGGTCGGCGCACCATCATAGGCGCCGTCGCCGATGATACGATGAACAGGACCTGCCACATCAGCCAGCAATTCGGGCAGTGCGCCGGCGTCTCCGATGTGCTCGGTTGTCAGGCAGGAGGCCATAAGCTCCGCGCTCTCGGGAACGAAGCCGATGTGCAGTTTGCACCATGTTTTACGGGCCTTCGGTAACCCGTGTTTCTTCTGCATCCAGTCTCGACCGCTGTGAACGCGAAGCCCTGTGCTGTCTACGATCAGCGTCACTGGGCCGTTCGTGGGCCGGGTGTTCGGTGTGATCCGAAGCAATTGTGCGCGCCGGCAGAGCGTGGAAAAATCCGAAACGGGAACGTCGATCTGCATGAGCCGTAGTAGGCTTCGTACAAACCCTTGCGTTTGCCGAAGCGGCAGGCCGAAGACGGCGCGCAGGGTCAGGCAGGTCTCAATCGCCAGGTCAGAATACTGCCGCTGACCACCACGTTTCCCCGACCTTGGGGCGCACCACCCGGATACCGCATCCTCGCTGAACCAGACCGTAACATCACCACGCTGGCGAAGCGCCTCGTTGTACTCAGGCCAGTTCGTGACCCGGTACTTGGCCTTCTCAAACTTGTCCCGCCGCGTCGCGTTGTGCTTGAAAGGCATCCCGCCATCCCGTCATTAAATCAAGCAACTGGCTACGCCGATGAAACGATCCGTGCAACACGGTCGGATGAACCGCAGGCATCCATGCCTACGACGCAGGGCGGAAGCGTCTCAAAAAAGGCCAGTAGCTTCGCGCGCTTGATCGGCTTGTTGAAAATAACCCGGCCGCTCTCAGAAATGCCGTGCACTTGAAAAACGTCCTTGGCCAAATCGAGGCCGACGGTCTTTACTGTCATTGGGTGGCTCCTTTCCTAGCAGTCGTTGATAACTGCACTTTGGCACATTCGATGCCGGTGGAGCAGGAGCCACCCACCTCATCCGCTTTGGTGGGCGCACTGCAGCATCTGTTAGGAATGGTGAAGGTCAGCAATGGGTCGTCCCCGATGTATCATCTCGCCGTGCGACAGCTAATACTGCGTTGCCTCTGATGTCGGCACGGATGAATGAAAAGCCCAAAGGGTGGAGCATTCAGGTCAACGGAACTGACTTCTCACTCTCGCCGCGGCGAACGATTTGCATATCATCCGCCCTGCGGGACGACGACGAAAAGGGCCTTCGCAGCAGTCGCTCCAAAGTCCGCTGCCTGGAAGCACGTCAAAACCACATGTCCTTTACAGTTCGGCTGTCACGAGGAAGTTCTCGAAAGCTGTCGTGCCCCTCGAAGTGACGGATTGGAATCTCACTGATTGGTGAAGGATCAGACATTCGAACATTAACCGCAGACAGTTTGCGGCCGTTTTCGTCCGAGAAACACGCAACGTAGTGCGTCACACACCCGCAATTGGCGCAGAAGTGGAAATGGATATCCCCGCTATCGCGACGCAGATATGTATTTGTTTTCCCGGTAGTTTGAATGTCATAGCCAATGTGCCCGTAGGCCCAAAGGGCACCGTAACGCCGACAGATTGTGCAATTGCAGGCCATGACCGACTTTGGCACAGCATCGAGAGTCCAGCCAACTTCGCCGCAGTGGCAAGTTCCTTTCAGCATGTATCAATCTCCGCTCTCGGCACTGACGGCATCATGACGACCGACTCAAGTGCTTTGGCCCAGGCGCGGATCGCCGCTTGGGTCAAGCTGCACTTGTGGCCTTCCCTTGAACAGCAGTTAGCCGATTTACATTCACGGCGATACACAGCTGGGTCACAGGACCACTGGGCGGAGATGCGTGACTGGCTGGTTCGGAATGACGTTCCTGCTCCAAAAAATCTGCCGGGGTGGCCAGAAAAGGAATAAGGGCTGGCTGAGGGGGTCGAGGCCAGCCCCTATCTTCGTCACGAGGGGGTAAGTGGTTATTCTGATCCCAATCTATCCAACTCAAGCAAAGCCCGAAATTGGGGGATTCCCGTAACATTGCAAACTTCACCGAAAAAGTTTGTTTCCTAAAGGCGAACAGTGAGTTTCAAAACGAGATGTGGACACAATTTCGCCACAATGCGATCCTCTATCCGTGGATGGCGCGTGTTGATTTTAGAGCGTTCCAGTTTTTCCATCTGGATTTGAGGGGGTTGTTGAGTTCGGCGCGCCGCCCCACGAGTACTTCATCGAACCGCCAGAGTATTGAACTGCACTTTCCGAGTGCCGGAGCGCCAACGCACTTTTCATCTCATGGACGCAATTTGAACACTCTCCGCAAATATCAGTGCGGAGCGGCGCGTCTTGATGGGGATTATGATTTCAATGAGGGGGTACGAGTTCGGCGCGTCGTACCACCACCGCCGGACATACTCGTTGTCCTTTGATTTGTTTAAATACTATCTTTTGATCCGGTTTGCGATTTTTGTGAATGGGTGATTAGTGGAAGAGAATGAAGGCGTCTGGTTTAGCCAGGTCATGTATGACACAACGTTGATGAAGCCCATTACCTCCGAGCAGGCTTTAAGCAACTTGCCGACTGCTGGTGCAGTAGACAACAAAAACAGGGCTGGATCGTTCAATCCCGTGAGGCCTTTCCTAAATTAGTTTTTGGAATGTATCCGAACAAAAAGCTTCAGGCGCTGCCCGAAATTTTCAATGGGCCATATGGTCCAGTCGTATCTCGCGCGGTAGCGAATGTACTTCGCGAAGCAGAACTGGGAAAAACGAAAATCTATCCTTTGAACGTTTGCCAACACGACCGTGTGACACCAGTTGAAGGCGAGTATTTTACACTCGCCCTTGGTGAACAAAAAACGGCGTTTGTTCCGGATCGGTCGAATATGGTCAAACCTATGGGGAATAAACCAGATACTTGGATGAAGCGGGGCATGAAACCCAAAGACTTCGACATTGTTGTTTCAGGTATAGCCTTGGAGGGACCCGATTTGTGGGTTGATCCGCGCTTGTACTGGAGCCTGTTTTTTAGCGCCCGCTTGGTAAAAGCGCTGAAGGCAGCGAAGCTCACACGCCGCTTCGGACTGAGTAAATGTAAGGTTGTTTCCATTCGCTAAAGGGGTACGAGTTTGGGGGTGACGCATTATCGATACCGGCCAAGTCATGGGAAAATCTGGCTGGTTGTTAGGGTCCTATTGGAGGCGGTTTGAAATCTATTTCAGTGCAGAGTAGCGGCCCGGATTTTTGGCTCATCGCCGGAATACTTCTGGGCGTCATCCTACTGTATTTGACCTTGCGATTGATGCTCCGCGTATTCGGGGCAAACAAAGAGAAAGTCTCGTGCCGCTGGAAGAGAGAAACCGCGCAGGACAAGGAAACTCTGTGCGCTTGGAATTGTCGGGCATGCGGTGTTACAGCATATTCTGGAAACGGACGGAAACCCACAGGCTGTCGCAAGTCCGCCAAACCACAGAGCTTATAGTCAGGATGGCACGGACATGAATGTAGATGAACCGAAGCTGGTGATGTCAGACAGGTGCAAGGCTGTGCTTTTAGACGGGTATCGGTTTGAAATCGAAATCTACCGCTTGGACAACCAGGACAAATGGACGTTGGAAGTGGTGGACCATGAAGACGCCAGTTATGTCTGGGACGACAAGTTCAATTCGGACCAAGCGGCCCTTGATACAGCAATTGAGGTTTTGAACAACGAAGGCGCGTTGGGCTTCATGGGGAATGAGTAGAAACCTTAGGTAATCTTAGTGTGGCTAGTGCCGAAACCAAACCAGATATCCAGTGGATCTTTACACTTCCTGAGTTCTTTTCCTGACTTTCCTGCGTGCCCTCGCTGACCGTTTTCTACACCCCTCAGAGCAATACCGCGCATCAGTCCTGCGATAGTCGGGCAGGTCATCCCCACACCACCGACAAACCCAAATGCCTTGCTTCACACAGCATAGCATCGCCTTTGCCCGCTTTAAAACCGGAAAGCGGTCCATCTCTGCTACCGCGAACCTGTCAGCGCGAAAAGCTGGAAGCGGATGAGGTGGGTGGCTCCTGCTCCACCGGCATCGAATGTGCCAAAGTGCAGTTATCAACGACTGCTAGGAAAGGAGCCACCCAATGACAGTAAAGACCGTCGGCCTCGATTTGGCCAAGGACGTTTTTCAAGTGCACGGCATTTCTGAGAGCGGCCGGGTTATTTTCAACAAGCCGATCAAGCGCGCGAAGCTACTGGCCTTTTTTGAGACGCTTCCGCCCTGCGTCGTAGGCATGGATGCCTGCGGTTCATCCCATCATTGGGGCCGTCAGCTGCGCACGCTCGGTCATGATGTGAAGCTGATGCCGGCTGGCTACGTCAAACCCTACGTGAAGCGCGGCAAGAATGATCCCGTTGATGCTGAGGCAATCTGTGAAGCGGTCCGTCGACCAACCATGCGCTTCGTCGAGATCAAGACGGAAGAGCAGCAAGCCATTCTCTCAATCCACCGGACTCGAGATCTGGCCGTCCGGCAGCGCACCCAACTGGCCAACATGATCCGCAGCCTTTTGCGTGAGTTTGGGCATATCTTGCCCATTGGGATCGAAGCAGTGACGGCTTTTGCAAAGCGTCACCGTGATGGCGACCATCCAGAAATGCCAGAGATCGCCAACGGCATGCTCGGTATCCAGTGCTATCAGATCCTCGGCCTAAACGAACGCATCGATGGCTATTCTAAGATGATCCAGCAACATGCCCTTCTGAATGCAGATGCGCGTAGATTGATGCGTATGCCTGGTATCGGCCCGATCACGGCTTCAGCGATTGTCGCCACTATCGGCGATGCGCATCAGTTCCGAACAGGACGAGATCTGGCCGCCTGGCTGGGCCTCACCCCGCTCAACAAGTCGAGCGGCGGCAAAGAGAAACTGGGCAAGATCACCAAGCAAGGGGATCGCTACCTTCGAAAGCTGCTGGTTGTGGGTATGACATCGCGCGCGGTCATGGCAAAACGGTCGCCAGAGAAAGTCGATCTCTGGACAGCCAAGATCATTGCCGACAAGCCGTTTCGGCTGGCAACAGTCGCGATGGCAAACAAGGCAGCGCGTTCCATCTGGGCAATGCTGACAAAGAAACAGGAATACCGGCAGCCAGCGTTCTGACCGCACAGACTGCCCACGAGATGCAAGACGTTGAAGTGATGATGCGGAAGTAAGTCAACCAAGAGCAAGGACACTCCGGGAATGTCTCCGGCCCTCTGAGGTCGATAAGCCGATTGGAACCTCGCTCGCGGAATTCATCAGGGCCAGTGGAGGCAATGCCAAAACACAAACAGGCCGGACAGACGACAGTACTGACGAAACGACCGCGAAAATCGCTAAAAAACTCTTGCAATGCAGGAGCCACCCACAGATGCCGTTCAATCCGACCCAGTTACTGTCTCCGCTTTGCATTACCGCGAGGCGCCTAGTACCCGACGACTTCCCCCAACACTTCTCCTGCGCCGCCGTCGGGTGGGCGCGTATCTGCGACCGCGGCAAGCGTCAGCGCCAGATCGACTGTATGCACTCGACGCGAGACCCGCTGTGGCGCGAGGCTGAAACCGGCAAAAGCTATGGGCACGTGGGTGTCATAACGCCAGGGCGAGCCGTGGGTGACTGTGACCGAGAGACCGTCGAAATCGTTGATGAACCAGCCGGGGCTGGCCACCAGATAGATGTCGCCCGAGCGGTCGGGGTTGTAGTTGTTGGCCACGGCGCGCATCAGCGCATTGTCGGGCAGGGCGCCCGTACGAATGCGGGACGAAGGCACAGCGAAGGCGATACCTTCGAAGGTCGACAGTTCTTCGGCGATGGCGGTTTCCAGCGCGACAAGGTCGATGTCGTCGCGACTGTGCACCTCTTCCGAGAGGGTGAGGTAGGGGTGGTCATAGCCGGCTATCAGCGGATCGCTAAGGCCAAAGCGCGCGCGGATGCGATCGGCGGCGGGCTGGGTCGCCCAGTGCTCGGGGTTGACGTAGCCGCCCATCTCTCCCAGCTCGGCCAGGTATCCCGGCGCCTCGGGCGTGCCGTGATCGGCGGACAGCGCGATCAGGGTGTTCTCGAGCCCGATCTCGGCGTCGATAAAGGCGAAGAGATCGGTCAGGGTGCGGTCGAGCCGGAGCAGGTTTTCCTCGGCCTCGAGGCTGGAGGGGCCGAAGCCGTGGCCAATGTAATCGGTCGCCGAGAAGCTGACGGAGAGGTAATCGGTGACATCATCCTGCCCCAGGCCCTCGGCTGTGATCAGGGTCTTGGCGAAATCGGCGGTGATCTCGTCCCCGGCAGGGCTGAAGGTGAGCAGCGTGGGGAAATAGGGATCGTTCTTCCACGAAAGCGGATCGACGGTCGAATAGGGGTGCGGGAAGGTGCGCCCGAACCCGGCAAGATCGGTTTCCCAATCCTGATCGTCGCGATCGCCAAAAAGATAGCTATCGATGGGATGGGTCAGCTGCCACGAAGTGCCGAGATAGTTTTGCAGGAAATCCTTAGCGTTCCAATCGGTCACCCAATCCGGGTAGCTGTCGTAATAATAGCTGGAGGTGACGAATTCCCCGGCGGATTTGGAGAACCAGAACGCCTTGCCGGTGTGGCCCGCCATCGAGACGGCACCACGATCCTTGACCGAGACGCCAAAGACCTTGGCGCGGCCCTGGGTGGCGATGGACAGCTCGTCGGAAAAGGTGGTGGTCAGGATGGCGCGGGGCGAACGGCCATCGGAACTGGCGGCAAGCTGGGTGGGGTCGACCTCGGTGTCGGGGTTCACGTCCGCGCCCCGAGTGAGGAGTGGATAGTCGGCGTCCTCGACATTGTAGATAGTGCGCCCCGTGGCGCGGTCGTACCAGAGGTTGCCTACCATGCCATGGGCCGACGGATGCGCGCCGGTGGCCAGCGTGGTATGGCCGACGACGGTTTCAGTATTGGCGTGGGCGTGGTGGGCGTTGTCGTAGTAGACGCCCTGATCCATCAGATAGCGGAATCCGCCCGAGCCAAATTGGTCGTAGTGGCGGAAAGGCAGGTCGCCCCGCAGCTGATCCACAGTGATCTGGAGGATGAGGCGCGGCTTATCCTCGGCTAATGCACCGTTCGCCAAGGAAAACGCCAGGAAGACGGCGCAACTGGCCGTTTGGACAGGTGGCTTTTTCAACATCGAAGGCTCCTTCCTCTCGTCGATCGGCCCACGCGGTGCGCGGGCCGTCGCGTCATCAGTTTAGGGGCAGGACATCCGGGAAGGTCCAGCTGCCATCGAGGATTTCGGCGCGTGGCTGGTATAGCCGGACCGTGTAGTTCCAGCCCGGCGTAAGAGGGATGCAGTTGATCCGGCCATCCTCGCAGCCACCGAAATGGATGGTGAAGGAACCATCCTTATTCGGGGTGGCCGAGGTGTTGTTATAGCTGTTCCGCCCCAAATCGTTTGGCGCGAGGAAGCCGTCAGCGTCGTAGACGGTGATCGACCAGAACGCGTCCACCGGAACGTCTTGCAGCGTCACGGCATGGGGGGTCGCGCCGTCATTCCTATCGACGGCGTCGACAAAGGCGCTGGCCGTCGTGGCCGGCTGCCCCGCCCAGCCCGCCATCCCGATCAGATGGCCCAGCGGGTCCACCTCGTCGCGGCGGCCAAAGGCGATGCTGGCATCAAGGCCGACGGCAGCGGCGAGGTCACTGACCGCCTTCCGTGCAGCGGCAAGGGCGTCGAGATCCCAGTCCGGAGCCTCGAAGGGGCCGGTTCCGCCGCCTTCGAGGCGAATTCCGTCCTGCACCGCATGGGCGCGCGCCGTATCGTCGGGATCGCCCGCGTCGATGAAGGTGCGGAACAGGAGCATCGCGAAGCGGGTCCCGACCTCGTCCTCGGTCAGCTCGTATGCACCGGGTTCGGCATAGGCAAAGTTGTAGTGGTCCTGGCTGATCACCAGCACCGACTGGAACCGTCCGTCGCCCTCCGGCAGCGTCACCGTCACCGGCTCGGACAGATCGATGAGGGCGGACGAATACAAGGTGTCCTGGTTGGGCCGGATGACTGGCTGCGGCTTGTCGGCGGAGGTTACCTCGCGCTCATGGGCGATCTCGCCGACACCTGTTCCGTTGTTCTTCATAGTGAGCCGGAACATCGTATCGCTCTCGGCGCGCATGAGGTTCCGGATCGTGATATCTTCGGCGAGAACTGGTGCGGGTGCGCAGAGGGCAGCGGCAAGGAGAAGGTGTTTCATTTTTCTGTCCTTTCTGTCAGTTCGCGGGCTCGACACCCGGGAAGACCCAGCTTCCATCCAGCACTTCCGGCGCTGCACGATAGAGCCGCACGGTGTATTGCCACCCCTCGACAAGCGGCAGGCAATTCACGCGCCCGTCCTCGCAGCCGCCCAGATGCACGGTCATCGAGCCGTCCTCATTGTACGTCCCGCTGACGGAGTTGATGACATAGGCGTCCATCGCGTTCGGCGCGAAATAACGGTTTGCATCATAGAGGCTGACCGACCAGAAATCCTTGACGGGCACGTCGGCCGGCACTTCGATCTTGTATTTCCCGACCGGCAGGTTCGGCGAGATCCCGAGATAAAGTGCCTCATCCTCTGGCAACCCACCCCAGCCACCGGCCGTCCCAATGAAATGCCGCACTGGATCGACATCCTCCTTCTTGCCGAACATGTGGAAACTGTCCGGAAGGTAGGCGCCGACACCGACGGCGGCCCTTACGAGCCCTATATAGTCCTCTTCGTCATAGGGCGGGACGATGAAGGGTTTGGACGAGGCAGCGTCGATCGACATCTGGTCCTGGATCGCGTGCACGGCGGCCAGGTCCGCGGAATCGGTCGCATCCAGCAGGACGCGCAGATAGACGGCGACATATGGCGTGTCAAACGTGTCCATATCGAGTGTATAGGCGCCGCCACCGTGCAAGACCTTGTTCAGGTAGTGGTCCTGGTTGATGACCATCGCCGACATGTAGCGGTCGCCGACATCCGGAAGGGTGACCGTCGCGCCCTTGCTGATATTGATGATCGCGACGCTATAGAGAGTGTCCCGGTTCGCGCTGATGGTGGTCTGAGCATGGACGGGCATCATTTCGCGGAAGTGGTAGAACTTGTTTACCCCTCCAGCGAGGGCAACATATTTGCCGAACTCGATATCTGTCGCGGCACGGATAAAGTTGTCTACCGTGACTGGGATTTCCCTGCTGTCGGCAAGTTGGTCCACTGTGGTGTCGAAGTTTTGGGCATGAGCGGGACCAGAGACGATCGCGGCCAGGAATGCAAGAAACAAAAATATGCGGTTTGCCAACTGTTTACCTTTCATGAGTCGCCCCTCAAGTCTTCGTTTTCCTGGCGTTTTATCATAGTGCGACCGGTCATTTTGTGACAAAGAGACGCTATGAGACAGAAGTTGGTCAACATCATCGAACTGGCGCACGTCGTGGACATTCTTGACAGCTTCGTCCCGAAACACGTCGTCGAGAGTGCGCTCCGAACGGCTGGTCTCGACCGTAAGATGCTGTCAGAAGGAACCGGGTTTGTTTCCTACGCTGCTGAGGCCGTCATTCTGGAGTCCGTCGCCCGCATGATAAGCGATCGCCATCTGGGTGCCAGGGTTGGCTGGGCCTTCGACTACTTGGCTTACGGAGCTTATGCGAACTACGTGCTGGGCGCACCGGATCTGCGATCTGCGCTTGACCGCGGGCGACGCGCGCTGTCGCTGACGCATCCTGGCTCTGAAATCGTGATCCGACAGACTGACACGCACGTTGTCGTCGGACGAGACTCGAAAGGCTTCTCGGTCGTCGGCCACCGACACCTCGACGAAGGGGCGCTGTTCGTTATTTCCAAGGTGGCCAGGCATTTCCTCGGCACGGACTGGCAGCCCGATTGGTTTGAACTTCCCGATGGCAATGGTGACGACAAGTCAAAGCTTGCAGATCTGTTCGGCGCACCTGTTAGGACGGGAGCCCAGTCACCGTCCGTCGCGCTTCGGCTTTGCGACCTTGACACGCGAAACCCGCACCCCTTGCAGTCTCGGAAGACTATTACATTGGGGGACCTGGGTGCGCTCATGGGGGTTGAGCCGGTTCAGTCCATTGAAGGCGCGGTTTTGCAAATCATGCGCGCTCATCTTCCGACAAGTGTGCTTTCCGAGAGCAAAGTTGCGGCCCATCTTGCGATCGGCCCCAGGTCACTTCAGAGGGCCCTTAGGGCGGAAGGGACGGCATACAGGACAATCCGCTCTATGCTCATCGAGGAGCAGGCGCGCGAAATGCTTCAGAAATCGGACATTCCGGTCGAACGGATCGCCGAAATGCTGGGATACAAAGAGCCGAGAAGCTTTCGCCGTGCGTTCAGGGAGTGGACCGGCTCTTCACCAAAGAGCTTCCGGGGAAACCGAAACACAAACACTTGAGTCGTTGCCGCTGATCACATTCGCATATACACGATGGATTTTCTGGAAACGCTAGGCGTCCCGAAGTCTGCCAAAAAATTTCGAATTTCCCAGACCTGCGCTTCGTCCGCTCTGCCGGCATTTGCCGTTCTTGAGAATGTGCGGCCGCAGCGAATGGCAGGTCCGGCGACGCCGCACTGCGGAGACTGCAAGCGGGGAGAAGGGCCGCAAAGGGCCGTCCCTGTTTGGGTTTGTGGTTCTCGATGGGTAGAATGCTGCAACTGACCCAATGACCGCGAAGAGCCCAGAGTGCAAATTGCTGCGGTCGGCCCAAATACGTGCGAAGCGTGCGTCGCTGCCGTTGGTCCTACAATGGACGGCCCATTCCGGACGTTGACCGCCACTCGAAGTGCCGCAACGCAGAGTTCTTCACAATCATATTTGATCCTATTGCATGTTCTTTCTGCTCACTCAGACGCGACGGGCTGTTAACGGACCATGGACGCATCTCTTTTTCGTTGTGCGTCTCGGACCAGCGCCGCAAGCCGATAGAAGCCGTGTGCCATTTTTGTGTAGGGCGTCAGCAGGAAGAAGGTCAGGACCGATCCGAGGTGGATGGCCAGCAGTGCGGGCATCAGAGGTGTTGAACCGAGGGCGTAAAGAACCAGCCCGCTGAGCCCCACAAACCCGAGCAACAGGATGAAGCCGATATCCCCGCCCCAGGCCGACGGATCGCCGAGGTCTCGGTCTGACTTTAGCTTGAGCAGCGCCATCGCACCGCACCCCACCGTCAGCAGAAGCCCCCCGGAAATCCCGAACAGTTTCGGCAACGACCAGAACCCGTAAGTCGCGTACATTCCGAAGACATAGTGCATGATCGTCGCCACCGAGGTCGACGCAAAGCACAGCAGAAAACCATACATAACAGCGTGGTGGATGTGACGTCGGCCCTGACTGAACCGGTCTTCGTCCTCAAAGTTACAACCCTCGCCATGGCCTGCGGCCAGATCCTGCATCTTGCCCGCGCGTTTGAGCGCAACCGTCAGATCAGACATCTGGATCGGTTTGCCACCAACCTCTGCCCAATAGCGCCTCAGGCTGAAGGCGATACTGAACAGAGGAAGCAGGAATGCAGGCGCAAAGATCGCGACCATCGCGTTGTGGGACAGGACGGCATAAAACCCTTCGCCTCCACTGGAACCGATGGCGCGGGTCGCCCAGAACAACAGGGCAAATCCGACCACCAACGCCAGGGCGATGGCTCCGCCATGGGTGTGGAACCGGCGTGCCAGCGGCTGCGGCCAGGCGAAGCTTTCCCAACTGTCTCGCCGCACTTCAGCCAGCGCCTTGGGCAGGTTCAGGTCAAACGCGTGCGGGGCGGTGTACTGACAGGCGTAGTAACAGCCCCGGCAGTTGTGGCACAGGTTGGCCAATTGCGTGATGTCCCCATCCGAGAACGCGCGCTCTGCGTGCAGCGACGGGAAGACCGAGCAATAACCCTCGCAATAGCGGCAGGCGTTGCAGATCTCGGCCTGGCGGCGGGCTTCCTGAATAAGATCAGTTTGCATAAGCGGCGGCCTCTCGTCCTGCGATGCGTCCAAAGACAGTTCCGATGGTCATGCCAAAGCCCGCCAGATAGCCTTGCCCAAGGATGGACCCGGCCATCGTTTCCCCGGCCGCCCAAAGGTTTTTGATCTTGCCGCTTGGGGTCGAGCACTGGGCTGTCTCGTCAACCTTCAACCCAAGATAGGTAAAGGTCACGCCGGTCCGCATCGAGTAGCCGTAAAACGGCGGTTCGGTAATTGGGCGCGCCCAGTTGGTCTTGGGCGGGATCAGGCCCGAGGTCGCCACCCCGTCCAGTTCGGTCGGATGAAACCCGCTGGTGTCACCGCAGGCGGCGTTGAATGCGCTGACGGTTGCTTTCAGTTTCTCCGCGGGCAGGTCCATCATCCCGGCCAATTCGTCCAACGTGTCCGCCTTTAGCGGAGGGAACACGGATGGCATGAACAGGTTCAGCGATTTGGCGTCGATGATGGCATATCCCACCTGATCCGGCTGCGCCGCCACCAAACGGCCCCAGATCGCGTAGCGTTTGGGCCAGACGTCTTCGCCCTCGTCATAGAACCGCTCAGCATGTTTGTTCACGACGACGGAAAACGGAACGCAGTCCAGACGGGTGACGATGCCGCCGTCGAATTTCGGCGCGCGCCCGTCGATGGCAACGGCGTGGCATTGGGTCGGGTCGCCAACGCTTCCTACTCCTTGGTCCAGTAGATCAGACAGGACAACGCCTCGGTTGTAAGGCGTTCCCCGGATCAGGAAGTTCTTGGCAGGTTCACCCCAGGCTCGGGTGAGCCAATCCGTGTCGGCCTGAAAGCCGCCGGAGGCAACGATGACCGCCTTGGGCGCGATGCGATGAGACTGGCCTTCATAGCTATAGTCGACCCACTCGATCCGATCACCATTCAGTTCCAAATGCGTGACGGCGGCTTCGTACAGCACATCTACACCCAAACCTGCCGCCGTGCGGTAATAGGCATTCACCAGAGATTTGCCGCCCCCCATGAAAAACGCATTGGTCTGTGCCAATGACAATGTGCCGGAAAGCGACGGCTGAAACCGGACCCCGTGTTCTTGCATCCAGGGAAGGCATTCTTCCGACGTGCGGATCGCCAACCGGGCAAGATGTTCATCGGTTTTTCCACCGGTGACTTTCAGCAGATCCGAGAGGTATTCGTCTTCGCTATACGCCTCGACGAGCGGACCCAACGGGCCCGAATGCATGCAGCGAAAATTGCGCGTATGGCGTGAGTTTCCGCCGCGATAAGGTTTTGGCGCCGTTTCAAGGATCAGAACACGGGCGCCTGCCTCGGCTGCAGTCATCGCAGCGCAGAGAGCCGCATTGCCGCCACCGATCACAGCGATATTGTAAGCTTCCTTTGGGGTGGCCATATCCTGTCTACCTACTGGCTTTCGTCGATTGAGCGGTCGCGGTCCTGCAACGCGCGGATGCGCATCCGCTGCGCAGCCTGAATATGCGCGCGCATCTCTGTCTCGGCCGCTGCGCCATCGCGGGCTTTCAAAGCCGCCATGATGCGCCGATGCTCGGCCACTGCGGCCTCGGCGCGGTCGCTATCCAGCAATTGCGAGGGACCCAGGATCAACAGCGCCTTTTGCAAGGACAACATGGATTTTGCCAGAAATCGGTTCTTGGCCGCATCCAGAAGTGTTTCGTGAAAGATCTTGTTGATTTGGGCCGCATCGGGGCCAGTACCCGCCTCGGCCAGCCGGTCGTTCAGAACTTCAAGCTCGTCCAGTTCGACATCAGACGCCGCGCGGGCTGCCAGACGGGCCGCTGTCCCTTCAAGCACGGCGCGCATCTCATAGAGTTCCATGACCTCGGCGTAATCCAGACTGCGCACGGTGGCACCTTGCCGTGGCACATGTGTGACCAGCCCGTCGGCTTCCAACTGCCTTATCGCCTCGCGCACCGGGGTACGGCTGACGCCCAACCGTTCCGAGAGCTCAATCTCGCGCAGCCGGTCGCCGGGCAAAAGAGTGCCCTCGCGAATCTCGCACAGCAGGCGCTGATACGCAGAATTGCCTTGTGGGCCAGGTTGTAACGGGTCGTCCTGAAGGGTCATCGCAGGCTCTCTTGTCATCTTGCGTCCAGTTGTATACACATGGATACATTATAAGTCAACGAAGCTGGAACGCTTACCTTGCACAGCCAAACCGATACCCCCTCTCTTCTGACGAAACGGGCCGTCACGCTCGGCCTGGCGGTGTCGGGCACTGGGGTATTTTGGGCGCTAAACCTGCCGCTACCTTTTCTGTTCGGGCCAATGAGCGCATGTTTGATTGCAGCTCTTGCGCACGCACCGATGGAAGGCTTTGGAAAGGTCTCGGTTGCCGCCCGCACTATACTGGGCGTGGCGGTAGGGGCATCGATTACGCCGGCTCTGTTTGCTGAATTGCCAAAAATGGCCGCGTCAATTGCGCTGATCCCGTTCTTCATCCTGCTAATCGCGCTGGTAGGTGTGCCATTCTTTCGCAAATTCTGGGGCTTTGACTCCACAACGGCTTTCTACGCAGCCATGCCGGGCGGTTTGCAAGACATGATCATCTTTGGCACTGAGGCGGGGGCCAATCCGCGTACCTTGTCCTTGATCCACGGTACGCGCGTGCTGATCATCGTGACGTTGGCCCCCTTGTTCCTCACCGTGCTCTATGATGCCCAACTCACCAATCCGATTGGCGAGCCCGCGCACAACCTGCCAATACATGAATTGGCGCTGATGGTTCTGTCCGCCATTATCGGCTGGAAAGGCGGGGAGCGGATCGGCCTGTTCGGGGCGTCAATCCTGGGGCCAATGATCCTTACGGCCGCCTTGTCACTGGGCGACTTCATTCATACCCGACCGCCTCGCGAGGCCATACTTGCAGCGCAGTTTTTCATTGGCTGCGGAATTGGTGTGAAATTCGTAGGTGTCACATGGGTCGAACTACGCCGGGTAGTGGCAGCGGGCTTCGCCTATGTCATTGTCCTTGCCGTCCTGGCAGCCGCTTTCACCGCCGTTGTCACCACCTTGGGACTGGGCCAACCTGTCGAGGCGTTTCTGGCCTTCGCGCCCGGTGGGCAGGCAGAGATGACGGTGCTGGCCATCGTCTCGGGCGCGGATTTGGGCTTTGTGATCACCCACCATCTGACAAGGATCGTGCTGGTGATCATCGGTGCGCCCATCGCCGCAAATCTTATTCTGCGTTGGTCCAAACCTCGGGGTTGATCATGTTGATCGGAGCGCCTTCGGCATAGGCGTTCACCTGATCGAAAATATCCGCGAATTGCAGGTCGAACTCGTCTTCAGTCACAAAGCCGATATGTGGGGTCGCGATCAGGTTGGGATGTGACAAAAGCGGGTCGGTCGGATCAATCAGTGGCTCGGAATCGAACACATCAATCGCCGCTTTGCCGGGGCGACCGACGTTCAGCGCCTCAAGCAAAGCACCAGGTGCGATCAGCCCGGCTCGCGAGGTGTTCACAAACAGTGCCTCCGGCTGCATCTGTGCGAAATCCGATGCGGTGATGATCCCGCGCGTATCCGGTTTCAAGCGCACATGGACCGAGACAACATCGCTGCTGCCAAAGAACGCTTCACGGCTGGGCGCGACCTGCGCGCCATCGGCCTGCGCACGCGCCCGGCCTTCTACGGATGACCACCAGACCACATTCATCCCAAAGGCCTCGGCATAACTTGCAATGGCGCGAGCAATGCGGCCATAGCCATAGAGCCCCAACTGACGCCCCCGCAGCGTCTTGCCCACGCCCGCCTGCCAGTGCCCTGCTTTGACCGAGGCCATTTGTGCGGGCAAATCCCGCATCCCGACCATGATTAACGCCCAAGTAAGTTCAGCTGCAGCATAAGACGGCGTTCCACCATGCATGTTCGAACACAACAACACGCGGTGATCTGTACAGGCTTCGACATCGACATGAGGATAAACGCTGCGCTGGCTGATCAGTTTCAGGTTCGGTAACTTCCCCAGCAAGGAGCGAGTGACTTTGGTACGTTCGCGGAACAGCACCAGCACCTCTGCTTCCTGCAATCTCTCGGCCAGAGTGTCAGTGTCTTCGACATGATCCGTCCATACCGACACCTCATGACCCGTGAGTCTCTCAAAGCAAGGCAGGCCACGCAGCGTGTCAAACCAGTCATCAAGAATGTGGACCTTCATCGGCTTTCTATACCCTGCTCGGTGTTCAGTTTTCTTGGCGTCGGCACAAAATGACATGTGTCGAGAGCGGCAAGTGCATTGCGGACCCGTTCGCTTTGATCCAGCAGATGGTTGAACTGCTCATCGCAGCCAGCAATCGGTGTCGGATAGACCGCGATGTCCCGCCGTAGGGCCGACTGCGCCAACATGAGTTCCTGACGCGCGATATCGAGGCATTCCGAGTAGTTGTCCATCGTGTCCTCCCATTATGTATACAATAGTATACTATTTGGGTTGCACTTGATCAACTCCTGTTCCAAACAGACTCAGGCACATAAACATGCCCGTCCGCCAACTTGCGCGCGGTCCGCACCAAACCCGCCGCGTTCACTGTGAACCCGTCGGTGGTGGAAAAATCCACCAACACGTCGATATTGCCCGAGGCGTGTTCCAGAACGACTTCAGCCGGGCTGTTCGTGGGGCGATCCAGCAAACCGTCGGCGACGGTTCCGGGAGTCAAAGCGCAAGACGCCATGCATTGCGCGCCGGTGACCGCCATGGTCGGGTGGGTTTTCCACGGCATGAAATACCGCACTGCGAGCGTTCCGCCCTCTCTGGCCGGAGCAACAAGGCCGAACTTAGGGGTGACCGATTTGGACACATCCCCCATACCCATCCGCTGCCCTGCTTCGATCCTAACGGCCTCCATCCGGTCAAAGAACGCGCGGTTTGCGTCAAGTTCCTTGGCGCTCTCATAGCCCGTCAATCCGAAGTCTGTGGCGCGGGCGATAGCCATCGGCATAGCGACATCCATGAAGGTCAGTTCGACGCCCTGAACTGCATCGCGCAGGTTGCCCGTAGGCAGGAACGCTCCGGTGGCCGAGCCCACCACGCCCATGAAACTCAACTGCACCGGCGCTGAATGACCGGGAACGCCGGCGATCTCCGCATCACCCTCATAGGTCAATTCGCCCCCGGGTGTATTCACCTTGGCCACGACCCGAGCCCCAGTGTTGACGGCCCGAATGCGAACTTCAGTTTCATCACCCTGCGGTTTGAACAAGCCCATCTCGATGGCAGCAGGGGCAACCCCGGACAGGATGTTGCCGCAAGTCGGTTTGAAATCGACCAGCTTGTCCTCGACCGAGACCTGCGCAAAGAAATAGTCGATATCGGCCCAGTCATCCTCGCTGACCGACAGCATCGCGACCTTTGTGGTCACCGCCGCGCCGCCGCCGATGCCGTCGATGTTCAGCGACTGCCCGGACCCAAGAGCGGCGATCAGCACCTCGGCCAGCGCGTCCAGATCCTCAGGCAAATCCGAGCGGCGGAAATACGGGCCTTTCGACGTGCCGCCACGCATCAAGATATAAGGGATTGCGGTTTGAGTCATTTTGAACCCCTCACTTCAACGGCCAGGGCAGGCTGACCATGTCCTGCAACAGGCCTGGCGGGAAATCGCGGTTCAGAGCGCCCGCCATCAGGCACATGAACCCGATGCCGCAGGCGGTCAGGATCAGAGTCATCTGCCAGCTGGACCCGGCGCGGATACGGAGAAAGGCGATCAGGAACCCTATCAGGGCGAGGATGAAGCCCACCACCCACGTGGCCGCGATCATACTGGCGAACCACGCCAGAGTGGACCACAGACCGTGGGGTGCGCTGGCGTCTTCACCGGCGATTTCCTTGTCGGAAAAGATCACGTCGCCTTCGGGACGTCGCATCATCTGGATCAGAAGGACCACGCAACAGAATAGCGAGACGCTGCCGATAACCAGCGGGATGATCTTGTCGGTCATATTGTAGTCGGGGATCATGTTGGCGTTGACCAATGCGACGATCAGATAGGCCATGATCACCAGCAGAAAGATAAGCGGCGCGCGTTTGGTACCGGCCTGAACATCACCCTCGGCCATGATCATCTTGGCCTGCCGGATACCCAGAATGACCGAAACAACCGTGACCACGATCAGCACGATGACGATAGGGCTGAAGACATATTCCATCCCCTCGCCAAAGCTTTTGCGGAACCGGAATGAGGCGATCTGGAACGCCTGATTGGTGAACTTCTCAACCGGGTTCGACAGAACGAAACCGATCAGGAAGGCCGGGCGCGACCAGTCGAAACGGCGTAAAAAGATGCCGATCAGGCCGATCACGAACAGGGCCAGCAAGTCTTCGAAGTTTTGGCCGGATTGGAAC
This sequence comes from Ruegeria sp. CH2, assembly GCF_056537065.1. Taxonomy (NCBI): domain Bacteria; kingdom Pseudomonadati; phylum Pseudomonadota; class Alphaproteobacteria; order Rhodobacterales; family Roseobacteraceae; genus Ruegeria; species Ruegeria sp. CH2. The sequence continues at coordinate 215,213 of NZ_JBQFQV010000005.1, forward strand.
GCCGCAAAGCTGATCAACATGAACAGGAACGGCGCCAGATAGGTGAAGCGGATCGTGGTCAGCTTGGCGATCCCGCCCGATGCCGCGATGCACAGGATGGTCCCGACGACGTTGGCCAACGCCAGCAGCCAGACGATCGAATAGGTGATGTCGAGATTGTCCTTGAGCATGCTCGGACCGACCTCGATATCGCCTGACCCCAGCAAAGCCACCGCGCCGATGAAGATCGCCATCGAGCCTGAACCAGGGATGCCAAACAGCAGAGTTGGCACCAGCCCTCCACCCTCTTTGGCGTTGTTCGAGCTTTCCGGGCCGATGACGCCGCGCACTTCGCCTTTGCCGAAATTGCTCTTGTCCTTGGTCGATTGCACCGAGTGACCGTAGGCGATCCAGTCGACAACCGAGCCGCCGAGGCCGGGAATGACTCCAACAATCACGCCAATGATCGAACAACGCACCGACAGCCATATATTTGCGAACCAGTCTTTGACGCCGTCCAGCCAACCGGCGCCCAGTGAGGCCCCCTTGGCAATCGACCGATCTTGACGCAGCAGCGATACGATCTCGGGCACCGCAAAGATACCCAGGCCAACGATGACCAGCTTCAAACCGTCCGTCAGATAAGGAATGTCGTAAGTTGCCATGCGCAGCGAACCGCCTGCATCCGCCTCACCAATCGTGCCGACCATCAGGCCCAGACCGGCGGCGGCGACTCCTTTCAGCGGGATCCGCCCGGCCAAAATGGCGACCATCGACAGGCCGAGAATTGTGATCATCAACATCTCGGGCAGGCCGAAGGCCAGAACGATGGGTCGCGCGATAAGTATGAACATGGTCAGGAAGGTCGCGCCGACGAGCCCTCCGAATAGGGACGAGGAAAAGGCTGCTGACAAGGCCCGTGCAGCCTCGCCCTTTTTCGCCATCGGAAAGCCGTCCAGCACGGTGGCCTGCGAAGCAGAACTGCCGGGGATGCCCATCAAGACGGACGCAAACGTGTCCGAGGTCGGCACCACCGCGACCATCCCGATCATCAGCGCCAGACCAAGGATCGGGTCCATTCCGAACATGAAAGGCAACAGCAGGGACAGACCGGCAATACCGCCAAGCCCCGGAAAGACGCCCACAGCCAGCCCCATGACGACGCCGAGAATGAGATACCCCAGAACGATGGGTTGCAGGATCAAACCCCACGCGTCACCAAGCGCAGGTAGAGCGGTGGCGAAAACCTCCATAGCGGCCGCCTTTCATAAACTGTTTTGTATGTAGAGAAACGCGCGCCCTTCGTTGGGCGCGACGACGTGTCAGCTTAGTTCAGCTCGACGCCGTAGGCCTCTTTCAGCCAGTTCAGGACGTATTGCTTGGCATTGTCATCCACATTGGTCGCCGTCTGCAGAGCAGATTTCGAGCCGTCGCCGACGAACACCGGATACTTGCCGACGTGCTTCGAGGAGATATCAGCAAAATCACCCCGCTCGGTCACTGCTTGAAACGCTGCGGTATAGGCGTCGACGACGTCTTGCGGCGTGTCACCGGGCAGGAAGGCCAGCTTTTGAACCGGGAAACCTGCCACGAAGAAGGCTTTCCATGCGTCCCATGCCTCACCACTGGTTTCGCAGCCATCGGTGGCCTCGCAGACCTCCTTGAAAGTCGGAATGTCCGGGAAGGTCGGGTCACGAACGATATTGCCATCAGCATCCAATGCGCCCCAAGTCATCATGGGAACGGCCTGACCGGCTTCGACCAGCGGGACCGAACCACCCAGATAGCCCGAGGACGTCTGGTAATCTATATTGGCTTCACCACGTTCAAACATCAGCCGACCATCCCCGCGGCCTTTGATCCCAAATACCGGTTCCACATTCATACCCAACATCTGCCAGGCCAGCAGAGGCACAAGGTCCAAACGGGTTGCACCCTGCGAGCCGTAGATGAAATTGGTGTCCTTCAGCGCATTGGCAGAGCCGTCAAACTTGGTTCCGTCCTCGGCGTTCAGATACGCAACACCACCCGTTCCAGATGCCATTACCGGAATCCAATCGTTGTATTCATAGCGTACGCGGGGATCGCTCAGCAGATACGGGAACTGAGTAGACCCGGACGTGCCAAACAAAAGGGTACCGTCATCATGGCTTTTTTCCTGAAACCAGTTCGCGCCTTTGGTTGATCCCGCGCCCGGCATGAACTTGACCACCACAGTCGGCTGACCGGGCAATGCCTCGGATAATAGTGGCGCGAAGAAGTTGGCCCATTTAGCCGACCCGCCCGTTTCCGAGAACGGAATGACCCATTCGATGGTCTTGCCCGAGAAATCGACCTCGGCAGCGGCAGGTGCAGCGAATCCGGCAGCGGCGATCAGCCCCACGACGGCACGACGAGTGAAGTTGGAAATGGCCATTGGTTCCTCCCTGTTGACCAGACAACCACGTCGGCGCCCTCCGCGCCACCGTGATTGCAATTAGAACTGCGGGGTTGATTCCCCCTCCCATCTGGCAATCATGGGGCGCCAACCTTGCGCGAAACTTGCGGGAGACCTGATGCGGATCGTCATTGTCGAGGATAATGAGACCCTTGCCAACGCCATTGCCTATCGCCTGCGGGATCGGGGCCATGCCGCTGACGTGCTGACAGATGGCGGCGCGGCCGATTTGTATCTGGAGCAAGAAGGCGCAGATCTGATCGTTCTGGACATCAACCTGCCGGGTCGGTCTGGGCTTGAGATTTTGCGGTCCCTTCGCAACCGGGGTGACAGCGCGCCCGTCATCCTGCTGACCGCGCGCACCGAGACCAGCGACCGCGTTTCGGGTCTGGATATGGGCGCCGACGATTACTTAGTGAAACCCTTCGAGATGGATGAACTCGAGGCCCGCATCCGTGCCCTGTCCCGCCGCAAACAACTGGATTACGGTGCGCGCGAAACGATCGGAGACCTGGAATTCGACCGCACCGCCCGGCAGGTGAGCGCAAAGGGCCAAGTTCTCGATGTGCCGCGTCGGGAAATGGCTGTGCTTGAATGCCTGCTGGAACGTCGCGGCAGGATCGTCCCCAAAAGTCAGTTGATCGACTACGTCTACGGCGTGGGAGCCGATGTCGACGATTCGGCCGTCGAGCCGCATGTGTCACGACTGCGAAAACGCCTTCAGAACCTTGGCATCCGGATCAAGACCGCCCGTGGCCTTGGATATCTGCTAGAGGTGCAGAAGTGATCCGGCACGGCTCACTCAGGCTCAGGCTTTTCATTCTGATCCTGACGCCATTGGTGCTGCTCGCAATCCTGCTTGGATACTGGCGCTACACGGTTGCTCAACAAACGGCACAGGAGCTTTTTGACGACAGCCTATTGTCCGCCGGTCTGGCCATTTCTCGCGATGTGGCGGTGTCAGAAGGCGATGCCCTGTCGCCCACCACGCGCAGCTTGATCCGCGACGCATCGGGCGGAGAGATTTTTTATCACGTGACCGGACCCGGTGGCATCTACGTCACAGGGTATGCATACCCTCCGGCCGCTGCAAACCCGTCTGAGCAAGACGCGTACCAGCCGAGGTTTTTCGAGGCGATCTATCGGGATGAGCCGGTGCGCGTACTGAAAATGACCGAGCGCGTCACACTTGATAACCTTGTGGGCGATGCGACAGTAACAGCTTGGCAACGCGTTGCGGATCGCAACGCCTTTGCCAACGAACTGTCGATCCGCGCCGCGATCCTGATGGGTATCCTGCTGGCCACCCTTGCTGTTGTCGTGTGGTTCGGCGTCGCGCGAGGGCTGCGGCCCTTGCTGGATTTGCAGGATGCGATCGACCTACGCTCACCTGACGACCTGAGCGAAATCAAACGCCCGGTCCCGGTCGAGGTTCATGGCATTGTTCAGACCTTGAACAGGCTGTTTGGACAGGTCGAGCACAGCATCAACGCCCATCAGGTGTTTATCTCAGAAGCCGCGCATCAGCTGCGAAATCCGGCGGCAGCGGTCCAGTCCATGGCCGAGGCGTTGCGGGACGCAAAATCGGATGAGGACAAGGACAAACGGATTATCGAGCTTGTGTCGGCAGCGAAAAACTCCGCCACGGTGGCCGAGCAGCTATTATCGTTGGAGCGGTTGCGGCAACCTACGCATCAGGATCAGATGGACAAGATTGATTTCCGTGCGGTTGTGGAAGAAGCCTGCGCTGACATGGGTGTACAGATCCTCGCAAAAGGGATCGAGTTTGATGTTACGATGCCGGACTCGACAATTCCGGTTTCAGGAGATCAGGTTTTTTTAACTGAGGCCATCAAAAACCTGCTGGACAACGCAGTTAAGCACGGTGGGACTAAGTTGAGCCAAATTTCAGTCGCGCTGCGTTCTGATGGCGAGAACATAAAGCTTACCGTATCCGATGACGGAACCGGCCTTTCACCCGAACAAAGCGAAGCCGTTTTCAGTCGATTTTCGCAGCTGGAATATTCCGAAGGTAGCGGTTTAGGGTTGTCGATTGTCTCAGCTGTCGCGAAGCGCCACGGAGGAGTGGCCGCAATCAACCAAGCCGAAAAAGGAGCAAGCGTCACGCTCGAGCTTCCCATAGCCCTGTAGTTTGTTTCAATTTCTGCTCGGAACCCGAAACCTGTCACAATCAAAGAGAGTTTTTCGATTACAGCGAATGACCGGTTTCCACCCCAGGTGCCGGGCACGGTGGTCTTGATACGTCTTCACCGGACTTTGAAGCCTTTTGCAGCGAAATGGCGCTTGGTCCCGCTGCCCTGCCATCTGAGAAGCGCGTGGGAAGGTCCGGTTTGCGTGGTTTAGAGCCTTCTGCGCGAGCAAAAACTCAAAGTGCAGTTAAGGTCCGGTTGGGGCTCATAGTACCAATTCGGGCTTGTCGCAGAGAAGGGCAGATGCGAGCCTATCGCTGACCGCTAAGTAAACTCCAGGTCTCTGTTTTTGTGAGTGTTCTGGTTTTCGTGTCGGCAGTTCGATAAGTAGCGACAAGTTAAGACAAGAGTAGACAAATCATGGTGCCAACCAGATGACCGAACGTGCTCAACCGTTATTGGCGACGCTGATTGATGCCGACAACGTACCAGCCAAATTTGCGGAAGCAATTCTCAAGGAGGTCGCTTCAATAGGCGAACCCGCGCTTAGACGAGTTTATGGCGATTGGACCAGTAGTCGGTTGAAAGGTTGGTCCGAGGTAATCTTATCGCTGGGTCTTGTTGCACACCAGCAGACCGCCAATACGTCGGGTAAGAACGCATCCGATATTGGTCTTGTGATAGATGCGATGGACATCCTACATGGAGGTCGGTTCGACGGGTTTGTCTTGGTTTCTTCCGACAGTGATTTCACCAGTTTAGCCAATCGTCTCAGAGAGGATGGCTTAATGGTGATTGGCATCGGAGAGAAAAAACTCCGGAGCCACTTCGGAACGTGTGCAACCGGTTCATTTTTATTGAAAACCTTGTAGCAGACGAAGGCGAAGCCAAGAAACTAGCTTCTGCAAAGGAGCAGCCCCAAAAAGCGGCAAAGTTACTCTTGGATGCTATGGCACGTATCCAACAAGATGACGAGTGGTTTCACCTTGGGCAACTTGGCCAGTCAGTAGTCGCTGCACATCCAGATTTTGATGCTCGGACCTACGGAAAGGGAAAACTGAGCGATCTCGTAGCTGCGATCAAAGGCTTCGAAACGAAGAGACAGGGCAACAGCCTCTTCGTTCGTTACGTCCAGCCAAGGGCAAAGTCCTGAGAATATCCACTTACCTTCAACCTGACTGACCGTTTTGTCTGCAACGTGAGTTCGAATCGCCCGAAACTTCGCAGTTGCAGAGAACGTCCGGAATGCGGGATGCGGCTGCAGCATCGGAGCTGGACAGTCAAGGGCAGCAAAGGGCCGGAAACACGATCGTGGTTTCCCGCTTGATCCCATCACCGGCAACAAGAAAGCTTCACTGCGGCCTTTTCTGCCAGCATTCTATTATTACAGTAAGATGGCATCGCTGATCATCGTCGTATTAGATTTTCCGCAAGTATGCCCAAGAGACATACCCCTTTAGTCTACGAGCACGCTCCAATGAAACGCGGCACCAACGTGTGCCACCGGTCTGCTCGCAGCTGTGAACTCGTAGTGCGGTTCCATTTGGAAGACCAACGATCACATTGAACCCTGTTCCAGGTCCGCTGCGCATTTTTAGCATGTCACCGTCTTCGACTCCAAAAACCTCATATGGTCCCAGTGACGCCGCCGCAGCCGGCTCAACGCCCGTGACGACCCCTAGGAGCAAAGCCGCTAAGGGTGAGAAGATTGCATTGCGCATCTTGATGTCCTGCTTGTTGCCTCAACTACAATCGTAGCAATTCGGGTCACCAGAAGGAACAACTCGCAGAAAGAAATGTACGTGATACCAAAGCCTAAACCCCTACATATCTTCCAAGTGGTGGGGAACTCTGGCCCAGTTGGGGGCATCTTTCGCAAAAACCTTTTTCGATGGGCTGAAGTTGTTTGGTTCATCCAGTGTCCCAGCTGCAATGCTCGTCAATCCGAAGGCTGTCACACCCCACAAGCCTGACCCGCAGGTACCGCAGAAATGCTTGATAACAGGTCGGCCTTCCTTTGAGGTCTTCTCAAAGGTCCGTGGTTTGCCCTTCAGTAGCTGTAGATTTTCTGACTTTATCATGTACCCGGCGTAGCCATCTGTACCGGTCATCGATAGGCAATCTCTGCAAAAACACATGAGTTGCAGTACCGCTTCACCGGTGATCCGGTAGCGCACTTCACCACAGAAGCACCCACCTTCCAATGATTGCGCCATGTTCGTTCATCCCTCTATGTCCACTGGGAAGAGTAGTGAACATCGTATGCGCCCTAATCTGAGGCGGCAACATTTCCACATTGCTTCTGGCTATCTCACGCGGAATTTCATCATCTGACTAAATGCGGCAGTTTCCGGCCGTGAAAAATTCTCTTCTGCGTGAGAACGGTCATTAAAGAGAGAAAACTGTGCGGCTGTCCGCTCAGTAAATGTAGGTCCGTTCCATTGAGGATCAGAATCCATTCCGACGAATGGATCTTGCAAAGTCATTGGACAGACGGTCTGAATTGACCGACAATCGTATCATGGAGCTGACAGCTACCACACCTGTCCACCTGATCCATGTGGATCCAGACGTCAACATGGCGCGGTTTTACGGAATAGAATTGCAGCCGACGCTGTTTGGCGAAGTGTCCGTCCTTCGCACCTGGGGACGTATAGGCACAAATGGGCAAGCCATGATGGTGACTTACGAAGGCGAAGCCCAGGCCACTGATGCACTCCAAAAAATCGAAAAGCAAAAGCGCCGCCGAGGCTATGTTCCGGTCGGTGAGTAACTTCGGGTTGCAATCTGTTTCCATAGCAAATCCCGAGCCTGTCGGCTCGTGAGCGGGCTCTAGGTTTCAGCCGGCATGCCGGCTTCCACCCAGAACACCCCGGCATGATCTCCCTGACGCAATAGTCCCTGACCCGTCTCGTGTGAGCCGGGGCAGGGGCTTTGGGTCATGGTCGCTCCATGCCGTGGTGATCTGCCCATTCGGGTGACGATCCCTTTTGCGCCTCCGCAGGATCGAAGATCCTTTGGCTTTTTTTGGTGGGTCAGGCGGGATTTGGACAAGCCAAACGCCCCCCGACGTCAGGGGGAAGGCGCAGCCTCCCCCCTCGGACAAGACAAATAGACAAGACCGTGTCCTCGCGCGCGGCGCTGCGGGCCGCACCACTCTTGTCGATTTGTCCTGTCTCGCCCCCCTCCGCGTTCGCCACGAGGCAGGTTTTAGAGACGACGCCCTTTCAGGGCTTGGCTCAAAACCAGCACCAAAAGGGGATCAGCCCCGAAGATCGCATGACATAGGAGAGACGGTTTTGAACAGTGAAGCAACAAATGACATCGAGAACGATACCAGCCTTCAGGCGGCAGAGATTGCGGTCCAGAATGATCTGTTTCGGAAATCCCTGATCGATCCGACGGCAGCAATTGAGATGCACTCCAAAGGCATTCAGGGTCAGGTGTTTGTCACGCCCGGCGTGTCCGGCGAAGGGGTGGAGTTTCAGACTGCGGCTTTGGCTGCAGTGGCGTCGGATGACCAGTTTGATGAAGGCAATGACCCTTATGGCGATCACACGTTCGGAACGGTGACAGTCAGCGGTCAAAAGCTGTTCTGGAAAATCGATCTGTATGACGCGGATTACAGATACGGCTCCGACCGCCCGTTTGACACGTCAGTGACGCGTCGCGTCCTGACCATCATGTGCCCCAGCGAATACTGATTTCCAACGCAGCTCAGAAAGGGGGTGATGAAAATAAGTCAGGAAACCTTGCAGCAACGACGGCGCGAAGCCGTCGAGCTGGTCAAGAAGGGAGGTCTCTCCGCCAAGATCGGCCTCGCCTTCTTGAAACAACACGCAGCCGCCTAAGCGGCCCCGCTCTACCCCGGAAGGGGTAGGGCACCCTTAACACGAAGCGACACACTCAAACAAGGATTTGCCCCATGAGCAAAGTTGAAACATTCATCGCACCGGAAACCATCGAAACCATCTCGCTCTCCGATCTCTACCTGTCTGATCTGAACCCACGTCAGGAGGTTGCTGAGGAAGGCATCGCCCTCTTAGCCGACAGTCTGGTTATGTGCGGCCTGATCCAGAACCTCAGCGGTCTGCGTGATGCGGACGGCAAAGTTGCCATCGTTGCCGGTGGCCGCCGCCTGCGGGCCTTGAAGATCGCCGTGACCGAGCGTGCTGATCTGGCACAGGTTCCAGTGAAGGTGACCGACAATCCCTTCGTGGCCGAACAATGGGCCAATGCGGAAAACACCGCCCGTGAGGAACTGGACCCGGTAGACGAGGTCCGTGCCTATGGCAAGATGGCCGGGAAATCCCTGTCTGTTGCTAAGATCAGCAATGCGTTTGGCGTGACCGAAGCCCATGTGCGCCGCCGTCTTGCGCTGGCGGGTCTGCCCGCCGCCGTTCTGGATGCGCTCAAGGCGGGTGAGATCAGCATGGGGCTGGCCAAGGCCATGACCGTCAGCACCGAAGAAGAGAAAATTCTGGAGGTGCTGGAACAGGCCCAGGAATGCCGATGGTTCAGTGAGTATGATGTCAAACAGGCCCTGACATCGGAGGCTGTCCGCAGCACCAACCGCAAGGCCATGTTTGTCGGGCAGGAGGCTTATGTTGAAGCAGGCGGCACGGTCACCGCTGATCTCTTCGCTGATGAAACCCTGTTCAATCAAGGCGCGCTACTGGATCATCTGTTTGCTGAGAAACTGGCGGCAGAAGCAGCAAAGCTACGCGAAGCAGAAGGCTGGGACTGGGTGGACACCCATGAAGACAGCTACATTCCGTATGGGTTTTCGGGCATCGAAGGCATGCACCGTCTGGAGATGGTGAGCCGGGAGTTCACCAAAGAACAGGCCGAGCGGTATGACGAACTTGTCGAACTCTATGAGGCAGAGGCTCTGGACGCGGATGGTGAAAAGGAGCTGGTCGCGCTCGAGGACTATGCAGCACCCTTCTATTCCGACGATCAGCGCAAACTGTCCGGTGTGTTTGTCTATGTCGGCAACAACGGCGAGATCAAAACATCATCGGCCTATGTCGCGGCGGAACATGTTCAAGCCGCCATTGAGGTCGGCGTTCTGGCCCCGGTCAAAGAGACAAAGACCAAGGAGGCACCAAAACCGGCCTATTCGCAGAAGTTCATTGATGACATGGTGGCCATCCGTCTGGCGGCAATTCAAACGGCTTTGCTGGACAAACCTGATTATGTGCTGAGCCTGTTTGCCTTCTCCGCAACCCCGGCCTCCGGTCTGACCAGCAACCTGTTTGGGTTTGGCTATGGTGGCGCCGAGCGGAATGCGCCTGAGATTGATGATCAGTTCATCCTCGACCCGCGCCTTGGCGGGGAGCGGGACGAAGCGGCAGAGGCAGCCTATGACCAATTTCAGGAGATGGCCGCACAAGGCAGCGAGGAGGCGTTCAAAGCGTTTCGCGGTCTGGGCAAGAAAACCCGTAATGGAGAGATCACAGCCTTTCTGGCGCGGCGGTTTCTGACTCAACGCCCGGAGTTCATGGCGGAGATCGAGGCTGAGATTGGCGCAGACATGCGCGCGATCTGGACCCCGACGGCTGAGAACTGCTTTAAACGCCTGAAAGGCTGGCAGCTGGATGATCTCTACAAAGACCTGCTCGACCTGAATGTCGATACCGACACGTTCAAGGCTTTCGCGAAATCCAAGAAAGGCGCAAAGAACGAGGCGCTGCACAAGCTCTTCAACGACAAAGAACATCAGGATGCACTAGGCGTGACCGAGGCACAGAAAGCCCGGATCGATGTGTGGGTGCCGGATTGCATTTGAACCTAACGGGGCAGGGCGCGTTGCGCCCTGCCTATCAATCTCTGGCTGTGCCAGCCTCAATGATGAAAACTCAAAGTGGCATTGCGCAAACACCCCGTCGCGCATAGCTATCAGAGGTCGGTCACCCGGCTCATTCTCAAAAGCGATCACTTGATCAGAACGGATTTGGTAAGACCCATGGATACCTCATCGAACAAGCTCGAGAAAGCCGCCCGCCGCGTTTGGAAATCCGCGCAGATGTTTGTCGGGTTTCATACGGATCAGAAAGGCAAGCCGCGCGAACAGCCTAAGCTCTGGCCGCCCAAAAACGGGAGCGCGTCAATCCATGGTGACCCCAGCGCACAGGAAGCGATTGTTGTGGTGAAAGCCGCTGATCCGGAAGCCGCACAGGATGTGCAGATTAAGCTGCATCCAAACCGCATTGTTGTGCGCCGGGACGCGGATATGTGGTGGCAAGGCGTGGCGGTGGATGAGCATTCCGTGACGGTCCGCATGGCCGACAACACGATCATTGAAATCCGCCATGACGGATCGGTGAAGCGCCGCTCGGCGGAAGATGAAACCCATGTCGAAGCCGATGGCAGCATCTTCAAGTTCACCGAGTTTGCCGAGGCGCATATGACGGGTGACGGCGTGGAAATGACCCGGCGCACCGAGGATCGCATTGCCACGATCACAGCCGATGGTGTTGTCGATCGCGCGCGCAAGCGCTAGCCTGTATTCGATACCCCGAGACTTTCCTTTGGTTAGACTTGTGGCCCGCTTCGGTGGGCCTCTTTCTTGGGGCGGCATCGCGCGTTTTTTCCCATGCGCAGATTCTGCCGCCAGGCGCGTGGTAGATAGATTCCGCGAGGCGTTGAGATGTTGCGACGAAACCTACCCCGCCAAATTGAGTCCGGCTGATGACCTGATCCGCGCAAGCGCGGCCCAGGGCCGGACCGTCCGGCTCTTTGGCCTCCGCCAGATGGAAAGGGCGGCTTTTGCCACCGGTGATCCTCCCTCCTGCGCCACGAGGGTTATTCTGACCCAGAAAGGCCACACGCACCCGGAACTGAGCACCGCGCATGTGTCGGACCGAGGTGATGTTGCCGCCATAAACCAAATCGCTTTGTTCGGATGACCCGTGCGCAGCGATCCCAGAAAGTCTTGCCTTTTCACTTGGCCTGACAGTTTCAAAACCGTTGCCGAAGATGATCCTCGGCTGCGGTGTTTCTGAAGGGATGAACATAAGCGGGCAGTTGGGGAAGACGCGCGGTGCCTGGCCCGGGCACCGCGCTTCAACAAGGAATTTCCCCTGCGCCTGCGGCGCATTCCGCGCGGACCAAATTCCCTGCTGACATCCCCTTGATGCCCGCTTTTCCCATGTTCATCGAAACACGCCACAGCGAGGATCAAACAATGGCAACTCAAACTCTGAAACTGAACGTCAAGACCGGCGAAAAAGAAGGCAAGACTTTCTGGGACCATTGCGGGGTTCTCTTCGTCAATACCGATGAGACCGGCAACATCACCTCAATCCAGGTCCGGCACAGCATGTTCCCCGGCGTCGAGATGGTGGCCTTCCCGAAGCGGGTCGATGACGAGCCCGTCACCGAATGACACGAGGGCAGGGCGGCGCAAGCCGCCCTTTTCTTTGCTCCGGCCAAAGAGCCGGACCACACATGCGCCACACGTGGCGCGCGGACCAACGGCCTGGCAGGGGCACCGTCCGGCCGCAACGCGGCAGTTCGCACCCCTGCCACACCCGCCGCGCAAGCGGCGGGAAACAGAGCACGCTGAGGCGCGCGAAAATGCCATACTGAACTTGAACGTGCCGGTATGTGACGGGCGCTGTTCGGGCAGCTCACGCTTCGCGTGATTGCCCTGCGCCAGTCCACCGGCACCCACGCCTGTTGGTTGGAAAAGGGGCGGGACCCTTTTCCCGGCGTGGAGATTGCCTCCAAGAGCAAAACTGTTCCGAGGGCGATTTGAGAAAATACGGATTTCTAAAACCACCCCCGGTTTCCTCTTGGAGAGTATGACAGGATAAGGTAGTTGTGTTACAAAATGACTCAACCAAGAGTTGATAATCGAGTGAGCAGGTTTTGAGCGAGAGCAGGACCAAAGAAACCACCGTTTTCTCTGTGCGGTTGCCAGTGGATGCGCTGGAGCGTTTGGAGGGGTCTGTGTCTGCGCTCGGGGCCAAGAGCCGCAATCAGATCATCCAGCGTCTGATCTATCGGCTGATCGGTTATCTCGATCCTGACCCCGCTGTTGTGGATCTCTGGCAGAAGCATCTGCGGCAAGTTCAGGGTGGATACACGAACCTGAATCAGCTTGCAAAATCGGCCAAGCGTGGCAGCGTGATCTGGACGGATGACGACCGGCGTGACGTCGAAAATCTCCATCGTGCGATCATCCAGCACCGGCAGGACTTGAAGGCGATGATCACAGCGGCCCGCCAAAATCGAGAGCCGGAATCTGCCATTCGCCGGATCTTGCGTGACGACGATTGGAGACCTGAAGAATGAATGCCGCTGCCCGTGATATGACAGCAGGCGACTTGCTGGAGCTTGCGTTCCGCGAGGCTCAGAAAGGTGTCGATCGTACCAAGAAGATCACTCAGCAGCTGCAGACCGCCAAGCGCATGAAGTTCATGATCTCGCGGGCCTCATCCATCAAGGCGCGGCTTGGTGCTGTGGTTGGCAAGCCTGAGGCGGTTGTAAAGCACGTCCGCAAGGGTGGGGTGAAAAACGCGCATGAGCTGCGCCGCCAGATCAACTATCTGACCGTCAGGGCAGAGGGTGTGTTAGACATCCGCGACAACGGCGTGACCCCGCTTGATGCGGATCAGGTCAGTGATTTGGTCGAGACCTGGGCCGAGGATTTTAACGGGAAAACCAACTACGGTTACACCCGTCACATGATCGTTTCTTTTCCCGAAGGCACCTATCCGGATGCCGCTCATGAGGCCGGTTTGGAGTTCGCTGATCGGCTATTTGGCAGCGGTGATTTTGGCGATACCTGGGACTACCTGACAGTGTTCCACAGCGACACTGACAACCCCCATGTCCACATCGTTGTGAACAACCGAGGCGTCGAACATGGGCAGTGGTTAGCTATGGGTATGAGCAGTGAAATGAACATCGACGTCCAGCGCTCTATCCAGGTCGAGGTTGCTGAGGAATACGGAATTGAGCTGACCGCAACGACCCGCCTTGAGCGCGGTTTGCGGCAGGAAGTCGAGACCGATACGTGGAAAGTTCAGGCCGGAATGTCGGTTGTTGAAAGCACCCCGGAAGTCGAAGTTACGGCCCGCGACATGGCCGCCGATGTGATGACACTATCCATCGCAAGAATGTCGGATCTGTTTGATGAGCGCGCCAACGCCGTCAAAGACCGGATCGAAGAGTACGCCATCATGCTCGTTGAAGGAGAGGAACCTATGGTATCGAAAATGGAACATCTGCTGGATCAAGCTGATCACTTTGATGATTACGGTGAGCCAGGAGGCCCGTCTTATGTGTCCCCCGAGGTCATGAGCAACTTGCGGCGACACATCGAATTAGGCGGTTCTGAGGAAACAATCGCGCCCGAGCTGAAGGCTCAGGTTGTTGCCCATATCAGCGACGTTCGGGACAACGAACAGAGCCATCCGTATCTGTCTGCCCTTGCTGATATTGTCGATGACAAGGAGTTCCAGGCGTCCGCAGATTATGCCCCGGCAGCACGCCGGTACGAGGTCTATATGCAGGACACCTTGGGCGAGGGGGCTTATGAGGACTTCCAGACTCAGACCAAAGAATTGCTGCAATCCATCGACAAGATGGAAGGGCTGGCCCGTGAGGTTGACGACCCAAATCTGCGTGTCGCTATGGACATTCAGATTGGCGAACTGAAGGGCGACGTTGCGGATCTGCGTACCAACGATCCGGACCTTCAAGCCTTCATCATCGAGGACCGGCGCTACTCAACGATGATGGGAATGGGCACCGCCGAAATGGATACCCTCGACTATCCAGAGGCCGAACAGTGGGCAGCGATCCGCAAGGAAGTCACCGACACGGCCAGCAGCTACGGCCTCGATGGCGAGGCGTTCGTTGCTCGTTTTGACGATCATCACAACGTCACTTTGGGCACTACAATGGGATGGCGCAGCGACGACATTTCGACCGCCGCAGCCCACTTCCAGGCTCAGGGATTGTCGGACAGCCACGACCGCGCGGAGGCCGTTGTTGACGAACTGCACCAGCTTGCTTCTTCCAGGATCATCGCAGTCTCAGAAGAACTCTCGGACGTTCACGCCCACGCAACGCACCCGCTCTTGCAAGGGCGCGGCGACGATGACGGACACAGCTTGTAAGGACTTCACCCGGTCTGCCTGATGAGCGCGCCAACGCCATCTGCAGGACCATCAAAGAGTTATCCATCAACTCGCAAAGGAAAAACTATGGTTTCGCGTACAGACTATCTTTTGAACGAAGTCGAACACTTCGCACCCTATTCCCAATTTGATCAATCGGCCCCGCGTGAAGATCGCGTTTCAGAGCAGATCGACATCATCAAGAAAGAGCAGCAGGCGTTGGGCTATGATCGTGCCGCCATCGCTTCAAACAGCTTCGACATCGAGGACCAGGCCAACCGCCGTGTTGACGAACATACGGCGCAACAAGATCTGGTTGAAGAACTGAAAATCGAATTGGAGGCTGCGGAGCGGTCGGGGGAGCCGGTTGATCTGAACGATATGCAGGCATTGGTTTCTCAGCACATGAACGATGCTCAGGAATACGACCTGTATCACCCCTACTATTCGTCCCTTGCGGATCTGT
This sequence comes from Ruegeria sp. CH2, assembly GCF_056537065.1. NCBI lineage: Bacteria > Pseudomonadati > Pseudomonadota > Alphaproteobacteria > Rhodobacterales > Roseobacteraceae > Ruegeria > Ruegeria sp. CH2. The sequence goes on from NZ_JBQFQV010000005.1 coordinate 230,378, forward strand.
CCGGCGACAAAGGTTTTCAGGATTCCGACGACTACCAGTCGCCCGGTGATCGCTATGTTCTGTATATGCAATCCGCTCTGGGGCAGGCCGGTTTCGAGAACTACGAACAGCAGACCAAGGACATTGTGAACTCCATCGAGAACATGGAGGCTCTTGCACGAGAGGTCGAAGATCCGCATCTGCGTGCTGCAATGGACGTGCAGATCGGAGAGCTGAAGGGCGATGTTGCCGAGCTACGGCCATACGACACCGACCTGCAGGCGTACACTGTTGCTGACGACAGTTACACCACATCCATGAATGCGGCCGAGTTGGACAAACTGAACCCGTCCGAGGCCGAAAAATGGCTAGCAGTGCGTGACGACATTGTTGCTACCGCCAACAGCTTCGGACTCGATGGAAACAAGTTCCTGGCCCGCTACAACGATCATGACAGCGTTTCGGTCGGCACCACGGCGACTTGGCGAGACGCGGACATTTCCACTGCTGCCGCACATCTTAACAGCCAAGGTGTTCCGGACAGTTACGAGCGCGCCGAGGCCGTTGTCGGCGAGCTGCACCAAGTTTCATCCAGCAAGATTGCAGCCGTGGTGCAAGAGATTGCCCATACCCGCGAACAGGCCACCCACGTCCATGAAGATGATGCTCACAGCCTTTAACGACGGAAGACATGATAGATGATTGTTCGCGCTGGTGAATGTGTTGCCGGGAACAGCGAGACCACCGGGTTGGAGTAATGTGGGGTCTGTTCCGATTGGGACGGACTCTTATCGTTGGACATTCCGGGCATTCGCTGCACCACGTTTGAATAGGCAAGAAGCGGACCTTACTGCCATTCGTCCCAATGATTTGAATGACCGCTCATGGTTCCAATGTAGTCAGGCATCTTCGGCTGAGCGCGCCGTTAGCCATGTCACGACATTGACGACCGATTCATTGGTTTTGGCGGTTCGTGGCATGAGGACATAGAAATCATTTCCGCTCGCGTCCCAAGCTGCACCAACCTCGATCAAACGTCGGGCTTCAAGGTCATTAGCCACCAGAAACCGGCTTACCAACGCCAAACCTTGCCCGGCGATTGCTGCATCGACCGCAAGGGAGGTTTGGCTCAGACGAAGGTGACGAGGAGACTGGTCCCGTACGCCTAAATGCGCAAGATAGCTGGGCCATAGGTCATGGGTATCATGGACCTTCGGCTGGTTGGCGAGGTTTTCTGGGTCAAGATGAGCCTCACCTTTGGCCGCAAACTTTGGCGCGGCGACAGCGATTAGCGACTGCTTGAACAAGAGCGTTACGTCCAGCGATGCGCCAAATGGCGGCGATCCCTGGCGCACTGCAAGGTCTATCCCGTCGCTGTGGAAGCTGGAAACTCTTTCGGTCGCCATAATCCGCAAATCGATATCCGGGTGCGCTGCGGTGAAGTCCGGTAGGTTGGGGATCAGCCATTTCGCAGCAAAGGTCGGTGTGACACTGATAAGAACTTTATTCGGCTCTGGTTTCAGTTCGGCAGTTGCGGCTCGAAGGTCTACGAACACTCCGGCAATGCGGTTGTGATAGCTGCGCCCGACTGGCGTAAAAGCCAAGCCTTTCGGCACCCTTTCAAACAAGACCACATCAAGATGCGCTTCGAGCTGGCGTACCTGTTGTGCAACGGCCCCTTGCGTAACGCCCAATTCATCGGCGGCTGAGCGGAAGCTGAGGCGGCGACCGGCTGCATCGAACGCACGCAAACTGTTGAGCGGGGGAAGTTCGGTCATTTTTCAATAGTAATTCTACTGTCATGCAACATCAATTCTGAATCGAATTTCACCAAAAAAATAACCATGTATGGTTCAATCAAGAAAGGATACTCGACATGACAGTAGAAAAAGTAGCTTTGATCACGGCTGGCGGCAGCGGCATGGGCGCGGATGCAGCCCGCAAATTGGCAGAAGATGGGTTCAAAGTCGGCATCCTGTCCTCGTCCGGCAAGGGTGAGGCGCTCGGCGGAGAACTCGGCGGCTTTGGCGTGACTGGCTCTAACCTTGATGGAGAAGCGCTGAACGCTCTGGTCGAGGGTGCGAAGGATCGTTGGGGCCGTATCGATGTCTTGGTGAACTCTGCTGGCCACGGACCGAAAGGACCGGTTCTCGAAATCAGCGACGACGATTGGCATCAAGGGATGGAAGTCTACCTGATGAACGTGATCCGTCCGACAAGGCTTGTCACACCCACAATGCAGGCGCAGCGCGGCGGGGCGATCATCAACATCTCAACCTTTGCGGCATTTGAACCTGACCCTCTTTTCCCAACGTCGGGGGTCTTCCGGGCCGGGCTTGCTGCATTCACGAAACTCTATTCGGATAAATATGCGTCCGAGAACATTCGCATGAACAACGTCCTTCCGGGATTCATAGACAGTCTGCCCGAAACCGATGACCGCAAAGCGCGTATTCCCATGGGGCGCTACGGTTTCGCTTCGGAGGTGTCTTCTCTCATTTCGTGGCTCGCCTCGAATCATGGTGGCTACATGACAGGACAAAACTTGCGTCTCGACGGAGGATTGACACGTGCAGTCTGATACCTTGGCGCTCGCGTCATCGCGCGAGCGCCTTGTCTTCGCGGTCAAGTGGGGCGCATCCGCAGTTCAGATCATGGGATACACCGCGACCGGGTTTGGCTGGACACCATGGAACCTCTACCTGTTTCTTGTCGGAGTCGTGGGTTGGTTCGCCGTCGGCGCTCTATGGAATGACAAGGCGCTCATGCTGGTCCACCTTGTCGCGCTAGGCGCAATGATTGCAGGTATGGCAAGCGGCTGACACAAAAGAGCGGTCATTAGTGCGTCTTGCAGCATCGGTCAAAGAGGGCTCGATCCGAACCGCTGCTGCGGCGCGAACGCAGGTCCGGTTCGGATTGGCGAACGGCAAGTGCCGCCCGCCAACGTGGTTCAAATGTCGATTTGCTCGGCGTTGCTCAACGCATCTTCCAGCTCAACGCCAAGGTAGCGCACGGTGCTGTCCACTTTGGTGTGACCAAGTAGCAGCTGAACTGCGCGAAGATTGCCGGTCTTTCGGTAAATTTCTGCCGCCTTTGTCCTGCGAAGCGAATGGGTGCCGTACCCGCTCGGTTCTAAACCAATCGCCGTCACCCAGTCGCGGACGAGCCGACCGTACTGGCGCGTCGAGATGTGCGGGCGGTCATGGAACCGACTCGGGAACATGCACCGGCACGCAAACATCTCGGGCGACTTGACCCAAGCCAGGACAGTTTCGCGCGTGTTTCCCGTCAGTTCGAATTGAACGGGCCGCTTGGTTTTACTCTGGATCACAGAAACTCGCTCCCGCACGCGGTCATCCTTGACCAGATCAGCAACCGCCAGTTTCACCAGATCGCATCCTCGCAGTTTGCTGTCGATAGCCACGTTGAAAAGCGCAAGATCGCGCAGGTTGCCCGACAGTTCGAGCCGCGCGCGGATCGCCCAGACCTGTTTCGGCAACAGTGGTCGTTTCTGGCCGATGATCCGGCCCTTGTTCCAGGCTCTTCGTTTCGGGGTGACAGCAGGAAGTTGGACTCTTGGCATAGTGCGCCCTCCAATCCTCCCGCCAAACCCAGACATCAGCACCGTGCTGACGCCTCAATTTACTTGTGATTTGAATGGCCGTTGTCGGTTGCGCGTTCTTTGGGAAACGCTGCGGATGCATTGGGCCGTTCGGAGCCCATACTGTTTCATGCCGCAATCGCCATAAATGTCTGCTCACCGTCCAGATCAATCAGCAATCCAGTTTGTTGTTGAAGGTCATTTCTGCAATCAGCACCGTTGGATATCATGGGCTGATCAATGCTCCTTGTCGCCCCGAGCGGAGGGCAGCTTCGTGCACCAAACCTCTGCGTTTGTACGCACCGAAAATGTGACGGGTCCACTTTCACGAACACGTCTTCGGGTGCCGGGCTGGCGAAGGTAATCGGCCCATAGGGGGTTGCCGTGCAGGATCGAGGGCATCAATTGGACCACATACATGCTGGCGCGGTTGCGGCGGGGCGACGCATCGGTTCCGGTGCCGCTGGTGAGGAATTCACAGACGAAATGCGAAAACCGCCGCCGCGATCGCCCCGCTGCGAATCATGGATACCGGCCATAAAGACACAGGATCTGAATGTCGGCATCAGATCGGTATCGCGTCGGCGGGGCGCGCAATACGACCGACGGAAAATGTGGCGGACGATGCGCAACGCCGCAAAATGGTGCAGGGCGGCCCAAGGCGGCGAAACAGGGCGCCGACAGCAGCTTGGTTTATTCGGTGGGGACCTGGCGCATTGCCGGAATTCTAGCGTGAGTGGAATGCGAACTATGCTTTTCAACGCATCAGAACACCTGTAAAATGATACTTTTAGGACCCCGATCAAAAAAACGAAAGGGTGACCCTTGAGTATTGCAATTGTCGAAAATGATTTTCCGCCTGATTTTGTTGCGGAATATTGTAGTAAAAACAGACCGTTATTGATCAAGCACGGTGCGCGTTACTGGAAATCGGTGCAGGAATGGACGGTGCCGGGCTTGGCGCGCAAGTTCGGTGACGTCGCGGTCGATCTTGAGTTCGCGTCAAACTGTTTGTTTGACCCGAACGAAAACACCGGCAGGCCGAAAGTAAACTGTCAGAGTGTGCCGTTCAGTGAAGCCGCGCTCAAGATCATGAATGGCCCGGAAGACGGCGCATATTATGTGCGCGAAACGCCGTTGACCGGGGCGCTGCGGAACCTGAACCTGGACCTGGGAAAGTTGCCGCGCAGGCCGAGATTCGTAAAACACATCGTACCGCGGATTTGGGTCGGTTCCAAAGGGGCGGCAAGCCCGCTGCATTTCGATGGCGGCGACAACAACATTCTGGTGCACATGGCCGGGCGGAAAGAATTCGATCTATATCCACCGGAAGATACCGAAAATCTTTATCCCAACAGCGAAGGCCGCTTGCCGCATCTTAGCCTGGCCGACCCGCTGAACCCGGATTACGAACGATTTCCAAAACTGAAGCGCGCCCACAAGACGCGTCTTGTCCTTGAGCCGGGAGACGTCTTGTACGTCCCCGCGTATTGGTGGCACAGCACCCGTTCGCTCAGCACCTCGATTTCAGTGAATTTCTGGTGGCAGGAAACCTGGCTCAGTCGTTTGGTTCCCAGCCATTGAACGTGGCTGCACCAGGACACGGCGGAGCTGGGCGATTTGCCGGTCGAATTCGGACTCAACCCGGGCAAGGGCGATGCGGATGAAGGTGCCCGGCGCGGGTTTGTCACCCCAGTAGTAGGCGTTCGCCGCCACGACCCCGACGCTATGATCCAGCGATAGCGCCTGAAGCGCCTCGGCGGATTGGCCGGGCGGCAGGCGGAACAATTGAACATTGCTGTGGCCCTGTCCGACCGCAACCAGCCCCACCTTTGCCAGCGCATCGGTAGCGACGCGCCGGTTGCGCGCGACCGTTTCGCGCAGCCGGACGCCATGCGCCGGGCCATCCGCGCGCAGCAGGCGTGAAAGTGCGATGAGCGAAATAAGCGGCACGTCCAGCAGGAAATCACGGTGAATATCCCACAAAATGGGTGCAACGGATTTGGAGGCGGACGCGAAACCGAGCTTCAAGTCTTTGATCATGAACAGTTTGCCGGTGTCTTCGATCACCACGAAGTCACAACCGGCGTCCGAGACAATTTGGTAGTGGTCGACCTTTTGTGCCGCATAGACCCGGAAACAGGCATCAACTACCAGAAGCGTATGTTGCGCCGCAGCTGCCCGGGCCACGCGGGCAAAGCCGTCTGGGTCAAGTGTCCATCCCGTCGGATTGTTGGGAAGGGTCAAGAGAACTGCATCGAAATGGGCAAACTGCGCGTTCAGCTCGGCCTCGGAGCCGGAAAGAACGGCCTGTGTCAGAGGCGTGAGTTCCAGACCGTGCCGTTTGAAGATGTGATACGTTGCGTCATAGGTCGGCCACAAAAGGCCGACCCGGGTGGCCCCGGTAACCCGGAGCGCGTTGGCGACGATCTCGATGATCATCGAAGCGGAATAGCCAAACAGGACATCCGATGCCGGGGGGGGATGCAGCCCGCCGTGAAACCGGCAGAATGCCGCGAGAAAGGTGGACTTTTCCTCCAGAATGTCAAAGTCGCTGCGGGGTTTGGTAAAAAAATCACCACTGGGCAGCGCCGCCATCTGTGCCGGAGTGAGCGGCAGGTAGACCTGGGCGTCGGAGAGGTTGCCGACCAGATCGACGAAACCGCGCTCTTGTTCGGTGATCTTGTCGGTTGGGTTTTGGAGCAATGTGTCAGGCAAGGCGGGTGTACTCTTTGACGAAGGTCTGGCGCAGGGCGCGCATGGCTGTCAGCATCGTGGGCGTGCGCCGGCCGGTGGCGGCATCGTCGACGGCTTCCGGGTCGGCGCCTTCCGCCAGCGCCAGAACGGTTTCCGCCAATCCGGTACGCAGGTCGGCCGCCTGTTCTGCGGTTTCAAGCGAGGCCTCGAGCCCGCGAAAGACGTGGTTGTGAAGCATTTGAAAAGTGAAGTTGAAAAGCGCCTCTTCGATCGGGGCGCGCCGCCAGGGGGCGACGTCGAAATAGATCGGGTGCACACGCATTTCATAGGCCAGGTAAGATTTGCAGATGCCCTGAAGCCGGACGCTTTGCTGGGACAGGGCGGCATAGGTTGAAACGTGGTCGATGTCGCGCAGATCCTTGATCATCAGGCCCGCCGGTTGACCGTTGCTGTCGAGCAAGGCAAAGGCGTTTTGGGCGTGCGGCATGGTCATCACCAGCCCAAGGCGCAAGAACAGCGACCACCAGGCGCAGAGGTACTTGCGGCCCAGCGAAAGGGCCCAGGCCACCGGGTCGCATGCGGCGTGGTCGGTCAGGCGGCGGACCAGGTTGATCTTGGCGCTTCGGCCGTGGGCAAAGGCGTAGACCGGTATCATGAGCTTGCCGTCGAGTTTCGGGTATCGGCGCAGCACCGCGGCCTCGCCCCCGGTGTCGCCCATGGCCTCGGTCTCTTCGAGGATTTCAAGCCAGCGGGGCAGAGCGGCGCGGCCCTCGCGCAGGCACGCGGTGATCCACAGGCCCTGGAGAACATCGAGCCGACGCAGGGCGCCGAGGTCGACGGTGGCCTCGAGCCCGAACAAGATTTCCAGGACATTGCGTTTGGCGCGCTGCTGCCATGGCAGGCCCACGAATTGACTCTGGCCGGAGCCGAGGCTGCATTTGACATTCAGCGGGGGCGCTGGGTCGTCGTGTTGAAACAGGTCGATGCCACGCCGCGACCCGCCGCCGGTGGCCAGGAACGCCCGGGGGTCCTGTCGCGCGTGTTTGGCCTCTACCCAGGGCAGGCAGGGATAGCGCAACGCTCCATCGTGATCGAACCACGAGCTTTCGGCGTCGAGCGCGATGCTCCAGCCGCTGTGCATGGGTTCACGCGATCCCGGTTTGTCGTGGCTGGCCAGCCAGTCGCTGGCCAGTTGGCGCCACTGAGCCTTGGCCGCTGCGCCGGTGACGATCTCGTGGGGGCTTTGCCGGTCGACCATGCGAGACTGAAGCGGCATGCAGAATTCCGGGCCGAGGGCCGTTTCGAATTCGGCCGCTTCCCGGGGGCCGAGGCCGACATTCGCCTCGATCATGGTTCGGTGGGCTCTGGTCGGAGTATCGGCGCCGAAAACATCGGCCAGCATAGCGGGGGCTTCGTTGAGATCCTTCATGTCAGCGGCCAGGTGTCGTCGGCCACGACCTTGGCCAGGAAAGCGGCCCAAAGCTCGGGCACGATCTCGCCGATAATCGGGACGGCCGGCAGGAAGGTCGGGCAGGTGTTCACTTCGATGATCCGGTAACCTTGGTCGGTTTCCGCCAGGTCCAGCCCGGCGATCTGCGCGCCTACGGCGCGCGCGGCGCGTTTGCAGAGATCGAGGCAGTCCTGATCCGGAGTGAAGGTCTCGAGCGTAACACCGCGCCCGGTATTGGTGATCCATTCGCCGGGGCGCGGCACCTTGCGAACCGCCGCATGTGCGCCATCGCCGAACAGCCAGACCCTGATGTCGCTATTGCGGCTACGCTCGAAATAGGATTGGGCGTAGAGAGGTTGACCGAACCCGGCCAGCGTTTCTTGCTGCGCCAAGAGCTGTTCCTGCCCTTCGACCCGGACCACCCCGGTGCCCGAGGTACAGATCGACAGGCCGCCGCAATCGACAAACCCGGGCTTGACGACCCAAACGCCTTCGGGCTTGGCGGCGCGCAGGCCTCCGGCATTGAAGCTGGTCAATGTGCGCCCGTGCGGCACGCCCGCAGCCGCCAACGCCAGGCTCATGGCCACTTTGTTTTGGCCGCAGCGCAAGGTGGCTCCGGTGTTGAGCACACGCAGCCCGGACGACGCCATCGCTTCGAGGATCAGGGCGCCAGGGCTGAGCCAGGTTTCAAACACCCACCCCACCACGAGGTCGGCTTTGAACGCCGCAGCGCCGTCCCATATCCGCAGGCCGTTTTCCGTGCCCTCCAACGTCAGTTGCGCCGGATGAACCCTGCGGGCATTGAGGTCGAGCTCTTCGAGGAGCTTCCAAACCAGCGCGAGGTCGTCATCGTCTTCCTCGTCCCCGATAAACACGACTTGAGCTTTGGTCATTGACGCCCCACCAGTTGCCGCGCCCAGGCATGAGGGCCGAGGGAGCGCTTGTTCTTGACCGAGCGAAAGAAGCCGAAAATCTTGCGTTCACGCGGCCAGACGCGGTGGTGAAACGACATCTTGCTTTGCCAATAGCGTAGCTGTTCATAGGGGTGTTCGCCCGTGTAGTATGGGGCGGTGTCGTGGGACAGCCAATAATCGTCGTCGATGTAGCCTTCGGCCTTTAGCCGACGATAGGTCGCCGACCCGGGGTAGACCTGATAGATGGACGGGTCGATCTGGGTTGGCTTGACCTCGTAGAGCAAATCCAGCGTTTCGCGAATGGTGTCTTCGGTCTCTCCGGGATTGCCGATCATCAGCAGCATCATCGTACTGAGCCCGGCGTTCTGGGTTTGCTTGAAGGCGCGGGCGATTTCCGCCGGCGTGATCTGTTTCTTGATTTTCTTCAGCAGCGTCGCGGACCCGGTTTCGACCCCATAGGACACCGAATAGCAACCGGATTGTTTCATGATATCCAAGAGTTCCGGCGAAACGACATTGACCCGCGACATCGCCTGCCATGAGATATCCAGACCACGCCGCATGATCTCTTTGCACAGCGCGGCGGTGCGTTTCTGGGAAAGTGTAAAGGTCATGTCGTTGAATTCGAAAAGATGGGCGTTGAATTCTTGAACGAGGTACTCGATCTCGTCGACGACGCGTTCGACGTTCCGGCTGACAGTTTTCGAGAACATTTTCCCATCAACGCAAAACGTGCATTTGTAGGGGCAGCCGCGCGCCGCCAGAACGGTGGCACGGCGGGTTTCGCCGGCAAAGTCCTTGGCGCCGATTTCAATCTCGCTGCCGGAATTCCGGGCCAGAACAAAATGTCGGTAGGCGGGAAAGGGCAGTTGATCGAGCTGTCCAAGGCGGACGCGAGGCCCGGTGGTATACCCCGTTTCGATCGGCTCGCGGCGCACGATGCCCGGGGCCTGGGCGGATGGTCCGCCATCCAATTCGTCGAGCAACTCGACAAAGGGAATTTCGCCTTCGCCCTGCACGATGTAATCGACATCGTAATTCTGGATGACCTGGTCGGCGAAAAGGGTGGGATGATGTCCGCCCCAGATGATCTTGGCACGGGGCAGCGATTTTCGGAGCTTTGCACACATGCCCGCCAGTTCACGTTGGTTGCCTGTCCAGCAACTCATGGCGATCACGTCGGGGTTTGATGCGACGATTTTGGTCATCGCCTCTGGCCGGGTCATGAACGGCATCTCGACGACGGTGACGTCATCGCCGCGCGCTTCGGCCAGCGCTGTCAGGATGCCGAGGCCGATGGGAAAGGTGCTGACATCGACTTTCTTGGGATCAAGCGGCGCGTCCGGGACCTTTTCTTCGGGCGCGTAGGCATAGGGCGGATTAACGAATGTGACCCTCATGGCGCTGTTACGGAGCCTCCTGTGGTTCAAGGGCGAGCCCGGTGCGCGCAGTGGACAACGCGGTCCAGTCGGCGATGTGCCGCGCCAGTGTTTCCGGGTTAAGCCGGCTGCCTCGGGGCGAGCAGTCCAGCCGCCAGACCGTTTGATCGAAGCGTTGCTCGCTCCACCGGCAAATGCTGCGTTCGCTGGCGCGCTCGAGGGATGTCAGCCGGTCCTTCAACCCGGCCAGGGAACGCAGCGGCACCGTGCCCACCGCGTCTTCAGAATAGCCCCAGCCGTAGGTGGGGCGCAGGATGATCGAATAGCGCCACCGTTCCGCGCCTTCGGTCGACGCCAATGCGGGGCAGGCCAGAACGACGACCGGCTCGATTGTCAATGACATGACCGCATGCAGCGTCGCACCGCTTTTGAGCTCCAGTACCGGAACCGGCCCCGAGATCAGGCGGCGGCACCAAAGCTCTTCGTCGATCTGCCGAACGATCCCGTCAACATGAATGGACAGGGTCTCGCCCTTGAGGGCTTTCGAAATTTCGCCAAGGCCGTTTTCGAACCTCAGCTTGAGCGCTTTGCGCCGCGAAAACTTGGCCGCCCAACCCGGGTCGAATTCAAGCGCATGGGCCTCTTGCACCGCAAGCGCGAGACGCAGACCGGCACGCGGGCTGGATTGGTCGGAGATATCTTCGTGGCTTGATTGAAAGAAGTCCCCGAATTCGGCCGCGGCAACCAACGTGGCTTTCTCGGCGATTGCCCATTCCGGGTTTTGCATGGCCCAGACTGCCAAAACGCCGTCGGCATCATAATGCCGGATGGCAACCGTCTGAAAGTCCCTTGGGTCCAGACCGGCCTCAAGCGCGTTGATGACGCGTTCGGTCGCGGTGCGTCCGCTGGCGTATTTTGGCGGGGTCGTATGGTGTTCGTGGTGGTCGATCACCATCGCCCGGCCGGCATGCGCGCAATCGTCGACAAGGACGGAATTCGGGGGCGGCACGGACGCGTGTAACAGGCAGACTAGGTCGGGCATGGGCGGTCCTCTGGCAAGGGGTCCTGCAGGATCATCGCCACGCCTTCGCGTGCGCCATGCATGCACGAGATGAACGGGCCATCTTTCCCGGTGCCGCGAATGCAGGTGCCCGATGCATGCCCGCCAAAGACAAAGACGGAGAAGTTGCAATAGTATTCGGTCATACCCTGGGCCTGGTCGACCGCGCCCGCATTGGTGGCCTTGGCCGGCGCCACATAGGATTGCACGACATACCCCGGTGTGCCACAGGCGGTTTCGACTGCGGCCTGCCATGCGGTTGGCGAGGTGTACCGCCCCACGGTCACGTTCTTGCAGCTGCCATCGGACGGGCTTTTCAGGACAAGATCGGCCTGGTGGGCGATCAGGTATGCGGCCAGGTCGATGTTTTCCCGGCCATCCGGGCCGGTGGCGCGCTTGGCATTGGCCAGCGCCGTCCAGGGAACATGGCGACGGACAAAGGCGGCATCGTTGGTATCCAAAGTGCCATCGTGCACATGGCGCCAGAGCCAGGCCAACACCGCCTTGCTGGAAAATGCGACTGACCAGAGGCTTGTCAGAACCGGGATCCGGTGCGACGCCTGCCAGATGGCGTCGAAGGCACCCAGATCCTGCCAAAGCCGAGTCACGGGGGTGACGCCGCGATAGACCGCATCGACGTGCAGACCGTCGACCGACAGGCCCGTGTCGGGCGACCATTGAAACGCCTGCGGGCCGGTGATGACCGTGTCGATGCCGAACGCGGCCAGGTCGTTGGCTTTCCGTTCATAGGGCCAGGGCACATCGTCGATCTCATCTTGCCAGTCGCAGATCGCGATACGCATCCGGCCGTCTGGCCGTTCGGCCAGCCGGCGGAATTGGGCGGCCAGGGCCGGGCCCGGATCACACCGTCGAAGGCCCGACGTCAGGCCGTGGTTGCGATAGACATCTGCCAAGGCGCCGGCGGTGCCGAGACCGCCGAGAGAGCTGTCGATATTCGTTTCAAGGAACACTGGCCCCTTGGGACCGAGCATGAAATCCGGCCGCGCGATCAACTCCTGAGGTCCGGATGGCTTCGGCGTGCGGGACAGCGCCGCCACCAGTTGCGCATCCAATCCAAGGCTTCCCAGGAAATCCTGGCCGTGTTCCGCGACGTTTCTGTTCACCACCCGCCAGACCAGATCGACAATCTGTTCAGAGGCTTGCGCCCATTCGGCCCAGGTGTTCTGCGTGATCACGAAGGGCAGGGCGAAAGCCTGCGCCGCTTCAACATAGACGATGGGGTTTGACGTGATGTCATCGTAGATGGCGGTGAGGCGGTCCGTACCTGTATAGCCGTTCTGGACGATTTCGGCGATCCAGGCCTCGTGGGCCGTCAGGGAAAGGCGCGTGTCATCAAGCATGGGGCTTTTTAAGCTCCAGCCCTGCAATGCGCGCGACGATGTGCTGAGGGTCGCTGTCGACGGACAATCCACGGTCCTTGATCCAGTCGTCGTTGAACAAGGTGTCCAGATAACGCTCCCCACCATCCGACAAGATGCCCAGCACACGCGCCTTGGGGTCTTGCATTTGCACCTTGTAGCAGGCCGCGGCAACGGCCCCCGAGGACGGGCCCACCAGCAAACCGTGCTGGGCCAGGTAACGCGCACAGGAAAATGACAGCGCATCATCGACTAGACAGGCCGAGTTGACAAAAAGGTTGTCGATCAAGACCGGTTTCCAGCTGAGCCCGAGCCCCGGCGTCACATAGTTCGACGCATTTTTCGAGAATATCTGCGACCCAACAGCATCCACGGCCAAGATATCAACATTTGGAGCACGCCGCCTTATCGCGTCGGCGATGCCTCGCAACTGGCCGCCCGAACTTGTCGCCACCGCCACGACGTCCAATGCGTCTCCGAAGGTTTCGGCAATTTCTCGGCCCGTCGTTTCGCGATGCGCTTCGCCGTTCAAAAGATTGGCGGTCTGATTGACCCAATAGCCGCCGCGCTGTTCAGAAATCTTGCGGGCTCTGGCCAGCTTAGTTTCGTGGAAAAGCCCTTTGCTATCGCGCTCACGCTCTATTTCGATGGTCGCACCATACGCGCGCATGATCGCGATATTCTGTGCCGATGTGTTGGGATCGACGACGATCACCACCTCGATCCCGCGCGCGGCACCCAGCATGGCCAACGCGATCCCCAGATTGCCGGAAGAGCTTTCGACAATAGGCCCTTTCCAGGATGGACCGAACCCCGAGATCACCCTTTCGAAGATGTATGCGGCGACCCGGTCCTTGACGCTGCCGCCCGGATTGAACTTTTCCAGTTTGGCGATTGGGCTGGTGTCTGCCTGCAGCAAGTCTGGCAGTGCGACGACCGGCGTGGAACCGATCACACTGCTCAGCGTTGTGGTCACGGGAGGCGAGCGGTCGCATGGTTCGTCGCGTGTTGTTTCGTGCCAAGCCCTGCCGGTCGTGGCTGCATGAAGGTCGGCCACGGCTATGGGCTCAGCCACCGGCGGGGCGGCTCGAAATCTCATCTCATCACTTCCCAGAACAGATCATCGCCCGGCAAATGAGCCCACGACGACGGGACGCAGGCCCGGGCCTGATGCGCAGATCTACTTCTTGCCTTGGACGCTGTCGTTGAAAGCGTTGATGGCCGACTCGATGGCAATCAGGTTGCCGAAGTCTTCGGCGCTTAGTTCGGCCTTTTCACCCTTGCCTTCGAGCAAGTCACTGACGGCTGCAAGGTGGTTGATGGACGATCGGATATAAGCCTGAACGTTGCGTCCGTTTGCGTGTTTGGCAAGCAGACTGTCAACTTCGGCGACCGATTTCGTGGGCATCAGTCTTTCACGGATATCATCAATGAGAAAGCGCAAACGATCCGAAAATGCAAGTGTCAGATCACGATCAGACTCAATCATTTTCTCCTCCATAAGTCAGCACATAAATGAGTTTTGTCTTCATCGATAAGTAGAGCAAATCCCTACCTTGCAACACAGGATAGTAGAGGATCCGGGTTTTGACAAGATTCGTTTGTGGCGACCTTTCCGCCTTCAGCCCAAGCGAATGGCAGGTTTGTCCCGCGACTTGTAAATTCCCACCTCAATAAATGCTGCGCGATGCGCGAATGGCCGAGATCGCCGCCGCGTGGCGGCGCGGACTTTTTCGCCTGCGCAGAAAATTCGGTACACTATGCACACGCAGCGTAAATTTGAGAGGGCCGCTCAGGGCTCATCGGTTTGCTTCGCCGCGCGCGACACGAACGACCGCTTGTTCAAACAGCTTGGGCGTTGCGCGCGCATTCGCAATAAGATTGTATGCTCGATTGTTCGAGATTCCGGTGCTCGAACCTCTGGGATTTTGCAATACAGCACCCACGTCAAGCGGAGGCGCTACTTTCAGGCCGTTTGGCTCTCATTTTCTCCATCGCCATGTCTTTTGCGGACCGGCTTTTTCGTTTTGCAACGGCGCGCTGCGCATCAAAAGCTGCCCGAAGTTCCTGATCTTTTTCCGAAACCTCTTTCACCGGGGCAGGGGCCGGTTTCGCATCAGCCAGTGCCTTCGCCGTGTCCCTCGCTTGCTCTGCAGCAAGATCTAGGTGTGTGCCTTTGATCTTTGGCGTATCGCCACCAAGGAACTGCACAAAATACGGATCTTCGAAGTATCGGATCTTGTTTGCAATCACCGGCATCTTGCCTTCGCGGATCAGCACAACCTCATTTTCCGGCAATCGGCCAACGTGTTCCGGCCGGAGCAGGCGAATGCCTTCCTCGCGTTCCGATATGCTGCCCATTTCCATTTTGCCGAGCGCCCGAGACTTCGATTTGCTCATTACTGTTTTGTCACCGATAGACCTGGACACGTGTTCGCGGACCTCTGAATCCTCAGAGGCCGCGAACATCTGCGTCCCGGCGTTTGCCAGCATCGCCCGCACACCTTCATGCCCATAGATGTCCTGCAGGCGCGACAGCGTTTGCGAAATCACGATGATCCGGCCACCGAACGATCGCATGGTGTCATACGCTTCAACGACGCGCTCAAGATGGCCGAGGCGCT
>NZ_JBQFQV010000006.1:0-207376 GCF_056537065.1 Ruegeria sp. CH2
CAGCATTGGGCTGGAAAAGCCCTGTCGCATTCGAAAGGAAAGTGGCTTAAACGAGCACTTGGGGCGGCACAAAAACGGGACAGGTCCAAACTGTCTCGTACGCACATTGGGAAGGACATGTTAGAAATTCGGCAAGGTTGTATTTAACTCATATAGCCTTGCGTAAATTTCAGTACGCGAACCTTAGTCCGCAGTTCCTGAAAAACTATTTCCTGCCAAGATTGTCGGCACTTTCAACAAGCAAGAGTAACATGGCGTCCAAATGTGCGTTGTTGGATGAAATTCTAGTGGCTTCGAGCAAACAGTTTTCTCGTGTGAATGATGACCTAGTGAACACAAAGTCCAATTTGAACTCGGAAGTGCTCCGCGAAATTTGCCTAGTTTGCGAGATACCGAGCGAAGAATTTGATGAGCATGAGAGTTTCATTGACGCGATCCTACTGAAGCGACGCAACGCCATTGCTCACGGCGAAGATACTTTCGTCGCTAAAAGTGACTTGGATGAATTAGCGGATAAAACCATAGGATTGATGAGAATGTTTGGTGATGCCCTCGACAACAGGGTTCAGCTCAAATCATACTTGGCAGCGTAAGGGCGGCAGTGTTTTGTTCTGAGGCATCGTTTGCAATCACTAGTCGCCGATTAGACTGCCTAATGACTTTGCGAAGTCCGCTTCCTGCGCATTGCTGCAATTGGGGCATCGCGCAACATCGGTCAAAGTGGGCTCAGTGCCGCCGAATGCCCTTGCAGAAAGTCTCAAGTTGCAGTTGCAACGGAACCAGCCATCGACAAATTCTAGCAAGCCGTTGATCTTGTGTCGTATCGTGCATTCCGCGGTCGTTGACATCTCAAGAGCAGTGGTTCGCGCCGCAAGCGGCGAAATCTGACTGTGAGCCCAAAGCGGACTGAAATGTGCTCACCAAAAATGAAGTGCGGCGATAGACATTCTCTTGAGCGGTCTAACCCATCACTAAATGCATTCACCGCCATCGATAACCAAGGCTTGCCCCGTCATAAAAGCGGATTCATCTGAAGCTAAATAGACGATCCCATGGCCAATCTCTTCAACTGTCGCCCACCGACTCATAGGGATCGCCTGCTCGATGTAGCTTTCCAGTTTGGCACGGCCACCCATCTGCTTTTCGAAGCCTGCATTGAAGGGGGTGTCTACAAATCCTGGACAAAGGGCATTGAAACGGATTGCATGGACGGCGTAGTCGGCTGCCATCTGCCGGACCATCGCAACAGCTGCGTGCTTTGTAGTCGCATAGGCGATCATGCCCCGGTCGTATTGAACCCCAGAATTGGAGGCCGTGACGATCACGCTGCCTCCACCTTGTGATTTCATATGGGGGACGGCTGCGCGCGCGGCAATGAAGTGAGCGCGGACATTCAATGCCCAAGAAGCATCCATTCCATCTGGTTCCACTTCTTCCAGCGTTCCTTCGATCTGCAACCCAGCATGAGAGTGCAACACGTCAAGCCGACCGAAGTTTTTTACTGCTTCGTCTATGGCTTTGGTAAGGGCATCGTCATCGGTCACATCAAGCTGTATGGCAGATGCTTGATTCCCCTGCGCAACGATCGCGGCCACAGTGGCTTCAGCAAGTGTTGCATCGCGATCCGTTACCACAACATGCGCACCCTCTTGTGCCATTGCCATTGAACCCGCCCGACCAATTCCTGATCCCGCGCCCGTCACGAGCGCGACTTTACCTGCAAGCCGCATTTCACTTGGCTCCTTTATTTAACTATTCGATTTTGAGGCGCCTCGGCGCAAAAGCAGTTGCGCTGCAACGAGCAACAAGAGCGACGCGCCCATAACCATAGTGCCGATGGCATTGATCTCGGGCGTTACGCCGCGCCGGATGGATGAGAATATGTAGATAGGCAGGGTTGTTTCTGAGCCAGCTACGAAGAACGCTATGATGAAATCATCAAATGAGAAAGTGAAGCTGAGCAGGAAGCCCGCCAAAATTGCCGGTGCTATCAACGGCAGGGTCACCTGCCGAAAGGTGCCCCAGGGCGTCGCAAAGAGGTCAGCCGATGCTTCCATGAGGGCACGGTCCATACCCGATAGCCTTGCACGTACGATGATTATGACCAGCGCCATTGTGAACATGGTGTGTGCGGCGACAAGCGTGGGCATCCCCATGGAAAGTTGCGGGGGATTTGCTCCATCGGGCCATAGGCTCGCAAGAAGCGGGTTTAGCCAGCCAAATACGGTGACCAGGGCAATGAGTGTCGCGATACCGATGACGATACCTGGTATCATTATCGCAATATAAATCATCGCATCGAATAAAGTTCGGAGCCATCCCTTAACCCCTTGTAAAGCGATGGCCGCCATGGTTCCGAGTGTGGATGCGAGGCAAGCAGTTATGAATGCCGCAAGCAGACTGGTCTCGAGCGCGTCCATAACAAATGGGTTG
Organism: Ruegeria sp. CH2; assembly: GCF_056537065.1. Classification (NCBI taxonomy): domain Bacteria; kingdom Pseudomonadati; phylum Pseudomonadota; class Alphaproteobacteria; order Rhodobacterales; family Roseobacteraceae; genus Ruegeria; species Ruegeria sp. CH2. Next base: position 2,434 of record NZ_JBQFQV010000006.1, read on the forward strand.
TTGAGCGCTTTGCCATACCATCGGGTCGAGAACCCCATGAACTGGCTTGCGTGTCGTCCGGCATTAAAGCTGAAAAGCGCGATGATGCCGATTGGAATATAGAGAAAAAGGTAGACGCAAATCGCGTATAAGCGCATCGGACCCTCACATCAGCGAGACATCTTCGCGCTGGCCACCCAGGCGCGAGATGAATTTCATGTAAATTGAGACAGTGACAAGCATTACGACAACCAGCGTCATTGCGACCGCCGATCCGTACGCCCAGTTTCGAGACTGCAGGAACAGGTCCACCAGCGCATTTCCGACGAAAAACACTTTTCCGCCACCTAAGATCGCTGGGATCAGAAATTCGCCCATGAGTAGGATGAAGACCAGCATGCAGCCAGTTGCGATACCTGGTATTGACAGAGGAAGTGTTACCTGACGGAACGTACGCCACGGAGTAGAGCCGAGATCCGCTGAGGCTTCCAGAAGGCGTTTATCCAGTTTGTCCAAGCTTACAAAAATTGGGAAAACCATCAACGGTAGATACCCATAGACAATCCCCACAAGCACAGAGAACGGCGTATTTATCAGGCGGACATCATCGATGCCGATCGACTCTAGTAAAGCGGGCAAGCCACGCCCCCCAAGGATGAAAATCCATGCGTATGATCGGATCAGGATCGATGTCCAGAACGGCACGATCACCAGGATCAACAGCGAAGTTCTCCACTTTGGTGAACAACGCACCGCAAGAAAGTAGGCGAGCGGGTAGGCAATTACCAACGCAGCGATAGTCCCCAGAGGTGCAAGGATCAAAGTGTTCTTAAACGCCGTCCATCGCGCAGGAAGGTTGGCATATTGTTCCAAAGTGAACGCTGGAACATAGCCTCCGGCGGCACCCCGTTCGCCAAAGGAAAAGACGAAGACGACCAGTAGTGGAAGGGCAAGCATTACCAAAAGCCATATTCCTGCCGGTGCCAGCAACAGTGCTTTTCTGCCTCGTTCGGTCATATTGTCCTCGTCTTTTCCGATATTGCGGCCTTGCCGCTTAGGCCGACTTGAAGCGGGCGAGCAACTCGGCACGGTTTGGATCGGTTAGCGTAGCCGCCGCGCCAAACTCGAGCGCATTCAGAAGGTCAGCTGCCGGATAAAGGATCGGATCTTCCAGCAATTCCTTCGGCAGCAACGCATTGGTGCGAGCATCAGCCGATGGATAGCCATGAGCGAGGACTTCTTTCGCATTAACTTCCGGGTTCAGCAGGAAGTCGATCAAGGCATAAGCGGCATCCATATGGGGTGCGCCCTTAGGAATAGCGTAGTAGTCGGACCAGAGTTCACCGCCCTCGGCTCCCAGAACGTAGGCGATTTCAGGCATGTCGACATTCATCTGCTTGCCGTCACCTGTCCAGCACATCGTCATCCACGCGTCACCGTTACGCATCGGTGGCTGATAATCCGACGAGATTGCAAACAGATGCGGTTTAGCATCCAGCAACAATTTCTCGGCATCCGCCAGTTCCTTCTCATCGACCGAGTTGAAGGAGTAGCCGAAGTATTTCAGGGCATTACCGATGGTGGTGAGTTGGTAATCATGCACCATTGTCCGACCTGAGTAACCTTCCATAGTAAGGTCCCAGAACTCTTTCCAAGTGGTTGGAGTCGGAGCGCCGTCAAGCTTACTAGTATTCACTGCAAAGCCGGTCGTGCCCCAGTTTTTCGGCACCGCGTAAAGCTGGCCATCGACAGAGCCGGCATCTGAAAAGCGCTGTTCGAATGAACCTGCGTCGTAGTTTGGCAGTTTGGACGTATCGAGCGGGATGATCAGATCTTCGCCCACATACGTAGTGATCGTGTAATTGGTTGGAACGAACACGTCCCAGCCAGACCCTCCGGCTTGCAGTTTTGCCAACATCTCTTCGTTCGAGCCAAAAACATTGACCTGAACGTGGGCGCCAGTGGCTTCCGTGAAGGCTTCGAAGTTCATCTCGTCATGGTAGTTCGGCCACGTGGCGAGGATCACTCGGTCGCCAATGTCTCCGGCAGCAAATGCCGGGCGTGGACGCAACCCAGGCATAGCCGTGCCCAGAACGGCCGTTGCCATCCCAAGACCTGTCACGCCCAAAAAATGTCGCCGTGTGACCGAACCCTTTTGGTACCGGCGAAGCTCTTCCATGAACTTTTGCTTGGAAATAGTCCCATTATCCTTAGTCATTGTGAACCTCTCTGTTGTTGGATTGCGGGATCTGTTAATTTTCCAGGATCAGCAGTGCGCCTTCGCCCCATGAAACAAAGGCCTGTTCTCCTGCATTGAACGTCCCCTCGTTCAATTCCGCTTGCCTTGGCACAAGTACGTGGAAATCACCCAGTGCTTCGTTGCGCGCAAGGTATTCTGTGTGCTCCCCAAGGAAGATCCGATTTTGAATGGTAACTGGCAAAGCAATTTCAGCTGCGGGCAGCGCGCGGGTCAGCGTGATCTGTTCAGGACGGATACTGACGCAAACTTCCTGCCCTGCATCTATTGGAATCTCCGGAGTTCCGTGCACCTTTTGGCCACTCGCTAAACGCACAGTGATTTGGTCGGCTACTGCGTCAGTTACAGTTGCATCAAAGAAATTTGAGGTGCCTACAAATCCAGCCACGTAGCGGCTGCGGGGCATGTCATAGAGTTCGCGTGGGCTGCCAACCTGCACAATACTGCCGCCTTCCATCACACAAATTCGGTCGGACATTGAAAGCGCTTCTTCTTGGTCGTGCGTGACGAGGACAAAAGTTATTCCCAGTTGTCGTTGCAGGTTCTGCAGTTCAAACTGCATTTCTTTTCGAAGCTTTCGATCCAGAGCAGCCATTGGTTCATCAAGCAGCAAAAGCTTGGGCTCGTTTACGATCGCACGCGCCAAAGCGACGCGTTGCTGCTGACCACCAGACATCTCCCAGATGCGACGTGGGCCAAACCCACCAAGACGGACAGTTTCCAGCGCTTGCTCAACCTTTGTCGCGATTGTTTGTTTGTCTACGCGTGGTCGTCGTTGGCGCAGGCCGTACGCGATGTTGTCGAACACGCTTAGGTGAGGAAAAAGAGCGTAGTGCTGAAACACCATGTTGACTGGGCGATGGTGCGCATCCAAGTCGTTGACGACTTCGCCATCGAGCAACACCTGACCTTCGGTTGGTTTCTCGAAACCCGCCAGCATCCTAAGTGCAGTGGTTTTGCCGCAACCAGATGGGCCTAAGAACGACAGGAACTCTCCTTTCCCAATGGAAAGATTCAGGTCTTTGGCGGCGACCACATTCCCGAAGGTCTTGGTCACTCCTCTGAGTTCCGCAATCGTCTGCATGGTGACGCTCATGTCAAAGCTCATATACTGCTGTTTTCCTTTTGCTTGATTTTTTGGCATTTGCTGGCATACCACTCAAACAAGGAAAAAGTAACAATAACTCGGATTAACTGTATATACCACAATTGGGGTATAGAGGTGCTTTTCGAAAATCTGGAGCGGCGTGTGTACGATTGGATGGAAGAGGCCGGCAGGGTCGTAGAGAAGATCGGAACCCCAGAATTTCCATGTGCTTTGGCAGATGGCTTACGGCAGGTCGCACCATTTGATTTTACGGTGGTGTTTGGCCATGTCGGAACCGAAGCACCAATAGACCTTCACGACGATTTTCCCAAAAGCAAACGGCGTATTTTTGTTGAGGATTACCAAGCAGGGCCCTACGTACTTGATCCATTTTTTTTGGCCGCGACAAAACCGATAACACCGGGTCTGTACCGCATGCGCGATATCGCACCGGACAGGTTCTATCAGGGCGAATACTATCGCAGCTATTACAAAAGGACTGGGTTAGCAGAGGAGATTGGCTACTTTATCGATATCCCAAGCACTGGGATGGTTGTGGTCTCGCTCATGCGATCAGCGAAGCCTTTTTCAGCCAAGGAAATTCGTCATTTGCACGCTCTATGGCCGCTCGTTCGGGCAGCCTGTTGCAAACATTGGAGTGACTTTCCAACGATGGCCCGCGGCGCCGCAGCGAATGGCGTTAGTCGTCGCGTTGATCTAGCATTCCAGGCATTTGGCGATGGCGTTCTGACGCCACGAGAACGAGAAGTCGTTGAGTTCACATTGAAGGGCCATTCGGCAGAAGCTGTTGGCACAATTCTCGGCATCTCTCCAGGCACAGTCCGCATCCACAGACGCAACATTTACGCGAAACTTAGGATCAACTCGCAGGGTGAGCTTTTTTCAAAGTTCATTGAAAAGGCTCTTTAAAAGGTTCCTTGAACACCCACTTTATCCGTTTTGCCGACCTTGCTACCTTGTGACCCGGAAAGCACCAAACATTTGGACGGCACTGTCTGATAGCCAAGGAACCCAAAGTGAGAGGATTGGGACGCCCGGGACCCGTGTCGGGCTAAATTAATACCCGAAAACGCTTTCGGGCCATTGTCTATCTAACCGGATCAGCCGTTTTAAAAATGGCGTCAAGATTCGAAAGGCAAAATTTCATGGACGCACCAGTTATCCAGTTGATTTTTATGTTCATCTTGCTGGTTGTCGTGATCTGGCTTTATATCCTGCCGATCACGATGGCGGGACGGCGCAACCGATCTAGTTTTATCTGGTTCCTGATCGGTTTGGTTGGATCACCCCTTTTGGCTATCCTTTTGCTGCTGGCTCTGGGTGACGCACCCGAGCAACCAACAACCTAATTTTGCGGACGATACCGTCTGACACCCAAAAGGGCTTAACCGGAGGGTATCTAGACGCTCGTGAGCCATAAAGGACTGCTCAGCATGCAATGAGGGTGCCAATTGAGACCCTATACTTCCGAAAGTGAAGACTACTAGTCCTTCTCACTCTCCACAACCGTGTACTGTAAACCCAAGGATGGCCGATTTGTTTGGAGAACCATAGACCGCTTTGCCCGTATTGCTGCCGCTCGCGACATTTCAGCGAGCGTCTGTCTCGAGCCCAAACCGACACTTTAGGTTCAGTGATTTAGAGGTCATTGCGATGCACCCTTCCATCCTTCATGACAAAACGGATGACCGACGGGAATAACCTAGATTCGGTTAGGATTTACACAATCCAGAATTTTCTGAGCAGCTAACTGAACCGACTTTCTCAACTGCATGATCTCTGAGTTCGCAGCCAGCCGGGCCTTCATCTCCGCGTCCCCAAGGAGTTGGTTAATCGAATTATCCAACTGCTCCGGTGTCCAATCCCATCGATTTACCCTGAGTCCGACACTGGTCTCAACTGCCCGCTGGGCGTTATCGTGTCCGTCCCAGCAATAGGGAAGGATCAGCGACGGGACCCCGAAATACAGCGCTTCGCAAAAGCTGTTGTTGCCGCCGTGGTGAATAAACAGATCGCATTGTTCAACCACGGAAGGCTGCGGGAACCATTCCTGCAGATGAACATTGTCTGGGACTCTGGAATAGGCGTCGATTTGGGCCCCGACATTGACCAGAAACCTCATGTCCATTGTCTTGAATACGTCGAACAGGCTCTCAAAGAATGGGACATCCATGGCACCCAGACTGCCAAAACTCACGTACACCAGAGGCCCGTCGTTACGGGGCATTTGAGGTACACGGTAAGGACCTTCCTGGCGAACGCAGCCTTCGAGAAAGGTGAATTGTCCAGAGTCCAGTACCTGATCACGATCATGGCGAATGATAGATGGCGCTAAAAGAAGGTTTTGATGCGGTGATGTTTCTAGGAACTCACCTTCAGGCAATAGCTCAAGCCCCTTATCCAGGCGAAATTTGTTGTAGCGAGCATGAATTGGGCCAAGGGTCTCCAGGTACTGGTCTCGGAATGCCGCACACCCGGCGGCGTCAGATGCCGGCAGACCGGACAGGTACGGCGGTAGGCAGTTGTCTGGCAACTCGGTTTCCGCGCAAGAAATAACCCTGACCCATGGGCGCTCGGATCGTACGATGGCCGGGAACATGATGACGTTGTCGAGGACGACGACATCTGGGTTGGTCCGCTCTAGCGCCGTTTCCAACCCCTGTTCGACCGATTCCGCTGTCTCGACGATTGCGTTCCAAACGGGCTCTACATAGGTGGTCAGTTGGTCAGTTGGATGCATGTTAAAATGCGGCAGATGATGGCTCAGGAATTCCTGCCAGTAGGTCTGGGTTTCCTCTTCTGTCAACTCTGATTGAACAGGGACGGCGAACTCGTCAAAACCGTAATCTGCGAATACGCCACCAAAGCCACCGTGGGTCAGGAAAACGGGGTGTGCACCCATTGCGCGAAGTTCCTGAGCGATCCCCACACAATTCAGTGCAGCCCCAAAACTAGCTTCGGGGAAAAACGCGATTACGGGTGCTTCCTTGCGGTTCATCATTCACTCACCGGATTGACCCGCAGGTTGCTTGGACTAGCGCCGGAGCACCACGATTGGCGACGCTGGGCCTTTGGTGCATTGAAAGCCGCAAGTGCACCCTCATCTGATCCGCCGCAAGATCGAAATGATCTTGTTCGATGAAATCAAGTATACGCAGATGTTCATCGAGCGCCTGCCTCATCCGAAAGTCGATCATACCGAATGATCCGCCCGGCAGGTGGCGCAACCCATGATGGGCCATGAGAGCAGAAGCTAGATACTGGTTTCCGGACGATCGAGCGATGAGCTTGTGAAAGGCAAGATCCGCGTCTTGAAAATCCTGGCTATTGAAAGAGTTTTCCGACTGCGCCAGAAGCGCTTCGGTCTGGCTGCGGACCAGATCGGCGCGCTTGGTGTCCAACTTGAAACCGTCGGACAGAATGGCCTGCGGTTCCAGTATCAGACGAAATTCGTAGCTCTCTATTCGTCCGGAGCGGTCTCCCGGCATGCGCGTGAAAACCCAGGATTGACCTTCGGCTTTCTGAATCACGCCTTGGGCCAGGAGGGCTTCGAGCGCACGCTGTGCAGCGCTGCGGGAAACCGAATATCTGCGGATCAGGTCTGTGACATTGATGGCACCGTCCAGGCGTCGGGCGCCGCGATCTCGTAGGATGGCACCAGCGAGATCCACACCTGCACCGACCGCATGCTGGTTGAGTATCGAATGCCCCTTTTCGGGTTCGCATTCTAGGACAAACCCGCCTTCTGCCGCTTTGCGTGCCATCCCCTCCTTTTCCAGCAGCCTCAATGCGGATCTAACCGGAGTGCGAGAGACGCTGCACGAATCAGCAAGGGTTTTTTCCACCAGTCTGTCGCCCTGATGCAAATCGAGATCCATCGCAACATCCAGTATTTTTTGAGCAAGTTTCAAGTATTTGCTTGGTGGCATAAGAAGACGGCTTTCGTCATACCTAGTTAATATACAATAAAAACGGTATCTTAAATGGCTTCTCCGGGCCATACAAAAATGATTCAAAAAAATGTTGAGTTTTATTTCGTCAAAAAATACCGTGATTGCATCATATATCTCGCCCCAGAAGCGAGCGCGGATGTCAAGGGAGGAAGACATGACCAACAAGTTCACCAATTCGTTCCGTTTGCCATTTGCTTGGCTCACCACCGGGGCGGCCTGCGCACTCAGCTTATTCGCCGGAGCGGCCCAAGCAGAAAAAATCGTGATCTCGAACTGGGACGGCTACATGCCGCCGGACCTGCTGGAGAATTTCACCAAGGAAACAGGTATCGAGGCCGAGCTCTCGGTGCATGGCACTAACGAAGAAATCATGGGCAAGGTCGTAGCCGGTGGAGGCAAGGGCTACGACGTTCTTTTCGTCTCGTCGCCTTTTGCCGAGGCGTTAAACAACCTGGGGCTGGTGGCTGCAATCGACCACGACAAGGTTCCGAATGCCTCTAACCTGTATGACGAAGCTAAAGAACTAGCCCATGATCCGGGCAACAACTATTCAATGCCATACGCTTGGGGCACGACGGGCTTATGCTACCGGTCTGACCTGATGGCAGAGCCAACTTCGTGGAACGATCTGCTCAAACCCTCTGAAGACCTTAAAGGCAAAGTGACAATGCTCTCGACGGATCGCTGGCTGATGGGGGCTGCTGCGCTAGCCCTCGGAAAGTCGCTTAACGATACGTCGGATGAGACGTTGGCGGCTGCAAAGGACCTGCTGGTTGCGGCGAAGCAGGATCTGCTGGCCTACGATGACGCAACTTTTTATCTGAAGTTGGTATCGGGCGAGGCAACGATGGTTCACGCCTGGGATGGCTGGTGCAACTACGGCATCGGTGAAAACGCGGACATCAAGTACACGATACCATCAGAAGGATCGGATCTGTGGGTAGATGCGCTAGTCATCGCGGATGCATCTGAAAACAAAGATGCGGCGCATGCCTTTGTGAACTATGTCTTGGGCGCGGACGTCGGTGTCTGGGTTGCCAGCAATATCCTTTACAAAACGCCGAACAAGGCTGCGATGGAGGCGCTGGACCCGTCCTTGATCGAAACCTTCCCGAACATGGGAATGTCGCCTGCAGACCTTACCAAGTACGAGCAGTTGCGCGATCTCGGCAATGGCCAGAAACCCTTTGCACGGACCGTGACCGAAATCATGGCCGCACAGTAAGTGATCAAACCCTGAGCAAAACCCGACCCGAACAAAGGGTCGGGCCTGTACGACATCACTCCACAGATTGCCAAGTATATGACCAATCGACTGAAATCGGTGATCTTGCTGGGGCCGGGCCTAGGCTGGCTTGCGCTTCTTATGGTGGTGCCGTGTGGCCTTATTTTTACCTATGCGTTCTTTGAACGCGGTATCTATGGCGGCATCGACCACGTCTTTACGTTTGAAAATTTTGTGCGGGCCGCCGATCCTCTTTACCTCGGGATCTTCTTACGCTCGGCCAAGATCGCGTTTCTGGCCACGATAATCGCGATCCTGATCGCCTATCCGGCGGCCTATGCCATCACGCTGGCGCCGCGCCGGTGGCAGACCGGTTTGCTGATCTTGGTGATCTTGCCGTTCTGGTCCAACTACCTAATCCGCACTTACGCCTGGATCGTGATGCTTAACCGCGAGGGCTTGATCAATAATACTCTCCAGGGGGCAGGCTTGATCGATGAGCCGCTGTCTCTGCTTTATAACAATTTCGCGGTGATCGTTGGGCTTGTCTACAACTACACCCCCTTTGTGGTTCTGGCGATCTATTCGTCGCTGAACCGCATAAATGTCGAAACCATAGAAGCCTCGGAAGATCTTGGAGCGCCCGCTTGGACCACTTTCTACCGGGTGATACTGCCACAGACCGTTCCCGGGATTGCGGCAGGTGGTGTCTTTGTTTTTGTATTGTCGATCGGCAATTTCATTACGCCCGATTTGCTTGGCGGCGGGCGACTTCAGATGGTTGGAAACCTGATCTATGACCAGTTCCTGAGCGCCCGCGACTGGCCATTCGGAGCAACGCTGTCGATGTTCCTGATTGCGATTATGATGGGGCTTTTGTTCGCACAGGCGGTATTGGCCAATCGCGCAGCGGGACAGAGAGGGCAGGACTGATGCGGGACCGATCCAACATGGGCCTGAAGCTGCACCTGGTTTTGTTTTACACCTTTCTCTATGTGCCGATCCTTGTGCTCATGGCGTTAAGCTTTAACCGGGCCGGACTTCCAACTGTATGGACCGGGTTTTCGTTGGAATGGTACGGCAAGTTGTTTACCGCGGATCCAATACTGTCGGCGGCGCGCAACACGCTAATCGTGGCCTTAATCTCGACCGTTCTGGCGACAATAATCGGCACGCTTTTGGCGGTCGGTGTCGAGACACGGCGTAATTCTTCAGTTCTAGACGCGGTTCTGTTCGCACCGATGATCATCCCCGACATAGTTCTGGCCATCGCGCTCTTGTCCTTTTTCACCCTACTCAACATGACGTTGGGGCTTCATTCGATCATCCTCAGCCATGTCGTATTTAACATAGCCTTTGTTGTCGCCGTGGTGCGTACGCGGATGCGCAATTTCGACCATTCGATACTTGAGGCCAGTGCCGATCTTGGGGCCAGCGAATTCACCACCTTTCGCCGCATCCTGCTGCCCGCCATCGCGCCGGGGGTTATCGCCGGGGCGCTGTTGTCTTTCACCCTGTCTGTGGACGAATTCATTATTGCCTTCTTTACCGCCGGTGCTGGGCAATCCTCGACCACGTTGCCGATGCAGATTTACGCAATGATCCGATTTGGCGTCACGCCGGAAATCAATGCGATGGCTACCATCGTCATGTTCGTTTCATTCACGCTGGTCTTCTTCGCACAGCGTACCGACAAAGAGGTTTTCAGCCGATGAACCAAGGGGTTCAACTCAGGAATATAACCAAGCGATACGGTTTGGTGACCGCGATCGACAATGTTTCACTGGATATTCGCGATAACGAGTTCTTTGCACTTTTGGGCCCATCGGGCTGCGGCAAGACCACACTATTGCGGACGCTGGCGGGATTCGAAACGCCACAGGAAGGACAGGTAATCGTTGCCGGGCAGAACGTGACAAACATACGTCCCAGCAGGCGGCCCCTGAACCTGATGTTCCAATCCTATGCCTTGTTTCCGCACATGAGCGTCGAAAAAAACATCGCCTATGGGTTAGAAATGGAGAAATTGCCTAAGGACGAAATTGCCACGAGAGTGGCCGAGGTTCTGGAAAGTGCGAAACTTTCGGGATTTGCCGGGCGCAAGCCGGATCAGCTTTCTGGTGGGCAGCGACAGCGGGTTGCTTTGGCGCGCGCGCTGGTCAAAAGGCCAAAAGTCCTGTTGCTGGATGAGCCCCTTTCAGCTCTGGACAAGAAACTACGAGAAGAGATGCAGCTGGAGCTCAAACGGTTGCAACACGAGGTGGGGATTACATTTCTAATTGTGACCCATGACCAGGAAGAGGCCTTGGTCATGGCCGACCGGATCGCGGTCTTGCATGATGGTAAGCTGGCGCAGGTCGGTACTCCTCACGAGCTCTACGAACACCCCGGATCGCGCTTTGTTGCAGATTTTATAGGCGTGATGAACTTTCTGGATGGTAACGCCGTCGACGGCGGTGTCGATGTCCACGGGGCGGGAATGCTGAGGGGCGTTTCCGAGCTGCGCGGTGCTGCCACGATTGCTGTGCGCCCGGAACGGGTCAGCCTGATGCAGACCGCCCCTCGAGATGGGCGCAACTGCCTTCCAGGCACTGTCGAAGAAGTCGCCTATCACGGATCAGACCTGGGTGTGCATGTGCGCGTTCGCGGTGGGAGGAGCACCCTTTCCGCCCGCGTTCCCGCCAGCCAAGCCGACCGTGAAAATATCCAGCCGGGTCAGGATGTCCACTGCGTATGGGACGCGAAACATTCCCGCATCCTTCCCAACTGCTAAGCCAAATCTAACCGGAGACCTACAATGTCACAGAAAACCATCGCCTTCTTCCCCGAAGCTGCCTTTGGCCCTGCGCTGAATTCGGTTGGCATCGCGCAGGCCTGCGAGAAACTGGGCCATAAGGCTGTATTTCTAAGCGATCCCGGCTTTGTCGAGGTATATGAAGGTTATGGGTTTGAGGCGCATCCTGTTGCCCTGTCCGAGCCGATGGAACCCGAGGCGATGGCAAAGTTCTGGGAGGATTTCATCAACGGTCACATCCCAAATTTTCGCAAAGCCCCGATTGACCAAATCGATAACTACGTCAAGGATTGCTGGGAGGCGATCGTCGACAGCGCAAAATGGGCGCAAAAAGATCTGCCCGAGGTATTGGCAAAAATCAAACCAGATATGATCTGCGTGGATAATGTCATTATGTTCCCAGCCATCAAGCAGTTCGGCGTACCGTGGGTGCGGATCATCTCATGTTCCGAAAACGAAATCCCGGACCCGATTGTGCCGCCGCACTTATCGGGCTGTCGGGTGGATGACCGCGAGGGCATGGAGGCCTATGAGGCAAAGTTCCACGATGTGATCAAGCCGATCCACGACGACTACAATGCGTTCCTAGCCAGATGCAACGAAGACGCCTATCCGATTGGAGAGTTTTTCGAAGCGTCGCCCACAATGAACCTTCTGCTTTATCCCGAGCCGGCAAAGTACGAACGGCAGAACCCACTGGACCCAAACCGGTTTCAGTATCTTGAAGGTTGCGTGCGCGAAGAAGAACCCTTTGAGGTGCCAACGTTTAAGTCCAACAATGACAAACCACTTCTCTATGTATCTTTCGGGTCGCTTGGCGCAGGCGACACCGACCTGCTAAAGAGGATCATTTCGACCATTTCCAGGTTGCCCTACCGGGCGCTCGTAAATGTCGGGGATTACATTGACGAATACACAGACATTCCCGACAACGTGCACATACAGAGCTGGTATCCCCAGCCTTCGGTAATTCCGCAGGTTGACGCGGTGATACATCATGGCGGTAACAACTCGTTCACAGAGTGCCTATATTTCGGCAAAACAGCAATCATTATGCCCTATGTCTGGGACGGCCACGATAACGCCACCCGTGTTCAGGAAACCGGCCACGGGTTCGGGTTTCACCGATACGACTGGACCGATGATGAATTGGCTATTGCCCTCGACAAATGTATCAACGATCCAGGAATGCAGGCGAAGATGGCGGCAACCTCTGCTCACATGCAGTCACGGCATGGCCCGACCAAGGCAGCTGGCATTCTCGACGAAATCCTGAAAGCCGCGGAATGAGCAGCGCCCCGCATCTTTCGGAAATCTCGACCCGCACCGACCTCACGGACTGGGGGCTACAGCCGGACATGATTGAAGGCCAGTCGCATTCATCGGGTATGCTGGTTCACAAGGGTCCTGACAACCGGCCGGAGATCGGCGCATGGGTCTGCACTCCAGGCCGCTGGCGCCTAACGATACCGCGTGACGAGTTCTGCTATTTTGTGCAGGGCCGCGCGGTCTATCTGTCGGATGCAGGCGAAAGCATCGAAGTTACGCCCGGAACGGCCGTACTATTCCTCGCCGGTTGGGTAGGGGAATGCACGGTCGAGGAAACATTGCGCAACACCTACTACCTAACGGATCGCGAACCTGAAACATGACCACGCCACGTATGCAAAACCCGCTCCAGCAGACTGATCTTGTCGATTGGGGGGTAATCCCGACGATGATTGAAGGGCAATCCCGCACCTCGGGAAAGCTGATCCACAAGGGGCCTGACGGCCAGTCCGAATGCGGCCTTTGGGTCTGCACTCCCGGTAAGTGGGAATGTCACGTCACCAAGGACGAGTTCTGCCACTTTCTGGAAGGCCGCTGTACCTATATCCATGAAAGCGGCGAGGTAATTGAGATTACGCCCGATACGGCGGCCTTTTTTCCGCAGGACTGGAAAGGCGTTTGCACTGTCCACGAGACGGTCAAGAAAGTGTACATGATCCGCTAACGGCGCAATGCCTGTCAAACAAGGGGGCTGCCCAATGCGTGACCCGTTCAAATCTACCTACTACCTCAACCCCAAGCATGTGCCATTGGAGGGTGGTGGGACCACTCTGGTCAACCCGTCTACCTTGCAGCCCGTCGGGGTTTTTGGTGAGCCGTCGCCGCAGATCGTGAACCAGGTCCTGGACCGGGTAAATGCGGCGCAAAGGAGGTGGTCCGCGATGGACTGCAAATCTCGCGCGCGGGTATTGCACCAGATCGCCAACGACATCGAAAGCGGCGACATGACTGAGATCGCCCGCTTGATGACATTGGAAACGGGCAAACCTTACCCTGAATCGATCGGCGAGATTGCGAACATCCCGCCGGTTTTCCGCTACTATGCCGAGATGGCGCGCAATGACGCGGGCAAGATTGCCGGCACGATGCAAACTGGATCTTTTCAGTATCAGACATACGAGCCCTACGGCGTGTCCGTGCATGTGGTTCCGTACAATTTCCCCCTCATTCTTGGCTGCTGGTCGATGGCCGCATCACTTGCGGCAGGTAACGGTGTAGTGTTGAAAGCCTCACCTGCAGGAACTTTGTGCACGATGGCGTTCATGGAGTTTTTTCGGGCGTTGCCCCAAGACCTGATTGCTTGCCTGCCGGGTGGTGCAGACGTGGGCAAACAGCTGATTGCCAGCCCCAAAACCCATGTGGTCGCTTTTACAGGGTCCGTGCCGACAGGTCGTGCAGTCGCAGTGGCCGCAGCGGAGAACCTGAAACCCGCAGTGATCGAGGCTGGGGGAAGCGATCCACTGATCGTCAGTAAACACGCCGACATCGCGGTCGCTGCTGCCGGGGCGGTTACCGCTGCATTTTTGCAGTCGGGCCAGGTTTGCACATCGTCTGAACGGATTTTTGTAGTGGATGACGTGTACGACGATTTTGTCGATGAATTCGTGACCCGAACCCGGAAACTGCGCATCGGCGACGGAATGGGGGTGGCGGAAATCGGACCTTTGGCCTCCAAGGAGGCACGCGACAAGGTCGAGCGTCTGGTGCGCGATGCAACTGAGAAAGGCGCGGTGGTTGAGGTAGGAGGCGGTACCCCGGATCACGTCGGGCCGGGTTGGTTTTTCGAACCAACGATCCTGACCGGCGTGACGACGGACATGGCGCTAACTCAGGAAGAGGTTTTTGGGCCAGTCGCCTCGGTCATTCGGGTGAGCGACTTTGACCAAGCGCTTGAACTGGCAAACGCGTCACAATTCGGTCTTGGCGGATGCCTGTTTACCGGCGACTTGGACGAGGCATTTCAAGGGGTGAACAAGCTACAGGTGGGGATGGTCTGGGTCAACAACCCGCTCGTGGACAACGATGCCTTGCCTTTTGGCGGCGTCAAGAATTCTGGGCTTGGGCGTACGCTAGGCCTTCAAGGCCTCGAGGCTTTCAGACGACCCAAGATGGTCGTGATTGATCCGAAGGCGAAGGAGGCGGACTGGTGGTATCCATATCCCGACGACTGGTTCTATTCAGATGACGTACAGGGCGGGAGAAAGCACACCGGCTAGGGTGATGATCGGTGCGACCTGATCGACTCTACAACTGAAGATGAGCTAACGGCAGGATTGTCCGCGTCTTTCTTGTCTGACTTGGCTGCGGCGAAAGCACAGTATGGGTTCGGGCAAGATCCGCGCTGCTGAACGACTGCTTCGGTGACATGCGCTGCACGGCAACAGAAGGTGCGCCGCGACTGCAAAGTTATGCTGCGTCAGCGAGGGTTGAAAATCCAAAGTCGGGTTTGTCCCGCTCACCGCCAATTCACGCGCGACCAGGTGAACGGCCCCTATCTCGAAGGGCGGCCATTCAAGCCTGGCGCAGCGAAGGTTCCGAGAGAGCCCTAAGCAGAACGTTAGATTTTCTCAGTGTGCCACGCTGCAACAGATACGCTGCCGAATTCAGCGTAAACTGGAGTAGTAACAATCAGCGTTGAAACCTGTTATTTTGCTGATCGTTTCGAGACGGCCCTTTGATCTGTAAGCTGACGTTGTTGTTATCCCGTAGCCATATTCCCGTTTTAAGATGATCGGTAAGCCAACGGCGAACTGATGCATGTGGGGGATTTCTGCGTTTGGGTCCTTGATTGCATTTTTCGGAGATTTTTGCAGGGCGCGCTCGCGAAAATCAGAGTAACTCTGCCCACCAATCACCGTTTGATTGGCAAGGTTCTGAAGCCTTGGACCAAGTTTGGCGTCCTTGAAAAAGTCGGTACCGAAACTTCTGGCAACTAGCGCGTAACCAAAGGCGCTTTCTGCTCCCAGAGTGTGATACCAATAGCCGCGGTAGCCGCGAAATGAGTTTTCTTTCAGCATGCCTTGGGCATCTATCTTTTTGATGAAAGAGGAGCGGCGCTTGCGTATTTCGCTTTTGGCGAGCCATGCATCACGTTTCCACCTAGCGTAGGCAAGCACGCCCAAACCATAGTCTCCAAATTCATACAATCCGTCACTTTGCGCGCCGTTTGACGCCAGTGGGGAAAGGAATTTCTTGTAGATCTTGTCAAAGTACGTATCCAGTATTCGTTTCTGGTCTGGTGTCGCGTATTCCTCAAGCACAATGGCCGAATACAACATTGCAACGCCAGTATAGCCAGTGTGTTGCACAACATGCAGTGGACATGGTTGGTCGCTTCGGCCACCTTTCCAGCACTCCACTTTCTTTGCGCTATTATATGATGGGGCATTCAGCAGGGCGTTCGCTTTCCCAAGATGGACCAGAGTGCCCAAGATTTTTTTGCTGGCCGCGGCGTCACCTTTTGCCGCCGCGCCATATGAAACTTCTAAGAGCTTTGTCCACCTTTTGGAGAAGGCATCGTGGTTGACGTTCAGAGAATTGGTGCTCGTCATGCTCGCTGAACTTAGTGCTGAAATCATCTTAAGGTCACTGTTCAGGCGAGATGAAGAAAAAAACTTCGAGCATGCAGAGCCTTGCAGGCGTTCAGCAAAGAAGTCCGTTGGGAACGTCACGTTTTGCGCACTTGCCGACGTCGCAATGATCGACGACACTAAAAAAACGGATAAGATCCAATGTCTAAAGAATATTTGCATTTTGCTTCTTCAGGTTCCCCGTATTCAGAGAATTGGAATGTACTGATATTTACAACGTCAAAGGCCCGCTTTTATCAGTTAGTACTATCCACGCGCTCAACTTCTAGAATATACCCTCGTGATGATCCGGTGCCGTTTGCATCGTCCCAATACGGTGAAGGCTGATGAACGTAATTGTGGAACCGAACGACGTCCGAGTTCCCGCCATGATTGTTTGGCTGGCCTTCTGACCAGTTCGAAAACGTAACCGGTTCGCCGCTGACCAGCGCCCACCCACCGTCTGGCTCAATAGCACCTTCCTCCTGATATGTGCCGATCCAAGGTCCGAAAGCTTGCCCATCCTGATGCATATCCCACAAGCGCTCATCGTTCTTAATGAGTTCGAAAACAAAACTGTTCTCAGCTTCGGATGTAATGGAAGCTAAATAGCCACCCCTCTCTTTGGCATCTGCAACAGCTGACTGCCAGGAACTGCCCCATGTCAAAATTGCATAATAGGAATGTTCATTCCATTCGCCTGATGCAACTACGTCAGACATCTTAGGCAGTGGAGGTGCATCTAGGTTGCTTTCAGACGTCCACGGCGGCGATCCACCAGAAAGCGTTGTAGTGCTGTCACGAGCAGTAAGAACATACACAAGACCCAAGCAGGCGGCAGCGAAAAAGGCACCTCCCGCGGCCAGAATGCGCAGCTTATTTTCTTTACGCACACTGACATCTTGGACGCCTTCAACGTTGTAAGCGCGCACCGGACGATCAATGTTCCTTAATCGCTTGGTTCCCATGGCACGGAATCCAAGGGATAGCTTGCCTTGTATCTGGTCGTGTACCTCGCCAGACAAGCAGATTCCACCAGGTTCAGCGAGGCTTTCTAGTCGAGCGGCCACATTTACGCTGTCACCTAAAAGATCACCATCTTGAAGGATCACGTCTCCGACATTTATCCCGATGCGAAACTGAACTTGAGAAGACGACGGAACCGAGAGGTTGCGTGTCCGTATTGCTTCCTGAATTTCAACGGCACATCGCACCGCTTCGACAGAGCTCGCAAATTCAGCAATAATGCTGTCACCTGCGGTGTTGGCAATCCGACCACCAAAATTCTCAATAAGCGCATCAGTCACTGATCGATGCTCTAAGAGCATTTTAGCAGTGCCTTCTTCATCGATGCTGGTAAGACGACTATATCCGGCAACGTCGGCAGCCAGTATCGCTGCAAGACGTCTTGCAATCTTGTTAGAACTCGCTTGCGTTTCGTTATCTTGCGGCAAAATTCATCATCTTCTGATGCAATGGTAAGAGTGTTACGTTCGCGACTAACGCTTACCAAAAAATACCGAGACCAAATCGAAAATCTAGCGCTTTCTCATTTCCAACTCCCGCGGTTTTCCAATGATCAGGCGTTCGTGTAGCTTATTTGCTTCGAGGTGAGTGCCAGCTACATCCGCAGACCACCAGCTCGCCGTACGCTCAATTTTGCCACCGCAGCGAAAGTCTGGTCTGGTGAAGCTATGCCGCAGCGCTTGACCGATCCTCCGATCCGCCGCATGCCACCCCATCGTCAGTTCGATGACGTGCCACTGTACCACGTATCCGGGGATATTAAAAAAATACCGAATATTGGTATATGTGATATCTAGGAGGCAAACATGGCAAAGAACACTTCGATGTCCCTTGGGGACCATTTTGCCGGTTTCATCGACACTCAGGTCAGCAACGGACGCTACGGCTCGGCAAGCGATGTCGTACGGGCAGGCCTAAGGCTTCTCGAGGAGCATGAAGCCAGAATCCAGGCGCTGAAGGACGCATTGATCGTTGGTGAAAACTCGGGTGAACCACGTGCCTTTGACCGCGAGGCGTTTCAGGAACGCATGCGCCAGAAGAACAGCACCTGATATCTCAAAAATATGTGCTTTCACCGATGGCGGAAGCTGATCTCGAAGGGATTTGAATTTACACGGCGCAAGAATGGTCACGCGAACGAGCCGAGGTGTATTCCAACGACATCATCGACGCGTTTGAAGATATCGCGGCGGGGAAGAAGGCGGGCAGACCATCTTTAGTCCGCGAGGGATATCTCAAGACATTGATCGGTAGGCATGCGATTTACTATCAAATTCGAGGCGAGTTGATCGCGATCATCAGAATACTGCATCAAAGTATGGATATGGAACAGCACTTGTAGTCTCGGCGAATGGCAGAAATGCGGGCTGCACACACAGCATTTGATCGCATTGTCCAAGGTATCCTTCGAGCCGGAGCGAAGGCCGGATTTGACTATGGCCAATTTAATGCTGCGAAGCCGAGAACGACGACATTGAGCCCAAAGTCTCAGATGCCGCGCTTCGTACGAATGTTTGCTAGGTATTTCGACGAGGTGTAAGCCCTGTGATTTGGATAGCAGTTTCGTTGGCTCCATTTACGGCCGCACTTTTGGAGCGGCTATTCCGAGACCTCGTGGGTGGCAAAGGCATCCGCATAGTCAGGATGCCAGCGCGACAGCGCGGGCCGGTTATGGACAATATCACCCAGGGCCCATTCGACGCGTTTCCTGTCGCGGGCTTCTGAGACATCGTTGTCGGGGCAGAGAATATAGAAATCTCCGTTCGACATGCGCTTCAGCAGATAGTCGATGGCCTCGACGCTTGACCATGCCGCCGCGGGCTTTTCGGGCATGAACTTCTGGATCATGCCCGTATAGGTAAAGCCGGGCACAAACAAATGGACGCTGATTTCGGCACCCGCCTCGCGCAGCTCGTGGGCCAGCATCTCGGTCATGACCTTCACAGCGGCCTTGCTGGTGTTATAGGCGGCGTTACCGGGTGGCGTGGTGATCCCCTGTTTCGAGCCTGTGTTGATAACCACGGCAGGGCGTGCTGCGGCGATCATCCGCGGCAGGAAGGCGTGCACTCCGCTCATGACGCCAAACAGATTGACCTCTATCAGTTTCCGCCAGTTCTCACTGTTTTCCCAACTGCCGGTCGGCAGCGCAATCCCGGCATTGTTCATCAAAACAGCCACCTCTCCGAGTTCAAAGACCTGATCGGCGAGATCCGTCATGGCTGCGGCGTTGGTCACGTCCGCGGGGATCGCCCGAACCGTCTGGGACGTATCCGCCAGTTCGATCAAATCCGCCTCGGCCTTGTCCAGCGCCTCTCCCGGAAGATCGACCAGCACAACACCCAGACCCGCCTGCAGGAACCGTTTGGCCGCAGCGAGACCCACGCCGCTTGCCGCCCCGGTGACAACGGCCAGGCCGCCTTTTTCGACTGCTTTTTGGTACATGTTTTTTCCTCTCATGATGACGGGTCACGTCGTGTTTCAGGGCGCCATCTTTTGTTTAATGCCCCCGATGAACGCCGCATCGTCCTGTTGTTTGCGGGCATCCAGCAAAGCCTCGGCATCAGGTCCTGCGCGATACCGTAAACGGTCGCTGCTATCGTTGGCCGCGTCCCAAATCACCTCAGCAACCGTCTCTGGCGCAGAAGGGTTCGATGCGAGTCTGCCGAACAGGCGCCCCATGGCTTCGGCCATCGGCGTGTAGCCTGACAGATTTTCATCCATCGCAAAATCGAACGAGCTGCCGCCGAAATTCGTCTGGATCATGCCAGGCTGAACAATACGCACCCGTATGCCCAACGGTTCCAACTCGTAGTGCAGGGCTTCGGACAGACCTTCCACCGCAAACTTGGTGCCGTGATAAAGCGCACCCAGTGGGAAGGTGATCTGCCCACCGATGGACGAGATATTGATCACCGTGCCGGAACGGTTTTGACGAAAGTGCGGAAGCACCGCTTTGGTCACCTCTATCAAGCCGATAACGTTGGTGTCGAACTGGCGTCGGATGCGGTCCATCGTAAAGGCTTCGAGCGCGCCATAGGCCCCATAGCCTGCATTGTTCAGCAAAACGTCGATCTGTCCAAAGCGATCGATGCCCTCTGCCACGGCCGTCGCGATTGATTTGGCATCCGTCACGTCCAGCCGCGCCAGGTGGACGTTCTCCAAATTGGCAAGATCCAAGCCGCTGGCAGGGGTCCGCATCGTGGCAACGACGTTCCATCCCCTGGCCTGAAAATACCCGGCCGTTGCCGCGCCGATACCAGACGACGCGCCGGTAATTAGAATGGTCTTCATATCATCGATCCCCTGGTGCCTATAAGCACAATACTCAAGAAATCTGCGTGACTCTTTTTCTATACTCCAAAATTTTTGCACAATTCTCTGGAAACGGAATTTTTTTAAGAAGTAAGTCTGCGTCCATGCAAAAGGAGGGCAAAGGCCTTTTCAGAAGAACTTTGCTTGAGCGGGGCAGGGCGGTTGCGCAGCTTTTGCCCATGACCAATCCTGCCTCTTTCAAGTATTTCAAATCCAGTCCCGAGATCATCCGCCTCGCAGTGATGCTGTACATCCGTTTCCCGCTCTCGCTTCGGAATGTCGAAGACATGTTGCACGAGCGAGGCATCGACGTGAGCCACGAAACTGTCCGGTATTGGTGGAACAGGTTTGGCCCAGTGTTTGCTGCTGAAATTCGAAGAATGCGTGTTAAGCAATTGAGAGCATACTGCAAATGGAAGTGGCGCGTAGACGAAGTTTTCGTGAAGGTGAATGGCAAGCGGCATTACCTTTGGCGGGCTGTGGATCATGACGGCGAGGTGCCGGAGGCCGTTGTTGCCAAACGCAGAAACAAAGCTGCAGCGCTGAAATTCCTCAAGAAATTGATGAAGCGACATGGTAAGGCGGAAACCGTCGCCACGGGTCGCTTCGCATCGTACCGGGCCGCTCTCAGAAAGCTTGGCTCTACCGAAAAACAAAGGACGGGTAGGTGGCTCAACAACCGCGTCGAGAACTCGCACCTGCCTTTCCGACGAAGAGAACGCGCGATGCAGCGTTTCAGGCACATGCAAAGTTTGCAGAAGTTCGCCGCCGTCCACGCGTCCGTCTACAACCACTTCAACCAGGAAAGATCGCTAGCCAGCCGAGACAACTTCAAGTTGACACGCACCGCCGCTCTCGCCGAGTGGCGTCAGCTTTGTTCTGGATAGGTTCGTGGTTTCTGCGGCAAACTGAGACTGGTTCGAATTCGTCTGACAGCACCGCCACCCATACCGTCTTTGTTCAGCGTTTTTTGCAGAGAATTGAACTGCCGTTCCGGTCGGGTGTCGACAGCTTCCTTATCAGAAAAGTCGTGATGTCCGTTGCGGCCCAGTCAGCGACCCAGTCGCTGCGCAGGTCAGGTAAGTTGGCCTGACTTCACCCTCAGCAAAACACATGGTCAGTGAAAACACACAGAAATTGCAAATAAGTTATATTGCGCCTAGAGCTTTTGCCGGAGGCACGCATGAAACTGACATCCTATTCCAACTATGCGCTGCGATCTTTGCAACTGGCTGCGCTCAAGGCCCCAGATCGCATTCGCGTTGACGATGTCGTGCGGGTGCACGGCCTTGCCCGGCCGCATATTGTAAAAATCGTGCACGAGTTGGGTCGGGCCGGGTATCTGGAAACAGCACGCGGCAGAGGCGGTGGTTTCCGGTTGGCTAAACCCGCGGAACAGATAAAGATCGGCGATGTAATTCGCCTGACCGAAGGGCCCCTGGATGTGGTCGAATGCTTTAACCCTGAAAAAAACACCTGCCCTCTGATCGGTATATGTAAATTGTCCCAAGCGATCCAAAAAGCGACCGGGGCATTCATGGCTGTGCTTGATGATCTGACGCTGGCTGACATTGCCTCAAACAGAAACGAGTTGTTAAACCGTATCGCGCCGATTGAGGAGGGCATCGTGGCACCTATGCGCAACGCAAGATGACAATCCTAGATTGGACTGAGCGATTTCACGGGACTAGTCGCCTTCCGAAAGCTGTGCGTGAAAGGTTGCGTACAGCGGCCCGTATCGTGCGGTGCCCAAAAGGCGCTCAGGTATTCGGCCCTGACAACGTTCCCGACAGCCTATTGTTCTTGTACGACGGACGGATTCGCGTTTCTCAAAGTTCGGATTCGGGCCGCGAGATCGTGCTCTATCGGGTCGAGGCGGGGGAAAGCTGTGTACTGACGACGGCCTGTATGCTGGCAGAAGAAGCATATAACGCTGAAGGTATTGCCGAAACCGACGTAACGGCGGTGACGTTGCCGAAACATGCCTTTGACCGTTTGATCTCGGAAGAAGACGCATTTCGCGAGTTTGTATTCGAGGCCTACTCGCGCCGACTGATTGATCTGTTGCGGGTGGTCGATGACGTGGCATTCGGGCACCTGGATATTCGCCTGGCTGAACGTCTTCTGGTTCTGGCCGGGGGGCGGGAAGACATTCAGGCAACGCATCAGCAACTTGCCAGCGAACTGGGCACCGCGCGTGAAGTTGTCTCGCGGATTTTGCAGGACTTTCAAAAGCGCGAGATGATTACCCAATCGCGGGGGCGCATTACGATAACCGACAAGGCGGCATTGGAACGCTTGGCGCAAAGCACTTGACCATTTCGGGAAATTTTCCGGTTTCGTGACTTTGTCACTGAAGTCAGGATTTCAAAGTTATATTTACTCCTCAACTTTTCATGCCGCCAAGGTGATTGCAGGTCTCACGCGACGGCCGGATATGGGCTGGCAGAAACAGAGGAGACGAAGATGGATGAGCGCAAACCCGCCCGGACGTTCGGCGGCATCGCCATTGCGTTGCTTGTTGCTGCTTTGGTCGGCGCGGCTGGCAGTTACATCTTTCTGATGTCCGGGCACGGGCATCGCCAGGGCATGGCCGGTGAACGGGCAGAGCATCGTCACGGTGCAGACGGGCAAGGCCACGACGAGGTCAACATGCCGGGGCTGCGGGGCGAGAACGCAACGCCCGAGGAAAGCGCCGAGCTTGCTGTGATGTTCCGCAATTTCGATACAATCACGCGCGAGGTTGAAAACCTTCCCAATGGTATTCGCACTGTCACGAGATCTTCCGACCCGGATGTCATGGATGCTCTGGTCTCCCATGTTGCCGGGATGATCGATCGGGTGGGCCGCAAGGATGATCCGATGATCATCATTCAGAGCCCGACCCTCGACATATTTTTTGATAATGGCGACAAGATCACGTCGGATATCGAAGTGACCTCTGAAGGGATCGTAGTGGTGCAAACATCCGACGATCCGGAAATAGCCAAAGCCATGCATATCCATGCGGCCGAAGTGAGCGCGATGGCGGATCGCGGCATGGACGCCGTCCACGAAATGATGATGACACGCGGCGGAAACGGGTAAAGGATCCGCGCCAGTTAGGAGGCAAGATCATGAATGATCAGAAGTCTATCGAGATACACAACCAAAAGATGGCCGACGCGATAGCGACGCCGATTGGAAGCTACCCAGTGGATCTGAGCGTGAAGCCCGATGTCCAGGGTTTTTACGACGAGGCGACCGCGACAATCAGTTATATCGTTGCGGACCCGACCTCGAATTCCTGTGCGATTATCGACAGTGTCATGGACATCGATTATGCCGCTGGCCGCATTACGTTTGGCCATGCCGACATGCTGATTGCCGAGGTTGAAAAGAGGGGCCTCAAGCTGGAATGGATCATTGAGACCCACGCCCATGCCGACCACCTGTCAGCCGCGCCTTACATCCAGCAAAAGCTGGGCGGCAAGATCGGCATCGGTGAAAACATCAAGATCGTGCAAGACGTGTTTGGCAAGATCTTCAATGAAGGCACCGAATTTCAGCGGGACGGCAGCCAGTTTGACGCCCTGTTCGTCGATGGCATGACCTACAAGATCGGCAACATGACCGCCTTTACCATGCATACGCCGGGCCACACACCCGCCTGCATGGTGCATGTTGTCGGGGATGCAGCCTTTGTGGGCGACACGTTGTTCATGCCTGACGGTGGCTCGGCGCGGGCCGATTTCCCCGGTGGTGACGCGGGGACATTATTTGACTCGATCCACAAAGTGCTCAGCCTGCCGGACGAAACCCGGCTGTTCATGTGTCACGATTATGGTCCCAACGGGCGTGACATCCAGTGGGAAACCACGGTAGCCGAGGAGAAGGCCCACAACATTCACGTGGGCGGTGGCAAGACTAGGGACGAGTTCATCAAAATGCGGTCCGAGCGCGACGCGACGCTGGCGATGCCGACGCTGATCGTACCTTCGATTCAGGTCAACATCCGGGCGGGCGGCATTCCAACGGATCAGGATGGGAACCAGATGCTCAAAGTTCCAGTCAACAAGCTCTGAACGCAAGAGGCACTCATGGACATCAGAAAGATATCAGGCGCAGTTTCGGTGTCGCCGCAGGTTACGCCAAATGACATCGAGGCGATAAAAGGCGCGGGCTTTCGTGCCATCATTTGCAACCGCCCCGATGGCGAAGGTGCCGATCAACCGACTTTCGAGGAAATCGAGGCAGCAGCGGAAAATCTGGGTCTCGAGGTGCGCTATGTTCCGGTGCAAACCGGGATCGTCAGGGATGCCGACGCCGAGGCCTTTGGCAGTGCACTGACCGAGTTGCCGGGTCCGGTTCTAGCATATTGCCGGACCGGCACGCGCTCGGCCACTTTGTGGTCGCTGAACGAGGCGGCGCACAAGCGTCCGGTGTCCGAGATTCTGTCAGCCACCAAGGTCGCCGGTTATGACATGAGCGGCGTTGCCCGCCGTATTGCCAATGGTGGGAAAACGCCGACCGACACAGGCGACGCATCCTTTGACGTGGTTATCGTGGGTGGTGGGGCAGGCGGTATCGCCACTGCGGCCAGCCTGCACGCGCGCAAATCCGACCTGTCCATTGCCATAATTGATCCGTCTGACGTACATTATTATCAGCCCGGCTGGACTTTGGTGGGCGGGGGCGTCTTCTCAGCAGAACAGACCGCCAAGACGATGGGGTCGCTGATCCCGCGCGGGGTGAAGTGGATCAAGGCGGCAGTTGCGGCCTTCGAGCCGCAGAACAATGCCGTTATTCTTGATGGCTGTCGCGTGGTGAAATACGACCGTCTTGTCGTGTCTCCGGGGCTCAAGCTGGACTGGGGCGCGGTCGAAGGGCTGGAAGAAACCTTGGGCCGCAACGGGGTGACTTCGAACTACCGTTATGATCTGGCGCCCTACACATGGCAGCTTGTCGAAGGGCTTAAGGAAGGCCGGGCGCTGTTCACACAGCCGCCAATGCCGATCAAATGCGCGGGTGCGCCACAAAAAGCGTTGTACCTGTCGGGCGATGCGTGGTTCCGGCGAGGCGTTCTGAAGGATATCGACATCCAGTTCATGAACGCGGGCGGCGTGCTGTTCGGGGTCAAGGACTATGTCCCGGCGCTAATGGAATATGTCACAAAATACGACGCCTCGTTGAATTTTTTTCACAATCTGGTGTCGGTAGATGGGACGGCAAAAAAAGCGACCTTTAAGGTTGCAGTACCCGACACCGAGCCCGAGTTGGTCACAGTCGAGTTTGACATGATGCATGTCTGCCCACCACAGGTCGCGCCGGACTTTATTCGCGTGTCGCCGCTGGCGGATGCGGCGGGCTGGGTCGATGTTGATCAGGCGACGCTGCGCCACAAGAGCTTCGACAATATCTGGTCGCTGGGCGACGTGATGAACGCGCCCAACGCCAAAACCGCTGCGGCGGCGCGTAAACAGGCACCGACCGTGGCCGATAATATCGTGGCAGACATTCAGGGCCGCGGCCCAGTTGCCGCCTATGACGGCTACGGTTCGTGCCCGTTGACGGTCGAGCGCGGCAAGATCGTTCTGGCCGAGTTTGCCTATGGTGGGGTGATGACACCCAGCTTCCCGAAACTCCTGATCGACGGAACCCAACCCAGCCGGTTGGCGTGGCTGTTGAAAGAGAAGCTGCTGCCACCGATTTACTGGTCCGCGATGCTGAAGGGCAAAGAGTGGTTGGCCAAGCCCGAACCACTGAAGGTGGCGACCGATTAACTCCTTTCGAAACTGACACCGGAAGAACCGGTGTCAGTTCTGGCCTGTCCCGCCGCCGCCAAATGTGCAACGGGCCGCCGCTTTTTCAGGACGTGAACCTATGCAGAGCCTTTTACGTTTCCTTCCAATTCTGGACTGGGGTCGCCAGTATAGCCGTGCGTCGCTCTCGAATGATCTGATCGCCGCTGTGATCGTCACGATAATGCTGATCCCACAGTCCTTGGCCTATGCCTTGCTGGCAGGGCTGCCGCCCGAGGCCGGGATCTATGCTTCGATATTGCCGATAATCCTTTATGCGGTTTTTGGCACCAGTCGGGCGTTGGCGGTGGGGCCTGTCGCGGTAGTGTCACTGCTGACAGCCAGCGCTGTGGGGCAGGTGGCCGAGCAGGGCACAGCTGGATACATGGTGGCGGCACTGACGCTGGCTTTCCTGTCGGGTGGGTTTCTGGTGTTGTTGGGCGTTTTTCGACTGGGCTTTCTGGCCAATTTCCTCAGCCATCCTGTCATCGCAGGCTTCATTACCGCATCGGGTCTCCTGATCGCGACCAGCCAGTTGAAGCATATTCTGGGTGTCGACGCCCATGGGCATACCCTGCCGGGGATGTTGGGTTCAATCTTCGAAAACCTCGGGCAAATCAGTTGGCTGACGATAATCATCGGCGTACTGGCCACTGCGTTCCTGTTCTGGGTGCGCAAGAACCTCAAGCCCGCGTTGCGGCGCATGGGGGTGCCGCCCCTGTTGGCTGACGTGCTGACCAAGGCCGGACCAGTTGCCGCCGTGGTGGTGACCACGGTTGTCGTCTGGGGCTTCGGGCTGGATGCGCAGGGCATCAAGATCGTCGGCGAAGTGCCTCAGAACCTGCCGCCGCTGACTTTGCCGGGGCTGTCCCCGGACCTCATCAGTGCATTGCTGGTGCCAGCGATCCTGATCTCAATCATCGGTTTCGTCGAAAGCATCTCGGTTGCGCAGACGCTGGCTGCCAAGAAACGCCAGCGCGTGGACCCCGATCAGGAGTTGATCGGTCTGGGCGCAGCCAACCTGGGCGCGGCATTTACCGGCGGCTTTCCAGTCACCGGTGGGTTCTCACGCTCGGTCGTGAACTTCGATGCGGGGGCGGAAACCCCGGCGGCAGGCATCTATACCGCTGGTGGTCTGGCGATTGCCGCACTGTTCCTGACACCGCTGGTGTACTTTTTGCCCAAGGCCACGCTGGCCGCGACGATCATTGTTGCGGTGCTGAGCCTTGTGGACCTGTCGATCCTGAAAAAGACCTGGGGATATTCGCGCGCCGATTTTACAGCCGTGGCCGCCACCATCGTCCTGACTTTGTTGGCCGGGGTCGAAACCGGCGTGGCCAGCGGCGTGGCAATTTCGATCCTTTTGCATCTCTACAAAACCTCGCGCCCACATGTGGCCGAGGTCGGGCTTGTGCCGGGTACGCAACACTTCCGCAACATCAATCGCCACAAGGTCGACACCGAGCCGTCACTGGTGACGCTGCGGGTGGATGAAAGCCTGTATTTCGTGAACGCCCGTTTCCTCGAAGACCTGATTCAGGCGCGTGTGACCGAGGGCTGCGAAATCCGCAACGTGGTTTTGATGTTCTCGGCGGTGAACGAGGTCGACTTTTCGGCCCTCGAAAGCCTTGAGGCCATCAACCACCGCCTGCGTGACATGGGCGTTGGTCTGCACCTGTCCGAGGTCAAAGGCCCCGTCATGGACCGCTTGAAACAATCGCATTTCCTCGACGACCTCAACGGGCAAATCTTTCTGGCCCAGTACGACGCTTGGCAGCGGTTGACCGCGCCGGAGAGGGTGAGAACGGCGGCAGAGTAACAGGAGCCGCCGCATTCAGATAAGCGCCCCTTGGGTTATGCTGATCGTGTTGCAGATCACCTCAGCGCATAACAAAGGGGTTCGACATCGGTTTGTCCGATGTATTCAGCCAAACGGTCTTGGTCCGCGTGTAGTCGTGAATGGCCTCTAATCCCGCTTCCCTGCCATAACCGGATTGGTTGAAGCCGCCAAAGGGCGCGATGGGTGAGACGGCGCGGTAGGTGTTGATCCAGCAGATGCCCGATTTTAGGCGGGATGAAACACGGTGAGCACGGGCGACATTTTCGGTGAAGATACCCGAGCCAAGCCCGAATGGCGTGTCATTGGCCAGGTTGATTGCCTCTTCTTCAGTGTCGAAGGGCAGCAAGGACATGACGGGACCGAACATTTCGACCTTCAGGGTCTCTGTCTCGGCACTGGTGCATTCCACCAGCGTTGGGGCCATGAAATGACCAGACCGATCCAGTGGCGCGCCCCCGAAACGAATACGGGCACCCTGTTCCCTGGCCTTGGCCAGTGTCGCCTGAATTCTGACAATCTGGGCATTGGTGCACAGCGGGCCAATATGGGTTTCAGGTTCCAATGGATCGCCGATGACTATGCCCGACATCTTTTCTTCGATCTTGGCGATAAGAGATTCCATAAGGGGACGATGGATCAACCCGCGCGATCCTGCGACGCAGCTTTGACCCGAAGCGCCGAAATTGCCCGCGATCAGTCCGTTGGCCGCACCATCCAGATTGGCATCATCGAATACTATGATTGGGGATTTTCCACCCAATTCCAACGTGGTTACGGCAAAGTTCTCAGCCGAGTTGCGCACCACTTGACGCGCCGTTTCCGGGCCGCCAGTGAATGCGATCCGGTCTACGTCAGGATGTCGGGTGAGAGGGATCGCACAGTTTTCTGCGTCCCCGGTAATGACGGAAACGACGCCGGGTGGGAATCCCGCTTTGTCGATCAAGCGGGCGAACTCCAGCATTGGGGCGGGCGCAATCTCTGATGCCTTCAGCACAACCGAGCACCCCGCGGCCAGAGCTGGCCCAAGCTTGGTAGCCGTGAGAAACATCTGCGCGTTCCAGGGGACAATTGCGACCACCACGCCAATGGGCTCGCGCCGCGTAAAGACATGCATGTCCGGTTTGTCGATCGGCAGGACCGCGCCTTCGATTTTGTCCGCCAACCCCGCATAGTAGCGGTAGTAATCGCCGACATATGCCGTTTGGGTCGCGGTTTCCGCTAGCAGCTTGCCGCTGTCCTTCGTCTCGATCTCACCAAGGCGTCCTGCGTTCTGTTCGATCAGTTCTGCAAGCCGGAACAACAGTTTGCCACGTGCAGTTTGTGTCATGTCCCGCCACGCCGGATCATCAAGTGACCGGCGCGCCGCGGAAACGGCGCGCTCTACGTCTTCGGGTGCGGCACAGGCGAAACTGGCCCATTCCTCACCCGTTGCCGGATTCAACGAGGCCATCACTTGCCCACGTGCGCCTTCGGTCCAAGTGCCGTCGATAAATAGCTGGTAATGTGGCTTCTGGTGCATTGCGGCCCCTCACTGAAACTTTGGCATTACATCGTCGATGAAACGGGCAAGGGATGCGCGTTTGCGTTCGAAGCTCATGCCGCTGTCAATCCAAAACGAGTATTCATCATATCCAAGGTCTTCATAGCGTTTCAGACGTTCTGTTACCCCGTCCGCCGTGCCGATTGTCAGATCGCGCGCCAGATTTTCGGGTGCCATCATTGCGTTGGCTGCCATTTCTTCTTCGGTTAGCGCCTGAATCAATCCCTGTCGGACTGGTCGCTTGTTTTGGAACCACGCGCCGAAATAGTTGTAAAACCGGGACAAATCCCGCGCAGCCTGATCCAGTTCAGTGTCATCGCGCCCGACATAGGTGTGGTGAAGCAGCATGATCTTGGGGCGCGCTCCGCCGTGATTGGCGCAGGCGGTCTCAAAGCGAGTCATCAGTGTCTCAATTTCTTCGATACCTTGCCACAGCGGGGTGACCTGAATGTTGAACCCGTTCTGAACGCCGAACTCGTGGCTGTTCGGATCCCGCGCGGCAATCCAGATGGGCGGGCCGCCGGGTTGCACCGGCTTTGGGGCCGAACTGGTGGCGGGAAACTGAAAGAACTCTCCGTCATGCGCGCAGTCGCCTTCCCACAATTTGGGCAGCAGAGGAGCTATCTCTCGCATTCGCTGACCGGCGGTCCATGCGTCCAGACCGGGCATAAGCCGCTCGTATTCATAAGAGTAGGCACCGCGCGCTATGCCCAGCTCGATCCGGCCACCGGTCATGATATCTGCTGCGGCTGCTTCGCCCGCCAGTTTGATCGGATGCCAGAACGGCGCGATCACAGTGCCGGTGCCAAGGCGCACGTTTTTGGTATGATGCGCGATATCCACCAGCGACATCAGCGGGTTGGGTGCGATGGTGAAATCCATCCCGTGATGTTCGCCAGTCCAGACCGCACGCATCCCTGCCTGATCAGCCATCTTGCACAGCTCGATGAACTCTTCATACAATTTCTCATGCGGCTCTTCGGGGCCCAGCCGTTCCATATGGGCAAAAAGGGAAAACTCCATTCGTCAGGTCCTTTCCGACAGGCTGTGCACATCGCCCCGCTGGGCGTCACCCAGATAAAGCGAGAAATTGCGGGTTCGGCTTTCCAGCGCAAAACGAGCCATCATGGTCGCGATGGGTGCTGACGCGTATGGCAGGGTCGCCAGGTCTTTGATTGCGATTGCCTGAAAAGTGCCATGCCGGGGCAGGGACGGCGCAGACGCAAGAATGTAAACATGATGCGTGTTGGCATCGTCATAGACGGAATACGCAACCCCAAGGCGTGCATCGACACCTTTAGCCGTCAGGTCTTGCACAAGGCTGTTTCGCAAATCTTGCCGATCTGACAGCGTGACTTGCGGCGGACGGAAACCGGCTTCTGTTTTCTCCAGCAAGACGTGCCCGTCCTGTTCGATGATTGCGCCGCAGACCACGTTTCGCCCGGATGGTTCCAGCGCGCCACGTTCCAGCCCGAGGCTGAAATACTGCCCGTTCGCATAGCCAAGCCCGGGGGCATCGTCCTGAGAATACGTTTCGACCTGACCGATCAAAACGCAATGGTCCCCGGCTTCGACAACCTGATGAGTGCGGCAGGAAAACGTTGCGACTGCCCCTCTGATCAAAGGGACGTCGTGCGTATCAAAGCAGTGATCGACTTTGGCAAATCGATCACCTTTGAACCCGGCAAACGTATTGGATACATCTTCCTGCCCCTCGGCCAGAATGTTCACCGCGAAACGGGCGCAGGTTGCGAATTCGTGATAAGAAGACAGGTTTTTTCCCGGACAAACCAAAAGCAGCGGCGGGTCGAGAGAAACCGAAGTGAAGGAATTGGCCGTAAAGCCGAGTGGATTGCCTGTGTCATCGCGCGTCGTCACAACCGCTACACCGGTCATGAACCGTCCAAAAGCACGACGAAGGTCACGAGGATCAAGCGCGGTCATTGGCGCAGCTCACTCAGAAAGCTGGAAATGGCGGCGTTGACCTGAGGTGCGTGCGTCATTGGCATCATATGTGCAGCGCCTTCAATGACTTGCGCGCGTCCGTTCATCGCGGTGTCCGCCATGGCGCGTGACATCTCCGGGGTCGAATTGGGTTCAAGACTGCCGGTTAGAAAAAGCGCCGGGCAGCTTAGTTTCTCCAACGCATCGCGTCGGGGGCTCTGACTGTGGGCGAAGACGGAATAGGCCGTTTTATACGCAGCCGGGTCTATCGCCGTCAGCCATCTACGGCAGGCATCGCGCTCGGCCGAGGCGATGTCTCCGAACCATCGATGCAATGTGCTGGTGGGATCAGCGATCGTTTTGCCATCCAGCTGCGCCGCACGGTCGCGCACGGCCTGTGCCGCATTCGCGTCTCTCTCAAAAACCGCGTTCAATGCGACGACCCCACAAACCCGGTCTGACGCTTTGGCGGCAAGATCAAGCGCGATCATGGCCCCCATCGAGTGGCCCACCAAAACGACCGGACCAGTCAGGCAATCCAGAACACCCCGTGCCGGTTCGGTGTACGCCGACAGCCCCATGCTCAGGTCAGCCGATGGGCTGTCTCCGTGACCGGGCATGTCCGGAGCGGTCATGCAACCTTCAGAAGCCAGCCCGTCCAATTGTGCGCCCCAGGCTTCAGCCCGCAAGCCAACACCATGCAACAGAAGGATATTCTGACCCGAACCGGTCTGGATGGCCGCCAGCCCGCCGATCTCAGACCGCGGCCGGGTTGTCCAGGTCATGGCCCAAATCCTTAAGATCCTGATATCGGTCACCGATACGGTGGTGCGGTCTGCCCGAGGTTGCTGCGCCCAACACGACCACAACTTCGTCATCGCGCGGTGCGTCAGAAATCGAGAACTGGATTGTCAGGTAGTGGGACCTCCGCCCAGCGTCGTTTTTATCCATCAACGGCACCATGATCGGCGCATTTGCCGGACCACGTGTATTGGTGAACGCCAGATAGGATTTCGCGCCGACGGCCTCTCGGTAGTGATTACCAAATCGCAAGGTGTGAATAAGGCCCGAAGCGTGCTCGACCTCACCATTCAGCCCGACCACAGCGGCTTTGCCATAGGCTTCGATTGCCTCTCCACTCCCGGCCAGTTTGATCATGCGTTTCGTCATCATCTCACCCAGAACAGGGCCATAGGCTTGTATCTCGGGTTTAAGGTCTTCCACAAACCGTCCTGCCCAGGGGTTGTGAACCACTGCGGCCACGGCAAACATGCGCCATGGGGTTTTGGCGGCTTGGAAGCCCTCGACAAGGACCTCCTCATCGTAGGTGACAATCTTACGTATTTCCGGTTGCATCAAAGCTCTCCTGTCGCGCTCGCAAACGTTAAAAACGGACAGGGTTTTTGACAAATGATTGAATTATGTGCTTTGCCATTAAAAAGACTAATGGACAGCTTGACCAAATGGGTAAATCTCTTCCACCACTGACCTGGTTCCGATCCTTCGAGGCGGCTGCACGAACGCTTAGCTTTACGGCGGCTGCCGAAGAGATTGGGTTGACGCAATCGGCGGTCAGTCAGCAGGTGAAATCGCTCGAAATGCGTTTGGGGACAGCTCTTTTTGTGAGGCACCCCAGAAGCTTGGCGCTGACGGATGCGGGGCGTAAACTATTGCCCGAGGTTGGCAGCGCGCTTGAAGCGCTTGCCGCGGCTGCCGGGCGCGTGGACGCCAGTGCCTCCGGAGACATCTTGACTGTCGCCACGTCTGTTAGCATCGCTCATTGGGTTATTGCCCCATACCTGTCAGATTTTACCAGACGCCATCCTGAAGTACGCGTTCGGCTTCTCAGTGCGATCTGGCCCGATGATTTCCACGCGTCTCACGCTGATGTTCAGGTTCGGTTCGGGTCAAAGAAACAGGTAGGGCATGGCGCTGTCCGACTGATACCTGACCGGCTGGTTGCTGTGAAATCCCCGGCAGTCGCAGGAGACGTGTTTGACCTGCCGCTGATCGAGGCTGTCGGGACATCAAGTGGGTGGGGCACATGGTTTGAAAAACAGGGCTTGCGCCGCCAACCCGGTGTTTTTGTCGATACATTTGGGATGGCCCTGCAACTGGCCGTTCATGGTAGCGGTGTCGCCTTGGTCAGCGAATTACTGACGACCCATGCGATTGCCGCGGGTCTGGTCGTACGCGTGCATGAATGTTCGGTGGACAGCAACGAAGGGTACTACCTTTCGTCCAACGCTGCCAATCCGGCTGCCCGGTTGTTTCACGACTGGCTGTTGGCGTTGGTTGCAGAACAGGCCTCGAATACCGTCAACGTCCCTGATTGACGTCAGACGTTGGTTGACAGTGTTCCACCGATGGGATCACGTCAACGGGCCTAAACTCAGGGGAGAAGTATGCAGGTCATCACCAATCCACATCGGGCGGGCCAAAAGCTTGCACCGTCTGCGCCGTATCCTTCTACAAATGCTGCCCGTGTTGAAGATTTGCTTTCTCAGTGCCCTGTCGCGAAAGAAACGCCATTGGTGGATGTTGGGAAACTGGCCCCTGTAGCCCAGCTTTGGGTGAAGGATGAGCGGGCGCGGATGAACCTTGGTTCGTTCAAAGCTTTAGGGGCGGCCTATGTAATTGCGCGTCATGCGGCCGAGAGGACAGGTGAGCCGGGTGAACAAACTCTGGCAGGCGCAACCTATGTGACCGCCAGCGCCGGGAACCACGGCATGAGTGTTGCGGCGGGTGCCAGAATTTTCGGTGCGAAAGCTGTTGTTTACATTGCTGAAACTGTGCCCGAAACCTTTGCGGAACGTCTCAAAGGCCAAAAAGCCGAAGTTGTTCGAAGTGGTGCTGACTATGCCGCCAGCATGGAGGCCGCGAGAATGGCTGCCGACGAAAACGGTTGGATATTGCTGTCGGACAGTTCGTGGGAAGGATATTATGACCTGCCATGGACGCTTATGGAAGGCTATCTGCAAATGGCGGCAGAGGCTGTCAGGCAGTGTCCCGAGGTTCCGACGCATATTCTGTTGCAGGCAGGCGTGGGCGGGCTGGCCGGTGCCGTTGCTGCCTATGCACGAAACATCTGGGGCGACGCACCGAAGATCGTTGTGGTTGAACCCGAAGCGGCACCCGCGTTGCAGGCCAGCATAGCCGCCGGAAAATGTGTTTTCGCGGATGGCCCTGACAGCATTATGGGGCGTCTGGACTGCAAGGAACCATCGTTGATCGCGTTAAACGGATTGGCTCGCGACGCAGACCTGTTCCTGACCCTGTCAGACGACGATGTGGCGGCAAAGCTTGACGCAATGGCAAAGGCCGGGCTGGCCACCACGGCGTCCGGCGGGGCAGGCCTTGCGGCAGTGATGAACGAAACCGCGCGGAAAGCCATAGGGATCGACGAACACTCACGCGTTTTGTGCTTTCTGTCGGAGATCGCGGAATGAGGGGGTTCGATCAGGCAGAATTCGAGGCGCGTACCAAACGCGCGCAGGAGTTGATGCGAGTCGCGGATTTATCGGCGCTGCTGCTGACGACAGAAACTGATGTGCGCTACTTTACCGGCTATCTCACCCGATTTTGGGAAAGCCCAACCCGGCCATGGTTTCTGGTCGTGCCTGCCGCGGGCAAACCGGTGGCCGTGATCCCTTCGATCGGGGCCGCGCTCATGGGGCAGACCTGGATCGATGACATCCGAACCTGGAGTGCGCCCGACTTGCAGGACGACGGTATCTCGCTTCTGGCCGACGTCCTGGCCGAACTGACGCCCGTTTCGGGCAATATCGGGGTGCCGGATGGTCATGAGACACATGTGCGGATGCCCATGGCGGACATTGAACGCTTGCGCGGCGCTCTCGGTTCGCGTCGCATTACCGGTGATCAGGGTATCCTGCGCCGGTTGCGCATGATCAAATCCGAGGCTGAAATTGCGAAGATCCAAACAGCCTGCGATATCGCTGGACGCGCGTTCGCCCGCGTTCCCGAGGTTGCCCGCGCAGGAGTGCCTTTGGACATGGTTTTTCGCCGGTTCCAGATGCTCTGCCTTGAGGAAGGGGCCGATTGGGTGCCGTATCTTGCAGGCGGGGCAGAGCAGGGCGGTTACAGTGATGTAATATCACCTGCAACTTCGGCGCCGTTGGAACCTGGCGACGTGCTTATGTTGGATACAGGTCTGGTTTGGGATGGCTACTTCTGTGATTTTGATCGCAATTGGTCCGTCGGCCCAGCCCGGCCCGAGGTGAAATCAGCGCACGCCAGACTGGTAGAAGCCTCGGATGCCGCGCTCGAGATCGCACGGCCCGGTGCTACTGCCTCGGATTTGTTTCATGCCATGAACACGGTTCTGACCAAAGAGGCGGAAGGCACAGATGCGGGGCGGTTGGGTCATGGGTTGGGGATGTCACTGACAGAGTGGCCGTCCCTTATCCCGGCAGACCAGACCGTGCTGGAACCCGGCATGGTTTTGACTTTGGAGCCGGGCATCGCCGTTGGTGCAAAAATACTTGTCCATGAAGAAAACATTGTCATCACCGAGGGCACCCCACGTTTTCTAAGCCCACGCATCGGGCCAGAGGTGATCGAGATATGACCCGGATCCATTACGCTCTTGATGAAGACGATCCCAAGTCCACCCCGCTTGGTCTGATCGTGTTGCAGACAGATGAAACGTTGGAGCCCGAATTCAGCTCGTATTTTTCGGACCGCAAGTATCCAATCTACGTGACGCGAATTCCCAGCGGAATCGAGGTGACGAAGGAAAGCCTTGCGGAAATGGAGAAGGCGCTGCCGGCCGCCGCCGGATTGCTGCCCAGCGCGCGACCTTATCGCGTTGTCGGGTACGGGTGCACGTCTGCAAGCTCGGTTATCGGGTCCGACCGAGTGGCAGAACTTGTCAAACAGACATGCCAGACCGCCGAGGTTACAAACCCTTTGCGTGCGGCAACGGCCTGTGCGCGACACTTGGGCGTTTCGAAATTCGCGCTGCTGTCGCCCTATATTGAAGAGGTAAACCTTCCCCTGCGCCGGGCCTTTGCCCAAGGCGGAGTGGAGATGGATGTTTTTGGGACATTCGGGGAATCAGAAGAGGCCAAAGTTGTTCGGATTTCGGTGCAATCCGTCATTGACGCTGCCACAAAACTGGGCTCGGACCCGTCGGTTGATGCGGTTTTTCTAAGTTGCACAAACCTTCGCACGCAACAGGCTATTCCCGAGATTTGCGCGCGTATCGGCAAGCCGGTTCTGTCCAGTAATCAAAGTCTTGCGTGGCATATGCGTGCTCTGAACGAAGCCGGGTGAGCTGTTAAATCCCGATATTGTGTAACAAAATCAGGATTCACTGTTGCAATGTGAACATCGCTTGGTCTTAACTAACGGCTACAGATCAATGAAATCCGCAGAAGACGGATAATCATTTGACGTAACAGGGGGTCTTGTGGCCGATACAATGAACGACGCCGCGTTTGTCGAATTCCAACGCGTACAGAAGTCTTATGACGGCGAGAACCTCGTCGTAAAAGACCTAAACCTTGCAATGCCCAAAGGTGAGTTTCTGACAATGCTTGGGCCGTCAGGCTCGGGCAAGACGACTTGCCTTATGATGCTCGCCGGATTTGAAACCGCCACGCACGGTGAAATCCTCTTGGGCGGCAAGCCCATCAACAATATCCCGCCGCACAAGCGCGGTATTGGCATGGTTTTTCAGAACTACGCGTTGTTCCCGCATATGACGGTGGCCGAAAACCTGTCGTTCCCACTGGAAGTCCGTAAGTTGGGCAAGTCGGAGCGGGATGAAAAGGTCAAGCGCGCACTGGATATGGTTCAGATGGGCGCCTTTGGTGGCCGACGTCCTGCTCAGCTGTCGGGCGGGCAACAACAGCGGATTGCTCTGGCTCGTGCCTTGGTATTCGAACCCGAACTGGTCTTGATGGACGAGCCATTGGGGGCATTGGACAAGCAGCTGCGTGAACATATGCAGTTCGAAATCACGCGTCTGGCCCATGAGCTTGGGATCACAACAGTCTACGTGACCCACGACCAGACCGAAGCGCTGACCATGTCAGATCGGGTGGCTGTATTTGATGACGGCCGCATTCAACAGCTGGCGCCGCCTGATCAGCTTTACGAAGAGCCGGAAAACAGTTTTGTCGCGCAATTCATTGGTGAAAACAACACGTTGGAAGGTGTTGTTAAATCAATTGACGGCGACACTTGCGTCGTACGTCTGGATGATGGCTCGGAAATCGACGCGGTTCCGATCAACGTCCACAGCGCAGGCGACCGGACAAAAGTTTCGATCCGCCCTGAACGTGTGGAATTCAACAAAGACCGACTGCATGCTGACGCGCATACTTTGAAAGCAAGGGTCGAAGAGTTCATTTACATGGGCGACGTATTCCGGTTCCGCATGTCCGTTGCCGGAAACAACGAATTCATCGCCAAAACTCGAAATGCGCCTGACGCCGTACGCCTGACCCCAGGTCAAGAGATCGAGATCGGCTGGCTGGCACAGGATTGTCGTGCGCTCGACGCATAGACCAAACCGCGCGGGACAAGCGCGGTTAAGCTGAGGGACCGGCCGGTGAAAACCCGTGCATCGGCTGACCACCACATAAAACGGGATGAACTGGGAGTAACACATGAAACCAACCAAGATCATGCTCACTGCGGCTGCGATTGCGACGGCTGCGGGCACTGTTTCAGCCGAGGAGATGACCATCGTTTCCTGGGGCGGTGCCTATTCAAAGTCGCAGTTGAAGGCGTATCACGAGCCCTATTCGGAAAAGACCGGCATCACCATTCTGAACGATGACAGCTCGGCCGAAGCCGTTGCCAAACTGCGCGCAATGAACGAAGCGGGCAACATCACATGGGATGTGGTAGATGTTGTGGCCGCTGACGCGATCCGTCTTTGCGACGAAGGTCTGGCCCTCGAGATCGATTTCGACAGCCAGTTGGCCGCAGCTCCGGATGGCACGCCCGCCTCTGAGGATTTCGGCGACCTGCTGGTCAGCGACTGCTTTATCCCGCAGATCGTCTATTCGACCACATTCGGCTACCGCACTGATCTGGTCGGTGACACCCCGCCGACCGACATCTGTGCAGTGTTCGATCTGGAAACCTATCCGGGCAAACGTTCGCTGGAGAAGCGTCCGATCAACAACATGGAATGGGCGCTGTTGTGTGATGGTGTCGCCAAGGATGATGTCTATGACGTTCTGGCGACTTCGGAAGGTCAGGATCAGGCCTTGGCCAAGCTGGGCACCATCAAAGACAGCGTTGTCTGGTGGTCTGCCGGTGCGGACACGCCACAACTGCTGGCTGACGGCGAAGTCATCATGGGTTCGACCTATAACGGCCGTCTGTTCAGCGTGATTGAAGAGCAGAAACAGCCGGTTGCAATGCTGTGGGACGCGCAGGTGTTCGATCTGGATGGCTGGATCATTCCTGCCGGTCTGAGTGATGAGCGCAAGCAGCGCGCGCTGGACTATATCATGTTCGCAACCGACACTCAGCGTCTGGCGGATCAGGCCAAGTACATCTCGTACGGTCCGGCCCGCGCCTCGTCGGCTCCGCTGGTTGGTCAGCACGCCGATCTGGGGATCGACATGGCCCCGCATATGCCGACCGATCCGGAAAACGCCAAGAACACGTTCTTGTATAACTACGAGTTCTGGGCGGATTACCGTGATGACATCGACGCCAAATTCCAGGCGTGGCTGGCGCAATGAGCGTCTGATTTCATGACACAGTCGGGGGCGGTGCGCCGCCCCTGAACCAAGACAGATCCAAGGGGCTCCAATGACTGACGCAAGCCAAAATGCCGGACCCATGCTGGCAGCGGATGGAACACCGCTCAAGCTATCGCTGGCACGCTCGTTGCGGCGGCAAAAGCTGCGTGCCTTGCTGTTGATCGCTCCTTTGCTTCTGTTCGTTCTGTTTTCCTTTATTGTTCCAATAGCTGCGATGCTATTCCGTTCAGTAGAAAACAACATCGTCTCTGACACTCTGCCTCTTACCGTCGAGGCGCTTCAAAACTGGGATGAACAGTCTGGAGAATTGCCGGGCGAGGGCGTGTATGATGCCTTTGTGCGGGACATGATTGTTGCGATTGACAATAAAGAGCACACACGGCTTGGTTCGCGTTTGAACTACGAAGAAACCGGTATGTCTTCGATGTTCCGCAAGTCAGGTCGTCAGATCAAGAAACTGGATCCTGAAACGGATGGTCCGTTTAAAGAGCAACTAATAGATATTCACGACGGATGGGGCGATACACAAACGTGGCGCGTGATCAAAACCCATTCGCCGAAGATCACCAACGGGTATTTTCTGAACGCGGTAGATATGCGCAGAACCCCCGACGGCGCGCAGGCACAACCCGAAGACAAGCAAATCCTTGTTAAGCTGTTCGGTCGAACGCTGTTTATGTCTCTGGTAATAACGGGTGCCTGTATCCTGCTGGCTTATCCGGTCAGCTATTTGCTGGCGACGTTGCCGATGCGTGTCTCAAATCTGCTGATGATCCTTGTGCTTCTGCCGTTCTGGACGTCACTGTTGGTGCGGACGTCGGCGTGGAAGGTGATGCTGCAACAGCAAGGCGTGATCAACGAAACGCTGGTCTGGCTGCGGTTGGTGGCTGACGATGCACGACTGGTGATCATCAATAACCAGATCGGTACGATCACCGCAATGACGCATATCCTGCTGCCATTCATGATCCTGCCCATGTATTCGGTGATGCAGACCATTCCGGAATCCTACACGCGTGCCGCGAAATCCATGGGTGCGACCAACTGGACGACGTTCTGGCGCATCTACTTCCCGCAATCTATTCCGGGTATCGGCGCGGGTTCAATCCTCGTGTTCATTTTGGCGATTGGCTACTACATCACGCCTGAAATCGTGGGCGGTACCAAAGGTGTCTTCATCTCGAACCGGATCGCCTATCACATCTCGTCCTCACTGAACTGGGGACTGGCGGCGGCGCTGGGAACGATACTTCTGGCGGTCGTTCTGCTGCTCTACTGGGTCTACGACAAGATCGTGGGCATTGATAACGTGAAGCTGGGATAATCGACATGGCCGCACTTACTCCGATATCCCGTAAACCTATGTCGATGGTTCTGCCCAGCGTTGCATTGGCCGGAGCATTCGCTGGTATCTTTGTCGGCGCCGGAAACGGCTCGGTCCTGCTAGGGATCGTGGGCGGTGCCATCGTGATTGCCGGACTGGCATGGATTTACATTAACATTCTAAAGAATGAGCAGTTGGCCCGCTGGATCAATATCCTCGGCTTTGGCATCGCGGGCTTTTTGATGTCCGGCCCAATGGGGGGAGTACTTGGCCTGTTGGGGGGCTGGTTCTTCGCCTGGTTTACTTATTGGTTGTACGAAGGGCGATACCGGCGCAAGCTGTTGCCGTACCTGACCGCGCAGCAGGTGTTTTACCACTACCTGTTCCGGGTGATCTGCGGTGCGATCTTCGTCTTCCTGATCACACCGATCCTTGTGGTCTTGCCGCTGTCGTTCAACGCACAGGACTTTTTTACCTTCACGCCCGAGATGTTGCGGCTTGACCCTGAAGGGTATTCGCTGAAGCACTACCGCGATTTCTTTACCAACAATGAATGGCAACGCAGCTTCAAGAACTCGCTGATCATTGCCCCGATTGCCACAATCATCTCGGTCTCGCTTGGCACCTTGGCGGCCATTGGTCTCAGCCAGAGCCACGTCCCCGGCCGCCGTGCTATCATGGGTATCCTGATTTCGCCGATGATCGTTCCGCTGATCATCTCGGCCACTGGCATGTTCTTTTTCTACAGCGATATCGGTCGGTTCCTTGAAGGCACGCTGGGCATGAACAAGAACTTTGTGGGCTATCTGAAAGTCATCCTGGCGCACGCCGTTCTGGGTATCCCGTTCGTGATCATCACTGTGACCGCCACGCTTGTGAGCTTTGATCGTTCACTGACGCGTGCGGCTGCCAACATGGGGGCAGGGCCGGTGCGGACCTTCTTCAAGATCCAGATGCCGCTGATCCTGCCGGGTGTGATTTCGGGTGGTCTGTTCGCCTTCATCACCTCGTTCGACGAAGTTGTGGTGGTTCTGTTCGTGGGCTCGGCCAGTCAGAAGACTCTGCCGTGGCAGATGTTCACGGGCCTGCGGGAACAGATCAGCCCGACCATTCTGGCGGTTGCGACGATCCTTGTGGTTCTGTCGATTGCGTTACTGACCACGGTTGAGTTGCTGCGTCGTCGGTCCGAACGTTTGCGGGGGCTTTCACCCGCTTGACGGAGCATTCTGTCTGATCTAACGATTCTCGTGTTCATCTCCGCTGCGATGGCGTCGCGGCGTTTAAGGGGATGATCGGCTCTCGGACCCCGAGACCGCCTGTCCTGAACGCCGGGACATGTGGCCGGGATTTGTCGCCCGGCAAAGATGAGAGACCAAGTGATGACCGACACAACAAAACGCCCCGAATTCTTTACCTGTCACAATGGTGACAAAGCGCCTTTGCCGTTCAGCAAGGGTGAGTATGATCGCCGTCTCAGCAGGCTTCGCAGCATTATGGCCGCACGTGATATTCCTGCGGTTCTGCTGACATCAATGCAAAATATCGCCTACTACTCGGGCTTTCTGTATTGTTCCTTTGGCCGTCCGTATGGCTGTGTGGTCACCCAAGAGGCCTGCACCACCGTTTCGGCCAACATCGACGCCGGGCAACCGTGGCGCCGGTCAGTCGAAGACAACGTGATTTATACTGACTGGAAGCGCGACAACTATTGGCGTGCGGTTGCAAGCCTGATCGGCAATGTTAAGCGGATCGGCATTGAAGGTGACCACATGACGCTGGCCGCCCGCGACACCGCCCTGCGGATGCTGGGTACCCCCGAACTGGTTGACATCGCGCCGGATACAATGACCGCGCGCATGGTCAAATCCGCCGAAGAGATTGAATTGATCAAGGGTGGGGCACGCACCGCGGACGTTGGCGGGGC
Organism: Ruegeria sp. CH2; assembly: GCF_056537065.1. NCBI lineage: Bacteria > Pseudomonadati > Pseudomonadota > Alphaproteobacteria > Rhodobacterales > Roseobacteraceae > Ruegeria > Ruegeria sp. CH2. The sequence goes on from NZ_JBQFQV010000006.1 coordinate 45,089, forward strand.
GGCAATCCATGCGGCCATCCGTGAAGGCGCAACTGAGATCGAGATTGCCATGGCGGGCCGTGACGCAATGGAAGAGGAAATCGCGCGCGCTTATCCAGACGCCGAATATCGCGACACCTGGGTTTGGTTCCAGTCCGGGCTGAACACCGATGGCGCACATAACCCGGTTACAAAACGCGCTCTGCAAAAAGGCGATATCCTGTCGCTGAACACTTTCCCGATGATCTCAGGCTATTACACCGCGCTGGAACGTACCCTGTTTCTGGGCGAGCCGGACGCTGACAGCCTGCGCCTTTGGAAGGCCAATGTGGCGGCCCATGAACTGGGCCTGAGCCTGATCAAACCCGGTGCGACCTGTTCAGGCATCACCGCCGAGATCAACCGTTTCTTTGCCGATGAGGGGCTGCTGCAATACCGCTCGTTCGGGTATGGCCACTCGTTCGGCATTCTCAGCCACTATTACGGGCGCGAGGCCGGTCTGGAACTGCGCGAGGATATCGACACCGTGCTGGAACCTGGCATGGTCGTTTCAATCGAGCCCATGCTGTGGATCCCCGAAGGGCAACCCGGTGCAGGGGGCTACCGCGAGCATGATATTCTGGTGGTTGGCGAAGATGGGGCCGAAAACATTACCGGCTTCCCATATGGGCCCGGCCACAACATCATCGGTGCCTGATACAAAGAAGGGGGAACATACGTTCCCCCTTCATTTTTCGCGACCGGCGCGTTCGTGAAAGATGAAACCCAGGAAATTCAACAATAGCTGCGCAGCCAGAATCTGCGTGCTTTCGCTGGGGTCATAGGCTGGTGCCACTTCGACAAGGTCGATGCCGACGACATTGCCGCGTTTAGCGAGGCCCTGAAGGATTTCCAGTACGTCATAATACAGAAATCCGCCATGGCTGGGTGTCCCGGTCCCCGCCGCGATAGAGGGGCAAAAGGCGTCGATATCTATTGTCACATAGTACCGAGCACCTTCAGGAATGCGTTCAAGAACGCCCCCGGTTCCCAGCTTTCTCACCTGACGCACGGACAGGATGTCTGATCCACGTGCGCGTGCGTCCTCGTATCCTTCCTTGGCGGTTGACGAGACGTTCCGAATGCCCAACTGGGTCATCCCCGAGACATAGTCTTTCTCGATCGCCCGTCGCATGGGGTTGCCGTGGCCATTGGTGACACCGTGACGCTCGTCCACGAAATCCAGATGCGCATCGATTTGAACCACGTGGATCGGGCCATTTTGTGCACAATCATATTCAAACGCGGAAATGCAGGGAATGTTGACAGAGTGATCGCCGCCGATCACAAGCGGCAGCGCCCCGGCGAACAGAATTTTGCGAACACCATAGGCGATGTTTTCGTGGCTGACCTCGGTCTTTGTGTGGACGATATCTGCATCCCCCAAATCCACGATGCGCACGGAACTGTCCAGATAGGTAGCATCGTCTTCGTGGTCATAAGCACCGGCATGTCCAAAACTGAACAGGGTCGAAGCCTCGCGCACGGCCCGAGGGCCGAATCTTGCCCCGGCGCGCCATTGGGTGCCGAAATCAAAGGGGGCACCTAGGACACAAACATCCGCATCAATTTTGTCCCAATCCTCGACATACGGAGATTTTCCAAAGGTCGATATTCCAACGAAAGGTAGGTTCAGTCGTCCTGACGCATATCCATGATCCTGCATTATCAATCCTTTCGCTGGTCATGCCGCCTTGCGTGCAATTGAACATGAGAAGGCGGTGCAATGAAATTAATTTTCTTCGATCAAACCATGTCTGGCGTTCAGACAGGTCTGATCCGGTGCATTCTTTCCGTTTAGCTGTTGGTCGTTTCGCCACAAACGAAAATTCAGAGGGGCAAGCTGTGGTCCCGCAAAATCGTTCACGGCAGCGCGTGATTTTGCGAGCGATACACAGGCCCGGCGAAACGCTGTTGTCATGGGCGCAGGTGTTCTATTTCCGACGGCTCATACATTACACCTGCCGCACAAGTTGCGAGCCGGGCGCAATCGTTGGCGGTGCACTGTTCAGGGCGTCACGCGCGAAACCGGCGGCAGCTTTGTATTTGGCCATGAAACTGGCCCTTTCAGCCAAGGGAATGACCGTTTCAATATCGTCGAACACACCGGCACAGCGGTCGTTGACCAAATTCAACAGGCCAAAAGGCCCGGCACCCCGATTGCGAAGGACAAGGTCTGACACCGGACCGCACAGCGTGTCATCATAAGCCACCAGCGCGGTTGAACCCACGCCATGCTTGAGCAAGCTGGCCCCCAAAACGCGGGCGTCCATGATCGCCTGGCTGGCCCCATTCGAACCGGTGGGGTACATCGGATGGGCGGCGTCTCCGATCAAGGCAACCGGCCCGTCAACCCACGTTTCAACCGGATCGCGGTCGATCATCGGGTTTTCGTATGTCACACCCGCACCGCGGATCAGAGCTGGAACATCCAGCCAGTCATAGGTCCATCCGTCAAAATGGTGCGCAAAATCCTTGGCCTCAACCTGCCGGAACCATCCGGTTGCCGCATGCGCGGCCGGGTCATCGTGGGTGACTTCGGCAATCCAGTTTATCAGCGCCAAGCCGGTTTCGGGGTCGGGGTGCGAGATCGGGTAGATCACCATTCGTTTCTTATGCGTACCCAGTCCGACAAAGGAGGAACCCGTGCGCACAGGCTTTGCCAGTGTTGTGCCGCGCCACATGACGGCACCTCCCCAATGGATCGGAGGTTGGCTTGGATGCATTTGGGCGCGGATGGCTGAATGGATACCGTCGGCACCGATCAGAATGGCACCGGTTTCGCGGTTAGCCCCCTCGTCAGTTTGCAGCCGCACTGTAACCGTCCCGTCCGCATTGATCTGGTACCCAGTGGCCCGAGCGCCAAGGCGTACGGCATCCGGGCCTGCGCGTTCGACAAACCGCTTGTAAAGCGCCATGTGAAACGCGCCGCGATGCACCGCGTATTGCGGCCAGTTGTAACCGGCAAAAGTTCCGCGCGGTTCCGAATAAATCTCATGCCCATTCAAACCAACAAGCGCCCATTCCCGCGCTGGGACGCCAAACTCGTCCAAATCCCGAGCCGTGAAACCCAGATCGTACAACTCACGCACGGCGTTGGGTTGCAGGTTTATCCCGACACCCAGGGGGCGCGGGTGCCTAACGCTTTCAAAGACGGTGCAGTCGATGCCAATCTGATGCAGTGTCAGCGCCAGCGACAACCCGGCAATACCACCGCCCGCGATCAGCACTTTTGGATTTGTCATGTTGCCTGCCTTTCTGTCCGACTGGCGATGGGTATTGGTTGTCGATAATCGGCGCGTGTGGATCAAGCCTCAACCGCAAATGCGTTTGATCCGTTTCGGGGATGGATGAAGGCTCGCGGCGTTGCGCAGCCGCGCCCGTAGGCAGATCAGAGCGGTATCAATCGTCGTTTGCATGAACCCATGCGCCATCGCCGCGCTGTCACCCTGTTTCAGCTTTCGGCGAGCGGATTGCCAAGTGTTCAGTGCGTCCGAAATCGCATTGCATGTCCAATGCTCGGCTTCTTGTGCAACAAATTCGGCGATGGCGTCACCCGCAGGCCCTGCGGCCAGACGTGTTGCCAGCATACGCGCGTGTATGCCGTTGGCCCCTTCGTAAATCGAGGTAATTCGGGCATCACGATAGGTCTGCTCCAGCCGGTATTCGCGCAAATAGCCATAGCCGCCCAGAACCTGCATACCCAATTCGGCGGCCTTGATACCGGCGTCGGAGCAATAGACCTTGGCAACCGGGGTCAGAAAATCGACCAGGTCAGGCGATGTGCCCCGTTCCATTGTGACAAATGCAAGATGTGCAAGACTGCGGCTACTGACCGCCAGCCAATCGATTTGATCCAGCATGCGGCGGATGTCGGCATGTTGATCCAGTGTTGCCGGTTTACCGTCGGGATTGCGTCCCTGCACCCTTTCACTGGCATAAGTACTGGCAATGTCATAAGCCCGCGCGGCGTGCGCGACGCCCTGTAGGGCGACATCAAGCCGGGCGTGGTTCATCATGGTGAACATGGCCATCAGACCTTCACCCTCGGCCCCAATCAATTCGGCTTTGGCACCATCAAATGCCAGCTGGCACGTGGGCGAGGCATGCAGGCCCATCTTTTCCTCGATGCGCGTTACGGTAGCTTGGTTGCGGCTGCCGTCTGTGCAGGAGCTGGGGCATAGAAACAGCGATAAACCTCTGACGCCGTCATCGGACGTGCGCGCAAGCACAAGATGCAGGATGTGATCGCTCATGTCCTGGTCACCGCCAGAGATAAAGATTTTTCCGCCCGTGACCTTCCAGCCATCCTCGGCAGGTTCCGCCCGGCAGCGCACGCGTGAAAGGTCAGATCCGGCCCCGGGTTCGGTCAGGCACATGGTGGCCAGAGTTTCACCCGAGGCCAGAGACGGAATGTACCGGTATTGCTGATCCTCTGTGCCAAAGCGCAACAAGGTACGCACCGCGCCCGGAACCAACCCCGTAACCATCTGAAGGCTGTGGTTTGCGCCCGAAAAAACCTCGGACGTGATGGCCAGCATCAAGGCTCCAAGCCCTTGACCGCCATATTCCTCAGGCACGGTGAGAGAGGGCCAGCCCTGTTCCGAATACGTGGCATAAACTTGGGCAAAGCCAGCCGGCATGGATACGCGCCCGTTTTCCAGCGTGCATCCCTGCCTGTCTCCCGGCTCGTCCAGCGGGGCAATTTCACCTTGTGCGAAGGCGGCAAAATGTTCGCCGATCTCACCAGCCAGGTCAGCGTCCCAGTCTGGAAGCTCGGTAGCCCGGGCTACGTGGTTCAACGTGAATAAGATGTCCGTAAGCGGGGCTTCGAATGGCTTCATGATCATATCACCCGACAGCTGGTAAGTTCGGCGGTCACGACGCGGCCCGGTTCTGGCGGTTTGGCACTGTCGAATCTCAAAGTGACTGGGTAGGGACGCGATGGGGCAGGGGGCAGCATCACGGGGTCAGTCCCAGCAGGCGCGCGGCATTGCCTTTGATGATGTCCGGGCGCAGTTCGTCCTTGATATTGATCTTCTCGAAATCCGACAGCCAGCGTTCAGGAGTGATCATTGGCCAGTCGGACCCAAACAGAACCTTTTTCCTGAGGATCGAGTTGCAGTATTTCACCAGGATCTCGGGGAAGTACTTTGGTGACCAACCGGACAGGTCGATATAGACGTTGGGCTTGTGCTGCGCCACGGACAGAGCCTCTTCCTGCCAGGGAAATGACGGGTGGGCGAGGATAATCTTCATATCCGGAAAATCGACGGCGACGTCATCCATGAACATCGGGTTCGAGTATTTAAGCCGCATTCCGTTACCGCCGCGCATGCCCGAACCGACACCGGTCTGGCCTGTGTGAAACAGGGCGATGCAGCCTTCCTCGGCGATTGCTTCGTAAAGGTCATAAGCCATGCGGTCATTGGGGTAGAACCCCTGCATCGTCGGATGAAACTTGAACCCTTTGATACCAAATTCGCGGATCAGGCGGCGCGCCTCGCGTGCGCCCATCTTGCCCTTGTGCGGATCAATTGACGCAAACGGGATCAGCACGTCGTCATTTTCCGCCGCCAATGCGGCAACTTCTTCGTTCTTGTAGCGCCGATAGCCGGTTTCCCGCTCGGCATCGACCGGGAAGATCACCGCGGCTATGTTTTGCTCGCGATAGTGCTGTGCAGTTTCGGGAACCGTAGGCGGATGGCTCCACGGCGCGCCAAAGTAGTTGGCCATGGTTGCCTGCAGGTCGTCATAGCCGTCATCCGAGTGGCACCCGCAGGGTTCTTCAGCGTGGGTGTGAATGTCGATTGCGCGAACCTTGGAGATATCGACCATCTGTTCGTTCCTTTCTCAGATCTTTATGATTGCCGGATCGGCGTCGTCATAAAGACGCTCAAGTAAATTTTGCCGGCGTGTCAGTATCTTGCGGAAATTGAGGTTCCCCTTGGCGGTCATTTCGCCCTCGGGCATCGAGGCGGGCTCGCTAAGGACAATGGCGCGCCCGACCCGTGTGGAGCTGCCCGATAACTCGCGGGCGCGCTCTGCCAGGCGGCGGTGAATTTCGCCTTGCAGCAATTTGCAGCAGTAGGCGCCACTGTCGTCGTTCAGGTCAAATCCTTCCCGCTTCAGCTCGGCGACATCGGGAAAGACCATGACGCCGATCTCATTTCTGTCGGCACCTGTAATGACCAGATCTGAGGCAAGAGGCGCAAGACAGGTCAACAAGTCCATCCTCAATTGTGCGGCCCGCACCCATGTTCCGGTCAGCAATTTGAAATCCTCGGATATCCGGCCGTCGAATTTCATACCTTTGTTTACGTCCTGCGGGTCGATGAACCGCATGGCGTCGCCGGTAATGAAAAACCCTTCTTCATCGAAAACGCTGGCTGTCTTGCCCGGCTCGTTGAAGTACCCGGGCATCACGTTTGGCCCTTTGATGCGCATTTCGCATCGCATGTCTTCATCCGGTATCAGCTTGAGTGTCACGCCGTTCATCGGAACGCCAACAACCCCGGAACGGTCAATGGGCTCGGACTGCATCATTGTGGCGGGCGCTGTCTCGGTCAGCCCCCAGGACGAGGTCATCAGCGGTATCTCACCTTTGACATCCAGCGCCATCTGTTCAAATCCAGACCAGATGTCCTGTGGCAGTGAAGCGCCCGCATAAAAGATCAGATCAAGTTCTTCGAAAAACCGCCGACGCAAATCGCCATCCCGCTGCAATGCGCCCAGCAGCATGCTGTAACCTACGGGGACATTGAAGCTGAGCGTGCCGGTGACCATGGACAGGTTTTCCAGCGTCCTCTCAAACAGACCGGCTACCGGTTTGCCGTCGTCGATGTAGAAGCTTCCGCCGTTGGCGAGCATCATGTTGAAGTTATGAGATCCGCCAAAGACGTGGTTCCATGGCAGCCAATCGACCACACGGGGCGGACGCGTGCGCAGAAATGGCAACCCGTCGGCCAGCATGGTCTGGTTCACGCACATCATGCGTTGGGTCGTGATGACCCCCTTCGGGGCCGAGGTTGAACCGCTGGTCATTAGGATCTTGGCGACGGAATCGGGGCCAACCAGTTCATAGGCTGCCTCCAGATCGACACTGACATCCCCTTTGAGAAGTTCGTCGAACGCTGTGACCTGACTGTTCCTGCCTTGTCGGCTGGCTACGATTTCGACCCCTTGAAGCGCATCCAGTTCCAGCGCCTCTCGGTATTGATCCGCATCGACGACATAGGCCATCTTCGGGCGCACCAGTTCGATGGCATGGCGCAGGCGGCCATGTGCACCGTGGATCAAGGCGTATTGTTCGGCTACGGGCGCAGTCGGTACGCCAATGTACTGAGCAGCCAGGCTCAGCAGACCATGATCCAAGCCGTTGCCGCTCATGATCAGGATCGGTGTGTCAGGCCCCATCCCACGCGCCAATAGCGAGCTTGCGATTGCCCGCACCTTTTCAAGCGTGGTCGCATAGCTTTCCTTGCGCCATCCTGCGCCGCTGCGTTCAGCAATGAACGTGCGGTCAGGCGCGTCCGAGGCCCAGGCGTGCAGCCAGACACCGGTTTTGTCGACGACAGGACCAAGAGTGTGGTTCGATTTCAGCAGGATGGAACCGTCGGCCCGATCTTCGCGCGAAACAGAATGCACCAGGTATTCCGATGTGCGTTGCATGATCAGCCCCTTTCCCTCGCTTTTTCGATCGTCCTGAGGGCATCGAAAACGGTGGTGATGGTTGCGTCATCCAAACCGGCCAGCAGCTTGCCTTCGTGGGCGGTAACCGCGGTGACGGCCTTTTCATATAATTGCCTTCCCGCCAATGTCGTCCTGAGGGCATAGGCGCGCCGGTCGGTGGGTACCCGGTCGCGGACGATCAGTTCCCTGCGCTCCAGTTCATCAATGATAACGACAAGGTTCGGGCGCTCGATATCCATTGCATCAGCCAGTTGGGACTGCCGCAATCCGGGGTTATCGACGATGAGAACCAGTGCCGTATACGTCAGCATTCGCAGATCAAAGGGGCGCAGAGTTGTTGTCAGATCTTCCTGCACCACATTGAAGGCCCGTTTCATGCGATACCCGACAAACCCCCGCAGCGTAGCATCGCTAATCGTGTTTGGCGCGCCGTCTTCTGGCGTGTGTTCATGTTTCCTTTTCATGTGTTCACCTGAAGTTCGGGGCGCGCTTTTCGAGAAAGGCCCGCAGCCCCTCCTGCGCATCGGGTGTTGTTTGCGACAGGGCCGCAGCCAGAGATTCAGTAAACAGCCCGTCGTTTTGCGACATTTCATTGATCCGTGCGACCGCCTGAATCATCAGATAGTTTGACAGTGGCGCGTTTCGGGAAATCTTACCTGCCAGCGTTTGGGCCAGCGCCAAAGCCTCGCCTTCACCAACGCTATAATGTGCCAGCCCCAGCGATACCCCTTCATCGGCACCATATTTGCGGCCGGTCAGCATCATCTCGGTCATCCGATCGGCCCCCAGCAGGCGACCGACCCGCGCGGTCGCACCGCCGCCGACAAATATTCCGCGGCGGCCTTCGGGAAGCTGAAAGATCGTCGAAGGTTCAGCGATGCGAACATGTGTTGCCGCTGCAAGCTCCAGCCCGCCGCCGATCACGGCACCAAACATGGCCGAGACAACCGCAAGCCCACCAAACTGGATCTTGTCCATGACGCTGTGCCAGTGACGGGAATGATGCAGGTTTTCCTCGGCTGTACGATGAACATGCTCGGACAGGTCCAACCCGGAACAATAGTGCCCTTCAGTTCCGGTCAGGATCACCACACGCACATTTTTGGGTGGTGCAGAAAAGAAATCATCCAGCGCGCCCAACAGTTCCTCGCACATCGCGTTTCGCTTGTCTGGGCGGTTCATGGTCAGGGTCGCGATGGATCCGTTGACCTCAATGTTCAGGATTTGGCTGTCCATGGGGAACTCCTTACCGGGGCGGCAGACGAACGGCGCCGTCAAGTCGAATAGTGGTGCCATTCAAAAACGGGTTTTCAACGATCTGTTCGGCGAGCATTGTGAACTCGCGCGCTTCGCCAAGGCGGGCAGGGAAAGGAATGTTCGCAGTGATCTTGGCAGTGACCTCTTCCGGCAAGCCTTCCATCATTGGCGTGTGGAACAGGCCGGGTGCGATGGCCATCACCCGAATACCCGACTGTGCGAGTTCCCGCGCGGCAGGCAGGCACATCGAAGCGATTGCCCCTTTGGACGCGGCATAAGCGGCTTGACCCAATTGACCGTCCTGCCACGCAACCGACGCCGTGTTGATGATCACACCGCGTTCACCGTCAGCCAACGGGTCGAGACCGGCCATGTGTCTCGCCGCGTGGCTCATCACGTTGTAGGTGCCAAAAAGGTTCACGCGCAGAGTTTTCTCGAACACGTCGAATGACAGCTTGCCTTCGCGCCCAACGATCCTGGCCGCCATGCCGACGCCTGCACAACTGACGGCGATTCTGGGCGCCGACCCGAAATGGGATACTGCCGTCTCAAACGCGGCACTGACGGAGGCCTCGTCACTGACATCGGCTTGCAGGGCAAGGCCACCAATTTCGTCAGCGACTGCCTTCGCACCGTCAGCATTGAAATCCAAAACGGCAACCTTTGCTCCGCTGGTGGCGAAATGCCGTGCCGTTGCAGCGCCCAACCCGCTTCCGCCGCCGGTGACCAGCGCGACACATCCACTTAACTGCATGGTGCTCTCTCCAATTTAGTATGCTCAATCATTGTTGTATCTCATACCTATTTTCGGATGGGCCTGCTCCGGACCGCTGTTGGTGTCTAAGCTAGGGGATCAGGAACAGGGTAATGGCTGGAAACAGCACCAGGATCATGACCCGAATGATGTCAGAGGTGACGAACCACATCACTGCCTTGTAAGTTTGGGTCATCGGGGTTGAACGATCCATAGCGTTGATAATGAACAGATTCATTCCGACCGGAGGGGTGATCAGCCCGACCTCGACAACGATCAGAACCAGAATACCGAACCAGATGGCCACATGTTCGGGGCTCATGCCGAAATCCAGTGCGCTGATGACCGGAAAGAAGATCGGGATTGTCAGCAGGATCATTGACAGGCTGTCCATCAGACACCCGAAGATCAGATAGAACACCAGGATCAGGCACAACACCATCCACGGGCTGAGCCCAAGTCCAACGACCCAGCCAGACAGTTCCTGCGGTACCTGAGTGAGCGCTAGGAAACTGTTATACAGCCCTGCGCCCAACACGATGAAGAAGATCATCGCCGTGCTTGAGGCCGTGGCAATGATGCTTTCGACGAAGACCTGCCAGTTCAGATTGCCCGAGATCAGAGCGATCAACCCGGTTCCCGCCGCCCCCACGGCTGCGCCTTCGGTTGGGGTGAACCAGCCAAGATAGATGCCACCAACAACAAGGCCAAAAACCAGCAGGACAGGCCAGACATCCAGCAGTGCCCGTACGCGTTCAGGATATGGGATCGCTTCGCGGGTGCCGGCGGCGTCAGGATACATGCGCACATAGATCGAAATCGTGATGATATAGCCGAGCGCTGCCAGAATGCCGGGGACAAAGGCCGCGAGAAACAGCTTGGCGATATTCTGTTCCGTCAGGATCGCATAGATCACAAGGATCACCGAAGGCGGGATCAGAATGCCCAATGTGCCGCCAGCAGCAAGCGTTGCGGTCGAAAACCCGCCGGAATAGCCGTAGCGGCGCAGTTCGGGCAGCGCGACACGGCTCATCGTCGCGGCGGTGGCCAGGGAGGACCCGCATATTGCGCCAAATCCGGCACAAGCGCCAACTGCCGCCATGGCGACGCCTCCTTTGCGGTGGCCCAACCAGCTTTCAGCCGCTTTGAACAAGGCCGAAGACATGCCCGACAATGTCGCGAACTGCCCCATCAGCAGGAACATCGGAATGATCGTCAGCGAATAGCTGGAGAAGGTAGAGTAGGTTTCGGTTTTAAGCTTGGCCATGAACATGCTGGTGCCACCCATGGCAAAATACAGCCCGCCAATCCCGCACAGCAACATGGCAAGGCCAATCGGCGCGCGCAGGAAAATCATGATCAGAAGTACGGGAAAGGACACGTAGCCCAGTTCGAGCATGGTCAATGTGCGGCCTCCCCGCGATAGGGTAGGATATGACGCCCGGTGACAAGCTCGATGACCTGCGCGACGGCGCAATAGACAGCAACAAGTGATGCGACAAGGGCGGCAACAAAGCTTAGCCCATAGGCCCACCAAACCGGAAATTGCAGCAGAAAGGTCGTTTCACCATAGTCCAGCTTGTTTTGCATGCCGACAAACAGGCGCCATGTAATCAAAAGGATGACAAGCGACAGGATGATTTCCCAGAACGTGATGATCACCTTGTTCACCTTAGCCGGAAGGGCGTTTGTGAATACATCGACCGTGGCGTGAGAGCCGTAGAGCTGGCAGATCGGCAGGAACGAGAATATGGCGAACGCAACGCCGGCTTCGACCAGTTCAAAATCGCCATTCACCGGCCCGACGCCCGATGCAATCAGCGCATTTGCCGCTGCTTCCGACAGTGACGTCAGAATGTCCGAGTGACCCAGCGTGTTCAAGCCGCGCCCCAGCACGCTGACACAGGTCAGCAGGACCAGCGCAGTCAGAACCACACCGCCGAGAACGGCCATGAAGCGCGCGATGCGCTCAACCAGTTTCTGCATGATCAACTCCAAAGGGATTGCTCTCCCAGCGGGAAATAGCGCCGGAAGAGCGACCGGATCAGTTGCCGGAGTATTGCGAAATCAGTTCGAGCGCGCGGGCGCGCAAGCCGGTTCCGTCCAGACCTTTTTCATCCATCTCGGCGATCCAGGCGTCAGTGGTCGGCTGTGATGCTGCCTTCCATTCCGCAACCTGTTCCGGGCTCAGCGTGATGATGTTGTTGCCGCGTTCCATCGCCTGCTTGTGTGGCCCGTCATCATCGGCCTGCATCTGCTTGCCTGCGAAGGCCGAGAATTCAGCGCCCGAGTTGGCGTCGATGATGGCCTTCAGATCATCCGGCAATGCATCCCAGCGGTCCTTGTTCATCGCGAAGATGAAGGTGGTGGTATATAGCGTGTCGTCGCCAAAGGTCGTGTGGTTCCCGACCAGCTCGTTGACCTTCAGGGCGCCTGTCACTTCCCAGGGAATCACAGTTGCGTCGATCACGCCTTTAGACAGCGCTTCAGGTACCGCGGGAACAGGCATGCCAACGGGGGTTGCCCCAAGCGAGCTGAAAAGGCCGTTCGTTACGCGTGTCGGTGCGCGCAGCTTTACACCGTTCAGATCTTCGATGCTTTCGATCGGCTCCTTTGAATGGATTAGACCGGGCCCGTGCACCCAGAGCCCGAGAACTTTGAACTGCTTGAAGTCATCGTCCATCATGGTTTCTTCGGCCAGATCCCAATAGGCGCGTGAGACGGCTTCTGCATTCGTCATGGTGAACGGCAGTTCGAACACTTCGGTCCGGGGAAAGCGGCCCGGCGTATATCCGGACACCGTCCAGACAATGTCGGCCACACCATCAATGGCCTGGTCGATCAGTTCGGGGGGTTTGCCCCCAAGCTGCATGGACGGAAACCTTTGAATTTCGATCCGGCCATCCGAATCCGCTTCGACCTTGTCGGCCCAGACATCCAGAACGTTCTTGGGTACGTTGGCTTGTGCTGGCAGGAATTGGTGCATCCGCAGTGTCACTTCGGCCGCAATGGCAGTGGTTGACATGGCGCCAAAAGCAATCGCCGCCACTGCAGATTTGAGTATGGTTCTGCGCAAGTTGGTCATGGTCTCCTCCCTAGATGACCTATGAGTATCATCCCCTGTTCATGATTGCTCATATTAGTTATGTTTTATAACGATTTTGATCCACTTTCTTAGTGTTTGGTTTCAGGTCCTTTTCGGAAAACAGAATGCTCACACATGTGAACCTTTTCGTCGAAACGCTACGCAACAGACAGGTTATGCGCGGACGCCAAGTTATCCTCTCAGGATTACATTGCCCTCGGTTGGCTCAAAGGTAAATTGAGATTTCTTAGATTTTAGTTTCTGTTTTCGGTAACTAAAGCGCGAAAACGGTGGATTTGCTTTCCCTGTTTCAATTGGACCAGCGCCCGCGGTGGAATTCAAGACCGTGTGTTATCGTCGGTGGCAGCTTCAACTGCCTTGCCTGCGAGCTTCAGGAAAGTTTCGCGTTCATTCGGAGTTAGCCCTTCGAGGATCTCGCTTTGCAGGTCAATTACGACTGGCGCAGCTGCCGCTAGGATGTCTTTTCCTTTTTCGGATAAGGTGACCTCTCGCGCGCGTCTGTCACGTTGACTGACCGAGCGTTTGACGTAGTTTTTCTGCTCCAGCCGGTCGATAACCCCGCCGATTGTTGCGCGGTCATAGGCGATTTTCGCCGCGACTGTGGCCTGATCAATGCCGGGTTCGGCGCGAATTGTTTCAAGTGCTGCGAACTGAACGGATGTAAGGTCGATCCCGGCCTCCTGCATCCGGACCGAGAAAACGTGGGTTGAAATCTGATTAAGTCTGCGGATGAGGTGGCCCGCCATTCCGTAAATGCTCATTCAAAACCTCCGAAATCACTTTAAGCCGTCACTTTTTCCAGAACTACCGCGGCAATTAGTGAGTGTACATATCTTTGTTGACAAGAAATAGTAAGTATAGTTATTAAAATTGCGTAAACCTGCGGAGGAGGGGGCAATGCAATATTACGTTGATGGATTTCGTCCGGGTGATCCGGATATCAAACCGGCTGCGTTCGGTCACCACAACCACCCCGCAACCATCCCCGAAAAGGTTGATGTTCTGATAGCGGGTTGTGGACCGGCCGGGCTTTGCCTTGCGGCGCAACTGGCCGGGTTTGCAGCGATTTCGACAATGATCGTGGATCAAAAGCCGGGTCCGATGGAGAAAGGCCAGGCGGATGGCGTCAACGTCCGCTCGATGGAGATGTTTCAGGCGTTTGGTTTCGCTGAGAAAGTGAAGCGTGAAGCATATTGGGTCAACCAAACGGCATTCTGGACGCCCGATCCCACAAGCCCGGGCCACATCCGCCGGGCGGGCACGGTGCAGGACGTGGCCGACGATCAATCCGAGATGCCACATACCTTGATGAATCAGGCCCGGATTCATGAGCTGTTTCTGGACGTGATGAGAAACGCTCCAACGCGGCTGCAACCCCATTACGGGCTTCGTGTCAGCGATTTGACGATTGATACCGGTTCCACGGATCACCCTGTCAGGGCAGAGCTTGAACGCCTGGGCGAAAATGGCGACGTGGTTGAACGGCTTACAGTACGTGCGAACTATGTCGTAGGCTGTGACGGTGCACGCAGCAAAGTGCGCAGGGCTATCGGGGGTAAGCTGCAAGGCGACGCAGCACACCAGGCGTGGGGCGTTATGGACATATTGGCGAATTCCGATTTTCCCGATTTGCGGCGGAAATGCCTTGTTCAATCGGCTTCGGAAGGAAACGTTCTGATCCTTCCGCGCGAGGGCGGATACTTGTTCCGAATGTATGTCGAGCTTGACAAGCTGAACCCGGATGAGCGGGTCGCCAACCGCAATCTGACGGCTGACCATATCATCGCTGCCGCGAACCGGATCATGCGTCCTTTTTCCATCGACGTAAAAGAAGTCGTTTGGTGGTCGGTCTACGAGATTGGGCATAGGTTGACCGACAAGTTCGACGATGTCCCGCAGCATGAAATTGCAACACGCACCCCGCGCGTGTTCACGGCGGGCGACGCCTGCCACACGCATAGTCCCAAGGCAGGTCAGGGGATGAACGTGTCGATGGGCGATACTTTCAACCTGGGCTGGAAACTGGTGCATGTGCTGACGGGAAGATCAAAGCCTGATCTTCTTCACAGCTACTCGGCCGAGCGTTTGCAAGAGGCCAAAAGACTGGTCGAAACCGACCATAAATGGGCCCGGACCATGAGTGCACCACCGGGCGAGTCAGAGCTTGACGGCACTGATATGCCCCGATTTCAAAAACAGTTTATCGAAAATCTGGAATTCACCGGCGGGCTATCTGTTCACTATGGGCCTTCGGACTTGGTCGCCGAACCGGTTCACCAGCATCTGGCGCGTGGGCTGGTAATAGGCAAGCGATTTCATTCCGCACCAGTTGTCCGGCTTGCGGATGCCATGCCCATGCAATTGGGACATGTGGCCGAAACGGATGCGCGTTGGAGGCTCTATGCCTTCGCTGGACAGGGAGACGCAGGTACGCAAGGCGGATCGATCCATCGGCTTTGCGAGGCTTTGCAAAGCGATTCGAACTCTCCGCTCCGACGGTTTACGCGCCCATACGAAGACATCGACGGTTTGATAGACCTTCGGGCCATCTTCCCGCAGGATTTCAAATCGCTGAATTATGAAGATATGCCGTCTCTTTTGAAACCCGAGAAGGGCAGGTACCGCCTGCGCGACTTCGAAAAGGTTTTTTGTGTTGATCACAAGAGGCGCGAAGACATCTACGAAATGCGCGGAATTGACCGGATAAAGGGCTGTATGGTCGTCGTCAGGCCGGACCAATATGTGGCGCATATCCTGCCATTAGAGTGTCACGCTGACCTGTTTGACTTCTTCTCCAGGCTGTTTGTTTCGGGCGGCGGTTGATAAGTGCGACGTCTTAGACCGCAATGGACAGAGGCTCCGGGGGGAGAATGGATTGTTGCATCGGTGCATGGTTCGGCAAGATTACCGCCTGGGCAAATCTGGATTGGCACTTGAAGCCGCCCGTGTCGCAGGAAGGCTCTCTAGCCAGTCAGCTAAGCGCGGGTATTTCAGGACGCGTTTAACGCGGCCAGAACCTCGGTGCTCACCACAACACCGTCAGCCTCGGCTGCCGCCCGTTTGGCCAGACGCCCATCACCCGGAACACGGGCGTTCCCATTGCCGACAATTTCTGCGCAAATGCGCGCGATATATTGATTGAAGTCCGCGTTGCCGAACCGCGTCGGATCAATCGCTATCAGTGTCGCACCGCCTTTGATGTTAAGGGCTCCGAACGTCTCGCGTTCTTGATTGTCCACGGAAAGGGTTCCACCAGCCAGGGCGGCACCCAACACCTCAACCATGAAAGCGATTGCGGCGCCCTTGTGCTCGCCAAAAGGTAACAGGCTGCGGGTTTCCAGGATGGCGTTCGGGTCCGTACTGGGTTGGCCGTCAGGATCCAGCCCGGCGGGGCGGGGCAGGTCGTGCCCCTCGGCTGCGGCCATGCGGATATCCATCAAAGCAACCATTGAAGACGCCTGATCCCAGACTATCGGCGCACCGTCCTCGCGCGGGCAGGCAAAAGACATCGGGTTGGTGCCAAAAACCGGGCGCACCCCGCCTTGCGGCACCACCATGGACAATGAGTTGATCACGGCGAAAGCTACCAGACCAGCCTCGGCCAGCGGTTCGGTGTCAAACCGCAACGCGCCCAGATGGTGGCAATTTGCGCAGGTGAACGCGGCAATGCCGTATTCCTGCGCCATTTCGATCAACGTGTCGCGGGCTTCTGCTGCGGCGACCTGATAATATCCGTTATCGGCATCACCGCGCAGAACGCCCGGGGCAGCCTTTTCTATCTTGGGTTTCGCATTGCCGTTTGCATAGCCCGAGGTGAAGCTTTGGACATAGACCGGTAGCATACGCAATCCGTGGCTGCGCGGTCCGTCCCGCTCGGACCGGGTAACAATGTCGGCCAGAATATCGCTGCCCTGTGCGTTTACACCAGCAGAAGCTAGTACGGATTTCGCCAGCGCCCGAACCTCGGCAAGAGAAAGCGTTTTGGTCGATTGTTCGGTCATCATTTCAAATCCAGTCTTTTTACTTCAGGGGTTAGGCACGCGCACGCGCGTTGGTGGGATCAACGGCGCAAGTATCGATCACCTCGGCATCGCGCATTTCGTTATGGACCAACACCTGCATCCTTGTACCCGGCGCGGTCATATCGTTTGGTACAAGTGCCATCGCTATGTCGTGGTTGCAATAATAAGAGAACCCGCCCGACGTAACGCGCCCGATCAGTTCACCGTTTGCATAAACACCCTCATCGAACATCACCGAAGTTTCGCCAAAGGGAAGTTTCAACGTGACCAGCCGTTTGTGATTGCCCTCGCTTCTCTGCTTCTCCAGCGCCGCTTTTCCGATGAACTCGCGCCCCTCGGTGACAACAAACCGATCAAGGCTGGCCTCATACGGTGTCATGTCCTTGCAGATCTCGCGGTTGATGGCGCGATAGGATTTTTCAAGGCGCATGGATTCCAAAGCCTCAAGACCGAAGGGTTTTACACCGGCTTTCAAAAGCAGGTCGACAAGGTGGCGGTTATACCCGACAGGATGGTGCAGTTCCCAACCCAGCTCGCCTGCGTAAGATACCCGAAGCAGGTGAACGTCTTTGGAATAGCCCACTTCACCCTTTTGCGCAGAGAGCCAGGGAAAAGCAGCATTCGACAAATCGTTGTCGGTCAGCGGTTGCAAAATCTCGCGCGCCTTGGGACCGGCCAGAGCGATCACACCCAACTGTTCCGAAACGTCTTCAAGGATAACCGATTGATCTTGTGGTAACAGACGTTGCAGCTGATCCCAGTTATAGGCGCGCCAATTCGGGGTCGAGACCAGATAGAAATCATTCTCGGCATAGCGGACAACTGTGTA
Organism: Ruegeria sp. CH2; assembly: GCF_056537065.1. Taxonomy (NCBI): domain Bacteria; kingdom Pseudomonadati; phylum Pseudomonadota; class Alphaproteobacteria; order Rhodobacterales; family Roseobacteraceae; genus Ruegeria; species Ruegeria sp. CH2. The sequence continues at coordinate 62,767 of NZ_JBQFQV010000006.1, forward strand.
TTCCGCATCCATGCCACCATTGGGGTTTAGCAAAAGCGACAGGCTCATCCGGCCCACCTTGGGCATTTTGTTTGCCATCAGACCGCCCAGCCACCGCGCTGCGCCGGGTCCGCGTACAGTAAACTTGGTCATCGGCGACATCTCGATGAACCCGGCCTCTTCGCGGGTGGTACGTACTTCCTCCTGAACGCGTTCCATGTGATTGGCGCGGCGGAAAGAATGTTCGGGGATCGCCTCTTGCGGCGATTTGGCGAACCAGCGCGGGAATTCATAGCCGTTGAAGCTGGTCCAGACTGCGCCATGCGCCGTCAGCAGATCGTAAGACCCCACGGTTTTCATTGGGCGCGCGTCCGGGAAATCTTCGCCGGGGATATGCGCGTTCATATGTGTGCCCCAGGTTTCGCGAACCTTATCCATGGTCCAGCGTTTGGAGGCGTAGTCAGAGAAACGACGCGGATCCAGTTCCGACATGTCCATGCCCGGATCACCATCGATGATCCAGCGGGCCAGCCGTTCGCCCACGGTGCCGCCCCACAGAATGCCACCGGGCATCCCTTCGGCCAGCCACAGATTTTTGTGCCCCGGCGCTGGTCCGGCAAGTGGCAATTCGTCCGGCGTCATTTGGAAGGGGCCGCGCGTGTTGGCCTTGATGCCCACCTCGCCTAGAACTGGCACCCGTTCGATTGCCCGCTCCCATTGGGTTTCAACGGCATCGAAATCCTCGGGCAAGAGGTCTGCGCCAAAGTCAGGTGGCACGTGGTCTTCGGCAAACAGCTTCAGGTCTTTGGTGAATTCATAGGGCCCGAACTGAATGCCGCCCACATCTTCACGCAGGTATGCGCCGTAATCCTCATCCCGCAAGATCGGGAACTCGGGAAGACCCTGCGCGCGACGTTCCTTGAGCAGCGGAACGGTTTCCGTGGTCCAGTATTGGTGAATGATGGGAATGCAGGGCAGGTCCAGCCCAACGCGCCGGGCATTTTCGCGGGCATAGTTGCCGGTGGCAAAAACCAGATGCTCGCACGTGATCTCTCCCTGATTGGTGGTCACTTTCCAATGACCGCTTTCCAGCTTTTCATACGCCCGTGCTTCGGTGTTTTGAAAGACCTTGGCACCTGCGTCCCGCGCCAGCTTTGCCATTGCCATGGTGATGTCGGCCGGGTTCACATAGCCGTCCTCGGTATGCAGAATACCGCCACGAATATGCTCGGACTGGCTCAGAAGGGGATGAACATCGGCAATTTCCGCCGGCGTCAAAAGTTTGCAGGGTACACCGGCGGCCTCGGCAATTGAGATATATGACTGGAATTCATCCCAACGTTCCTGGGTGTTGGCAACGCGCAGCTGACCCACTTTGCGCAAGCCTACCGATGCACCCATCTTCTGTTCGACTTCGGAATAGATGCGGATGGTTTCCATCGTCATCTTCGACACGTTATGGGACCGCACGAAGGTGACCAGCAGACCTGCGGCATGCCAGGTCGAGCCTGAGGTCAGCGTGGTCCGTTCCAGCATCACCGCATCGCTACAGCCGTGCTGTGTCAGCCCATACAGAATGGACGCGCCCACACATCCGCCGCCAACGACAACAACTTTGGCATGTGACTTCATTTGCCGATTTCCTTCTTGCGACTGATCATGGTGTCAGACGCTCTGCCTGCCCGAAATCAGTAAGATGAGAACGTTCCGAAGTTTTTACGGAAACATGGCGCCAGACAATCGCAAAAAATCTCTCCTGCGGCTTAGTTCAGGTCACCTCTCACCGGGTGCCTTCGCATTGGTCGCTGTCTGGGTCCCGGTCATTCGGTGCTGTCCAGCACGGCATCAATTTTTATGTGCCTTGTGTTGTTTCACCTTGTTATGTTAGCGCAAACTGTGCCAGTGAAACCTGATACCTTTGCAAAACTGGGTTTCTGTTGCCTACGTATTGCGGCTTACAAGTGGGAGGAGCAGGTGTATCTCGGTCTTGATTTGGGGACGTCAGGTCTTCGGGGAATTGTGGTCAGTGAAGACGGCGGCGTCGTTGCCGAGGCCGAAGCAAGCGTGAATACATCGACACCGCATCCGGGCTGGTCAGAGCAAGAACCTGCGGATTGGGTTGAAGCGTGTCAAAAGGTCGTTGCCCAGTTGCGCGGGCAAAACAACGCTGCGTTTTCGGCAGTGCGCGGCATTGGTCTGAGCGGACATATGCATGGCGCAACGCTTCTGGACCGAAATGGTAGCGTCTTGAGGCCCTGTATCCTTTGGAACGACACAAGGTCTGCCCGCGAAGCTGCCGAGCTGGATGCGCTTTCCGCGATGCGATCGATCACCGGAAACATCGTTTTTCCCGGTTTCACTGCGCCTAAACTGGAATGGGTGCGCAGGCATGAACCTGACGTTTTTGAAAAGATCGCCAAAGTCTTGCTCCCCAAAGATTATTTGCGCTTCTGGCTGACCGGAGAATACGTCAGCGACATGTCTGACAGCGCGGGTACCGCGTGGTTGGACGTCGGATGCCGTGAATGGTCGGAAACAGCGCTTGAGCTAAGCCACATGCGTCGGGATCAGATGCCCGAACTGGTCGAAGGCAGCGCCGCCGGGGGCGAGCTGAGGGCGGAGATTTTGCAGCACTGGGGTCTGACCGGACCCGTTGTTGTTGCAGGTGGGGCAGGTGACAACGCAGCGGCGGCCTGTGGTATTGGAAGCATCGCCGAAGGCAGCGGTTTTCTATCGCTGGGAACGTCGGGTGTGCTGCTGGTTGCCAAGGACAGTTACGCGCCCGCACCAGAAACGGCGGTTCATTGCTTCTGCCACGCGGTGCCGGAGCGCTGGATTCAAATGGGCGTCATCCTGTCGGCGACCAACAGCCTGAACTGGCTGTCCCGGAACCTCGGCCAATCCGTTGGTGCACTCGCATCGGCGTTGCCGGATACCGTCACCGGGCCGTCGAAGACAATGTTCCTGCCATACCTGTCGGGGGAACGTACCCCTCATAATGACAGCGCCATCCGGGGGGCATTCATGGGGCTGGATATTGCGTCAGATCCAGCGGATCTTGCACAGTCCGTGATGGAAGGTGTCTCGTTCGCGCTGCGTGATTGCCTTGAAGCCCTCAGGAGCACGGGAACAAAGCCTGAAAGCCTGATGGTCGTCGGCGGGGGTGCACGATCCCGGTTCTGGGTCGAGACGCTGGCAACTGTTCTGAACATTCCGCTTGCCTTGCCCAAAGGCAGTGAATTCGGAGCCGCCATCGGAGCGGCGCGCCTTGCTGCCTGTTCAGTAAATGGTGCAGACCCGGCGGAGCTCATGACATCGCCAGAAACCTCAGAAATTGTTCAGCCGCGCGCGGGGTTATTCGACGCCTATGAGGCTGAATATCAAAGATACCGCCGGTTCTATGCCGCTCTATCCCCCCTGTCTGCGCCATGATGAAGGGCGTCACTTCCCTACCCATCGAACAGGTTGTTCTGGAAGATGGTGTGATGTCGGTTTCCCTGCTGAGCTATGGGGCGATCACACAAGGGTGGTGGATCGGTGAAACGCCCTTGATCCTGGGCTATCCAAACCCGCAGGAATATCTGACCGACCCTTATTACATAGGCGCAATCGTGGGTCGCGTCGCCAATCGGATCGGTGGCGCAAAGTTTAATATGCAGGATGCCGCTTATCGCTTGACGGCGAATGAGGGGGAAAACACGCTGCATGGCGGTGTGGTCGGGCTGTCACGCAGCCACTGGATTATCAGGAAGACCAAGTCGAACCGTGCGGTTCTGTCCTTGACGTCACCTGACGGCGCTGACGGTTTTCCCGGAGAAATCAGGTTCGAGATTCATGTCGAGCTGGCTTTTCCACGGCTGAATTACACGATCACCGCATGGCCGGACCGGCCTACGCCGATCAGCATTGCGCAGCACAATTACTATACTCTTGGGTGCCAAAGCGGTATTCTTGACAGCCGATTGACCCTGAATTCCAAGCGGGTACTGGAACTGGACGACAGCTCCACTCCGACAGGCATCGTGGATGAGATCGAAAACCAAGCGCTGGATTTCTCATCCCCGCGCATTATCGGTGATGAGGGGCGCGGCATTGACCACTACTTCGTGTTTGAAGAGGCGGGCAATTTCAGTCGACCGGTTGCCACAGTCGAAACACCGTCAGGTTTACGCATGAATACCTACTCTGATCAGCCCGGCGCGCAGGTCTATTCCGCCGCGCACCTGTCCGATCCTTTCACGCCATGCGCAGGGCTTTGCATTGAGCCTTCCGGTTACACGGACGCTGTGAACCACCCATTGTTTCCGTCCGTCATCTATTCTCCGGACAATCCGTATAAACAAGTTCTGACGTTGGAAATCGCAGAGGATCAGGCATGAAAGTTGCGATATCGGTGTATGCTCTGGCCCTTTGCGTGACACTGTCGGCGGCGCAGGCGCAAGACCTCGGGCCGCTTCCTCAATTTGTAGAACCGGACCTTGTCAAGGTCGAACTGGGACAGTTGCTGTTTTACGACCCGATCCTGTCGGGGAACAAAAACATCAGCTGCGCCACTTGTCATCATCCGAAACTGGGAACGTCAGACGCGCTTTCTCTGGGTATCGGCGAAGGCGGTGTGGGGCTGGGTGCAACGCGCAGGCTTGATCAGGAAAACATGCCCGAGCAGCGCATTCCCCGAAATGCACCGGGGCTGTGGAACCTTGGGGCGCTGGAATTCACCACCTTCTTTCATGACGGGCGTCTTGAGGCAGACCCGTCACAGCCTGACGGGTTCCGAACGCCCTTGGGCACAGATATGAGGCCGGGCTTCCAATCTGCACTGGCCGCGCAAGCGATGTTCCCGGTCTTGTCGGCTGACGAAATGGCCGGCCACTATTCGGAAAACGAAGTGAGCAAAGCCGTACGTCTTGGGTTGCTGACCCAAAAGGACGGCGCATGGGAGCTTATCGCGGCGCGTGTTGCCGCAATCCCGGAATACAGGGCGCGCTTTGACCAGCTCGCGCCCGGAGAAGAGATCACTTTTACCGCAATCGCCAATATCATTGCCGATTTCATCGCCTTTGAATGGCGCGCTGACAACAGCCTGTTTGATCGCGCGATGCAGGGGAAAGAGGCGCTGCCCGAACAGGCACAAATGGGGCTCGACCTTTTTTACGGCAAAGCCGGGTGCAGCACCTGCCATTCCGGTTGGTTCCAGACGGATCATGGATTTCATTCTATCGCCATGCCGCAAATCGGGCCGGGAAAAGCCGCCCGGTTCGAGAACCATGTTCGCGATGACGGGCGATTGCGTGTGACGGGCAATGCGGATGACGCCTTCACATTTCGCACGCCATCCTTGCGCAATGTGACCCTTACGGCACCCTATGGTCACAACGGAGCCTACGCGCGGCTTGAAGATGTTGTCCGTCATCATCTGGATCCGGTCGCAGCTTTGCGCAGCTATTCGGTCGAAAAAGCAGCGTTGCCAGAGTTTCCGGGCGCGGATGATCAAAAAGCCTTGCTCGACCCCACGCTGACCGAGGCGATTGCAGCGTCGAATGAACTGGCCCCAATCAGCTTGAGTGATGACGAGGTGAACGCCATTCTGAGTTTCCTCAGTACACTGGAAGACCCGGCAGTCCGGCAGGGTGTGCCTGCGCATGTGCCCAGCGGTTTGCCTGTTGATCAATGATCATCGGTCGATGCGAAGCACTTGGTTGCTTCTGAAGGTCTGCCAATCACCAACTGTGCCGTCTGGCCAGATAACCCGCAGCGCCAGTTCGTCCGCGTTGCCCAGGCCAAAGTGGTGAAGCCCGGAGATGCCGCTTGCGTGACCGCCGCCAATGGTCACTTCCCGTGTTTGAATTCCGTCGGTGGTTTTAACCTCGATGAAGCTTCCGACAGCTGCGCGGTTGGGACGATCCTGGCCAAGATCAACCTGAATCCAGTTTCCAAGCTGTTGTTCGTTCTGAAATACCTCAAGCGCTGACCCGCGATTGACCACGACCAGATCAAGCGATCCATCCCCGTTCAGGTCCGCCAGGGCCCCACCGCGGGACTTGCCCATAGAGGCGACACCCGCCGCTGAGGCAGCTTCGAAAAACTGACCATTTGCGGATTGCAGCAACAGGTTGTTGGGGTCGGTTTGCGCCGCATCGGGCATCTGTTCGACATTGCCCTTGGCGACAAATATGTCGTCGCGCCCGTCGTTATTGACGTCGCCGAACTGCGCATGCCAGCCGGTTGACGGGCGACCATCGCCACCGACATGCGGCCTGTGCGCCGTTGTCCCTCGGTCATAAGTCGCGTCGCGCCATGTCGGCCCCTCTGCAGTGGGATCAAAGATCTGAAACTTCTGATCTCCCATCGAGGTCAGGTAAACATCCGGGAAGCCGTCCCCTGATATATCCCTTGATGCAATCCCCATGCCCCAGATCGAATAGGGCAGCCACCCATCTTCCGGCGCGTAAAGGCGTGGCGTGTCTTCCATAGCCCAAAGCTGCTCTTGCCCGCCGCGCACATAGTAATGGCGGTCGTTACTGACACGCAAGTCCGCGCGCCCGGTGCGCGCCCAGTCGGAAAACAGAATGGACAAGGAACAATGTCCCGGTACCAGGTGGAGAGGCGGGCCATAGGCCGTCCCTTCGGGGCGATACAAAAGCGTCGGCCCGCAGGTTTCAAACGGGCCATTGGGATTGGTTCGGTCGACATATGTTCCAAAAGCCAGTGTCGGCAGGGTTTGACCACTTTCCCAGGTGGCGGAAAAACCGGTGGTCCAGTGATCCTGAGACTGGAAATTCAACGAGGTGAACGGTTCAAATGCGCAATTCGCTTTGCCACGCAACAAAACGTCCTCGCCAACGCGCAAAACCGCCAGATCCAGAAACCCGTCCCCATCGATATCCACTGGGTAGGCGCCAGTCACGCCGGTCAGGGACAGTGCGCTTGGCGTTTCTGACCGAAAACTGACATCGGGTCCTGATGTGTTGACAAACAATTGCGCCGGGTTGGTTCCCCCTGCGGCAAACAGGTCGGACCGATCATCGCCATTGCAGTCGAAAACGGCGATGCCTCCGCCCACGAAGTGCTCCCACCCGCCGTCGTAAACATGGCTGGGGACGTCGATGCTGTGAAACTGCGGAAGGTTGATGTCGGCCGTGGCGGCAGACGCTGTCGCTAGCAGGATCGTCAGTTCAACTCGCATTTTCCGCCAGTTCCCTGACTTTCAGGATCGAGACTTGTTCGATCCCATAGGCTGCTGCCCCTTTTGCCCACATTGAATCCCCCCAATGGTTCACGTTGATTTCAGGCAGTGGCGCGTCAACGCTGACGACACCGTTTTTGATACGGGTCATCACTGCCTCAGAATGCAGGTATTCAAAGCTGCCTCGGGTGCCGGACAGGATGATACATTCCGGATCGAACAGATTGATCAAGTTGGAAAGCCCCATTCCAAACATCTGGCCAGCGCGGAACAGAACTGAAATGGACCGGGCATCACCGGATTGGGCGGCTGCGTGAATATCAGCAAGAGTGTGCGGGTCAGTAGCCCGGCTGGCAATGGTTGCCTCGCGGATCAGGGCATATTCCCCAACATAAGCTTCAAGGCATCCGCGTTGCCCGCACTGGCACAATGCGCCATCCAGCTGAACTTTGACATGCCCGAATTCCGCGCCGCAGCCGCGCTCGCCGCGATAAAGCTTGCCATCCAAAACAATGCCCAGACCAATGCCGTGTTCTATCGTGACAACCAGAAAGTTCTTCAGCCCTTTGCCAAGACCGAAAAGCTGTTCGGCCTTTGCAACCAGATTGGCGTCATTCTCGATAAATGCGGGGCAGGGGAGCGTTTGGGACAGAAGCGGGCTCAGATCCACGTTGCGCTCTGTCAGCGAAGATGACCAATGTACAAAATTCCGCTCTGCGTCGACCAGTCCGGCAATCCCGATGCAGACGCCGGAGACCTCTGTCAGGGACCAGCTTGCAGACGCGCAGGCCTGTTCCAGCGCCGTGCATATCTTTATTGCAAACGCCTCCGGGGCCATCCGGGCCTCTTCCAACGGATGTGTGTAGGAGATGATCTCGGTGCCTTCAAAATCGACCAGGATGACTGAAATCTGGTGCCGGGCCACTTTTACACCTGCAATCAAGTGACATCCGCCATGCAGTTTCAGCAGCACACGTGGTCTGCCGCGGCGCGCGGATTTTGACGGTGTTTCGCTTTCGATTTCCTGAATCAGACCAGCTGAAAGCAGATCTGACGTTGCCGCTGTCACTGTCGCTGGGCTGGTCTCAAGCGCGCTTGCAATGTCGATCCGCGATATCGCTCCGGTCGACCGGATTTGTTCCAGCACGCGCAAGCGGGTGATGTTTCGTTGATCCGTAGCGTTTGAAGAAACCTTGCTTTTCAGCATCCTGCCCTCGCGAATCTGGTGATTTCCCAAGCGTAAGCGGTTTTTCTTCTTTCGGGTAGCATAAATATTTTACTGACTGAAATAAATATGCTACTCAGAATTGTGAGAGCCACGAATCATGAAGCGATGGCTCGATAAACCGGGAGGAAATCATGAAACGAATTCTCAGCGCTTCTGCTGTGGCTGTCCTGATGGGGACGGTTGCGTTTGCAGAAACCACGGTCGGTGTCAGCTGGTCGAACTTCCAGGAAGAGCGCTGGAAAACCGATGAAGCGGCAATCAAAGCCGCGCTTGAGGCGGGCGGTGCCGAGTATATTTCGGCAGATGCGCAATCGTCGTCGGCCAAGCAGTTGTCGGATATTGAAAGTCTGATCGCCCAGGGCGTTGATGCGCTGATCATTCTGGCGCAGGATTCCCAGGCCATCGGACCGGCTGTTCAGGCAGCGGCCGACGAAGGTATCCCAGTCATCGCATATGACCGTCTGATCGAAGATGATCGGGCCTTCTACCTGACCTTTGACAATGTCGAAGTCGGTCGTATGCAGGCGCGTGCGGTGTTCGACGCCATGCCCAAGGGCAACTATGTGATGATCAAGGGCTCGCCCACCGACCCGAACGCGGATTTCCTGCGCGGTGGTCAACAGGAGATCATTCAGGGTGCTGTTGACAGTGGTGACATTGTGATCGTTGGCGAAGCCTATACCGACGGCTGGCTGCCTGCGAACGCGCAGCGCAACATGGAACAGATCCTGACCGCCAACGAAAACAAAGTTGATGCTGTGGTCGCGTCAAATGACGGAACCGCAGGCGGTGTAGTTGCTGCACTGACCGCACAAGGTATGGACGGCATTCCGGTGTCGGGTCAGGATGGCGACCATGCGGCGCTGAACCGGGTGGCCAAAGGCACGCAAACCGTTTCGGTCTGGAAAGACGCACGTGAGCTGGGCAAGGCCGCAGGTGAAATCGCGGTCGCGCTGAGCGGTGGAACGGCTGCGGCGGACGTCGAAGGCGCGGTCAGCTGGACTTCGCCCGGTGGGACTGAGATGACGTCTGTCTTCCTGGCGCCTGTGCCGATCACAAAAGACAACCTTTCCGTTGTGGTCGATGCTGGCTGGATTCCGCTGGAAGACCTGTGCCAAGGCGTCGAAAACGGCCCTGCACCCTGCAACTAAGTCAAGTCTCCAAACCATAACGTCTCTGGCCCGCAAGGCCGGGCCAGAGACCATAGCTGAACATGAAAGATCGGATATGACCGAAACTTCGTCTCAGCCGGTACCCCAAAAAGCAAAGGCCAACCTGTTCCAGCAACTGGAACTGGACATGCGGCTATTGGGCATGATCGGCGCCTTCATCATCCTGTGCATCGGCTTCAACATCGTAACGGATGGCCGTTTTCTGACGCCCAGAAACCTGTTCAACCTGTCGATCCAGACCGTCTCGGTCGCGATAATGGCCTGCGGCATGGTGTTCATTATCGTGATGCGCCACATTGATCTTTCGGTCGGCGCGCTGCTGGCGACCACATCCGCCGTCATGGCGATGACACAGACCGAACTTCTGCCGAACGTGCTGGGGTTAGGTTTAAATCACCCGGCGACTTGGGCAATCACCCTTGTTGTCGGCCTCGCAGTCGGAACCTTGATCGGCGCATTCCACGGTTGGATGGTAGGCTATCTGACCATACCGGCCTTTATCGTGACGCTTGGCGGTTTTCTGGTCTGGCGCAACGTCGCCTGGTACATGACAGACGGCCAGACAATCGGCCCGCTGGACAGCACGTTCCTGATATTTGGCGGAACCAACGGGACGTTGGGAACAACGGTCAGCCTTCTGTTCGGCCTTGCCGCCACCGCTATTGCGGTCTGGGCGTTGTGGAGCGGACGCCGCTCCAAGGCTGCCCATGGGTTCCCTGTGAAACCGGTTTGGGCCGAAACAACTTTGGCAGGGATCATTGGCATCGCCATTATGGGCTATGTCTTGATCGTCAACAGTTACTCGATCCCCACACGCAGGCTGGAACGTATGTTCGAAGCGCGGGGCGAGACCATGCCTGAAGGGCTTGTTGTGGGTTATGGTATCCCGATCTCGGTTCTGATCCTGATCCTTGTTGCAGTAACCTTGACTGTTGTGGCCCGCAAAACCCGATTTGGCCGCTATATCTTTGCCACGGGGGGCAACCCGGATGCGGCGGAACTGTCGGGCATCAACACCCGCATGATGACCGTCAAGATCTTTGCCCTGATGGGGTTTCTGTGTGCGCTGTCCGCGGTCGTGGCCTCGGCCCGTCTGGCCAACCACTCGAACGATATCGGCACATTGGATGAGCTGCGCGTGATTGCTGCGGCCGTGATCGGCGGCACCGCCTTGTCGGGCGGTATCGGTACGATCTACGGCGCGATCCTAGGCGCGCTGATCATGCAGGCGCTTCAATCGGGCATGGCTATGGTTGGCGTTGACGCACCGTTTCAGAACATCGTCGTGGGCACCGTTCTGGTTTTGGCCGTCTATATCGACATCGTCTATCGCAAACGTCTGGGAGCGAAATGATGCAAGCACAAGAAACACAGAACCAAACTTCGGGCCGAGGGTCCGGCCAGCCTCCTCTTGTCGAAATGCGCGATATCTCGATTTCGTTCGGCGGCATCAAGGCGGTGGACCGTGTCTCGGTCGACTTGTACCCGGGCGAGGTTGTGGGCCTTCTGGGCCACAACGGGGCCGGTAAATCTACGCTGATCAAGGTGCTTTCGGGTGCCTATCAGAAGGACCACGGAGAGATCCTGATCGACGGCAAGAAGGTTGAGATCAACAACCCCCGCGATGCGCGTGCCAACAATATCGAGACGATCTACCAGACGCTGGCCTTGGCGGACAATCTGGATGCAAGTTCGAACCTTTTCCTGGGGCGGGAGATGGTCACGCCCTTCGGGTTGGTCAACGATGCCGCGATGGAGGCCGAATGCCGCAAGATCATGGCACAGTTGAACCCGAACTTTCAGAAGTTCAATGACCCGGTCTCGGCGCTATCCGGCGGTCAGCGGCAGTCGGTGGCCATCGCGCGTGCGGTGTACTTCAACGCGCGTATCCTGATCATGGACGAGCCCACAGCCGCGCTTGGCCCACACGAAACACAGATGGTGGCGGACCTGATCCAACAGCTCAAGGCGCAGGGGATCGGGATATTCCTGATCGACCACGACGTGCATGCAGTGATGGAGTTGTGCGACCGGGCTTCGGTCATGAAAAACGGGCAACTGGTTGGCACTGTCGACATCGCCGATGTCACGGACGACGATCTGCTGTCGATGATCATTCTGGGCAAAAAGCCTGGCGAAAAGACGGAATGAGGTAAACGAGATGACGAGCGGTTTCTTTCAGGGGATCGAGCAGGTCCAATTCGAGGGCGAGAACAGTAAGAACCCACTCGCATTCCGTCACTACAACCCGGACGAGATCGTGATGGGTAAGCGCATGGAGGATCACCTGCGTTTTGCCGTGGCGTGGTGGCACTCGTTCGCCTGGGAAGGCGGGGATCCGTTTGGTGGCTCGACTTTTGAACGTCCATGGCATCCGCAAGATGACATGGGCCGCGCCAAAATGAAGGCCGATGTTGCCTTTGAGATGTTCGAGATCATTGGCCAGCCCTATTTCTGCTGGCATGACGCGGATGTCCGTCCCGAACAGGGCAGTTTTGCAGAAAACCTGCGAACGCTGAATGAGATCACTGACTATATCGGTGAAAAGATGCAGGTGTCTGGCACCAAGCTGTTGTGGGGCACAGCCAATATGTTCAGCCACCGTCGCTGGATGGGGGGTGCCAGCACCAACCCCGACCCTGATGTCTTTGCATTTGCCGCCGCCACGGTGAAATCCTGTTTGGACGCGACCCACAAGCTTGGCGGCGAGAATTATGTGCTTTGGGGCGGGCGCGAGGGCTACGAGACGCTGCTCAATACCGACATGAAGGCCGAACTGGATCATATGGGCCGGTTCCTGAACATGGTGGTCGAGTACAAGCACAAGATCGGCTTCAACGGCACGATCCTTGTAGAACCCAAACCGCAGGAGCCGTCCAAGCATCAATATGATTTCGATGCAGCAACCTGCATCGGTTTCCTGCGCAAGTACGGCCTTGAGGATGAGGTAAAGCTGAACCTGGAACAAGGGCACGCAATCCTGGCAGGACACAGCTTTGAACATGAGATCGCTGTTGCCTCGGCCGAAGGTATGCTTGGGTCCATCGACATGAACCGAAACGATTACCAGTCCGGGTGGGATACGGATCAGTTCCCCAACAACACGCCTGAAGTCGCGCTGGCTTATTACCACATCCTGAAAGCGGGCGGGTTTACCACGGGTGGTACCAATTTCGACGCCAAGCTTCGCAGGCAATCCATCGATGCCGAAGACCTGATCGCGGCGCATGTGGGCGGGATGGATATCTGCGCCCGGGGCCTGAAGGCGGCAGCTGCGATGCTTGAAGATGGTGGTCTGGAACAGGCGCTGGCCGACCGGTATGCAGGCTGGAAAACGCCTAAAGCTCTGGCGATGCTAACCTCTGGCCTCGACGAGATTGCAGCGCGGGTACTTGCCGAAGACCTCAATCCTCAGCCACGCTCGGGGCGTCAGGAAGTGCTTGAGAACTACGTGAACCGCTTTGTGTAATTCCGGTCGGCTGAGCCTGAACTGAAATATTCGGTGTACAAAGCCCCGGAAACGCGTGAGTTTACTTAGGCGTTGTCCGGGGCTTTCCCTTGTCGAACGCAGTGGCATCATGGGCCCGTCCGGGTCGCGCAGGTGGGACGACCAAAGACTTGGTGGAAAAATCGGCAGGTAAGGCAATCTTTCTAAGTGGCAACCTGATGCTACATGTGACGCGCATGTCGCTGACCACGAGCATTGGATTGATGGCGATATTTGCTGTCGATTTTGTCGATATGGTCTTTATCTCGATGCTGGGCAACGACGCGCTGGCCGCAGCGGTAGGTTATGCCGGGACGCTGCTGTTTTTCACCAACGCAATCAATATCGGTCTGTCGATTTCTGCCGGGGCGCTGGTCGCGCGTGAGTTGGGCGGCGGGCGGGCCGAACAGGCAAGGCAATACGCATCCAGTGTCGCCGTTCTGGGGCTGATCGTCGGGTTGGTTACCTCTGTTCTGGTGTTGCTGAACGTCAGCTTTCTGTTGTCGCTGCTTGGCGCAGAAGGCGAGGTTTTGCGGCTGGCGACGCGCTATGTGTCGATCATTCTGCCGACCATGTGGGTGATGTCGATTGCGATGGCGGCGATGGCTGTGCTGCGCGCGCACGGCGATGCGCGCCGATCAATGATGGCAACGATTTACGGCGGCGTTGTGAATGCAGTTCTTGACCCGATTTTGATCTTTGCCGTCGGGCTGGGGTTGGATGGGGCCGCGATAGCCTCGGTCCTGGCGCGGCTATGTATGTTAGGCGCAGCATTGTGGCCCGCGCTGCGGGTGCATCAGGGATTTGCACGCCCATCGCTGAAACAGGTGGCACAGGATTTTCGGCCCGTGCGGGCCATCGCAATCCCTGCCGTTCTGACGAATGTCGCCACGCCGATCGGGAATGCCATCGTAGTGCGGGAAATTGCACAGTTTGGAACGGATGCGGTTGCGGGCATGGCGGTGATTGGGCGGCTGTTGCCGGTGGCGTTTTCGGTCATCTTTGCGCTGTCCGGCGCGATAGGGCCAATCATCGGGCAGAATTTCGGGGCAGAAAAATTTGATCGCGTGCGTGCCGCGTTTTTGGCCGGGATCAAGTTCACCGCAATCTACGTTCTTTGCATGTCGGCCATTTTGTTTTTACTGCGTTCGCCAATTGCGAATTTGTTCGCAGCCCAGGGGGAAACGCGCGTACTGATTTATCTGTTCTGCGGCCCGCTGGCATTGGCTTCGTTCTTCAACGGTGTGATTTTTGTGACAAATGCCAGTTTCAACAATCTGGGCCATCCGGTCTATTCCACATGGATAAACTGGGGTCGTCACACTATTGGCACATGGGTGTTTGCCATGATTGGCTCACAAATCGCCGGGGCCTCGGGCGTTCTGCTGGGTCAGGCTTTTGGGGGCGTCATCTTTGCTGTCATAGGATGGGTTCTTGTCGCGCGCGTAGTGGCACGGCTGGAACGCGTGCAAACGCCCGAGCCTTTTGCCGATCAGGGGCGGCTTCACTCGCTGTTCGGGCGTCGCGGCTGGTAAGCGATCAGGTCAGTTCCCCTGATTGCGCGCTTCCAGCCGTTCCAGGTTGACCACTGTCGACAGCATCAGGCGGTCATGGCTCCAATCCCGTGTCTGCTGGATTGAGGCCGACCCCAGAGCCAAAAGCGCACCAAAGATCAGCGTCATTCCAAGGAACACTGCCGGTAGGGCAGGTACCGATGGCTGAACATCGGTCAGCGCGATTACACGTTGCCGCAACACGCGTTTTGCCTTGCCGCCTGTCACAAAGGCAACATTCAGAACGCGTGGGCTGTTGGTTGAGATTGTCCGGGCGCAATAGTCCAGCAGGCACGCCGTGTATTCCCGCGCATCAATCCGTTTGCGCGCAACAACCGACTGGTCGCAGGCCAACTCGCGCAGCCGGCCGAACTGATACTTGAGCATCAGATAGGCGGGGTTCCAGAACAACAGCGGACGCAGCAGCTCAAACCCCAGTTCCCATTCGACGTCACCCGTACGGATATGCTGAAACTCGTGGGCAAGTGCAAAACGCAACTCGCGCGGGGTGTCCAGCAGATGGCTGGGTAGAACGACGTGGCGGCGGCGAAGTCCTCGCACGGCAAAGGGCACAGTGATGCGATCGGAAAGTCGAATATCCACCTTGGCGGACCGCCGCCAAAGAAAACTGGAATTGACAGTCTGACGGATCGTCATTGCGTCCCGCAAGGCACGCGCAGCGTACACGGCTGCGATACAGGCAAGTATGGCGGCAACTAGGGTGATCACAGGCTGCTGTCCGGACAATGCCAGATCAACCCACCTTTCGCGGGTGTTCAGCAGTGCTTCGAACTGCGTGGCAGGCATTGCGATGTCACCGCGCAGATAGGCTGCAACGGCGATATCACCAAGGGCCACGACACTGCCCGGCCAAGCGTATGTCGCCAGCGACGACACGCAAACCGCGAGAAACGGACTGGCAAGAACACAGATGCACAAGGTCTTGAGCGCCCGCAACTGTGCGACATAGCCATTGCGCAGGGCGGTGCGGCTTAGGGCCGTGCGGGTCACCAGCCAGATCACCGCCGAAAAGGCCAGCACGATGTTGAGTTCGATGAATGCGTCGAGAACCGGTCTAACCGCTGTCATTTTGCAGTCTCCTCTCTACCAGTGCTCGAATTTCCTCCAGGTCGGCTTCGCTCAGCCCCGCGTCGTCGACCAGCCGCGCCACCAGTGTGGCGGGGGTGTCGTCGAAAAGCGTGCGCGACAGATTTTGAAGCGAACGGGCCTGATATCTGTCCTTTTCCAGAAGCGGCGTATAGATCAGGGTCTTTCCCGACTTGTGGCTTTCCACAAAACCCTTCTCGTCCAGAATGCGCAGGATCGTGGCCCCGGATGTATAGGCCAGGTTGCGTTCTGACGGCAGGCGGTCCAGGACATCACGCACCGAGCCTTGCCCGAGGGCCCAGAGCTCGTTCATGAACTCCAGTTCGACCTCGGTCAGCAGATTTGTTGTCTTTTTCTTTCGCATTGGTCTCGGTGTCGTCATGGTTAGTATGCCTGACAGACAAGCATCCTTTCGCGATTTCTCAAAGTCTAAACTTTCCAGAAAACAAAAACGCCCCAGCCAATGGACAGGAACAGCGGTGTCCAGACGGGTTGCCCGACCAGCCCAAGCCACGCCAGGAAAATATATGCGGACCCCAGAAGGGTGATGAACAGGCGATCCCCCAGTGTGGTTGTCAGCCCCAGAACCCCGCGCCGTTCAATTCCGTCGCGGAATTTGAAGCCTTCCAGCAAGCCAATGCATGCTATGGCCGAGAAGATACCGACAAACACGGCCAGCGTGGCAGGTGTCCATGCCATCCAGAAATCGGGCCACAGGGGGTCCGTCCACGAGAACCCTTTTTCGGCCTCCTGTCCGACATTGCCCCATCCGGCCTTGGCCTGGGCAAAGGCTGCTGAGGGCAAGAAGGGCAGGGTGAGAAACAGTTTTCGCATGTTGAACCTCACACACGTCCCATCGCGAAGCCACGCGCGATGTAGTTGCGAACAAACCAGATGACGATGGCACCGGGGATGATGGTCAGGGTGCCCGCGGCGGCCAGCAGACC
The DNA here is from genome assembly GCF_056537065.1 of Ruegeria sp. CH2. NCBI lineage: Bacteria > Pseudomonadati > Pseudomonadota > Alphaproteobacteria > Rhodobacterales > Roseobacteraceae > Ruegeria > Ruegeria sp. CH2. The sequence continues at coordinate 79,426 of NZ_JBQFQV010000006.1, forward strand.
CAATTCGTACCCGGCACTGGATGCTGTACGGGTCATCACAGCAGCGATGGGTTTGGCCTCGACCGCGGTCAGGGTCTTGGCCAGCAGCATTTCCACCCATGAGAACATAAAGCAGAAGAACGCCGCGACACCGACACCTGCCTTGATGTTGGGCAGGAAGATTGTCACGAAGAAGCGCGGGAACGAATATCCATCCACATAGGCGGTTTCATCCAGCTCCTTTGGGATACCACGCATGAACCCTTCCAGAATCCACACCGCCAGCGGCACGTTGAACAGCGTATGGGCCAAAGCCACGGCCAGATAGGTGTCGAAAAGGTGGATCGACGAATAAAGCTGGAAGAATGGCAGGGCGAACACCGCCGCTGGGGCCATGCGGTTGGTCAACAGCCAAAAGAACAGTTGCTTGTCACCGAGGAACCGATAGCGCGAGAACGCATAAGCCGCAGGCAAGGCAACGCAGACGGAAAGCACTGTGTTCAGAGTCACATAGGTGATCGAGTTGATGTAACCCCAGTACCAGGTTGGGTCTGTGAAGATGGTAATATAGTTCTCCAGCGTAAAAGTCTGGGGAAACAGGGAAAAGCCCGACAGAATCTCGTTCGTTGTCTTGAAGGACATCGCCACCAGCCAATAGATCGGCAGCATCAGGAAGGCGATATAGAGGATCGGGATGATGGACCGCTTTTTCATTCTGCGTCGTCCTTTGTCATCAGAGTGTAGAAGAGCCACGACACCAGCAGCGTGATGGCGAAGTAGATCAGGCTCATCGCTGCCGCCGGGCCAAGGTCGAACTGCCCCAGTGCGATCTTCACAAGGTCAATCGACAGCAGGGTGGTCGAGTTGCCGGGACCGCCGCCGGTCAGAACAAAAGGCTCGGTATAGATATTGAAGCTGTCCATAAACCGCAGCAGAACAGCGATGGTCAGAACCGTCTTCATCTTGGGCAACTGGATGTAACGAAACACCGACCATGGGCTGGCGCCGTCGATCTTGGCGGCCTGATAATAGGCGTCCGGGATCGATACGAGGCCCGCATAGCACAGCAGCACGACCAGCGAGGTCCAGTGCCAGACGTCCATGACGATAACGGTTATCCAGGCCGACAGCGGCTGTTGCGTCATGTCATAGTTGATACCCAGCACGTCATTCAGAAAATATCCCAGCAATCCGATCTTGGGCAGGGTGAAGATGTTCCACATCGAGCCAACCACATTCCAAGGGATCAGCATCGGCAAGGCCATCAGCACCAGACAGACCGGCACCCAGAACCCTTTGCGTGGCATCGACAGGGCGACGATGATGCCCAAAGGCACCTCGATCAGCAAGATCAGGAAGGTAAACAGGAATTGCCGTCCAAGTGCTGCCTGAAAACGGTCGGATCGCAGGATCTGTTCGAACCAGCCCAAACCTTCCCAGAAGAACTGGTTGTTGCCGAAGGTTTCCTGCACCGAGTAGTTGACCACCGTCATCATGGGCACCAGCGCGTTGAACGCCACCAGCGCAAGAACGGGCAGGACAAAGAACCATGCTTTTTGGTTTTCCGTTCTCATTGCGCCCGCTCCTGAGTTGCGATCCAGCCGTCGCGGTAGACGCGGGATTGTTCGGGTTTGAATTGCAAGAAGACCTGTGATCCCGGTTCCGGTACACTGTGTTCGGTCACAACCTTGAGGGCGGTGTTGCCGACCACGGCGCTGACCACATAGTGGCGGCCGATATCGGCGACCTTGGTCACATGTGCCGGAATGCCGGTGTCGCCGAAACCTACATATTCCGGGCGGATACCCAGATCGGTGCGGCCGCCGTCACCATGTGTGGGACCTTCCAGCATGACCTCGTGCCCTTCAAAAACGGCGCGGTCGCCTTTGGCTTCACATGGAAGGACGTTCATGCCCGGCGAGCCGATGAAATGGCCGACAAATGTGTGCTGTGGCCGTTCGAAAAGTTCGACCGGCGTTCCGATCTGAACCACTTCACCGTCCTGCATTACCACCACCTCGTCGGCGAAGGTCAGCGCCTCGGTCTGGTCGTGCGTCACGTAGATCATGGTTGCCCGCACGCGCTGATGCAGCTCTTTCAGCTTGGACCGAAGTTTCCATTTCAGGTGCGGGTCGATCACGGTCAGCGGTTCATCAAACATCACTGCATTCACGTCGTCGCGAACAAGGCCGCGACCCATCGAGATCTTCTGTTTGTTGTCCGGGCTCAGACCTGACGCGCGGGTGTTCAGCATGTCCGTGACGTCCAACATCTCGGCGATTTCCAGAACACGGCGCTTGATGGTTTCGGCGTCGACACCCCGGTTCTTCAACGGGAAGGCCAGATTCTCGCCCACGGTCATCGTGTCGTAGATCACCGGAAACTGGAAGACCTGCGCGATGTTGCGTTGGTCCGGGGGCAGGGCGGTGACGTCCTGATCATCGAACAGAATCCGGCCTTTCGAGGGGGTGAGAAGACCGGATATGATGTTCAGCAGCGTGGACTTGCCACAACCTGACGGCCCCAACAGCGCATAGGCCCCGCCATCGCGCCACGTGACGTCGATTTCCTTCAGCGCATAGTCCTCGGGGCCTTTTGGTGACGGCATATAGCTGTGTCGAAGGTTTGAAAGCTTGATCTGTGCCATGTCAGGCCACCCTTTTGCCGTCATGGCTGAAATACCGGCAGTGCGCCGGGTTCATGTAGAAACTGTGATCTTCGCCGACCTGATAGGGATGCACACCAGCGGCGAGTGAAACCCAGGCTTCGTCACCATGCTGGAAATGCGCGCTGGAATCCGAACCTGACAGTTCGGTCACGATCACACGTCCGGTCAGTTCGACATCGGCGTCAGACGTACGAAATGGCGTCACGCGATGAGGGCGAACGGCGATCATATATTCCCCGTCGGCCATGCCCGAGGCTGCCCAGCCGACATTGCCTGCCAATTGCGCCCGGGCGCTGGAAACAGTGATACGGGCCACATTGATAGGCGGGTCCGAGAATACACGCGCCGCGGCGATGTTTTCCGGATTGCGATAGATGTCGGTGGTTGGGCCGAACTGGGTCACGCGGCCGTCTTCCATCAGCGCGGTGTAGCCTCCCAGCAGCAATGCCTCTTCAGGCTCCGAGGTGGCGTAGACAACGACGGCCCCGCGACCAGCGAACAGATCGGGCAGTTGTTCGCGCAACTCTTCGCGCAGTTTATAATCAAGGTTCGCCAGCGGCTCATCCAGGAAGACGGCGCGGCTTTCTTTTGCGATGGCACGCGCCAGCGCGGTTCGTTGTTGCTGCCCGCCCGACAGCTCGTGTGGGCGGCGGTGCAGCATGGGGCGCAGTTGCAGCAGATCGGCGGCCTCTTCCACGCGGCCATCGATCTCCGATTTAGCCATGCCAGCCACGCGCAGGGGCGAGGCGATATTGTCGAATACAGTCATATGCGGGTAGTTCACGAAGAACTGGTGCACCAGACTGATCTGCCGCTTTTGCGTGTTCAACCGTGTCACGTCCTGCCCGTCCATCAGGACCTTGCCTGAGGCGATCGGGTCCAACCCGGCCATCATTTTGATCAGTGACGTTTTTCCGGAACCTGTCGCGCCCAATAGCACGTTGAAATGGCCGGTTTGCAGCGTCAGGTTGGTTGGCTTGATATGGATGACGTTGCCGACCCGTTTGGTCGCGTCTTGAAGTTCAATCATCTGGGAAACTCGCGGGGCATTCAGGGGTAGGCCGGGCTTAAGCCCGGCCTACGATGTTGCTTTTACTGGGACTGCCAGCGCTTAACCAGTTCGTCATAGTTGACGGTCTGGCCCTGCGGCTTTTCGTTCTCCAGCTTGGCCTTGGGCGAGCCCGCTTTTTCCAGCCAGAAAGATGGGTCCTGCGGCTCGTTCAGGCGTGGACCGCAGCCGCCGTAGACACCGGCGCTTTCATCCGCGGCCTGCATACGGGCCATGGTGATGTCCATCTCTTCGGCCAGACGGTCCATCGCCTCTTGCGGGGTGAAGGCGCCCGAGTTCACGTCACCGATCTGCTGCCACCAGATCTGGGCCAGCTTTGGATAGTCCGGTACGTTGATTCCGGTTGGCGACCATGCCACGCGGTCAGGCGAGCGATAGAATTCGACCAGGCCACCCAGCTTGGATGCGCGTTCGGTGAACGACTCGTGGTTGACCGAGCTGTCGCGGATGAAGGTCAGACCCACATGGGACTTCTTCACATCAACAGTCTTGGACGTCACGAACTGGGCATAAAGCCAGGCTGCCTGCGCACGATCCGAGGGGGTCGATTTCAGGAACGTCCAGGAACCCACGTCCTGATAGCCAACCTTCTGACCTTCTTCCCAGTAGGGGCCGTGCGGGCTGGGCGCCATCCGCCACAGCGGAGTGCCTTCGTCATCCACGGTGTTGTTGCCTTCGGACTTCGGCTTCACCATGTCGGCGGTAAAGGCGGTGTACCAGAAAATCTGCTGGGCCACGTTGCCCTGGCTCAGTGCCGGCAGCGACTGATAGAAGTCATAAGACGCCGCACCCGGAGGCGCGTAGGCCCGCAGCCATTCGTCCCATTTGCGGATCGCATAGACCGCAGCCGGACCGTTTGCAGCACCACCGCGCGACACCGAGGCGCCGACCGGGTTACAGGTGCCCGCTTCCATGCGGATGCCCCATTCGTCAACCGGAATACCGTTCGGCTCGCCCTTGTCACCAGCACCGGCCATCGAAAGCCAGGCGTCGGTCATGCGCCAGCCAAGGTCGGGCGCGCGCTTGCCGTAATCCATGTGGCCGTAGATCGCCACGCCGTCGACTTCTTTCACGTCATTGGTGAAGAACTCGGCGATGTCTTCATAGGCCGACCAGTTGACCGGAACGCCCAGATCATAGCCGTATTTCTCTTTGAACGCGGCCTTGTTGGCCTCGTCATCGAACCAGTCCTTGCGGAACCAGTAAAGGTTCGCAAACTGCTGGTCGGGAAGCTGATACAGCTTGCCGTCCGGCCCGGTGGTGAACTGAATGCCCATGAAGTCATCCAGATCGATTGTCGGCGAGGTTGTCGCCGCCCAGTCGCCGCCCATCATGTCGGTCAGTGGATAGGCCAGTTGCAGACGCGAGTGGGTACCAATCAGGTCACTGTCGTTGACATAGCCGTCATACAGGTTCCGACCTGTCTGCATCTGGGTCTGAACAGCCTGGACCACTTCGCCTTCGCCAAGGATCTGGTGATTGACCTTGATGCCGGTGATTTCTTCAAACGCCTTGGTCAGAACCTCCGACTCGTAGGAATGCGTCGGAATACCTTCGGACAGGACGTTGATTTCCATGCCAGCGTAGGGCTGTGCAGCTTGGATAAACCATTGCATCTCGGCCATCTGTTCGTCTTTCGACAAGGTCGATGGCTGGAATTCGTCGTCGATCCAACGTTGTGCTGCGGCTTCGTCGGCCCAAGCGGACCCGTGCCCCGCAATGACGGCAGCCGCCGCCACTGCGGAAAGTAGATGTCTCCGCATCTGTCTCCTCCCAAAAATTATGGTTCTCCGGCGGGAACCGGATGCAGAACAGCATCAGCGATTTTTTGCGTACGTGTCAAACTAAATTTTTAGTAATTGACGTTCAGGCACTCCGGAGCCGCATGAATTGAGTTTGTATCCAACGCTGTAAATGATTGTAACTATATAATTATGTTATCGAAATTTCAAAATTTCTCCGCGAGGGAAATAGGGAACTCCACTGAGACCCATTGCAAGCAAGAGATGACAGAGGGTGCGTTGAATTGCATTCGCGTTGCGAGAGGCATGGACACTGATCCGGCACTCGTGAGAAGTCAGGCAAACCAGCTTCCCGGATCACTACTGCTGAAACTCAGTGCTCACATGGCACCAATCCGTTCCGACAAAAGGCCAGTTGTGGCAATGCGGATGTAGCACTGCCTTGCCGTTCACGGTATTCCGTGTCCATATAAAGGAAAATTCCGGAGCCGGTTCGTGAAGAAGAATACCCTCAACACCCATCGTGAGCTGGAATTGCTTGATGCCCTCAGACGTTTGGGTGGAACGGCCCGGAATTCGGATTTGGCGAATATGCTCGGCGTATCCGAAGAGACGGTGCGCCGAACGATCAAAGCCTTGTCAAAGGCGGGTACAGTCGAACGCGTTCATGGCGGAGCTTACCTTGCCGGAGTGCAGGGCGCCCCCAACTTCTTTCACCGGATATCACAAGACGCTGATGAAAAGCGTTTGATCGCCGGGCATACCGCGAAACTGGTTCGCGATCAGATGACCGTTTTCCTGGATGTGGGATCGACAACCGCTTTCGTCGCAGAAGAGCTGCGACAGGTCAGCAACCTCACGGTTGTCAGCAACTCCGTCGGTGTCGTTCAGACCTTGGCCGGGGTCAACGGAAACCGGGTGCACCTTTTGGGGGGTGAGTTGCAGATCGATGAAAGGGGGACGTTTGGTCACGTCACCCACAAGCAGCTGCAACGCTATGCCTTTGACATCGTGATCCTGAGCACGGACGCGATTTCCGACAGCAAAGGGTTTCTCTACCACAGCGCGGTCGAAGCGGATCTTGCATCGGTGGTGGTCAGGTGTGCGGACCAGGTTGTCATGGCTGCAGCACATTCCAAGTTTGGTGAAAGGGCACCTTATGTGGGGCCGGATCCTCGGCTGGTGCATTCGCTGGTCACGGATGCTGTGCCAAAGGGTGGGGTGGCCAGATTCCTTGACCGTTGGGGCATCGAAATTCAGATCGCTGATGACAGCTAGGTTGCTGATTCCAGACGCGGCCCGGATGATCTTGCTGCTTTGGGATGGAAGAAGCTAAGGAAGAGTGGCAGCCCGTAGGGGAATCGAACCCCTCTTTCCAGGTTGAAAACCTGGCGTCCTAACCGATAGACGAACGGGCCACTTGGTATAAGGTCACAAGCGCAAATGGCAGCCCGTAGGGGAATCGAACCCCTCTTTCCAGGTTGAAAACCTGGCGTCCTAACCGATAGACGAACGGGCCACGCTGGCTTGTGGAGGGCCTTTTACGGTTTCGCCGTGACCCCCGCAAGCGTAAAAACGCAGGGACGGGAAAGTTTTTTAGCACACCAAAGCCGCGTGTTAACGGGCTTCCGCCGCGTCCTCCAGCCTGAGCTGCACAGATTGGCGCCCGCCCCAGGTGTTGACCTCAAGCCGACCCGCAAAATGAAAGCGCGCACCGCCGTGATTTGACAGTTTTTCGCCCATCGGCCCGTCAAAAGCACCAAAGGCAATCGCATCCAGCCCGCCGCCCATTCCATCGGTCAGCGACAGTTTCAGATGCGATTCACCGACCCGCTTGGCAAAGCGAACCTGCAGGTCAGGCAACGCATAGCGCGGGGCCGGGGCACCGGCGCCAAACGGTCCGGCCTGTTCGATCTGCTCGATCAGTTCCACGGTTGCCGCGCCGGGCATCAACGCGCCATCCAATTTCAGATCCGCAGGCCCACCCTGGCCCGCCCCTTGTCTGGCCAGCAACTCGCTCAGGCGTTCCATTGCGGGTTCCAACTGATTGCGCATGACGGTCAAACCTGCGGCCATCTTGTGGCCACCTCCTTTGACCAGCAACCCTTCGGCCGCCAGACGCTGGATCGAAGCCCCAAGATCGACGCCGGAAACCGAGCGGCCCGAACCTTTGCCCTCATCCCCGTCAAAGCCAATCACAATCGCCGGTCGATCGGCTGTCTCCTTCAGCCGAGAGGCCACGATACCAACGACACCGGGGTGCCAGCCTTCGCCTGCTGCCCAGACCAAAGGGGCGTCCAAGCCACGCGCCTCGGCTTGCTCCAGCGCGGCGGCACGTACCGTGTTTTCAATGTCACGGCGCTCAGTGTTCAAGGCATCCAGACGTTCGGACAACGCCTGCGCCTCTTGCTGGGAATCGGTGCTCAGCAAGCGCGCGCCCAGATCGGCCTGACCAATCCGTCCACCGGCATTCACGCGGGGCCCAAGCAGAAACCCGAGGTGATAACTGTTCGGCGCGGTATCCATGCGCGAGATATCGGACAGCGCGACAAGGCCGGGGCGCTGCCGCTGTGCCATCACTTTCAGCCCCTGTCGCACCAGGGCGCGGTTGGCCTCGATCAGTGGTGCCACATCGGCAACGGTCGCCAGGGCCACCAGATCCAGAAGGGCCATCAGGTCCGGTCCCCTTGCGCCCGCGTCACGCAGCTGCCGACCGGCTTCGACCAGCATCAGAAACACAACGCCCGCCGCGCAAAGATAACCAAGATCGCCGCTTTCATCCTGTCGGTTTGGGTTCACCACTGCGACGCAATCGGGCAGCGTCTCGCCCCCCAGATGGTGGTCCAGAACGATCACATCCGCCCCCGTCGCCGCCGCAATCGGATCATGGCTGAGCGTGCCGCAATCAACGCAGATGATCAGATCATGCGTAGCCGCAAGCTCCTGCATCGCGGGAACGTTGGGGCCATACCCTTCGTCGATCCGGTCCGGCACATAAAGCGTCGCCTGCACGCCCATCTGCCGCAGCCAGACCAGCAGCAACGCGGCAGAGCTGCCGCCATCGACATCGTAATCCGCAAACACCGCAATTTTCTGGCGATTGCGGACGGCTTCCAGAAAGCGCGTGGCAGCAACTTCCATATCCTTGATGGCCCGCGGATCAGGCAGCAATTCCTTCAGCTTTGGGTCAAGAAAGCCGGGCGCCTCCGATACGCGCACGCCGCGCCGGGCCAGAACCTGGCAAACGGCACGGGGCAGGTCGGTTTGTTGCGCCATCATCTCGGCCGCCCGCTCAATCTCCGGGCTGGGTCCAACCCAAAGCCGTCCCGTCAGTGATTGCTCGACTCCAAGAAAACTCATTGCTCGCCTCTCATGCGCCAAGGCCGGACCCTTGCGGACCCGGCCTCTTCACCTTTTCAGAAATACTCTCGCCGAAGGCAACGGCGCAAGCCGTTATGTGTTGTCATGCGGCCATGTCGGCGTGCGGTAGGACATGCGGCGCACCGACCCGGTCTTGGACCGCATCAGCAGCGTCGTGGTTTCCACCCAGCCGGGCTCGCGCTTGATCCGGGGCAGCAAAGAGCCACCGGTCACGCCGGTGGCGGCAAAGATCACATCCGCCGTCACCATCTCATCGCGTGCATAAACACGGTCCAGATCGGTGATGCCTGCCTTTGCGGCCCGGCCACGTTCGTCATCGTTACGGAACAACAGGCGACCAAAGATCTGCCCACCCATACATTTCAGCGCAGCGGCGGCCAGCACACCCTCGGGCGCGCCACCCTGGCCCATATACATGTCGATGCCGGTTACTTCGCTTTCAGCGCAATGCATGACACCCGCCACGTCACCATCAGTGATCAGACGGATCGCGGCGCCGGTTTCGCGCACTTCGGCAATCATCGCCTCGTGGCGCGGGCGTTCCAGAATGCAGACGGTGATGTCGGCCGGCTTGCACTCCTTGGCCTTGGCCAGTGCTTCGACACGCTCGCGTGGCGACATGTCCAGATTCACGACACCTTCCGGCAGCCCTGGGCCAACCGCCAGTTTGTCCATATACACATCCGGCGCGTGCAGCATCGAGCCGCGCGGGCCCATGGCGATGACGGTCAGTGCGTTTGGCATATCCTTGGCGGTCAGCGTGGTGCCTTCCAGCGGATCCAATGCGATATCCACGCCGGGGCCATTTCCGGTGCCAACCTCTTCGCCGATATACAGCATCGGCGCCTCGTCACGCTCGCCTTCCCCGATGACTACAACACCTGCGATATCCAGTAGGTTCAGCTGTTCGCGCATTGCGTTCACAGCGGCCTGATCCGCGGCTTTCTCATCGCCCCGGCCTACCAGCGAAGCCGAGGCCAGTGCAGCCTGTTCCGCCACCCTGGCCAGCCCCAGAGACAGCAGGCGGTCATTGAAATCGGTCTTGGCAGCACTCATGTTTCTGTATCCTCTGGTCAGTATAGCCGTGTCTTCCGGCATAGCTTGCGTTTCATGCAGGCCGCAAGGTCAAACCGCCTCAATCCGCAATGCAACTGGGTCGCCTGCAACCACATCGGTTTCGCGGAAACCCTCCAACGCGACGTCCAGCGCCGTTCGGGTGGTCTTATGGGTGACGATCAGCACAGGCGCGGTGCTTTCGGCATGTGCATATTGGCGCATCCGGTCGATTGACACCCCGGCATTGCCCAGAATGGCCGCAACCTTGGCCAATGCACCGGGTTTATCCAGCAGGCCCAGCCGCAGATAATACGGCGCAGGTCGGCCGGTGACGGCGGGAACTGCGGTTTCAAGCGTGGTGGCTGGGCGGCCAAAGGTCGGGATATGCAATCCACGCGCCAGATCGCAGACATCGCCCATCACAGCGCTGGCTGTCGGACCTTCGCCTGCGCCGGGGCCGCGCAGAACAACCTGCTCAACCGCGTCGCCTTCGATCACGACCATATTGGTGCCGCCTTCCAGTTGGCCCAGTGGCGATTCACTGGGTACCAGGCAAGGCTGCATGCGTTGCTCCAGCCCGCGTGCGGTGCGCTGCGCCACGCCCAGCAGTTTAATGCGAAAGCCCATGTCTTCGGCCTGATCAATGTCGTCCAGGCTGATCTGCTGAATACCCTCAATCTCGATCCCGTCGAAATTCGGCTTGGTCCCAAACGCAATCGAGGATAGCAGAGCCAGCTTGTGCGCAGCGTCGATACCTCCGACATCCAGATTGGGGTCGGCCTCAAGGTATCCCAATTCGGCGCATTCATCGAAAAGGGCATTGTAGCCCTGACGCTGCGATTGCATCCGGGTCAGGATGTAGTTGCACGTCCCGTTCATGACACCCATCACGCGGGTGATTTCGTTGCCCGCCAGACCTTCGGTCAGGGATTTGATTACCGGGATACCACCAGCGACAGCGGCCTCAAACCGGATCACACGACCGGCGGCCTCGGCCTTTTCAGCCAGTTCCTGCCCGTGGATGGCAAGCAACGCCTTGTTGGCGGTGACCACATCCTTGCCACTGGCCAATGCTGCTTCGACCGAGGCTTTGGCAGGACCGTTCTCGCCACCCATCAATTCGACGTAAACGTCTATGTCGTCGCGTTTTGCCAGTGCAACCGGATCGGTTTCCCAGGCATAATCCGACAGGTTCACGCCACGGTCCTTGTTCGGGTCGCGCGCGGATACAGCCACGATTTCAATCGAACGGCCTGTGCGGGCCTGCAACAATTCTGCATGGCGGCGGACGATCTTGACGACACCCACGCCGACCGTTCCCAAGCCCGCAATTCCCAGCCGCAGTGCCTGTGTCATGTCGTGGGTCCTTTTCCGCTCGAATTTTTCTGGTGTCGGATGCTTGTCCAATCAGCGCTGCCTTAGCGGGTTCAGGCCAAGGGTGCAATCCGTCACTGGGGGATAGTAGGGGTGATTTATGACGCGTCAGTTGGTTTGCGCGTTTTGTAGCGCCTGCGCCTTTTGGGCCAAGGCATTGCTGCGTTGGGTCAGATCGTCTTCGACTGCTGCTGCCTGATGGATCGGGTCCACCGGTGGCCCTAAGGTTTCCTGCAACGGAATAAGGCGCGGGTAGGGGGCGGATCTGACTGCAGCCGGTTCGCTGCCTTCCAACTCGGGAATGTCCGCACAGGCGGCGCAAAATAGAATAAGGGGCAAAACAGGCAGCAGTTTCATGTCGCAGGCTTTTCGGTCTTTGTTGCCCCATCGTGATGCACGTTTTGACGACATCGTTCAAGCGGGGTTCTATATGAACATCTGTTCATATACTGTAGACCCATGGCACGCACTCAAGGCTCACATTCCGACATAACCGGCCCGCGAATCCGCAAGGCCGCGCTGCACCTGTTTGCCCGCTATGGGTATGCCGCTGTCTCGATGCGGCAGATCGCAAAAGAGGTCGGCGTACAGGCAGGCGCGCTTTATAACTATACGCCCGACAAACAGAGCCTTTTGCACCGGTTGATGCGCGAACACATGCAGGACCTGCTTGAGGCGCTTGATGCAATGGGCCGTTGCGACGATGCCGAAGACGCTTTGCGCCAGTTTATCGGCTTTCACATCCGCTTCCATTTGCAACGCCCCGACGAAGTTTTCATCGCCTATATGGAGTTGCGCAATCTTTCGCCCGAAAACTTTGCTGAAATCGAAGACTTGCGGCGCCAATACGAAAACGTGCTGGAAAGCATCCTTGACTCAGGGCAGCAGGCCGGACAATTCGCAATTTCGGACACGAAGATTGCAACGCTGGCCGTGATTGCCATGCTGAACGGCGTGATGACCTGGTACCGTTCGGGTGGTCGCCTGTCACTGGACGAGGTCGAAGAGATCTATTGGAACATGGTGCACAAGGCCGTGACGGCCTGACAGGGTCAAACCGTCACGCTGTTAGTGCGCGGGGTGAATGAACGTGCCATTGCGCAGCTCGCGAAAGGCCTGTTCCAGTTCGGCCCGCGTGTTCATCACGATGGGGCCATGCCACGCGACGGGTTCGTTGATCGGAGCCCCAGAGATCAGCAGGAACCGCACACCTTGGGGGCCAGCCTGAACGGTGATTTCATCGCCCGTGCCAAAACGGACAAGCGTGCGATCCCCTGACATGTCGCGGATATTGACCTCTTGCCCGGCGATTTCCTTTTCCAACAGCACACCTGTCGGCTGCGAGGCATCGGCAAAGGCGGCCTGACCCTGAAACACATAGGCGAAGGCACGGCGGTACGTATCGATCCGGAGGGTTTTCTTCACACCTGCCGGGACAGAGATATCCAGATACTGCGGGTCAGCAGCTATCCCGTCAACGGGTCCGGTCTTACCCCAGAACTCACCTACGATCACCCGCACTGTGGTGCCATCGTCATCGGTGATTTCGGGGATGTCCTTGCTTTGAACGTCCTGATAGCGCGGGGCGGTCATCTTCTGATCCGAGGGCAGGTTGCCCCACAACTGGAAGCCGTGCATCTGGCCCGAGATGTTGCCGCTTGGCATTTCCTGATGCAAGATACCGGATCCTGCGGTCATCCATTGCACATCACCGGCGCCAAGCGTGCCGGTGTTACCCAGCGAATCCGAATGCTCGACTGTGCCGGTCAGAACGTAAGTGATCGTTTCAATTCCCCGGTGCGGGTGCCAGGGAAACCCGGCCTGGTAATCCTGCGGGCGGTCATTTCTGAAATCATCGAACAGCAGAAAAGGATCCAGTTCGGACGGATCCTGAAACCCGAATGCACGGTGAAGTTTGACACCAGCCCCTTCCATTGTGGGGATGGCTTTGCGTGTTTCTAACGTCGGTCTAAGGGACATGTTCACCTCCGTTTCATCCGGGCAGCATGTAATCTCTGCGCCACGGCAGTCAATTCGCATGAAATAACCGGACCTGTGCGAAATTGTTTTGCGGCCAAGCCTCTGTTGTTTCCGGCGCAAAATGGCTAGATCGAAGCGGATCAGACAGGAGACATCCATGCAGGACGACGTGTTGGCAACGATTCAGGCCTCATCCCCCAGACGATGGACCGGGGTAGGGATGCTGACAACGGTTGGAACGCTGGTTACCTATGTCGCGCTGGCATCGCCACCCGAACCGGTTTGGCAGGTGTTTCTGTTTGTCGTTGGCGGTGCATCGCTTTGGCTGGCGCTTCGCGTCTGGCGCGCCACAGAAGACTGGATCGAACTGACGCGGACCGAGTTGCGAACGGGGTCGGGTCAGATCATCGCAGAAGTGGCCGACATTGAAACGGTAGATCGGGGTGTGTTCGCCTTCAAACCGTCAAACGGCTTTCTGGTCCGTACGCGAAACAAGGCGGCGAACAGTTGGGCTCCGGGATTGTGGTGGCGGGTTGGTCACCGGGTTGGCGTGGGCGGCATGACATCTGCCGCCGAGGCCAAGTTCATGTCCGAAATTCTATCCGCTATTTGTGCAGACGAACGGGGTCTGGGTTAAGTTACAAGCAACTTCGTTTGTAAAGCGGGGACGGGTAAAGATGAAGTTCTCAAAGGTGATACCTGTCGCAAAATCCCAGCCCGGTCGGAACGTGGGGATGTATTCATTGGACGTTTCAACCAGAATAACGGTGTCCTGATTGGGCATTGGCGGCAGGCGGTCTTCGATTTCATCGATCCTGTTGTCATCCCATTCCTGATCAAAGCCGCGTACGGTCGACCAGCGCACATAATGGCGTTTATCGTCCTCATCGTAAACGATAAGAGAAACCCGCATTTTCACTTCTGACCGGTTATTGATCATCTTGCCCGCCAAATCGTGCAACGAGTCAATATACACATCGGTCACGGCCTGCGTTTCACGCGAAATCAGGTCGCTGATCGTATAAGCTGCCTTCAGATTGGATGCGCTTTGACGAAACCCCTCGAATGCTGTGAACGTGAACGTGATCGTCCATAACATCAGCGGAAAAATCATGAGGGCTTCTACGGTCAGAATGCCACTTTCGTCTTTCTTGAAGACTTTGAAGCGATTCTTCAGGTTTCGGAATACAGACATGATCTTACAGTGGCTCCTGTACGAATGCCGTTGTTGCGGTCACCGCGTAGTGACCGGTAGCGTCCGGGACAAGCTTGGCAATGGCTGAGGTCTCAAGAACCGGATCTATGCGCAAACAGGCCCGCAAGATCATCAACTCGTTGGATTGGCCGCTTTTGAAATCCAGAACCGGTTTGGGATCTTCGGAACTGTCCGTGCAGGGAACGTTGTCTGAAAGTACGATACCAGCGAACGCGTCCTGCTTGACCATTTGCAGTCGCAAATTCCCTGTACAATCCTTGATTCCGGACACTTCGCAAATCCGATTTCTGATTACGTCGTGATCCCAGTTCGTACCGGTGCCCAGCCGAATATCCCTTACGATCAGGTCTACCCCACGCTCCAAAGCAGCATGCCGCATTGTGATGATGGACAGTTCGGCTCCTGCCACGAGAAGCGCCAGGAAGAAGGGTACGAGCATGATGAACTCGATTGTCGCATTGCCTGCCTCGGATTGTCGAAACAGGCGGAGCATCGACAGCTTTCTGCTGATCATTGGGTTAGCCTCAGCTTGCGGATCGACGATGCGATGGATTCAAAGGCTTTCTCAAGGTTCAGGCCACTTACGTCATAGACGTGGCTGTCAGAGCTGGCACAGTCTTTGAGGGTCCTGTACCCGCTTCTGGGCGCCTCGAACGCGATACCGTAAACGATGATGCCCTGATCCTTGGCCGCATCACAAATGTGCTTGGTGCGCTGGTTCTTGGCCGACGTTTCAACTTTCGCGTAGGCCTTGGAATACCATTCCGCCCAACCGCTGGACTGCCAGTAATAGTTGTACCGTGCGTTCCATGCCAGAGATACTCGGTTAAACAGTTCAGGATATGACAACCGAACGGCTGTTCCAGGTTCTTCGTTCAGCTGTGTCTCAGGTTCCGGGTTTCCGTAGGGATGATCCGCCCAAACGTCTTGCTGAGGCCAGAAAAAATTCGGACGACCCTGAGAATGGTACACGGTGTATTCATCAGCTTCCGGGTTGTACCAGACGTCTGACATACCTTCGCGCAGCGATGGGTTAAGCATGTATTGATCGGTGTTCTGACCATCGGTCATAACAATGGCGATCTTCAGAACGTCGGTGCCATAGTCCGAGGGACGGACCGAGAATTTTGATGGCACAATTGTTGTACCTGCATAGGACGGATCCTGTTCCAGTGACAGGTCGCGAACAATTCCGCGCATGCTCGGGTCCAGCAGGGCAGTTCCCCACTTCATCCCAATATCGATCGACGTGTTCCCACCGGGGGTGAGGGACGCAATCTGAGCAAGCAGTTTGTTCATATTGTCGGTGACAGGGGTGATTGCACTTCCTGCGCGGACCGGACAAACGGGCAGGTCGATTGACCCTTCAGAATAGGTGAAAGGATCGAAATGGGCGGTGCGCTCCAACGTGTCATCGCGTTCCAGATCAGAATCGCTGTACTGTTCCGGAATGAAGTTTACGCAGTGCGAATAGCTGTGTTCCTGCGTGACATTTGTGAACTTGTCCAGGATTGGCGCACCCGCGTTGACCTGCGTTGCATAAGGAACAATCGAGATTGAAATCTGTGTTTCATCAGGTTTGTCCAGCATGAGCCTTACAAATTCCGACGCAGCTTCTCTCAACACTGCGATTTTTGTCTTCGATGGTGTGGCAGACGAGCGCGACATAGAGCCGGAAATGTCGAGAACCAACGAGATTTCTACAGCGCCAATGGATTCTTCAGCCGCACTGCTGGCAACAAGGCCCAGTTCAGTGACTTTGCCGAACCTCAGATAGCGGGTCGGAACAACCGCTTCGGCTGTAGCACTTACTTTTTTTGAGCCGAACCCTTCAACAACCGTCGTAATGGCGTTCAGATTGCCCAGCCCGGCCTTGTCCATGTAAGAATCGACAACCGCCTTGGCAGGAAGATCCTGGTCAAGGTCAGCGGCAGCAAGCACAGCGCGGTCCAGGGTGGATTGCAGGCTGGCGCGGTCACGCTCATACTTCATGACATCCATGGCCATGCCGGTAATTGCCAGCATCAGGACCACCATGAACAATACGAAGATAGTGAAGACGCCATCTTCGTTCCGAGCGAACTGCTCTAACTTGAACGTTTTGCGCTTCGGTTTCGAGCCGTCGTTACAAAGCAAGGAATTTAGCATTCTGGTTACTCCGCCTCACACGTCGAATTCGTGCGTCAAAGAAAAAGAGATTTGGGACAAAGTTAATTTTCAAACGTGGCGTGAATTGGGCGAAAAAGGCTTGGTTTTGGCCTTTTTACGCGCCGAAGGGGTATAATTTGGACCGTTTCAGGTGATCTGTCGATGAAATGAAAACAATTCGTTAAGGAGTTGGCCGATCTGAGCGACTCACCCTAGGGCAACTAAGCGTGCGTTCATAAAATGATTAAAAAAAGTGCATTGTTTGATTGCAGCAGGCCGCCAGTGGTGCGACAAAACGTCGTGACGCATCGTCATGTACCGCTACGGAGGATTTTATGACCGGCATCAAAGAACCCAGCTTTCGTGAAAGTGTTGACCTGATGTTCAACAGGGCAGCCGCCCTTATGGAGCTGCCGCCGGGGTTGGAGCAAAAGATCCGTGTCTGCAACGCAACCTACACAGTTCGATTTGGCGTGCGGCTGCGTGGTGAAATCCATACCTTCACTGGTTACAGGTCTGTCCACTCGGAGCATATGGAACCGGTCAAGGGCGGTATTCGATATGCCACTGCGGTTAACCAGGACGAAGTCGAAGCTCTGGCTGCGCTGATGACGTATAAGTGCGCACTTGTCGAAACACCGTTTGGTGGCTCCAAGGGTGGGCTTTGCATTGATCCACGAGAATATGAAGAGCATGAGCTGGAACAGATCACGCGGCGCTTTGCGTATGAGCTTGCAAAGCGAGACCTGATAAACCCATCGCAAAACGTGCCTGCGCCCGATATGGGCACTGGGGAGCGTGAAATGGCTTGGATGGCTGACCAATACGCGCGGATGAACACAACGGACATCAATGCGCGCGCCTGTGTGACAGGAAAGCCGCTGAATGCCGGTGGTATCGCGGGGCGGGTCGAAGCGACTGGGCGCGGTGTTCAATACGCGTTGCGCGAGTTTTTCCGCCACCCTGAAGACATTCAAAAAGCAGGTTTGTCGGGCAAACTGGATGGTAAGCGCATTATCGTGCAGGGGCTTGGTAATGTAGGTTATCACGCTGCAAAGTTCCTCAGCGAGGAAGATGGCGCGCGCATCACCGGAATCATCGAATGGGACGGTGCGCTATTTAATCCCGACGGGATTGACGTCGAAGCCGTGCGTCAGTGGATTGTCAAACACGGTGGCGTAAAGGACTATCCCGATGCGACCCATTCCGCTGAAGGCGCGGCAGTGCTGGAGGCTGAATGCGACATTCTGATCCCGGCGGCTTTGGAAGGTGTCATCAACCTGTCGAACGCCGATCAGATCAAGGCACCGCTGATTATCGAAGCTGCCAATGGTCCGGTAACCGCTGGCGCGGATGAAGTCCTGCGTAAGAAGGGCACAGTGATCATCCCCGACATGTATGCCAACGCAGGCGGTGTGACAGTATCCTATTTCGAATGGGTCAAGAACCTTAGCCATATCCGCTTTGGCCGGATGCAGCGTCGTCAGGAAGAGTCGCGTCACGAACTGATCGTCAGCGAGCTGGAAAGGCTGGACCGGTACCTGGGGGATGCGTGGTCGATGTCGCCGGACTTCAAGGCCAAGTACCTCAAAGGCGCGGATGAGCTTGAGTTGGTGCGCTCGGGTCTCGATGACACAATGCGTATTGCTTATCAGTCGATGCGTGAGGTTTGGCACAGCCGTGATGATGTCGAGGACCTGCGTACGGCGGCTTATATCGTGGCGATTGACCGCGTTGCGAAAAGCTACCGCGCCAAGGGGCTGTGAATTAGGTGGGCGGGGTGATCATTTCATCCCGCCAGTACGCGCTGCGGCTTGAATGTCCATGACAGCCCGTTAGGTTGACGGGCAATCTACTTCAAAGAAACGAATCTCCGGAGAATTCCATGTTGCGTATCGCTTTTGTCGCGGCTCTGTTGGCCACCCCTTTGGCCGCTCAGGAAACCAAGGAACAAAGCTGCAAGTACCAAGCTGATGTGGTGGCTGCGGTTCAAAAGGCGCGATTGGACCGTGTAAAAGAACGTGACGTTGTACAAGCGGTGGCGGATAGCGGCCCGACATGGCCCGAAAACTACAATGCTGCAATCCCGCTGATCACACCTTGGGTTTATGAGCAAAAGATGCGGGACGTGCGCAAGAAAGACCTAGGCGCGGCGTGGCTTGAACTGTGCCTGCAACAATAATCCACAACTCGGACATTTCCCTGTGGACAACCGCGCGCCTTCCTCTTGGCGCGCGTTTTCATTTCTGGCAGGTTTAGCAGATGTCATTGCCCCCCGGATTTCTGGACGAATTGCGCACGCGGCTCAGCCTGTCTCAGGTTGTCGGGCGCAAGGTCATGTGGGATCAACGCAAGTCCAATCAGGGCAAAGGGGACATGTGGGCACCTTGCCCGTTTCATCACGAAAAGACGGCCTCGTTCCATGTCGATGACCAGAAGGGGTTTTATTACTGTTTTGGCTGTCATGCCAAAGGGGACGCGATCAGTTTTGTGAAAGAGACCGAGAACGTCTCGTTCATAGAAGCAGTCGAGATTCTGGCCCGCGAAGCCGGGATGCCGATGCCTGCGCGCGACCCGAAGGCGCAGGAAAAACAGGACCACCGCACACAGCTGGCTGATGTGATGGAACAGGCGGTGCAGTTCTTCCGCCTGCAACTCAAGACCGGGGCAGGAGCCGCCGCACGAGACTACCTCGCGCGCCGCGGGTTGAACGCGCAAGCGCTGGACCGGTGGGAGATTGGATATGCTCCGGACGATTGGCAGGCGCTGTGGGACCATCTTCGCGGCAAGAACGTGGCCGAGGATCTGATCCTTGGGGCCGGGCTGGCCAAGCCTTCAAACAAAGGCAAAAAGCCCTACGACACCTTCCGCAACCGCATCATGTACCCGATCCGCGACCCGCGCGGGCGTTGTATCGCGTTTGGTGGCCGTGCGATGGACCCGAATGACAACGCGAAATACCTGAACTCGCCCGAGACCGAGCTATTCGACAAAGGGCGCAGCCTTTACAATCAAGGCCCGGCACGACAGGCGGCAGGTAAGGGTCAGCCGCTTATCGTGGCCGAAGGCTATATGGACGTGATCGCGCTGGCCGAAGCAGGTTTTGGCGCGTCGGTTGCCCCTTTGGGAACGGCCATCACCGAACATCAATTGCAACTGCTGTGGCGGATCTCGGACGAGCCGATCATTGCGCTGGACGGCGACACGGCAGGTCTGCGCGCTGCGATGCGGGCGGTTGATCTGGCTTTGCCGCTGCTCGAAGCTGGAAAGTCGCTGCGGTTTGCCCTGATGCCAGAAGGCAGAGACCCCGACGACCTGCTGCGCGCCGAGGGGGCAGGTGCCGTGAAGGCCGTGCTGGATGGTGCCATTCCGATGGTCAGGCTGCTGTGGCAGCGCGAGACCGACGGCAAGGTGTTCGACAGCCCCGAACGCAAGGCGGCTTTGGACAAGTCCCTGCGCGAGAAAATCAAGCTGATCCGCGATCCGTCGATCCGGGCGCATTATGGGCAAGAGATCAAGGACCTGCGCTGGCAGTTGTTCCGTCCGCAACGGCAACCGCAATCCCGGCAATGGCAACCGCGCGGCAAATGGGTGCCGCCAAAACAACCCGCCACGCCCGGCGCGCGGTCCTCGTTTCTGGCCTCGTCCGAGAATGCCGAGATTCAACTGCGCGAAGCGGCCATTCTGGCTATTGCCGCGCTTAACCCCCAAGTCGTCGTGCAGTTCGAACACCAACTGGAAGAGATGGAATGCCGCGATGTTGATCACGCCGCATTGCGAACCGCAATCCTGCGCCATGCAATTGATGATCCGGACAATCTGAAGGACCACATTGCCGAAACTTTAGGGCCTGAGGCCCTTGAAAACCTGCTGGCCCTTCGCCATGTCGCCGTAATCCCCTGTGTGTTCAAACCGGGCGACGTTGAAAAGGCCGAGATGACTCTGGCCGAAGAACTCGCGAAAATCAAAGCGCTCCGGGGGTTGGATGCTGAGATTGCCGAAGCCGCAGAGGAGTTGTCTGATCTGGCCGATGAGGCGCTGACATATCGGCTGGCGCAAGCGGCAGAAGAACGCAACCGGACAAACCGAAGCCAGAATGAAGACAGGGCCATATTCGACATCGCCGACAACGGGGCGCGAATCAACCGCGACGAGAAAGACGCGTTCGAGGCAATCATGTCCGGCATCAAATTCGAGCGGAAACGCCGGTAAAATGGTGTTTTCGTAAGGCACTGGAAAAGAAAAACGGGTAAACGGGTGGCCGAATCACTTCTACGCGCTAATGATTCGGTTCAAACGAATCACCCATCCCTGCAGGAGCATTGAATGGCCGCCAAAGACACGACCGAAGATCGCAAATCCGACGAGCAGGACCAGGAAATCTCGCTGGACATGAGCCAGGCCAACGTCAAGAAGATGATCGCCGAGGCCCGCGAGAAAGGTTACATCACCTACGATCAGCTCAATCAGGTTTTGCCGCCCGATCAGGTCAGCTCGGAACAGATCGAAGACGTTATGTCTATGCTCTCCGAGATGGGCATCAACATCATCGAAGATGAAGAGGCCGAAGAAGAAGAGAACAAGGGCTCGACCGAACTGACGACCACCGAAAGCAACCGCGAGGTTGCGTTGGCCGGGGCCGCCACCGAAAAGCTGGACCGCACCGACGATCCCGTTCGCATGTATCTGCGCGAGATGGGTTCGGTCGAACTGCTGAGCCGTGAGGGCGAGATTGCCATCGCCAAGCGGATCGAAGCAGGGCGCAATACCATGATTGCCGGCCTGTGCGAAAGCCCGCTGACCTTTCAGGCGATCACCATCTGGCATGACGAATTGCTGTCCGAGGATATTCTGCTGCGGGATGTCATCGATCTGGAAACCACATTCGGCAACCAGCTGGACGAAGATGGCGACGCGCCAGTCGTTGACGCGTCTGCCGTGCAGGCTGCGAAACCCGCGAAAGAGGCCGGGCCGGAACTGGATGCCGATGGCAACCCGATCACCAGCGACGACGACGATGACGAAGACGATCAGGCCAACATGTCGCTGGCCGCGATGGAAGCGGCATTGAAGGATCAGGTTCTGACCACGCTGGAGCGGATCTCAACCGATTTCGCGATGCTGTCCGAAATGCAGGACAGCCGCATTTCGGCCACCTTGAACGAGGATGGCACGTTCAGCGAAAAAGACGAAGAGACCTATCAGAAGTTGCGGGCCGAGATTGTGCAACTGGTGAATGGTCTTCACCTGCACAACAACCGGATCGAAGCGCTGATCGACCAACTTTACGGTATCAACCGTCGCGTCATGTCGCTGGACAGTTCGATGGTGAAGCTGGCCGATCAGGCACGGATAAACCGTCGCGAGTTCATCGACGAATACCGCGGGCGTGAACTGGACCCCAACTGGCTGGCCGAAATGGCGGAAAAGCCAGGCCGGGGCTGGCAGATGTTCATCGAACGCTCGACCGCGAAGGTCGAAGAGCTGCGCAACGACATGGCTCAGGTCGGCCAATATGTGGGTCTGGACATCAGCGAATTCCGCCGCATCGTTCAGCAGGTCCAGAAGGGCGAAAAAGAGGCGCGGCAGGCCAAGAAGGAAATGGTCGAAGCCAACCTGCGTCTGGTGATTTCGATCGCCAAGAAATACACGAACCGCGGCCTGCAATTCCTTGATCTTATTCAGGAAGGTAACATCGGCCTGATGAAGGCGGTAGACAAGTTCGAATACCGTCGCGGCTATAAGTTCTCGACCTATGCAACGTGGTGGATTCGTCAGGCTATTACGCGTTCAATCGCGGATCAGGCACGCACGATCCGTATTCCGGTTCATATGATCGAAACGATCAACAAGCTGGTCCGGACCGGCCGCCAGATGCTGCACGAGATCGGCCGCGAGCCGACGCCAGAAGAACTGGCCGAAAAGCTGCAAATGCCGCTTGAGAAGGTTCGCAAGGTGATGAAGATCGCCAAAGAGCCGATTTCGCTGGAAACTCCGATTGGTGACGAAGAAGACAGCCAGCTGGGTGATTTCATCGAGGACAAGAATGCTGTGCTGCCGCTGGACAGCGCCATTCAGGAGAACCTCAAGGAAACCACGACACGGGTCCTGGCCTCACTCACCCCGCGTGAAGAACGTGTGCTGCGGATGCGTTTCGGCATCGGTATGAACACCGACCACACGCTTGAAGAGGTGGGTCAGCAGTTCAGCGTGACCCGCGAACGTATCCGCCAGATCGAAGCGAAGGCGCTGCGGAAGCTGAAGCACCCCAGCCGATCCCGAAAACTTCGGTCCTTCCTGGATCAGTAAGTATCAAGGCGCCTCTCCCGAGGCGCCTTTTTTTATTCCGGACACTCTTCACGATGGCCTGTTCTCCCATCACATTGGCGGGAACGCACAAGGGCTGGACCTTCTGTCCTTCTATATCCGTTCTGTCCACTCATGGGACGGGCCGGGGCGAGGTTTTTCAAGCTGATGACCCCCGGTCTCACGTCCGTATCGGGTGTTCTGTTCGCGTCTTGAACGCGCTGGGCGGCTGGCCTGTCCAACGTTTGAAAGCGGTCGAAAATGCGGCCTGATCCGCATAGCCCAGCGAATAGGCGATTTCGGACAAGGGCATTTCATTCTTGATAAAGGTCTGCGCCAGGTCGCACCGCAGATCGTCGACAACATCGCGGTAGCTGGTGCCTTCGTCCCTGAGGCGCCTGCTGAAGGTTCTAAGGCTCATCCCCAGATCAGCCGCGAGGCTTTCGGCCTGCGGGATTGCGCCGGGCAGGGATCGGGTAACCAGCCCTTCGACCTTGGCACGGGTCAGATGTTTGGGCGCGCCTCTCTCAGAAAGCAGGCGATCTGCATATTCCAGCAAGTGCTCTCTGAGTTGGGGGTCATAAGTCGGTACAGGCAGGTCCAGCGCTGAAAGAGGCAGGATAATCTCGAGGTTCTCGGCCCCAAAGGTCACGGGAAAACCGGCAAGCTTTTCAAATCTTCGGGCGTGGTCACCGACCCTGTGCTGAAACCGAATTTCTATCGGATAGAGATTGACTTGCGTCAGGTTCCGCATTCTGGCCAGGGCAGCAAATATCAGGAATTCGGTGCGTCTGTGATACCGCGCAAATCCGGGGTCTTTCCACTCGGCTTCCAAGGTCGCAAAGTTACCCGCGACGCGCAGGTTAAGCGCGATGGCAGGGTCGATGATACCGTGAAAGCGCGAGAGGTTCTCCATCACCTGTTTCAGGTCGCGGGAATACTTGCTGATATAGGCGGTCACGGTCGAGGCTGATGTAACCTCAAGACCCGTGCGGGCCGCAAACGTTATGTCATGGGTGGCGTCACATGCATAACGGATAAACAAAGCCTCGCTTTGTACGCTGTAGGTTGAAACCGGCGGCGCGATATCCTGAGGGCGCAGCCCTGCCATTTTCAGGACATCGCAGGACATGTCGCCATTTCCAGAATAGCGGTCCAGCGCCTGAACAAACAGATGAAGTCGGCCGATATCGACATCCATCGCGAAACAGTACCTCAAATTTTAAATTACATATGCAGACTATCGCGGAATTGTCTTTCATGATCGACGGTGCTGACAAGTGGATTTCACACAGAAGCAAGCCGTCAGTGGCAGTTTCTCGAAATTTATTGACCGGTATGGACAAGCATCGCCATGTGCAACGAACCACTTCAGTGGTGTTGCCGGGTCCAGACCTTTATGGGGATGAGGTCAGAGCCTCGGGGAAATCACCAGCCTCTGGTTAAGGCTCCCCGGCACGCCCCCACACCTTTCATACATGTCGCATTGCTTCGCTCAGGTGGTTTTGTCAGGCTGGCTTCAAGTCAATAGTTCCGGTGTAAAACCTTGCAGGGTATATTTGAGAATACAGCGGTTTATGGCCAAAACCTAATTGTGTTTGACGGCGAATGCGTGCTGTGTTCGGGGTTTTTCCAGTTTATGCTGAAACGTGACCAGCGCCATGTTTTTCAATTTGCAACGGCGCAGTCCCCGCTTGGGCAAAAGCTATATCGTGATCTCGGCCTTCCCACACAGGATTTTCAAACAAATCTGGTGGTCGTGAATGGCGCTGTTTTTCAGCATCTGGATGCGTTTGCGGCGGCGATGCGACAGTTGCGTGGCCCATGGTCGCTGTTATCAATGTGTCGGCTTCTGCCTCGGCTTATCAAGGATCCGGCCTATCGCCTGATCGCACGAAACAGATATGCATTCTTTGGACGTTCCGAGACATGTCTGGTTCCCGGTCCCGATATCAGGGCTCGTTTTGCCGAAAACGGGTACTAGCGATGGGCGATCCGTTTCTTAAGGCGATAGGATCGACCGAAAGGTTGCCAGAGGCGGTTCGAGTTTTGCACATGAGCGAGGGCTGCTTTGCAGGACGTTGCGACATCGAACGTGGCAAAGGGATATGGGTTGCCCTTGCAACACGTCTGGCCGGGTTTCCGCAAAGCGGCAAAGACGTCCCCGTCTCCGTGCACATTGATACTGATGGCGAATTCTGGTCATGGGATCGGAATTTCGCGGGCCACAAAACCCGATCAACTCTGAAATATGATACGAAAAGAGAGTGTGTCCGTGAATCTTTTGGCGCGATCTCGATCTGGTTAAAGCCCGTTTGGTGGGAAAATGGGATGCATATCAAAATCCTCCGCCTGACCGTGTTTGGCATCCCGATGCCATCTTTTACCTTGCCGCGATCAAGAACGCGCGAATGGCAGGACAAAGCGGGGCGCTTTCGGTTTGATGTGTCTGCAGACGCGCCGGGACTGGGAATGTTGATCAGATACCAGGGCTGGCTCACGCCGGTTCACGCATCGCACGAGACGGACTAAACAGAACGTGAGCGACCCTGTGCCGACGGAGCTTATGGCCTAACCTTTTTGAGACACACAATCAGGGAATTATGACAATGAAACATACACGGACATTTGCCGCGCTTGCCGCCCTGGCGTTCAGCATTCCAATGACGGCTGACGCGGCACCGCACGGTTACCGGACCGAGCCGATAAACGCCACCGATTTCGAAGTTATTCCGCGCGGCGACCAGCGTACCGAAGGATACTGGTGCGCGGCAGCGGATTATGCACGGCGTACATTGGGCGCGGGCTGGCGCGATCGGATCTACGTGTTGCGCGGGTATGGGCCAAGCGTCACCACCGGTCGTAAAACGGCGGTTCAGTTCTCGACCAAGCCGCCCCAGAATGTGGGTGCACAGCCAAGCAGCTTTGTTACAATCGGTTTTCAACCTGGCACCAGCATGTCTGTACAAGGCGCGAATGCCAGGTGTAACTATCGACCGTTCTATAACGACTGACAAAACGGCGAGACACCGCGAATGCAGACTGAATTTGTAATCCGGACCCAAGGATCAGGTCTTTACGAATTCACGTCCGAGGTGACGCAGTGGCTGGGGCAGGTGGCGACGGATGGCTTACTGACGCTTTTTGTTCGCCACACCTCCTGTTCATTGCTTGTTCAGGAAAACGCAGACCCCGAAGTTCAAACTGATCTTCGGGCGTTTTTCGAAAGGCTGGTGCCGCCGTCCAATCACCCGGCAATGTCGTATCTTCGGCATACTTATGAAGGCCCCGACGACATGCCAGCGCATATAAAGGCTGCGCTGTTGCCGGTATCCTTGTCGATACCTGTGGTGCAGGGTCGCCCGTGCCTTGGAACATGGCAGGGGATATATCTGTTTGAACACCGCACGGCACCACACCAGAGACGGATTGCAGCGCACCTTGTCTGACCCTTTATCTAGCGGTTGAAATTTCCGACTACCCAAACTCTAGTTGCTGCCCTATAGTTGTGGATAAGTAAGTCGCAGCGCTTACAAAAAGAGGCGGAACAAGGGACGAGGAGACGGCGGATGCGCTGCCCGTTTTGCGGAAATATCGATACTCAGGTAAAAGATTCACGTCCGGCAGAGGACCACGTGGCAATCCGCCGACGCCGGTTCTGCCCGGCCTGTGGCGGGCGGTTCACGACCTATGAGCGTGTGCAGCTGCGTGATTTGGTTGTCATAAAGACCAATGGTAAGCGCGAGGATTTCGATCGCGATAAACTGGAACGTTCGATCCGCATCTCGATGCAGAAACGGCCAGTTGATCCCGAGCGGATCGATCAGATGATTTCGGGTATCGTGCGTCGGCTGGAAAGCATGGGCGACACGGATATCCCGTCCCACAAGATCGGTGAGATCGTTATGGAAGCTCTGGCGCGGATCGATACCGTCGCGTATGTTCGCTTTGCGAGTGTGTACAAGAATTTCCAGGCGGCCGATGATTTTGAGGAGTTTGTCCACGAACTGCGCCCGCCGCAGCCACCGACGGACGAGTGAGCGAAAAAGATAAGCGTTTCATGGCGCTGGCCCTGTCACTGGGGCGGCGCGGTCAGGGGATGTGCTGGCCAAACCCTGCGGTGGGGTGTGTTATCGTGCGCAAAGGCCGGATTGTCGGGCGCGGTTGGACCCAGCCGGGCGGCCGCCCCCATGCCGAAACCGAGGCTTTGGCGCAAGCCGGGCAGGCCGCACATGGCGCGACCGCCTATGTGACTTTGGAACCCTGCGCCCACCACGGCAAAACACCCCCCTGTGCCGAGGCTTTGATTGCTGCGGGTGTCGCCCGTGTCGTGGCAGCCGTGGAAGACAGCGATCCGCGTGTCGCGGGGCAGGGCTTTGCCAAGTTGCGCGAGGCCGGAATTAAGGTCGTAACCGGTGTCCTCGCAGAGCAGGCGGAACGTGATCTGGCGGGCTTCTTTCTGAAGACCGAACAGGGCCGACCTTTCGTGACCCTCAAGCTGGCCAGCAGTTTTGACGGGCGGATCGCAACCTCGACCGGGCACAGCCAATGGATTACCAGGCCACAGGCGCGCCGCGTTGTCCATGCCATGCGTGCGCGACACGACGCGGTGATGGTCGGAGCGGGTACAGCGCGGGCTGACGATCCCTCACTGACAGTTCGGGATCTTGGCATTGATCATCAGCCCGTGCGCGTTGTGGTTTCGCGCCATATGGATATATCCCTGATGGGGCATTTGGCCCGCACGGCATCAAAGACACCTGTGTGGCTCTGCCATGCGCATCACCCGGATGCCGAGCGCGCGAAAGCCTGGGAAGGATTGGGCGCAAAGCTGATCCCCTGTGCGTTGAAAGATCATCAGGTTGACGCGGTCGATCTGCTCCAACAGTTGGGGCAAGCCGGTCTGACCAGCGTCTTCTGCGAAGGTGGGGCGGCGCTGGCAGCGTCGCTGCTGGCCGAGGATCTGGTGGATGAACTGGTCGGATTTACCGCTGGATTGACCATCGGAGCCGAAGGTCTGGCTGCCGTGGGAACATTGGCTTTAACGACACTGGACGCCGCGCCACGGTTCGAACTGGTTGAAGCGAAAGTGGTGGGTGGGGATATCCTGCACCGTTGGCGCAGGGCGTCGGACTAGGTTTAGCGCCACAAGTGCGCATGTGTCGCAAACGCGCCCTGAAGTTTTGACAGAACTCGATTGAACGGACCGGTCGGGGCACAAGTGCCCTGCGCCAGACGTTCAACTGCAACCTCGACCGGGCAGGGTTGCCCCGTGACCGGGTCGAAATAACGAGGGTAATCAATCAGGGTGGCATGGACGAGGCCCATCAACGTTGGTCGTGCGCCACGCCGGGCGGGAACAACCCCCAGATCCGTGGTCAGCCCCCAACCCGCATAAAAGGGCGCGCCCAGAGTTGTAACCTTCACGCCGCGCAGCAAAGCCTCGAACCCCAGAAGCGATGTCATGGTCCATACTTCCTGCACGTGCGGCAACAATGACGCGGGGTCTGTTTGGGTTAAAACAATGTCTGCAATCGCCTCGGCATCGATCCTGCCTTCGCGCAGACCCGCTTCGACATCGGGGTGGGGTTTGTAAATCAGGATCGCGTCGGGATTGGCATCGCGCACAGTTTTCAGCAGGTCCAGATTGTTGCGGACCGCGCTGGTACCCAACAGGATCGAGGCGTCGTCCTCGACCTGTCCGGGCACAAGAATACGATGGCCTTCGGGCAGGGGGCTGGTCGGATTGCCGGTATTGTATTTGCTCAGGCCTTCGGCCAAAAGGTTTTCGACAAGACGTTCCGCGCGCAGGTCCTGATCCGGCCTCAACGTTTCACGCAAAGTGATCAGCTCTTCCAACTGGCTGGGTTTTGTCGGGTCGTAGTAGATACCGATCTCGTCTGTCACCAGCGACAATGGCGGGACCAGTGCCGCCCCAAGCCCGCGTGAACGCAGGAACCCGTCTTCGACCCGAACCGCCCCTTCGGTGTTCCTTGCCTGGCTGGCCCATACCATGTGGGGGCGGTCCGGTGTGCCGGGTTGAGATGCCGTAAAGCGCAGCTTTCCATGTTGCCCGAAAAACTGTTGCAGATGCCTGCGTTTCCACAAGCGCATCCCGGATGCCGTCCAGCCGTTCTTGTCCTGTCGCCAAGCGCGGGTATTTGCCTCTAACGTGTCCAGTACCGTTTCCAGCTCGCACAGCTGATCGCGATAGGGGTCATACCAAGTCGGGTACAGCAGCATGGCGGCCGCGAACAATTGCGCCCGTGTCAGGCTGCGCTGGCGGCGCGGAACGGGTCTGTCATCCTGCGTCAGGCCCCATCCGGCATAGAAAGGTTGGCCGAACACACGCGGTTTGTGGCCCGCCAGAATTGCCTCGAACCCCAGTTGCGAGGACACGGTGTAAACAGCAATAGCCCCTTCAAGCAACGGCCATGGGCTGATCGGATCGCTGAACCGAGATATCCGGTCTGACAGGTCCTGATCGGTGAAATGCCCCTGACGGTGACCCGCCAGTGTTTCAGGATGTGTCTTGATCAGGATACGCGCGCCGGGGTTTTCCTCCTGCGCCAAGACAAGCATTTCAAGAAACCGGGCGCGGTCCGCTCCGCTTGCAGTTACTGAAGCATCGCCGACCGTCTGATCGATCACCAGAACATAGCCCGGATCGGGTGAATCAAGATCGAGATCGAAGGCGGAATATTTGCTGAGGTTAAGCTCTCTGATCCGCGTGATCGCGGCGCGGGCACGGTCCAGCAGGGCCGTGTCATCCAGAGGGTGCGTGGTCAGCACTGTCTCAAGTTCAGACGGCGTGGCGGCATCGAAATGCAGGCCGGAACGATCCAGCAACAGCCCCAAGGGGGGCTCGCCATTCCGGCCCGGGTGCAGAGATCTGAGAAAGGCGTCCTCGACCCGCAGAACCGGGGCAGCGTGTTTTTCGGCGATCTTAAGGCCGCGATGTGCTGTCGGGCTGTTGCCCCAGACGCCTACGCAATCGCCTTCTTTCGGAAGTCCCAGACGAATGTCGTAACCCGAAAGCGTCAGAATTCGTCTCAGACGTTTCTGGGTCAGAAAGCCGCCGTTATAGACAAACAGCCGATTTAGCCCGCTCCCGGCTGACGTGTCGGGATCGGGACGCATGCATCAATTGCCAGTTAGCGTGGCAACGTTTGCAACGGGCGTCAGACCGCCTGCGATAAGTGAGATCGACTTGCTCCACTGCGCATAGGGCGCTTCGGTCACGTAGATTGTATCATCATCCCGGATCACGAAATCGCGTGCAATGAACAGGCCGTTGGGGGCTGTCAGGTTCAGCAGGTAGATCATGCGCTGATCCCCTTTGAGGTCGGCGCGTCCGGTGATACTGCGGGCGACATCCTGACGTTCCTTGCGCAGAATGAATATTCCCGTTGGATCCGAGGAAAGCGTCAGCAGACCACCGACCTGCGCCAAGGCTTCCAGAGCCGACAGGTCCTGGCTTTCAAATGCCACGCGCGATTGGCCCCCGGTTGCGCCAAGGGCGATATACGATCTGCTGTCCTCTTCCACCAGAATGCGGTCGCCTCCGCGCAGGGCGACGTCCAGCTTGGGGTTGCGGAACAGGTCCTCGTACCAAACGGTACCCTTCTGATCGCCCCGGATCAGGGTCACCAGCGCGATGTCCGACGCGACCGAGACCCCGCCCGCCTGGGACAACATACCAAGCAGCGATCGGGTTGGCCGTTCAATCGGATAAATGCCCGGTGCGGCGACCGTGCCCGTCAGCGAGACGGTGGACCCGTCACCCGCGACGCGCCGCACTTCGACTTGTGGGTCCGGCGTTTGTTCCTGAAGCTTGTCTGTGATCAGAACGCGCAGCTGTTCCGGCGTGTTTCCCGCGGCCCGAATCCGGCCTGCATAGGGGACAAAGATAAATCCGTCACTGTCGACCTGAACCTCGTTCAACGCGGTCGCAAGACCGGTTTCGCCTGACAGCAAGCCATCGTCGACGTTTTCCCAGATGGTCAGCCCCAGCACGTCACCAGGGCGGACGGTATCTGCGGTCAATGTCTGGGCACTGCTGAAGGAGGACGAAAAGCCATACTGAGGAACGGCGGACGTAGCGCGTGTGACATTGTCGTCAACTTCAACGACATATGCGTTGCCCCCGTTTTGAACTGAACCGGCCAGAATTTCGGATTTGTTCGGTCCGGATTTTGGCAACTGGCACGCAGCCAGCAGACCAATTGCAGCCACAAGGGACACACCCCGCATCCATCGCCTAAGAGAGACTTTCACCGCCCGATATCCTCAGTCTTTTGTAGTTGCGTGCAGATTAGCTGGTAAGTTGCTTAACTTCCAGTCACACACCACCCGTTTCATTCGACGACTTTCAACTGTGTCGTTCGCGCCTCGTTCGTATTCAGAACCGATTGGTAAGGATCGTTGGTGTCCAAAAGCATATCCACGGCGCGACGCAGCAGCTGACGGCGGCCACGTCTTGAGTAGAACCCACCGGGTACCTGACTGGTTTCCAGAAGAAATTGCCGATAACAGCGATAGGCTTCGGCATCCGGGTGGCGGGGACCGGCGAAAAACGCTGCGATCGGCTGCTGTGAGACGAAATCGGGCTTGTCGTAAACCGAACGCCCGAATATGCGCAATGGAATGCCCCGCCACAGGACTTGCTGTCCGGCAGTGGAATTCACGGTGACGGCCGAACTCGCCTCATCCAGCAATCTGGCCAGCTTGCCGCCCGGCACATAATGAACCCGGTCGCCGATGCCATGTTTTCCGGCTATCTCGCGGGCCCGGCGTCGCAACGGTTCGCGATGGTTTTCCAACGGGTGTTCCTTTACCACCAGCCTGTGATGGGCAGGCGCGCCCTGCGCAAATCCTTCGATTACCAGCTCAAGAAATTCACACATGCCCGAAAAGCTGGAATGAGCCTGCACCGAGCTGTCATGCCCAAGCTGCAACAGAACGAGGTGGTAGGGGTATCCGCCCCACCTGACCCGCGCCGTTGCCACACTTCGTTGAAGGCGATGAAAAGGCATCAAAAACAGGCGCTTGAGGTACAATCTGAATTCTTGCGAGACAGGTAATTCCCTGTGCGGTTGAAAGTTGCGGTAGCGGCTGTTCAGGGCCATCACGAACCAATGATAAAGGGCGCCATAGAAGATATGGTGCCGCATGTCTCCCCAATGCGACGGTGGCGGCGGCGCCTTTCGGTCGGACAGGGCCAAGGCCTGGCGCATCTGCTGAACGTCCAGCGACATCAGCCGGGAATTTCCGTTTGATCCGTCCCGCTCATAAGTCACCCACCATGGGCGCAGATACCCCTCCTCGAATACATGAACGGTAACTCCGCAAGACCGCGCGATTTCGACCGCACGCGCATGTATGGGTCTGGTGTCGCCATATAGAACAATATCCGTAACAGCTTTTTCAGCGATCAAAGAGGACAGTGTTGCGGGCCAGTTTTCCGGTTTGTCCTGAAACGGGATGTAGCTTGCCTTGTCAAACCAGAACGCCTGATCGCCTGCATTGAACCCAACCCGCCAGACCCGAGCCCCCGTGGCGCGCAACATACGCCCCAAGGCCGGGAAAAAAGGTCCGTGCGGGCCCTGAAGGAACAGGAAGACCCGATCATGAGACCTTGAAGGCGGGTGCGGCATCCGAACTGCTCGTATTGTTGTTGTTGCCAAAACTATGCCCGTTTGGTCGGTGTACGGCAAGGCAGGGCTTGCCCGCGCGGCCCGTTGGCCTTACCTCGACGGTGATAGTCAGGCACAGGTTAGGAACTGAGGGTTAACGGAATGTTTACAGGGATCGTCACCGACATGGGCACCGTCGCCGAGCTGGAGCAGCAGGGAGACCTGCGTGCGCGGATCAGGACTGCGTATGACACTGCGGGCATCGATATCGGGGCCTCGATTGCCAGTGACGGTGTTTGTCTGACCGTGATCGCACTGGGCGACGATTGGTATGACGTCCAGATCAGCGCGGAAACCGTCTCGAAAACCAATCTCGACACCTGGACTGTCGGCAAGCGTGTCAATCTTGAACGTGCCCTGAAGGTTGGTGACGAATTGGGCGGTCACATCGTCTCGGGCCATGTGGATGGCGTAGCCGAGGTGATCGCGATTAAGGAAGACGGCGACAGCACACGCGTCACCTTGCGCGCGCCAAAGGATCTTGCACGGTTCATCGCGCCCAAAGGATCGGTGGCATTGAATGGCACATCCCTGACGGTCAATGACGTGACAGATTGCGATTTCGGCATCAACTTCATTCCACACACCAAAGAGGTCACCACCTGGGGCCACGTGCAGGTCGGGGACCGGGTCAATCTTGAGATCGATACACTGGCCCGTTATGTGGCGCGTCTGGCCGAGATGTCCTGATACCATACGTCGCGTCGGAGCAGACCTGCGCCGTTTGTGGACTGGTCTTTGTGCCCTCAGTGGTCTATTCCGCCGTTCAAACATGCCATGCGAAAGGCTGCCCAATGAGCTTTGAGACACCCGGCCCGGTCGAGGCCCGGCTGCGCGACGCGATCAGCCCGATCGAAGACATTATTGAAGAGGCGCGAGCCGGCCGGATGTATATTCTGGTCGATCACGAGGATCGCGAAAACGAGGGCGATCTGGTGATTGCTGCCGAGTTCGCGGATGCCGAGGCCATTAACTTTATGGCCACCCATGGCCGTGGCCTGATCTGTCTGCCTATGACGGCAGAACGGGTCGAAGCGCTTGGGCTGCCGATGATGGCGGTGAACAACTCGTCCCGGCACGAAACCGCATTCACCGTGTCCATCGAGGCGCGCGAAGGGGTCAGCACCGGGATCTCTGCCGCCGATCGTGCGCTGACCGTGGCGACTGCGATCAATGAGCAGAACACAATGGCCCATATCGCAACACCAGGCCACGTCTTCCCCTTGCGCGCCAAGCGGGGTGGGGTGCTGGTGCGTGCTGGTCATACCGAGGCTGCCGTTGATATCTCGCGTCTGGCCGGTCTAAACCCCTCGGGCGTGATCTGCGAGATCATGAAACCCGACGGCACCATGGCGCGTCTGCCTGATCTGGTTGAGTTTGCGCAAGAGCACAACATGAAGATCGGCACGATCAGTGACCTGATTGCCTACCGGTCGCGCAACGACAATCTGGTGGTTGAAACCTCGCGTCAGATGGTGACGTCAGAATATGGCGGCGAGTGGGAGATGCGGCTGTTCACCGATCAGACCCATGGCATCGAACATGTGGTCATGATCAAGGGCGACATCACCACACCCGAACCGGTGTTGACCCGCACCCATGCTCTGCACGAGGCCCCCGATATTCTGGGTCTTGGTCCGAAATCCTCGCGCGAACTGCCGCGCGCCATGGAAAAGATTGCTGAAGAAGGACGGGGCGTGGTCTGCCTGTTCCGTCAACCGCGCAACTCGCTATATGCGACGGGTGACGAGGGGCCGCGCACCATTAAACAAACCGGTCTGGGGGCCCAGATCCTGTCCAAGATGGGAATTCAGGAACTGGTTCTGCTGACCGACTCGCCAGAAACCGTATATCTGGGGCTTGACGCGTTTGGCCTGTCCATCGTCGGTACCCGTTCGATTTTGAAGGAAGACTGATCATGGCTGCTCAAGACGAACATGGCGTTCTGCCGACACCGACATTTGACAAGCCGGTCAAGCTGCTGATCGTGGCGGCGCCGTTTTATCGTGCGATTGCCGATAACCTGATCACGGGCGCGAAGGCCGAAATCGAAGCCGCGGGCGGAACCTGCGAAGTGGTCGAGGTGCCCGGCGCGCTGGAAATCCCGACCGCCATCGCAATGGCCGACCGTCAGTGCAACTTTGATGGCTACGTCGCGCTGGGCTGCGTCATTCGCGGCGAGACCACGCATTACGAAACCGTTTGCAATGACTCCAGCCGGGCCATCCAGTTGATGGGCCTGCAGGGCCTGTGCATCGGCAATGGCATTCTGACTGTGGAAAACGACGCGCAGGCCGAAGTCCGCGCGAACCCGAAAAAGATGAATAAAGGGGGTGGGGCTGCTGCTGCGGCCTTGCATCTGATCGCGCTCAGCCGTAAGTGGGGCTCTTCCAAAAAGGGCGTTGGTTTCAAACCGCCGTCCGAGTCCATCCTCGTGGCGGGCGACAGCAACGGACCCTCGACAGCATGACCAAGACAGACGCGCCGAAACCGGCCAACCAGAAACGCCTGATGAAATCCGCCGCCCGGCTTTATGCCGTGCAGGCGCTGTTCCAGATGGAACAGTCCGGGCAAACGACCGAAGCTGTCGTGAATGAGTTTCTGGATCACCGTTTTGGCGCTGTCTATGAGGGTGAGGAAATGTTGGACGGTGATATCAGTGTCTTCCGCTCGTTGGTCGACAATGCGGTGAACTATCAGGCGGCCATCGACCAGATGACGGACCGTGCGCTGGTCGCCAAATGGCCGATCGCTCGGATTGACCCGACCTTGCGGGCGCTGTTCCGTGCGGCTGGGGCAGAGCTGACCCAAAGCGACACGCCGCCAAAGGTTGTCATCACTGAATTTGTTGACGTTGCGCGTGCGTTTTTCCCGGAAGGCAAAGAGCCGAAATTCGTCAATGCTGTGCTGGATCATATGGCCCGCGAGGCACAGCCCGAGGCATTCTGACGCCTTTACGAGAACCAGATATGCGCTAACTTGAATGTCATAGCGCAAAGAGGTTCGCCATGCCCAAACTGATCCGCCTTTATATCACGCAAGTTGCCTGGGGCTTTGTCATTTCGGCTGTGTTTGTCGGCGTCCTGTTGGCGCTGAATGTCGCAAACCTGCGCCATCTGATAACCAGTTCGGAAATCGGTCTTATCGCTTTGGTGATGATCTGGTTCATGAACGGCATTGTCTTTGCCGGTGTCCAGTTCGCCTACAAGATCATGAGCATGGCAGAAAAGCCGCAAGGCCCGCGCCGGGGAACACCGGTTTTAGATGATTTGAAACCAGTTGCGATCAAGCAAGAGGCGAGTGTTTCACGCTAATTTTGATGCCAGGCTTTATCACACCAAGCCTCTTATGGGTTCTCTGGCATATCGTGAGATGGTTGCGCCGACATTGACTGTTGCAGCTTCAAAGCAGATGCAGCCGCTGTCACGTTTGTATGCGGTTGATTTCAGCCTATCGCGGATATTCAGAATGGCGTATCTGGGGCCTTGGTCTGAACATATTCCTTCAATATAGCGCTTTGAATAACCTGCTAATAGGAAGGGACTTTGATCATCTTGTCCAAGCGACTAGTTTGACAACATGGCCTCCGTACCACAATTAACCGACTGGATGATTACCGAAGGACGCCGCTCAGGCGACCCCGTGAAAGTAGTTTCTCATTTCTGCTCGTCATTAGTTGACGAAGGCGTTCCACTCTGGCGAGTCAATATTGGTCAGCGGTTCGCCAATCCGTTACTTATTGCATGGGGGATAGTCTGGACCCCTGACCGGACCGACAGCTACGACGTAACTCATGAAACGATGTCGACAGACGGGTATGTTGGCAGCTCATTTGAGTACATTCTGGAGCACAGAAAGCCACTTCATAAAAGTCTGCGACAACTTGATCCAAGGACCGAGCATTCATCGTATCTTGAATTCGCTGAGTCGGGTGGCACAGACTACTATGCCACCCTTATGTATTATGGTGATGGATCTCTGCACGGATGTACATTTGTTACACAGGACCCAGACGGTTTTTCACCGCAACATCTGGAATTGATTGAGGAAGCTCTGCCTGCTCTATCGTCCGCCTTGGAACCCGTCACAATGCGCAAGTCAGCCAAGGGGCTTCTACGAACATATCTTGGTGATGGGCCCTCTGATGCGGTTTGGAATGGGCGGATCAAGCGGGGCGAACGAACGACAGTTGATGCAGTTGTCATGTTTTCTGATTTGCGAGGTTTCACGGCTCTTTCGGAAGCCGCTCCCGAGGTGGATGTTTTTGACGCGCTGAGCGGTTACTTTGATCTGGTTGTGCAATCCGTAGAAGAGAACGGCGGCGATGTTCTCAAGTTTATGGGTGACGGTATTCTCTCGATCTTCACCATCGCAACTCAGGTTGACCACGCCGACCGATGCCGAAAGGCTGCGCAAGCCGCACAAAGTGTATTGGCCGGTTTGACGACGCTCAACAGTCGCCGCGTTGAGGCTAATAAGTCGTCTTTGGATGTAGGAATCGGGATCAATGTTGGGCAAGTCAGCTATGGCAATATCGGCAGTCCGGGAAGGCTTGATTTCACGGTTCTCGGGGGCGCAGTGAATGTTGCCAGTCGCATAGAAGGTCTAACCAAGTCTATCGGTCACAGAGTGTTGGTAACATCAGCGATTGCTGGGACCTCACCTGATCTGTTTTTGCCTTGTGGGGTTCACGAAGTTCGTGGCCTTGCTAATCCAATCGAATTGTTTTCTCTCATCGAAGGATAGCCTTGAACCAGTTTGCATGAATATTCTTGGGGCCAGGGAATGGGTGCTATGTTTCAACAGGAAGGCTGGTACACTAAGTTAGCATTGCTTTTGGAAGAATTGGGCTATCAGAGCGGATTAATTTGATCTGCATGGCATCCAGGCGTGTAAAGACCGACGTTGGTGGTGCTCTGAGCCAATTCAGCAATGTGGCGGGACCACCAAACAACCGTGTGGTTTGATTCCCGAGGACCTGTATATACAGGTGGGCGCCAGGTAATCAGGCCAGGACCTGAACAGAGCCAGCCCCCTCGGAATTGCTTAAGGCCACCAGAATGCTACCTGTCACAAGAAGGGCAGAACCCGCCACGCGCTTAAGTAGGGCGTCTGACGGGTTCGCACAAGGGGTCAGGCATCAACAGTTTCGTGCAATGCCGTGCGCATCTTGCCAAAGTGCTCGTCCCAACCCTTGTCCAGCGCCAGGATCAGGCCAAAGGCATCGGCCCCCTGCGGCAGGCCTTCATGCCGCAGGTCAAGGCGCGTCCCGCCTGCGACGGGTTCCAGGGTCCACTTGACGACGCTCACCGCGTCGCCCATCGGTTTTACGGTGAACGTGTATTCCAGATATTTGGGAGGGTTGGCAACGCGAACCTCACCCCAGATCAACAGTTCGCCGCTTGTTGTGCCAAACATCTCCAGCTTTTGACCCGCGGTCAGAGGATGTTTCGGTTTGTGGAACCATTCCGCCAGGCGATCCGGGTCTGTAAGATAAGCCCATACCGTTTCCGGTT
Source organism: Ruegeria sp. CH2 (assembly GCF_056537065.1). NCBI lineage: Bacteria > Pseudomonadati > Pseudomonadota > Alphaproteobacteria > Rhodobacterales > Roseobacteraceae > Ruegeria > Ruegeria sp. CH2. The sequence goes on from NZ_JBQFQV010000006.1 coordinate 117,556, forward strand.
CGGCCCTCAGAAAGATCGATTTCTTCAGAACTGCATCGGTCATTTCGATTTCCTTTCAACAGCTTCCTTGAGAGAGTTGAGGCGATCGTCCCAGAACTGGTCAAAATACCTGAGCCAGTCCAGAACGGGGGCCATCCCCTGTGGTTCAAGACGGTTAATGCGTTCGCGGCCACGGGTTTCGACGGTGATCAAGCCGCCGTCGGATAGCACGGTCAGATGCTTTTTGACCGCGGCCCGAGTCATGTCGAACTGGTCTGTCAACTGCCCGATGGTCATGTCCTGAGACGAGAGCAATTGTACAATGTCCCTACGTGTGGGATCGGCCAGCGCACGGAACGCGTTTTGAGTTCGGTTATCCATAAGCAACTCCAGAAGAGATACCATTTGGTATCGTATTAATATGATGCCAAATGGTATTATGTCAAGCGCGATGGAGCACTTTACTTTTGTTCACCAATTGTTCACATTTGGGGTATGTTGTTAGATTTGCAGCCCGGACAGAAACTGGCGCGTGGCGTCGCACGCCACCTTGCCGCGCATGGTTTTGTTTCTGTTGAAGAATTCGTTCCGGCACGTGGTTTGCGTGTCGATGTGATGGGGCTGGGTCCCAAAGGTGAGATTTGGGTGATCGAATGCAAATCCAGCCGTGCCGATTATCAATCGGATGCCAAATGGCAGGGCTATCTGGAATGGTGTGACCGATTCTTCTGGGCCGTGGATACCGAGTTTCCGACCGATCTGTTGCCTGACGAAACGGGCTTGATCATTGCTGACGCCTATGATGCCGAGATCGTGCGCATGGCGCCCGAGGACAAGCTTGCCCCGGCGCGGCGCAAGAAGATGATCCAGAAATTTGCGACAGATGCAGCACGCCGACTGCATGCGCTGCGCGATCCGCGCTTGTAAAAGCTCAGCCTTTGACGGCGAGGGCGGCCTGTATTGCGGCGCGGATCTCGTCGGCGATTTCTTCGGCTTCCTCGGGGTCGAAATCCATCGGAATCTCGATGCCGTCGGCTTCGATGAACAAGCGTACCATCCCCTGATCGGTCGGACCGATTTGCAGGTTGGCCTGAATATCGCGTTCGGTATTGATGCCCATCGATGCCTCCGAGACTGAGCATTCGTGCTAGCGCGCACGGGGTTGAGAATCAAGTCACCTTTGCGGTCAGATAAGACATGGATAAAGTGGTTCTCAGAACGTTTCGCCCCGATGATGCCGCGTGGCTGGTCGAACAGCACGGGTTACTCTATGCGCGCGACGAAGGATTTGATGACAGCTTTGCCCCATTGGTTGCGCGCATCCTTGAGGAGTTCATTGCCAACAATGACCCGTCCTTTGAAAAAGGCTGGATTGTTGAACGGGCTGGGCAAAGATTGGGTAGCATCTTCTGCGTGCGTGTTGACCAGACAACCGCCAAACTACGCCTCTTCCTGCTTGTCCCCGAAGCGCGCGGACTTGGGTTGGGGAAACGGCTGTTACAGACCTGTACAGACTTCGCACGCGAGGCTGGATATCGGGAAATGGTTTTGTGGACCCATGAAAGTCATACGGCTGCCCGCGCGCTTTACAGGGCGTTTGGCTGGGAACTGATCGACAGCAAACCGGTGCATTCCTTTGGCGTCGATCTTGTCGAACAAAGCTGGAGAATTAGGCTTTAATCCTCTTGCATTCCCCCGGCGCGTTCGGTACATCGCCCCTCACAAAGTGCCGCCTTAGCTCAGTTGGTTAGAGCGCTGGATTGTGGATCCAGAGGTCCCCTGTTCAAGCCAGGGAGGCGGTACCATTCCCCCCAAATCGACTGTCCGTGTTCGCATCACCAAGCGTATTACAAGCGTAGTGTAGGCTTGAACGCCGGAATTTACGGCGCGCTGTCCTTTAGCGCGCCAGGTTCAGTTTGAACCGCATTTTTGCCCGTTTGGCGGTGGGCAGGTGGCGGTTCAGGCGTTTGTTGATCAGGCCAAATCCCCCGACAATCACCAATGTCAGCAGGATGAAATAGAACGCCAGAATTGGATAGGGGATGAAGGGGTTGAACGTTTTGTCCGCGAAATAGCTGGCGTAATAGAGCGCGTCGCCACGTTGTTGCCAGGCCGGAAAGGCCGAGAAGAAGACCAGCGTGGTGGCATGGAACAGAAAGATCGCTTCGTTCGTATAGGCCGGCCAGGCCAGACGCAGCATGGTGGGCCAGACGATCCGCCGAAACCGCGACCAGCCGGACATGCCATAGGCATCTGCCGCTTCGATATCTCCCTTGGGGATCGAGCGCAGGGCACCGTAAAAAATCTCACCCGAATAGGCTGAGGTGTTCAGGAACAGCACGATCAGCGCCCCCAGCCAGGCCGAGGTGAAGGCGTCGAACATCGGATATGTTTTCTTCAGCGACAGGAAGAAGAAATAGGCAAAGAAGAACTGGATAAAGAGAGGCGAGCCCCGGAACAGAAAGATGAACCATTCGGCAGGTTTGCGCAGCCATTTGTTGGTCGAGGCTTTGCCGACGGCCAGCGCGGTGGCCAGAAAGAACCCGGTCGCCAGCGCCATGACGCCGAAATAGATGTTCCAGATCATGCCCGAGCCGATCAGGGTGAACTGTTCGCACAGGGTGAAATCGGTTTTAGGCAGCAGGCGCTCGCCAAAGCCAAGCGACCGCAGGCCGTAATCCTGAATGGTCTGGATGCAACTCATGATCGGGCTCCTTGGAAAGGAGATTGCGGGCGCGAGAGAGATTGCTGTGCAATCGCGTGCGGCACCCGGTTGCGGTCTTGAACGCGGATCATCATGCCGTGGTCTCCTTGCGCAGAAGCTCTCCGCCGGAAGTGGCCTGTCCGTGGGACAATCGCCGCATCAGTTTTTCAAGCCCAAGTTCCGAGAAACGGGTCATGCCAAGGTAAAAGATCAGCAGGAACAGGAAATACCACATGCGCCAGTCGCCATGCGGGTATTGCGTGAATTTCGAGGTTTTGGTGCCGCCCAGTTCGCGCGCCCAATACACGATATCTTCGACGCCCAGCAGGAAGAGCAGGGGTGTCGCCTTGATCAGCACCATCCACAGATTGGACAGGCCGGGCAGCGCGTAAACCCACATCTGAGGTACGAGGATTTTCCAGAAGGTCTGGCGGCGATTCATGCCATAAGCTTCGGCCGTTTCCAGTTGCGCATGTGGTACGGCGCGCATTCCGCCGAACAGGACATTGGCCGCGAAAGCACCAAAAACGATAGAGAAGGTGATGACCGCAAGGAAAAACCCATAGGTTTCATGCACCCATTCAGGCGCGGTTCCAAGTGGCAGCTTGGCGGCCTGACAAACGAGGAAGTCATTGCCCTGGCGGATTGGGTCGGTCCAGTCCGGGCACAATATCTTATGCCGCGTCCACTCAAACGCCTGATCCAACGCGATGACGAAGAACAGGAAAAACGCAATGTCGGGCACGCCGCGCACAATCGCGATATATCCTTTGCCCAACCAGCTGAGGGGCGGGAAATGCGAGCGCGCCGCCATGGCTCCAGCAAACCCGAAGCCAAGAGCGACGGGCGCGGTCACAGCCAGCAAGGCCAAAACCTTGATGAAAGACAGGTAGAACGACCAGTGGACGCCATTGGTCAGGTAGCATGAAAACCAGCGGAACGTGCCCAGCGTGTCAGGATCAGCGCAGTACGAGAACATATGGCGTCTTTCCAACGTCTGTTCCGGCTAGGCCGGAAGCGGCCCGGCGCCAAAGCACCGGACCGGGATTGGTCAGGTCTTAGTTGGTGACGACCGAACCGTCAGTACCGTATGTGGCGGTGCCCTCACCGAACCACTTGATCAGCATCTCGTTCAGCGTGCCGTCAGCTTTCATCGAAGTGATGGCTTCGTCGAATTTGCCGCGCAGTTCACCGTCGCTTTCACGCAGGCCCATGCCGACACCGCCGCCCAGCGGAACCGGATCGCCGATAAAGACCAGCTCACCGCCCGATTCCTCGACCAGCGGCACCAGATAGTCGCGGTCGGCCAGAACGGCATCGGCTTCACCGTTACGGACGGCTGCAATGGTTTCTTCCGGGGTCGCGAATTCGACCAGGGTTGCACCGGATTCGGCAACGTGGCCTGCCTGGATCGTGGCGGTTTGCGCAGCAACGACACCGCCGGTTACGTCTGCCGAGTCAGAGGTCGCGACATAGGCCGACGCGGTCGGCGGGTAATAGTCTTGGGTAAAGTCGATGACCTCATCACGTTCGGCTGTGATCGACATACCGGCAATGATGGTGTCGTAGTTGCCCGAGACCAGGTTCGGAATGATCGAATCCCAGTCGTTCTTGACCCATTCACACTCCAGGTTAGCGCGTTTGCACAGCTCGTCGCCGACTTCACGCTCGAACCCGTCGATTTCACCTGCATCGTTGATGAAGTTGTACGGAGGGTAGGCGCCCTCGGTGCCCATGCGGACCGTGTCGGCCATCGCGATACCAGCAGTCAGCGCCAGGGCTGCAGTGGACAGAATCAGGTTTTTCATTGGTTACTCCCCAGTTTTGGTTCTGTTCTTGAAGTTAAGCCGCTTGAGTAGCGGAGAGAAAGCCCCGAAGCCGTTCGGATTCGGGTGATGTAAAGATATCTTCGGGCAAACCTTCTTCCTCGATCAGGCCCTGATGAAGAAATACCACGTGGCTCGAGATATCTGCCGCCATTTTCATGTCATGGGTCACGATGATCATGGTGCGCCCTTCTGCGGCCAGATCCTTGATCACCTTGATCACTTCCTGTTCAAGTTCGGGATCCAGCGCCGAGGTCGGTTCGTCGAACAACAGCGCCTGCGGTTCCATGCACAGCCCCCGCGCGATCGCGGCACGCTGTTGCTGACCGCCGGACAATTGCGCCGGATAGGCGTCGCATTTGTCGCCAATCCCAACTTTCTCAAGGTATTTGCGCGCGCTGTCTTCCACTTCGGCCTTGTCGCGGCCCAGAACGGTCACGGGGGCTTCCATCACATTTTGCAGGATGGTCATATGCGCCCACAGATTGAACTGCTGAAACACCATCGACAGGTTGGTGCGGATGCGCAGAACCTGCTTGGGGTCCGCGGGGCGGCGCCCATGGCTATCGCCCGACCATTTGACAGGTTCGCCTTTGAACAGGATTTCACCCTGCTGGCTGTCTTCCAACAGATTGCAGCAGCGCAGCAAAGTTGATTTTCCTGACCCCGACGACCCGATCAGCGAGACTACGTCGCCGCCATGCGCTGTGATATCCACCCCCTTCAACACTTCCAGATTGCCGAAGCTTTTGTGAAGGTTTTTGATTTCGATGACGGGAGCGATTTCTGTCACGGGCAGTCCAGTAGTTTGTGGTGTTGGTGCGGTAATAGGGCCGAAAAATTTGCTCAATGCAATGCGCAATTCGCAAATTCAGGGTCGGAAACAGCCAAAATGACCAAATGCACCGGACAATTTGGTCATCAGATTATCCGCTGTGCGCATGGCGGTGGCGGGGTCGGTACGGACAGGTACTCCTCCGCCGGGATGTCGATCAGCCCCTGAATATGCAGCGTTTTGCGGTCGTGTTCGGCAAGGCCGACTATTGCGGTTCGAACTGCGTCTGCGACCAGATCCGCGTTTTGGTCGGGTCCAGTAATATAGGGCAGGGTTGGTGTAGGAGAGGTTTTTGCCAATTCGCGCAGGCTTTTGCCCAGATCGGTATGTTCCTGCAACATCATCCAGGTCAATGCATCCAGCGCGGCGAAATCTGCCTTCCCGTCCGAGACCGCCTGCGCTGACAGCGCGTGACCGCCTGTTTCCAACAACGACGCAGGATTCAGGTTCTCTCGGGATAGATGCGTGATCGGTGCTGCCCAGCCGGATTGAGACAGCGCTTCGTTATACGCGAAGATACCGTCAGTCATGCCCGCCAGCGTGCGGTTGTCGTCGCGCCGCGCCACAAAGACCGAGCAATAATGCCCGGCAGGACAACCGGGCAGGCCGTAATCCGGGGTGCCCACCAGTTGAACCCGACCATGCAAGCGTGTGCGATAGGGCATTCCACAGGTCTGCGCCAGCACCAGTTCGGGATCAAGCCAGACCTGCCAAACATCGGTGTCTCGGGTCAGCTGTTCTGGCCCGCATCCCAAATGCGCACGAATCAACCCCCAGAACCGATCATTGGCGGCCTGAACCTCGGGCATGTCATACATGCCAAGCATGGCGATCAAGATTTAGCGGCCTTTTGCCGGGCCAAAGCCGAATCCACGTCGCTGACCCCTAGTAAGCTGACAACCAGACGCAGCAGCGAGTCCTCCTCACCCGTACGGTGGCCATCAGCCAGCGCCACCGACCACAGCGCCTGAACCACCGCCAGCCGGTTTTCATAAGCGACAGCTTCTTTGATGGCACGGGTAAAACGGACCGTGTCGGGGGCCTCGGCCTCAAGATCTTCGGCGCGGGCGCGCAAAGCCGCGCTTTCGAACGGGGACAAACCGTATCGTTCAGCCGAGATGCGGTCGATGCGCGCCATCTCAGAATCAGAATAATCGTTGTCAGATCGTGCCAGACGCACCAGCAGGGCCGTCAGGGCCAGGCGGGCATCATCTTCGACAAGCGGGTCGGGCTTGGGCTGTGTGAGCCTGGAAAGAAAGTCGCTGAACATGGGTAAGATATAGCGGGCGCTTAACTCACATCCAAGCGGCTTTGGACGCGCTCGCGCGCTGCCTGACTGTCATTATAGCTCAGGCCCATGGCAATGCGGGCTTCTTCGACGATCTTTATCTCGCCCTCGTCCGAACTGCCATCTGCCAGAACGATTTCCCACAACGCGTCAAGGGCTGCCAGCCGCTCTTTTAGGTCCGTGGTTTCCCGGATCAGTTTGCCGAACGTATCAGTTTCCGGTGCCGCAGCATGGAGCTTTTCGCAGGTGGCCCGAACCTTGGCCGCCTCAATCGCGTTATGCTGGTAAAGACGAGCCAGTATCTTGTCGATCAGACTGATCTCTTCCAGCTTATAATCGCGATCTGCCTGCGCGACGCGCACCATCAGAGCACCCAGAGCAAGTTCTGCATCCGGGTCCGGCAATTGTTCATGATGAGGCGGTCTGAGCGCCTTAAAGAACCTTTTCAACATAACAAACACCTAGACGACAGGTCGTGATCGGCCAAGCACGAAATGCCGGTCTTGCTATAGTATTGCGTGTGTCCCGCGCTGAACCAGAGCTGCGCGGCACCGGGTACACACCGGCCAACAATCAATCATTGCCCAATATCCATGAGTTTCAATTTGTCCTTAAGAAACAAAGGCCTGCGTTTACCAGGTCAGCGCCTCTTTGGTTGCGTTCTGCAACCAGGCCAGCATCTGGCGATAGGGGACCGGGCCGTAGCTGATCCGCGCGACCCCGAGCTTTGCCAGAGTGGCCGTATCCGGCGTGCCGGGCAGGGCGATGATATTGACCGGCAACGTGGTGGATTCGCAAAGCCGGGCGATCAGGGCTTCGTTCTTTAGCCCGGGGGCAAAGAATCCGCTGGCGCCTGCGTCAGCATAGGCATTGGCACGGGCAATGGCCTCATCCAGCATCGTGTCGTCATGGGTGTCCGCTGCGGCCTTCAGGAAGATATCTGTGCGCGCATTGACATAGCCGGGAATGCTTGCGCGCGCGCAAGCGTCGCACATCGCTTCAACGCGTTTGGCCTGAGTGGCGATATCGTAGAGACCGTCACCACCGATGATCTGGTCTTCAAAGTTGAACCCGACAACACCGCAGTCAAGTGCGCGCCGAACGTTTTGCGCGATCCCTTGCGGGTCTTCGGCATAAGCCCCCTCGAAATCCAGTGTTACCGGCAAATCAATCGCCGCAACGATGCGGCGTACATTGTCCAACGCGGCCTCAAGTGGAATGTTCTGCCCGTCGCCATAGCCCTGCGCCATGGCAACAGGGGCACTGCCGGTCGCGATGGCCTGGGCACCAGCGTCCCGAACGGCGCCAGCGCTGCCAGCGTCCCAGATATTGAACAGAATGACAGGATCGCCCTTCTTGTGAAGGCTGGTAAAGGTCACGGCTTTCTGGGACTGGCTGGTCATCGGAACTCTCCTGTTGTCACGTATCCTACAGCTAACGCTGAGAAAATGACCCGGCCAGAGTTTTTGCACCCAGCCAGGTCAATTTAAGGTGACGGCACAGGCACAGATTGCGTCAGCTTCGCAAAGCACCTGTGACATCCACCGGTTTGAAACCAAGGTCTCAGGCGTCGCCCGCAGCGCCAGAGACGAATTTCGCGCTAAACGCAGATTCGCCCAGACGTTGCAGAAGGCTCAGCTGTGTCTCCAGCCAGGCTTTATGACCTTCTTCTTCCATCAGGATGCGTTCGAACAGTGTACGCGAACCAACATCACCAACTTCGGCCGCCTGTTGCGCTGCATTGGTGTAGAAGTCGACGGCCTCACTCTCGTCTTTGAGATCAGAGGCGAACATCTCTTCCAGCGTGCCCGCTGCGGCTGGGCTTTTCTGAAACGCAAGCTCGGGGGTTCCACCCAGAAACAGGATACGTTCGATAAAGGCGTCAGAATGCACCAACTCTTCCTGCATCTCGCCCCGCATTTTCTCGGCCAGAATATCAAGGCCCCAGTCGTCCAGAACATGCGCGTGCAACTGGTATTGGTGCGCGGCAGTAAGCTCCATATGAAGCGCTTGCTGAAGGTTGGTGATCGTTGTTGCGTTGCTCATCGGAAATCTCCTGAAACCGTGAAATGCAAAAGCAGAAAACCTGCCTCTCCACACAGTTAAGAGGTCAGCCCCCACGAAACAACGTGGGGTGACAGTCCGACACAGTCAGGGATCAAACCAGGCGCGAGGTGTCTTTCGCGGCCCGCACAAATTCGCGAAACAGCGGATGCGGGTCAAACGGCTTGGACTTCAATTCCGGATGGTACTGAACGCCAATGAACCACGGGTGATCCGCCCATTCCACGATTTCGGGCAGACGTCCGTCCGGCGACATGCCCGAAAACTTCAGGCCCGCTTTTTCAAGCTTGTCGCGATACTTGATGTCCACCTCATAGCGGTGGCGGTGACGTTCCTCGATCTGCGTGCCGCCATAAACCTCGGCCACTTTGGATCCATCCGCCAATACTGCGTTGTAAGCCCCAAGGCGCATTGTGCCGCCCTTGTCGTCGCCGACCTTGCGCTCGACCTTGTGGTTGCCCTGTACCCACTCCTTGAGGTGATAGACCACCGGTTCAAACCGTTTCTTCCCGGCCTCATGGTCGAATTCCTCGGACCCGGCTTCGGCGATTCCCGCAGCGTTCCGCGCAGCCTCGATCACCGCCATCTGCATGCCAAGACAAATGCCCAGATAGGGAACCTTGTGCTCGCGCGCATATTGCGCCGCCTTGATCTTGCCTTCGGTGCCACGCTCGCCAAACCCACCGGGGACAAGGATGGCGTGGAAGCCTTCCAGATACGGGGCCGCGTCTTCGGTGTCGAAAACCTCGGCATCCACCCACTCGATCTTGACCTTCACGCGGTTGGCCATACCGCCATGGGTCAGCGCCTCGGCAATCGACTTATAGGCGTCCTCAAGCTGCGTATATTTGCCGACAATGGCCACTTTCACTTCGCCCTCGGCGTTGTGGATGCGGTCGCTCACATCTTCCCATTTGGCCAGATCGGGCTTGGGAGCGGGGCTGATCTGGAAGGCATCCAGAACGGCCTGATCCAGCCCCTCGCGGTGATAGGCCAGCGGCGCGTCGTAAATGGTGGACAGGTCCTGTGCCGCGATCACGCTGTCTGGGCGCACGTTACAGAACAGGGCCAGCTTTTCCCGTTCCTTGGTCGGGATCGGCCCTTCGGACCGGCAGACCAGAATATCGGGGGCCAGACCGATCGAACGCAGTTCTTTCACCGAGTGCTGGGTCGGCTTGGTTTTCAACTCACCCGAGGCCTTGATGTAAGGCAGCAGCGTCAGGTGCATGAAAATGCACTGCCCGCGCGGCTTGTCCTGACTGAACTGGCGGATGGCTTCAAAGAAGGGCAGGCCTTCGATATCGCCCACAGTGCCGCCAATCTCGCACAGCATGAAATCAACCTCATCCTCGCCTATGGCGATGAAATCCTTGATCTCGTTTGTGACGTGCGGGATCACCTGAATGGTCTTGCCAAGGTAATCGCCACGGCGTTCTTTCTCGAGCACGTTCGAATAGATCCGCCCGGAACTGACCGAGTCGGTCTTGCGGGCAGCCACGCCGGTGAACCGTTCGTAATGGCCCAGGTCCAGATCGGTCTCGGCACCATCATCGGTGACAAACACTTCGCCATGCTCAAAGGGCGACATCGTACCAGGATCGACGTTCAGATAGGGGTCCAGCTTGCGCAGACGCACCGAATAACCGCGGGCCTGCAACAAAGCGCCCAAAGCTGCCGAAGCCAGCCCTTTGCCCAAGGACGAAACCACACCACCGGTGATGAAAATAAAACGTGCCATAGTTTTTCGGCTGCTCCCGTGAGACGTCAAAATCAGCTGCCCGGCGGCTCCGAAAAACCGCTGCATCACGGGACTTCACGTATAAAGGATTCGCGCCAAAAGCGCAAGAGAACCGCAAGATGCTGTTGCAGTCCTCTCTCAGGTTTCTAGGTTTTGTGGATCAATCCGCCTGCGGGATCAGCGGCGCGTTGTCGTCCTGTGCCGGCGGCAGAAGATCATCAACCGACGGAATCGCCGGTGTGGTTTCTTCTGTCGAAGCTGGCGCTGGAACACCCAGACGGTCGATTACCGAGCTGCCCGAAGATTTCTGAGCCGCAAGAATGGTCAGCGTGATCGAGGTGACGATGAAACAGGCCGCCAGAATCCAGGTCACCTTGCCCAATGCCGTCGCTGCTGCGCGACCAGCCATGGCACCGCCACCACCCATACCCAGGCCGCCGCCTTCGGACCGCTGCATCAGGACAACGGCGATCAGGCCCAGAGCCAGAAGAAGATGGATGATGAGAACGACGTTTTCCATGGTGGTCCTGTACAGCGTGGCGTGTATCGCGTGGTACTTATGCAAGTTTGCCAGCGGGGGCAAGTCAGGAGTTGGCATCAACTTCTTTGATGTATCCCATCACGTCAAAGGGACTGGACAGTGTGTCGATTTGTGACGCAGGCTGCGGCCATGCCACATGACGATCACGACCACCCGCATGCCCTGTTACCACCTGAACCCGCATTGCGCGTCAAAGCGCTCGAGACGATTTTAACCCGCAAAGGGCTGATCGATCCGGCGGCTCTGGATGAGATTATTGACACTTATCAGAACAGGATCGGGCCGCAAAACGGCGCGCGCGTTGTTGCCAAAGCCTGGAGCGACCCTGCCTTCAAAGCTGCCCTGCTTGAAGACGCCACTCCGGTCGTGGCCGACCTTGGCTATTATGGCCGCCAGGGTGAACATATGGTAGTGGTTGAGAACACACCGGACCGGCACAATATGGTCGTCTGCACGCTGTGCAGCTGTTACCCTTGGCCGCTGCTGGGCATACCGCCCGGATGGTACAAATCCGACGCCTACCGCGCCCGCGCAGTGCGAGAACCGCGCAAGGTGCTGGCCGAATTCGGCGTCACCTTGCCCCAAGACACATCTGTACGGGTTTGGGATTCGACAGCCGAGGTTCGCTATCTCGTCTTGCCCATGCGCCCTGTAGGCACAGACGGGATGAGCGAAGAGGGGCTTGCCGCGCTTGTGACGCGCGACAGCATGATTGGCACGGGCCTTCCAAGGGTGCCCGCATGACCCGCGTTCACGATATGGGAGGCCGTTTCGGTGATGGTCCGATAAACCCCGAGACAGAGGATGCGCCGGTCTTTGCCGAAGACTGGCACGCCCGCGCTCTTGCGGTGACACTTGCATCTGGTTTTCTGGGGCAGTGGAACATCGACGTTTCGCGCCACGCGCGCGAACGCCTGTCCCCGAAGGATTACACCCGGTTTTCCTATTATGAGAAATGGATATCCGGTCTGACCGATCTGCTGGTCGAAAAGGGTGTTCTGACATTGGATGATCTGCGTGGCGTGAGCGGCGACGAACCGCACCCCTTGGCGGACAGAGCACTCAAGGCGGAAGCGGTGTCCGCTGCGCTGGCCAAAGGCGGGCCTGCGGACAGGCCTTCCAATGTCGCGGCGCTGTATTCTGTGGGGCAAGAGGTTGTCACGGTCCGACCGGCGGCAAATCGCCTCGTGGATGGAGGTCACACGCGCCTGCCTGTCTATGCATCCGGTGCCAGGGGCCGAATCCTGCGCCTGCACGGAACCCATGTTCTGCCCGATTCCAATGCGCATGGGTTGGGTGAGGCGCCAGAGCCGATTTATGCAGTGGTCTTTGCGGCATCAGAACTCTGGGCCGCCCCCGAACATCCCGCTGACCAGGTGGTTCTGGACCTCTGGCAAAGCTACCTGCAACCGGAATGAACGACTGCATCACATACGGAGCCCCCGAGCCGGTTTTTGCTGAGCCCTGGCACGCTCAGGTCTTTGCCGTCACAGTCGCGCTGAACGAGGCCGGGCGGTTCGAATGGGCGGATTGGGCGGCGCGTTTTTCAGCGACATTGAAACGCAACGGGCTTGCCCGGGAACTGGATGGCGGTGACGATTACTTCCACGCATGGCTGGAAACGCTTGAGGCATTGCTGGCCGAACAGGGCGCTGCCATGCCGAAGGATGTGCTTGATCTGCGTAAGGCCTGGGAAGAGGCTTACCTGACCACTCCGCACGGACAACCTGTCCACTTGCGATGACAGGGTAGGGGGGCTCTGCCCCCGCCGCCCGTTCCGGGCGCCTCCCCCGGGATATTTAAAGCCAGGTGAAGTAGGGGATCCGCTCTTCATCTGGCTACAAATATCCCCGCCGGAGGCATCGCGCGCCTGCGCGATTTTCCTCTGCGGCGAAATATCGGTTTCCCTGCCGTTTTTGCCCCGCTATATGAGCCGGGTTTGATCACTCAGCACGAAAAGGACCGGATATGGCCAACGTGGTTGTTGTCGGCGCCCAATGGGGCGACGAAGGAAAAGGCAAGATTGTCGACTGGCTCAGCGAAAGGGCGGACGTAATCGCGCGTTTTCAGGGCGGTCACAATGCCGGTCATACGCTGGTGATCGACGGCGAGGTCTATAAGCTGCACGCGCTTCCTTCGGGTGTGGTACGCGGCGGCAAGTTGAGCGTTATTGGCAATGGGGTGGTTCTGGACCCCTGGCATCTGGTCAATGAGATCGCAACCATCCGGGCGCAGGGTGTTGAGATTACGCCCGACACGCTGATGATTGCCGAAAACACGCCGTTGATTCTGCCGATTCACGGCGAGTTGGATCGTGCGCGCGAGGAAGCTGCGAGCAAAGGCACCAAGATCGGAACAACCGGTCGTGGAATTGGCCCGGCCTATGAAGACAAGGTTGGGCGGCGTTCCGTTCGCGTTGCCGATCTGGCGGACGAAGCCACGCTGGAGGCCCGCGTGGACCGCGCATTGCAACATCACGATCCGTTGCGCAAGGGTCTGGGTATCGAACCGGTTGACCGCGACGCGCTGATTGCCCAGCTCAAAGAGATCGCGCAACAAATTCTGCCGTTTGCGGCACCTGTCTGGAAAGTGCTGAACGAAAAGCGCAAGGCCGGGAAACGCATCCTGTTTGAAGGGGCGCAGGGCGCGCTGCTGGATATCGATTTTGGCACCTATCCCTTTGTGACGTCGTCGAACGTGATTGCGGGGCAGGCGGCAACCGGTGTTGGAATCGGACCGGGCTCGATCAATTTCGTGCTTGGCATTGTTAAGGCCTATACCACCCGCGTTGGAGAAGGGCCGTTCCCGACCGAGTTGGAAGACGCAGACGGTCAGCGTCTGGGTGAACGCGGGCACGAATTCGGCACGACAACAGGCCGCAAGCGCCGCTGCGGCTGGTTCGACGCCTGTCTGGTGCGCCAGACCTGCGCCACCAGCGGCGTGAACGGCATTTCGCTGACAAAGCTGGATGTTCTGGACGGGTTTGAGACCCTTAAGATCTGCACCGGGTATGAGCTGGATGGCGAGCGTTTGGATTACCTTCCAACCGCAGCTGATCAGCAAGCCCGCTGTACCCCGATTTATGAAGAAATGCCGGGGTGGAGCGAATCGACCGAAGGCGCGCGCAGCTGGGCCGATTTACCTGCAAATGCGATCAAATATGTACGTCGGGTCGAAGAACTGATCGAATGCCCGGTGGCACTTTTGTCCACCAGCCCGGAGCGGGATGACACCATTCTGGTGACAGACCCCTTTGCCGACTGATGAGCGAAAAACAGAAGACAGGGTTGAGTTACAAGGCACGCCGGCGCTGGTCGCTGGTGATCCTTGTGCTTGGCCTTCCGCTGTACATCATCGCTGTTGTGACGATCGTGAACTTGCTGGGGCGTCCTCCGATCTGGATTGAGTTGCTGGTCTATATCGTGCTGGGCATCCTTTGGGCCCTGCCGTTCAAGTTTGTGTTTCGCGGCGTCGGTAAAGAAGACCCCGATCAGTCCTAGCGCTCGTCAGGTACGTGTAAATGACCGGGCCTGCTGAGCACTGCGCAGGATTACGCGCGGTCCTCGGAGGTATATTGTCGGCTGTCTGGTATCAGTCGAAACGCTCGGGCTTTGTCATTCAGGGCAGGCGTATGGTCCAATGGCAAAAAGCAAAAAGGCCGGGGGCAAACCCGGCCTTGCTTGGAAACCTTGTGGCGTGATCAGCCTACGGCACGCTCGTCATCGGGGCGAAAACCGATCAGGTTGGACGCCGCGAAACGCCCACCTCCGGCTTTCTCGATTTTACCATCGCGCAGCAACTGTCCAAAAGAACGCAGGCTTTCTTCGCGATTGAACTCGTCCTGTTTCAGTGAACGCACCTTGTTCATCAGCTGCGGGCGCGAAAACTGCTCCTGACCTTCGATGAAGGACAGATATGCGGCAGCCGCTTCCAGAAGATCAGGCAGCGATTGCGCACCCTGTTCCTGTGCAAACTGTGCGAAACCGCCTTCCTCCGATCCGGTTGCGTCCTGGTCTGCGGTGACACGACGTGGCGAGACCGGGCTTGCGGATGTTCCGTGTTCATCCACCCGCTGCTCGGCCACCAGCTTGAGCGGCGCTGGAGCTTCCGGTGCCGGACGCATGCTGGTTACCTTGATTTCGGGTCGCCGTGGGCTGACCACGGATGCCAGATCGCCGCGATATTCCCGGTCGGCCGCCTCTTCCGAGCGTGCCTGACCGTCGCGGTCGGCTTCGGTGGCTGCGACGGCGGTGCGCAAGTGCGAATAGGTTTCGCGCGCATCGCTGCTGCTGGGGTCATCCATATGCTCGCCGGTCTTTGCCATCAGGCGCGACATATCCTGATCGGGATCCGCATCGTCCGCCAGTTTTTGGCTCGAACGACCGGACAGGTGCTGTTCGATCTCGGAAATTTCGGTCAGCAGGTGCATTTCGTCGTCTGCCGTCAAAACACCCTGCGCCAGGTCTTCCTCGACCGGTTCGTCGTCGGATTCAATTGCTACGTCTTCTACGTTGAGGATGTTGGGGGCATCCTCTTCGTCGAAATCGTCTTCGGCAACGTCTGCAAGATCAGCGAACAGAGGCTCGGCGGCGGTCTGATCCGCCACCGGTGTGTCTTCGATCTCGTCGATTTGCAAGGGCTGGGGGGTCAGGGGCGCCTGCAGGTCAACGTCTTCTTCGATCTGAGTTTCAGCAACTTCGGGGATCAGCGCATCAGCTGTCTCAGCCGCTTGCGGTTCTTCAGCTTCCTGATCCTGCATCTCGTCAATCGCAGGTGCCGCAGGCACTTCGGTTTCCTGGGCTTCAGGCTCTGTGGGCTCGGCAAAGTCTTCCGCGCTGAGCGCACCGGCCTCAAACGCGGCGGCCACTGCATCTACCGGGGGGGCGGTATTGGCCAACAGCGGTGAGTCTTCGTCTTCGGAATACTCGGCCGCGGGCACATCGGAATGAGAGACGACTGCGCGAATGCGTTGCAGTTTCGCCGCGATGCTGTCAGCGGCCGGGGGTGGGGTGTCCGCGACAGGTTCCGCTTCGGCGAACCCGGTCTGCGCAGGGGCCGGTTGTGGCTGAACGTGAGCGGGAGTTTCGGCAACATTGATCGTGGCCGTGTGCGGGGCCGGCTCTTCAGCAGCGACAGGGGTTTCGGTTGTCTGAGTGGCGCGCAGCAACAGGCCGGATTCGTTCTGACGGGCTTCGACGCGCTGCGACGCATCGCGCCGGGCGATGCGGGTCAGCATTTCGGCATCAGGTTGCGGGGGTTCCGAGCCGAAGTAACGATCATCCGCTGCGAGATCGCGGAAATATTCGGCGATGGCTTTCATCGTTTCAAAGGAATCATCGAATCCTTCCAAAGTGCAGGAGAAGGTTCCATATGAAACGGTTAGTACCTTGTTATTCTGTACCATCAGACGCACGTCCTTTACAAACTACGAGAGCCCACTTACCCGGAATCGGGAGCACACGAAGGCTCTGAACTTTATGCATGAACCTATCATTTTGTGGTCTTAATGTGTCCAAATCCGGGAAAAATGGCCAATCTTAGGGAAATCGAGCCAATTGTACGCTCTGCCGATCCAATTGGGCTGTTCGGAGGGGGATTTATCGGATCTGGAGACCTGAATCTGGTGCTGAATCGCGTCAATTCGGTCGTTGCCGCCGATGGCGGAGCGGACGTTTTGACAGAATCAGGCCGGATTCCCGATGCGGTGATTGGTGACTTCGATTCGCTGAGCAAAGCGACGCAAGCGAAAATTCCCGCGGATCGCCTGTTTGCCATCCGCGAACAGGACAGCACCGATTTCGACAAGGCTCTTCGCAATCTGCACGCTCCGCTGGTTCTTGGGGCCGGGTTTCTTGGCGGGCGACTTGATCATCAACTGGCCGTTCTGAACGTTCTGGTCCGGCGGCAGGATCAGGCCTGCATATTGCTGGGCGAACGTGAACTGGTTTTTCACGCGCCGCCAGAGATCAAGCTGCCGGTTGCACCCGGCGATGTGGTCTCGCTGTTTCCGATGCAGCCCGTGACGGGGCGCAGTACCGGGCTGGAATGGCCGATTGACGATCTGGCCTTTCGACCGGACGGGCAGGTGGGGACATCCAACCGCGCATTGGCGCCTGTCGAGCTGAAGATGGACGGGCCGGGCCTGTTGGTGATGATCCCGCGCGCAGCGCTTGATCCGCTTATGCAGGTGTTTCTGTCGGGGCGGACCGGGCGCTGGCCCGCTCGCGCAGAATGACATACAGGCCTGCGGCAATGGTTATGACGATGCCAACCGCAGCCAATCCATCGGGCAGGTCGTTGAAAATCACCCATCCGATCAGGGTTGCAACCGGGATTTCCAGGTATTGCATCGGGGCCAGAGTGGCAGACGGCGCATAGCGCAGCGACCACGTCATCAACAGATGCGCGACCGTACCCAACACCCCGATCGCAATCAGCAGCCAGTTCAGATCGCTGGATGGCAGGGTCATCGAGAGCTCCGGAATGTTCATTTGCGTGCCAATCAGAAGGACCGGAGCCAGAAGGACTGTCGCAAATACGCCGGACACAGCCTGCAACGACACCGGGTCGGTCTCTTTCGCGACTTGCCGGGTGACCAGCATGAACAAGGCAAAGACTACGGCAACGATCAGTGGCAGCAACGCAGGTGCACCTACCTCGGCAAAGCTGGGTTGAATGACCAGTAACGTGCCAATGAACCCGACGATGCAGGCGGCAAGACGGCGGGAACCGACCTCTTCCTCCAGAACATATTTGCCCAGCAGCAGCATGATGAATGGCATGACGAAGGCAATAGCAACGGCATCCGCCAATGGCAGGAATTGCAGCGCGCTGAACATGGCTGAAATGCCGATGATATGCAGCAGCGTCCGTAGCAGGGTCAGCCGCAGGATGCGTCCGCGCATCCGCCAGGGTCGCCCGGTCACCGCAACCAGCGGGATCAGGATCACCGCTTGCACCGCGAAACGGACCATGACCAGCAGACCCAGCGGTGTGGTCTCGCCCAACAGCTTCGCCATCGCATCCCCCAAGGGTGCGAGCACGCAAAAACCAAGCATCAAAAAGATGCCAAAGACGGGTCTGTCCTGGGTCATGAGCGCGACGCTATCTGTTTCGCGACGCAGAGGGAAGCGCTGTTGTCAGCGGTCGGGCAGGGGCTGAACCTTGGTGTAATCCGGCCCGTTGCAGGTGGGCAGACCATCCTCCAATTTCAGCCATTTCAGCTTTTCTTCATGCGCGACATGCAACGTTGGTTCCAGCGCTTCAGGAGCGCCCAGCGTCGCGACATATAGGTGCACCACATCCGACATGGCGGTTGAACGGAAGGACATTGGCGTGCCGCAGTGCGGGCAGAAGCTGCGCTCGACACCGGGAGAGGAGTTGAAATGCTTGGGCTCTTCACCGGTCCACCGCCAATGGCCATCCCGAACTCCGAAATACGTTGTCATCGGCGCTGCGCATTGGCGACGGCAACTGTCGCAATGGCAGGTGACGCATGAAAGTACCGGAGGGTCGACCTCGAACCGGATCTTGCCGCACAGACAATGCCCACGCATGTCGCCCCTCGCTTTCTGTTTCAACAGTTCGGTACGTTCACAGCCAGACCACCCAGCGAGGTTTCCTTGTATTTCTCATGCATGTCATGGCCGGTTTGGCGCATCGTCTCAATCACCGCGTCCAGCGGCACGAAATGCTGACCGTCCCCGCGCAAGGCCAGTGAGGCGGCTGAAACTGCTTTGATAGCGCCTAACCCGTTTCGTTCGATACAAGGAACCTGAACCAGTCCGGCAACAGGGTCGCAGGTCATGCCCAGATGATGCTCCAGCGCGATCTCGGCGGCATTTTCCACCTGTTCAGGGGTTCCCCCCATCACGGCGCAAAGCCCGGCTGCCGCCATGGCAGCGGCGCTGCCAACTTCGGCCTGACATCCCGCTTCGGCACCCGAGATTGAGGCGTTGTATTTCACCAACCCGCCAATGGCCGCCGCGGTCAGCAGGAAATCCTCGATATGGCTTTCGGACGCGCCCGGTACGTGGTCCAGATAGTAGCGTAGAACAGCGGGCAGAACACCTGCGGCCCCGTTGGTTGGCGCAGTGACAACTTGCCCGCCTGCCGCGTTTTCCTCGTTGACCGCCATGGCATAGACGCTCATCCAGTCGTTGATCGTGTGCGGCGCGGTCAGGTTCATGCCGCGTTCGGCCATCAGCGCATCATAGATGCCTTTCGCGCGGCGGCGCACTTTCAAACCGCCCGGAAGGATGCCGTCAGTGGTCAAGCCGCGTTCGATACAGGCATTCATGACGTCCCACAAACGGGCCGATCCTTTCGCGAAACTGTCGGCGCAGCCCCGCGCGATCTCGTTCGCGCGCTTCATCCCGGCTATGGTCTTGCCACTGGATTTGGCCATCTCAAGCATTTCTGCGGCGGATTTGAACGGGAACGGGACCGGGTCGCCTTCATCGGTGTCTTTCCCCTCGGCCAGTTCTTCCTCGGTCAGGACAAAACCGCCGCCGATCGAATAATACACCTGCCGCAGGATCACATCGCCCTGTGCGTCGGTGGCCATCAGGATCATCCCGTTAGCGTGCCCGGGCAAATTGTTGTCGTAGTCAAAGATCAGATCCGCCTTGGGATCGAAATGAAGCGTCGGCAGGCCTTCGGGCGTTACGGTGTGCGTGCGTGCGATATCGGCCAGCGCGGCCTCGGCCTTTTCGTTGTCATAGGTGTCGGGAACAAAGCCCGCCAGACCCAGAATGGTCGCCCGATCGGTCGCATGGCCGACGCCGGTGAAGGCCAGCGAGCCGTGCAGTGAACCTTTCAGACCCGTAAATTCAAAGGGGGACGCGCGCATCATGTCCAGAAAGCGCGCCGCGGCCACCATCGGGCCCATTGTGTGAGATGAAGACGGGCCAATGCCCACTTTGAACATATCGAAGACAGATAGGAACATATCAGATAGCCGAGCCTTCCGGGGGATTAGCGTAAGTAGGGGATGTGAAGGGTGTAACGCCCAAACCTTCCGCAGCGATTGCCGAACGGGTGGCGGGGCATGTCTCAAGGTGCAGAAGCACTTTCTGCAAATGCGGCGTGTCGGCCAATTGATACCAGCTGTGGTCAGCACTTACAGGGTACAGGGCCATCCAGCGCATCATGCAGGCGACATAATAGGTCAGAACCGATGGGACACCTGCGCGAAACCACTCAGGCCCGCGTTGCGCCAGCGCATCCAGCAACCGCAGATGCTGCAGCAACCGGGGTCGGATGCCCGCGCGCAGCGTGTCGGCCTGTGAGGCGTCTATGTATTTTTCAGCGTAGAACAGGATGCGCAGATCCGCATGCAACGTGTTGGACGCGAAGAACAGCCATTTCAGAAATCCGGCGCGTTCAGGATCATCCGCCGTCGGGGCCAGTTGACCATGGCGCTCCGTCAGCCAAAGCAGGATCGCCGCAGTTTCAAAGATCGGGCCCTGCGGCGTTTCCAGAACCGGGATCAGCCCGTTGGGATTAAGCGACCGATACGCGTCGCTGTCCTGCTCGTTCTGGCGGCGGTCCACCAGCACGGTTTCATAAGCCATGCCCATCTCGTCCAGCGCCAGCCGGATCACCAGCGAGGCGTTGTCAGGGGCATAGTGCAGGCGGTACGGGGTCAACATGCGCGCAACTTACAGCGCAAAGATGTGGGTGTAAGACATGATTGCGACTTTTCCGACAGGAAACGCGTAGTCCTGAGACATCTTAACACCTGTCGGATCGCAAAATGGGGTCGCAGTCGTCTGACGCATTCCCTATAACTCCGTCAGAATAAACTGGGAAAGCTGCCATGACCAGAGATCTGTCGCCAATCGACACCGCGAAATATGTTGCCGCGTACCGTGCCGCCGACATGGTCGAAGACGGGATGCGCGTGGGCCTTGGCACAGGATCGACAGCCGCCTGGCTGGTGCGCCGTCTGGGTGAACGGGTGCGCGAAGACGGACTGCGGATCAAGGGTGTTCCAACCTCGACCCGCACGGCGCAGCTTGCCCGCGAGGTTGGTATCGACGTCATCTCACTGGATCAGGCCGGTTGGCTGGACATGACCATCGATGGCGCGGATGAGTTCGATCAGGACCTGAACCTGATCAAGGGCGGTGGCGGTGCGCATCTGCAGGAAAAGATTGTGGCCACGGCCAGCGACCAGATGATCGTCATCGCCGATGCAGGCAAAGAAGTTGAAACTCTGGGGGCCTTTCCGCTGCCTGTCGAGGTCATTCCCTTTGGCTGGCAGACAACGCGCACATTGATCGAGGAAGCCCTGGATACGATGGATGTGCTTGGGACATCCTCGGCGCTGCGCATGAATGGCGAGGCGCCGTTTGTGACGGATGAGGGCAACCACATCCTTGACCTGCACCTCAAGCGCATCGGCAACCCGCGCCAGATGGCGCTGATCCTGAACCAGGTGCCCGGTGTTGTGGAAAATGGCCTGTTCATCGACATCTGCGACAAGGTCGTGATCGGCCATGGCGATGGCCGGGTCGAGCTGCGTGATATCAACGCGGGCACGGTCGAACTGGATCAGCTGCTCAGCGGGTCGCGCGATAACCTGTTTTCCGATTTTTCGGACTGAGTATCGTGCAGGTCCCTTCGGCAAGTGGCTATGAAAGTTCGAATTTTCCGCGCCGGGGGTTGGCACAGGGTTTTTTACGCCCAGATATCCAGAGAATTTTGCAAGTTGAATGAAGGAACCCGGCATGAGCTTTGACTATGATCTTTTTGTCATCGGCGGAGGTTCGGGCGGGGTCCGCGCGGCGCGTGTTGCGGCGGGCGAAACCGGTGCCAAGGTCGCGCTGGCCGAAGAAGACCGGTATGGCGGCACCTGTGTGATCCGGGGCTGCGTGCCAAAGAAGCTGATGGTCTTTGCCAGCGAATACTCGGGCATGGTCGGGGATGCGCAGGCCTATGGCTGGGACATTCAGCCCGGCGCGTTCAACTGGAACACTTTCCACGGCAAGCTGGTGGCCGAGCTTGATCGGTTGGAAGGGATATATCGCAATATCCTGAAGAACAACGGCGTCGAAAGCTTTGACCAGCGTGCGCGCCTTGTGGATGCCCACACGGTCGAGCTGGCCGACGGAACCCGCAAAACGGCCAAACACATTCTGGTCGCCACCGGCGGTCGCCCGGTTGTTCCGGATTTCCCGGGCTCGGAACTGGCGATTACGTCGAACGAGATATTCCACCTGGACAAGCTGCCTGAAAGCATCCTGATCGTAGGGGGCGGTTATATCGCCTGTGAATTTGCCGGGATCATGAACGGGCTGGGGGTCAGGACGACTCAGTTCTATCGCGGCGCACAGATCCTTCGGGGGTTTGATGACGAGGCGCGTGGACTGATCAGCGAAGAAATGTGTCAGAACGGCATCGACCTGCATCTGGGCACCAATGTGCTCGAGATGAAAAAGCAGGGCGACAAGATCTGGGTCAAGGCCACCAACGGCTCCGAGCAGAGTTTTGATGTGGTAATGTATGCCACGGGCCGTGCGCCGAATGCCGATAACCTTGGGCTGGAGGCTTTGGGCGTTGAACGCGGCCGTAAGGGCGAGATCATCGTGGATGAATACAGCCAGACCGCTGTGCCTTCGATCTTTGCCATTGGCGATGTGACGGACCGGGTGAACCTGACACCGGTTGCGATCCGCGAGGGGATGGCCTTTGTGGAAACCGTGTTCAAGGGCAATCCGACACCGGTGGATCACGACTTGATTCCGACCGCGATCTTCACTCAGCCTGAGATGGGAACTGTCGGCCTCAGCGAAGAAGAGGCAGCAGAACAGGAACCGATTGAGGTTTATGCCACATCTTTCAAGCCGATGCAGAAATCCTTTGCTGGCGGCACGCAGCGGGTACTGATGAAACTCATCGTCTCTCAGGCCACGCGCAAGGTGCTGGGTTGCCATATTGTCGCCCCCGGTGCCGGCGAGATGATCCAGCTGGCGGGAATCGCCGTAAAGATGGGCGCGACCAAGGAAGATTTTGACCGCACGGTTGCAGTTCACCCGGTCATGGCCGAAGAACTGGTGACAATGCGGCAACCTGTGCGCACGGCTTGATTTGCAAGCGCGCGCACACAGGTTACAAGGGAACCCGTGATCACACGGTCCAAAACGAAGGAAAAGATACATATGGCGGGCAACAGCGGCGGCCCCTGGGGGGGCGGAGGCTCATCCGGTGGCGGAGGAAATCAGGGTAACAACGGGAACGGGCGCAAGCCTCCCGAAAGCGATGGCCCGCATATTCCCGAGATCGATGAACTGATGAAAAAAGGCCAGGAGCAGCTGCGCGTCCTCATGGGCGGCCGTGGCGGCGGTGGCCGTGGCGGTAGCGGTGATCAGGGCGGTGGCGGTCCGGCCTTTACCAAGGGCACCCTGCTGCTGGGTGGCGTCGCCGCTCTGGTGATGTGGGGCGTGGCCAGCGCCTATACGGTCAAACCCGAAGAGCAATCAGTTGAACTGCTGTTTGGCCGCTTCTCGGGGATCGGTACAGAAGGTCTCAACTTTGCCCCATGGCCGGTTGTGACGGCCGAAGTTATTCCGGTGAAGGTCGAACAGACGGAAACCATCGGCTCGGGTGGTCGTGGAAGCGATGCGGGTCTGATGCTGACGGGTGATGAAAACATCGTCGATATCGATTTTCAGGTGGTCTGGAACATCTCCAATCCGGCAGATTTCCTCTTCAACCTGCGCGATCCCAGACAAACGATTCAGGCGGTTTCGGAATCCGCGATGCGCGAAATTATCGCGCAATCTTCGCTTGCGCCGATCCTGAACCGCGACCGTGCGGTTATCGCGGAACGGCTTGAGGAGCTGATTCAATCCACGCTCGACAGCTATGGTTCAGGCATCAATATCGTTCGTGTGAACTTTGATGGTGCCGACCCGCCAGAACCGGTCAAGGACGCATTCCGCGAGGTTCAGTCAGCGGGTCAGGAACGTGACCGGCTTGAAAAACAGGCTGATGCCTATGCCAACCGGGTTCTCGCCGGTGCGCGTGGTGAAGCGGCACAGGTTCTGGAAGAAGCCGAAGCCTATCGCGCCCAGGTCGTGAACGAAGCACAGGGTGAGGCCAGCCGCTTCAGCGCGGTTTTGGCGGAATACGCCAAAGCGCCGGACGTGACGCGCAAGCGTCTCTATCTTGAGCGGATGGAGCAGGTTCTTGGCGACGTAAACAAGATCATTCTGGATGAGAATGCCGGTGGGCAGGGGCAGGGCGTTGTCCCGTATCTGCCGCTGAACGAATTGCGCCGCAACTCGGGCGAGGGGAACTAAAAGATGCGTAAATCAACTTTTGTTCTGCCTGTCATTTTTGTTCTTGTGGTGGCTGCGCTATCGTCGATCTTCATCGTCGACGAACGTGAAAAAGCACTGGTTCTGCGATTTGGTCGCGTTGTGAGCGTCAAGGAAGATCCCGGTTTAGCGTTCAAACTGCCAATCTTCGACGATGTGGTTCGTTACGACGACCGTATTCTGAGCCGCGAGGTCGGACCACTGGAGGTGACACCTCTGGATGACCGTCGTCTGGTGGTTGACGCGTTTGCACGCTATCGGATTACCGATGTGCGCCAGTTCCGCGAAGCGGTGGGTGCGGGCGGCATCGATACCGCAGAACAGCGGCTGGATTCCATTTTGCGGGCGAAAACGCGCGAAGTTCTGGGTTCTGTCAGCTCGAACGATATCCTCAGCTCGGACCGGGCGGCGCTGATGCTGCGCATCCGCAATGGGGCCATTACCGAAGCGCGCGACCTGGGTCTTGAAGTGATCGACGTCCGGCTCAAACGCACTGACCTGCCGCAAGCCAACCTCGAAGCCACCTTTGCGCGTATGCGTGCCGAACGCGAGCGTGAAGCGGCAGATGAAGTGGCCCGTGGTGAGGAAGCTGCACAGCGTATCCGCGCGCAAGCCGATCGTACAGTGGTGGAACTGGTGTCGGATGCCCGCCGCGAATCTGAAATTGTTCGTGGTGAGGCCGACGCCGAACGCAACGCGATCTTTGCGGATGCCTACGGAGCAGACCCCGAGTTCTTTGAATTCTACCGCTCTCTGTCTGCCTATGAAAATGCGCTTCAGGGCGGAAACAGCTCGTTGGTGCTAAGCCCGGATTCGGACTTCTTCAACTACCTCAGCTCGCCAACAGGTCGGCGGGCACCGGTGGCGGTGCCGTCCGAATGATGGGTATGATCCTTCTGGCCTTCGGGCTGGTACTGATTGTCGAGGGGCTGGCCTATGCGCTGGCCCCTTCGCTTATCGAGCGGATGCTGGAGGCGTTGCGCGCCATGCCCGAACAGGCCCGGCGTCTGGCCGGGTTGCTTTGTGTTGTCAGCGGTTTGATCCTGCTCTGGGGGGCATATCAACTGGGCTTTTGACGGGGCGGTTTCACGTGCGGGTGATTTCCCTGCGATCCCGAGTTGCTCACCGGGTTAAACTGACTACATTGGAAACTAAGAAAGGCCGAAACAGGCCTTGGCAAGATTGTCGACAAGGAGAGCTCAAGTGCAGGCGAAAGCGCGCAGTTTATCCGTCCGGTGGGACGACGTGAGTGTTTGGATGCGGCTGTTGTGGCTGGCCTTTGCCGGTACGCTGCTTGTGCTGGCGCAGTCGGTTTCCGCTCAGGCCAGAGGCGAAAGCCTGGCGCCCTTGGCCGAAAAGATCAGCCCGGCCGTGGTGAACATCACCACAAGCACCCTGATCGAAGGTCAGACAGGTCCGCAGGGTATCGTGCCCGAGGGGTCTCCGTTCGAGGATTTCTTTCGCGAGTTTCAGGATCGCAACGGCGGCAATGACAACAGCCCGCCCCGACGCAGCAACGCCCTTGGGTCGGGTTTTGTGATCTCTGAAGATGGTTACATTGTCACCAACAATCACGTCATTGCGGAAGCTGATGAAATCCTTGTGGAATTCTTCCCCGGCGACGGGCAGCCCAAAAAAGAACTGGTGGCCAAGGTCATCGGAACCGATGAGAAAACCGACATTGCACTGCTCAAGGTCGAGGCGTCCGGCCCCTTGAAATACGTGCAATTTGGCGACAGCGACGTGGCGCGTGTGGGTGACTGGGTTATTGCCATGGGCAACCCGCTGGGCCAGGGCTTTTCTGTATCCGCTGGTATCGTATCGGCCCGCAACCGGGCGCTCAGCGGATCTTATGATGACTACATCCAGACAGATGCGGCGATCAACCGGGGCAACTCGGGCGGTCCATTGTTCAACATGGACGGCGAAGTGATCGGCGTGAACACCGCGATCCTGTCGCCAAATGGTGGCTCGATCGGTATCGGCTTTTCGATGGCGTCGAACGTGGTGGTAAAGGTCGTCGATCAGCTGCGCGAATTTGGCGAAACCCGGCGCGGCTGGCTGGGCGTCCGCATTCAGGACGTGACCGAGGATATGGCCGAGGCGATGGGGCTGGAAAAACCCGGCGGCGCGCTGATCAGCGATGTCCCGGAAGGCCCCGCCCAAGAGGCCGGTCTGAAAGCGGGCGACGTGATCATCAGCTTTGACGGGGTCGAAGTCGAAGACACCCGAGGTTTGGTCCGTCAGGTCGGCGAAACAGAAGTCGGCAAAGCTGTCCGGGTCATTGTGCACCGCGATGGCGGCACACAGACAATTCTGGTCACGCTGGGACGCCGCGAGGACGCAGAAAGCAAAGAAGATGACGAAGAAGAAACGCAGGATGCTCCGGTCGAAGAAAACGCCGATATTCTCGGGCTGACCATCTCCCCGCTCACAGATACGCTGCGTGCGGATATGGGATTGGACGCAGATGCCGAAGGTCTGGTGATTTCGAATGTTGACGAAGCGTCTGAGGCTTACGCGAAAGGGTTGCGCGCGGGTGACCTGATCACGGAAGCGGGTCAGCAGAAAGTGGAAACCATCGCGGACCTGGAAGCCCGAATGGACCAATCGCGAGAGGCTGGGCGGAAATCCCTGCTGCTTTTGGTCCGCAGGGGGGGCGAGCCGCGATTTGTGGCGCTAAGCCTGGAAGAGTGATTTGAAAAGGCCGGGCGCTTGTCCCGGCCTTTTTCATTGCCTGAACACCTGAAGAGGCATGCAGAAAGAAAATGAGCCATACGCTGAAATTGCGTATGGCTCAGATACAGGGAGAGATCAGTGGACAGATATCGGGGATGATTCTCTGACCTCCTACGGTAACAACTTCACCTTAGGTCAACACCGGCCCCTTCGTATGTGAACCAGATCACACTGGTTCAGATAAGTTCGGAATCGGCCAGTTCCCGCAATGCGTCGAAATCCTGAATCAACAAGCAGCCGCGCGAGGATTCGACAATATTGTCGCGTTTCCAGATCGAGATTGTCTTGGAAACGGCCTCGCGCGTAGCCCCGACAAATTCGGCAAGTTCGCTCTGCGACAGGGTGATGCGCTGCGTTGGGTCGTCCTGCAATTCCGACAGATGCAGCAGCTTTCGGGCCAGTCGAATGGGCATGGGCAAAAAGACCTGCTCGTTCAGCTGCAACCCCATCCATCGCATCCGCAGCCCGGCCAACCGGATCAGATCCACGGCAAGGTCAGGCTGTTTTCTGATCTGGTTCATGACGTCATTGCGACGCACACGCAGGACGCGCGATGGCTCGGCCGCCGCAATAGTCGCCGTGCGCGGGCCGTTGTCAAACAGCGCAATCTCGCCAAAAACTTCACCTGGGCGCATCAGCGTCAATGTCAGTTTCCGGCCGCTCATCGCCAGAAAGGACACTTCAAGCGTGCCTTCCAGAATGGCATAGAGCGAATCCCCTTCATCGCCTTGTTCGAAAAGGGTTTCTCCTTGAGCCAGCGAGATGTCGGTCGCTTGCGCCGAAAGCATCTCTCTAAGCCCGTCGGAGGCTTCGGAAAGGAAGCCGCTGGTGGGAAAGGCCGTCATGTATACACCGATCTTGGGCAAGGTGTGAGTGTGGGTGGTGATACAACTTCCCATAGCTCGGCGGCTAAGCCAAGAATTTTGTTTGTTTTTGCAGGTATGGCGACGTCAGGGCAGTTATTTCTGTTCCGGGTCGTCCATGTAGCGTTGCAAGATGCTGAATTGCAGCATCAGGAAGGCCATCAGCGCGATGGGAAATCCGAAGGTTTCGATCTTGACCCAAAGGTCGGTCGACATGGTGCGCCAGACAAACTCGTTTGCGGCGGCCAGAACAGCGAAACAGGCGCATAGGCGGCGCGTCAGAATCATCCAGCCCTCGTGCTTCATCGGCAGCATTTCATCCAATACGTAGGCCAGATAAGATTTCTTTTGCAGCAAGCCGATGCCAAGGATCAGGGCGAACAGGCCATAGACAAGCGTGGTTTTCATCTTGAAAAACCGCTCGTCATTGAACCATGCGGTCAGGCCGCCAAAGAAAATGACCATGAAGGCCGTGAAAATCTGCATCCGGCTGAGTTGGCCGGTGAGGTACCACAGGATACCCATTGCCCCCAGCATCAGGGGGACGAAGATAATCGTGGCGATGATAAAGCCGGAATATTCGGTACCACCGATCAGAAAGCTGTCATCACGCAAGCGCAGGTAGATGAAGAAGAAGGCCAGCGGCGGGCCAAGCTCCAGCACCTGTTTCAGAAATGGGTTGATGTCTTTTTTGCCTGTCATCGGTATGTCCTGCTGCTTACCCGCCCATTTCAACTATTACTGCGCCGAGTGC
This sequence comes from Ruegeria sp. CH2, assembly GCF_056537065.1. NCBI lineage: Bacteria > Pseudomonadati > Pseudomonadota > Alphaproteobacteria > Rhodobacterales > Roseobacteraceae > Ruegeria > Ruegeria sp. CH2. Next base: position 146,212 of record NZ_JBQFQV010000006.1, read on the forward strand.
AATCAATGCCATCAATGCAATGCGTCTTGGGCCAACGGTCTCCTTCAGGACAAGCCAGCCGATCAGCGCCGCAAAGACGGTTGAGGTTTCGCGCAGCACGGCGGCTTCGCCGACTTTGTCCAGCCGCGTGGCCAGCATGATCGAACCGAAGGACAAAGGCGCGATGATGCCGCCGGCCAGACCCCGCAGCATCAGCGGGCCGGGCGCAGGGCGATGTGTCATCGCGCGCCATCTGAGGAAGGCGTAGACCGGCATCGCCGCGCCGTCGATCATGAAGAACCAGGCCAGGAATGTGAACGGGTCGGCAGTGGCACGTATGCCATAGGCGTCATAGGTGGTGTAAAGGGCGACAAACAGCCCCGTGATGATCGCGAGGACCAGCGCAATCCCCAGCGTGTCCCGGTTGGTTTCGAGAAACCGGAAATTATAGGCGGCCAGGCCGAATATCCCGGCCAGCAGGGTTGCGACGCCCAGCCACTGCACGGTCGAGAATGTTTCACCGAACAGAAGATAGGCACCAATGACCGTAAACAGCGGGCCTGTCCCGCGCACGACGGGATAGACGACCGTGTAGGACCCTTTGGTGTACGCCGCGGCCTGCAGCGTCTTGTAGGCAATGTGGATCAGCCAGACGAGGGCGAAGATCGGCCACATATGAGGTTCAGGCCAGGGCACCACGAAAAAGGCAAACGGGGCGGCCATCAGGCCATAGCTGGCGTCAATGGCACCGCGGGACAGCCATGGATCATGACGGCCTTTCTGCAGCGCCCCGAACGCGGCGTGCAGGAAAGCGGCCATCAACGCCAGTGCCAGCGCCAGTTGGTGACCGGCTTCGGTGCCTTCAAGTGAGATCAGCCAGTCGCTCAAATACGCAGACCTTTTGTAGGGCGGAGAGGGGTGGGGGCTGTCTGCCCCCACACCCCCGAGGATATTTGGGGCCAGATGAAGTGGCGGATCAGCCCTTGTCGAGCCCGGTCAGGGCGGCGGCGAATTCTTCGGGATCGAAGGGGGCAAGGTCATCGATCTGTTCTCCCACCCCGATAGCGTGGATCGGCAGGCCGAACTTGTCGGCCAGCGCGACCAGCACACCGCCCTTGGCGGTTCCGTCCAGCTTGGTCATGATCAGGCCCGAGACATCGGCCAGCTTGCGAAAGGTTTCCACCTGGCTCAGCGCGTTCTGACCTGTGGTGGCGTCAAGGACCAGCAAGGTGTTGTGCGGTGCGGTCTCGTCGACCTTGCGGATGACGCGGACGATCTTGGCCAGTTCCTCCATCAGGTCGGTGCGGTTTTGCAGGCGCCCGGCGGTATCGATCATCAGCAGATCTGCGCCTTCGGCCTGAGCCCGGGTCAGCGCGTCAAAGGCGAGGCTGGCGGGGTCCGAGCCCTCGGGCGCGGTCAGAACCGGAACCCCGGCGCGGTCGCCCCAGACTTGCAACTGTTCGACGGCCGCAGCGCGAAAGGTGTCACCGGCGGCGATGACGACTTTTTTGCCAGCCTGCTTGAACTGGCTGGCCAGTTTGCCGATGGTCGTGGTCTTGCCCGAGCCGTTGACGCCGACGACCAGCACCACTTGCGGGCGTTTGGGATAGATCGGCAGGGGCCTGGCCACGGGCTCCATCACGCGGGCCACTTCCTGCGCCAGCAACTGTTTGATTTCCCGGGTCGAGAGTTTGCGCCCAAAGCGCCCCTCGGCCATGTTCGAGGTGACACGCAGGGCGGTGTCGACGCCCATGTCAGAAGCGATCAGCAGCTCTTCGAGTTGCTCGAGCATGTCGTCATCCAGCGTGCGGCGCATTTCTGTGGCAGCGCTGCCACGGCTGAACAAGCGGTTCAGGATGCCTTTGGATTCAGGGATTTCTGGTGGCGGGGCAACTGGTGTGGGATCCGCCGGGGCGGGGGCAGGTTGTTCAGCCGGTTCCTGCGCCGGTTCAGGGGTCGGGATTTCGGGAACCGGTTGCGGTTCGGGCTCAGGTTCGGGGAGGACAGGGTCGGGAACGGCGGTTTCCTCGCCACCATCCTCGACGATGGCGTCCAGCCCCTGTTCGAGGCGGGATGAGGATTTGAACAGCTTGTCCTTTAGCTTTGAGAAAAACGCCATATTTGGTCTCCGCAGGTGTTCCTTTCACCTAATGCGGATTTGCGGCAGTTGCAAAGGGTCACGCAAAAGCAAAGACGAAACCAAATTGCGCGCCCCAGTAGAGCGGCCAGATCAGATAGGGCGTCAGCTTGTGGGCGGGGTGGTTCGCAGGCAGCAGGAACTTTTCCGTAGCAAGGATCAGATCGGACGCGATGAAGGCGATTGCAGCCGGGAATGCCCATCGCAAGGCACCTGTCTGGGGCAGCGCCAGCACGGTGATCCCCATGCCAAGGATGATCGGGATATAGGCCAGAACAGGGCCTTTCAGGTCTCCGGCGCGGGGGGCAAGCAGTGTGGCCATGACAATGCCCAGAATGACCAGAGACCACACGATCGCGGGGGCATCCCAGATCAGGCTGGAGGAGCTGGCAGGATGCGACAGGAACAGGGCGATATAGGCCAGATGCCCGGCGGCAAAAGCGGCAATGCCGGCCATGAACGTGGCATCCGTTTCACGCGACAACAGCGCGTCCCCGGTTGCGCACAGGGCAAGCGCAGCGGCAAGCATCCATGGGCTGCCCTGCAGAACCGCAATGACTGCCAGCGCGGCGACCGAGGAGGTTTTCAGCACAGTGCGCAAGGAACTGGCTGGTCGGGCCGTCAGGGGCAGGTATCCCAATGCGCAGCCAAGGGCGATCCAGAAGAGAAAGGTTGTCATGTCACCTCACCGCGGTTTTCGAATACCTTCATCCCGAGCGCGGCATATAATCAAGCGCTTACGTTGAGTTAAGCGTGTTTCCCCAAGCCCTGGCCAAAGGGTGAATGGCATAGCGGGATCGCATCTGACACAATGGGCGTATGTTCCGAGCGCTGATGATTCTCGCCTGCTTTGCCGCACCGCCCGCTGCGGCCCAGACCCCTTTGTCCGGCCCCGAATTCGACACCTATACGCAGGGCAAGACCCTGTTTTACGGTTTCGAAGGGCAGTTTTACGGGGTCGAACGCTATTTGCCCAACCGCCGCGTGATCTGGTCATTTCTGGATGGCGATTGCAAGGAAGGTGTATGGTATCAGCAGGAAGAGCAGATTTGTTTCATCTACGAAGACCGGTTTGATCCGCAATGCTGGGTCTTTACGCGATCCGGCGGTGGCCTTGTCGCGCAGTTTGAAGGCGACCCGCAGGCGACCGAACTGTACGAGGCGGAAGATATCGGGGAAGAAATGGTGTGTTATGGCCCCGACGTCGGTGTCTGACTAGGTCACCCGAAGCTCATCATAGCTGAGCATGACATGCTGCTGATATGCAGGTCTTTCTGTCAGCTTATCGTAATAGCGCCGCAGGTTGGGCAGGACCGCGCGGGATATCGCGATGTCGTAATAGCGATAAAGGATATGTCCCAGCTGAATATCGGCCAGCGTCAGATCGGGCCCGCACAGGTAGGTGTTTTCTGACAGCCGGGTATCGGCAAGTACCAGTTTGCTATCCAGCGCGGCAACGGCCTGCTCAATCGCGTTTTGGTCCTGCTCTGCCGGGGCGGTCCGGACAACCTGCCAGAACACGGGCACCGTGAAATCCATCGCAACGTTGATCTTGGCCCATTCCGCCCATTTGTCGATTTCAGCCCGTTGGACCGGGTCGCGTGGCCAGAACGCATTCCCGCCATAGGCATTCGCCAGGTAGCGCAGGATTGCGCCGGTTTCCCACAGCGGTGGGTGATCGCCATCCTGTAGCACTGGGATGGTGCCGTTCGGGTTCAGCTTGCGAAAGGCATCGGTGTCCAGCCCGCCGAATCTGTGCCCTGCATCGTGGCGGTGAAAGCGCAGATCCATCTCTCCGACGCACCACATCAGGGCCTGAACATTCGATGACGTTTTGCGGCCCCAGATTGTCAGCATGGCTTAGAACAACGATCCTTGATCTGGTGTATCCGGTTTGGATTTCCGGTTGGTCTGCTTTGCGGCTGTCCCGGTGCCAAGAATGCCATCGGCGAATTCGATGTCCAGCACCGTGTGTTTTGCGGCCTCGGCCTTGGTCGTGATGACATTCCCATCTGCGCGAACCACGGCATATCCGCGTTCCAGCGTCGCCTTGTAGCTGAGCGTTTCGCGCAGGCGGTCTGTGGCCTCAAGCTGATGTTTCAGACGATCCAGCCGCGTGGTCTGCGCCGCGTTCATCCGGTCACCAAGCCGGGCAAGGTTTTGCGCGTGCTGGCCGATCTCGCGTTGAATTGGGCGCAGGGACAGGCGCGACGACAGGTTGCGCAGTGATTCCTGCCGGGCCGAGACCAGACCGCGCAGAGTTGACGGGCGCAGATGGGCTGACAGTTCCACAACTTGCAGGCGGCGGTTTTGCACTCCTCGCGTCAAAGCCGGGGTCAGGCGATCCGCAATCAAATCAAGGCGTTGCCGGGGGGAGTTCAACAGGCTGTCCGGGCGCGGCAGGGCGCGGGACAAATCGCGCAGCCTTTGCGAACGGCGCTGCACCGCGTCCGTTGCCGCGCGCGACAAGCGGGCGCCTTGCTCGCCGGTCCAGGCGAGCAGTTCGATGCGGACCGGCACGGCCAGCTCTGCCGCAGCTGTGGGTGTTGGCGCGCGGCGGTCCGAGACAAAATCGATCAGGGTCGTGTCGGTTTCATGCCCGACGGCCGAAATCAGCGGTATGTCCGATGCGGCGGCGGCGCGCGCGACACTCTCTTCGTTGAAGCCCCAAAGATCTTCGATCGACCCACCGCCACGGGCCACGATGATCAGGTCAGGACGGGGCAGTGCGCCGCCGGGTGTCAACTGGTTGAACCCTTCGATGGCGCGGGCAACCTCGGGGGCGCAGTTTGCGCCCTGCACGGCCACGGGCCAGATCAGCACCTTTCGCGGGAACCTGTCCCGAAGCCGGTGCAGAATGTCACGGATCACCGCGCCCGAAGGCGATGTCACGACGCCGATGATCTGCGGCAGATACGGAAGGGGCTTCTTGCGCTCGGGCGCAAACAAACCTTCGGCCTCAAGCTGTTTCTTGCGCTTTTCCAGCAAGGCCATAAGTGCGCCCTGACCGGCAACGGCAACTTCATCGACATTCAGGTTGTATTTGGATTGCGCGCCAAAAGCGGTCAGGCGACCGGTGACGACTACCTCCAGCCCTTCCTCTGGCACGACCGAGAGGCTGGAAACCTGACCTTTCCATGTCGTGCAGGCCAAAACGTTCCGGTCGTCCTTGATGTCGTAGTACAGGTGCCCGGACCGGGCCTTGAACACGCGCCCGACTTCGCCGCGCACGCGGATTCGCCCGAACGCGCTTTCCAGCGTGCGCTTCACCTCGCCCGATACCTCGGAAACCGTGTATTCAGGGGTGTTTTGGCCCGGAATCGGGTCATCAAGCAGGTCGGACATTTCAGCGCCTTGTTTCAATTGCTCACCCAGCTTAGAACGCCGCGCAGGCGAGGCCAAGCAGATCGGAGACGACCCCATGAACATCCTTATTCTCGGCAGCGGCGGGCGCGAACACAGCCTGGCCTGGGCGGTGATGCAAAACCCAAAATGCGACCGTCTGATCGTGGCGCCGGGCAATGCCGGGATCGCTCAGATCGCGGAGTGTGCCGCTCTGGATATCGAAAACGGTGGGGCCGTCGTCAGCTTTGCCGAGGAAAACGCGATTGATTTCGTGATTGTCGGCCCCGAGGCCCCCTTGGCCGCCGGAGTGGCGGATCGCCTGCGCGAAGCCGGGGTGCTGGTTTTCGGACCGTCTGCCGAAGCGGCCCGGCTGGAAGCCTCAAAAAGCTTTACCAAGGAAATTTGCGACGCGGCACATGCGCCCACCGCTGCCTATGCGCGGTTCACCGCGCCCGAACCCGCCAAGGCCTATATCCGCGAACAGGGAGCGCCCATCGTGGTCAAGGCCGATGGTCTGGCCGCGGGCAAGGGCGTGATCGTGGCCATGGACGAAGACACGGCGCTTGACGCCATTGACGACATGTTCGGCGGTGCTTTTGGCGGGGCCGGGGCCGAGGTCGTGATCGAAGAGTTTATGGACGGCGAAGAGGCGTCTTTGTTTGTTCTGTGCGACGGCCAAGACATCCTGTCCATCGGCACGGCCCAAGACCACAAGCGGGTGGGCGAAGGGGATACCGGCCTGAACACCGGGGGGATGGGTGCCTATTCTCCGGCGCCGGTTCTGAGCGCGGAAGTTGAAGCGCGTGCGATGGAAAAGATCGTGCGCCCCACCATTGCCGAGATGAAGCGCCGGGGCACGCCGTTTCAGGGAATTCTCTATGCCGGGCTGATGATCAAGGACGGCCAGCCGCGCCTTGTGGAATACAACGTCCGTTTTGGGGACCCGGAATGTCAGGTCCTGATGATGCGTCTGGGCGCGCAGGCGATGGACCTGTTGCATGCCACCGCCGAAGGGCGGCTGGGCGAGATGCGGGTCAACTGGGCCGATGATCACGCGATGACGGTCGTGATGGCGGCCAAAGGTTATCCGGGAACCTACGAGAAGGGCACGGTCATCAAAGGATTGGACGGCTTGCCCGAGGACAGCAGCAATATGGTGTTTCATGCCGGCACTAGCGAGGCTGCGGGGCAGGTGCAGGCTGTCGGCGGGCGCGTTCTGAACGTGACCGCGCGCGGAAAAACGCTGCAAGAGGCGCGCGACCGGGCGTATCAGATGGTTGATGCCGTGGATTGGCCCGAAGGGTTCTATCGCAGCGATATCGGCTGGCGCGCTTTGGAGGGATGATCGGGCAGGGGGCTTTGCCCCCTCGGCCTTGCGGCCTCCCGGCGCTGCGCGCGTTCGCGGTTGAAATCGTCCACTGGACGATTTCCTTTCAACCGCTCACCCCCTCAGGGTATTTATGGCCAGATGAAGAAGCGGATCAGCAATTCAGGGCTGATGTGAGATTGTCGCGGTGTTTGAGCGGACCGAGGTCCGTCAGATGCCAGCCATCCTGATAGGAAACACGGATGATCCGCGACCAGTCTGCGCTGGCGAGGATCATTTCGGGATGGTCGCCACAGCTCCTCAGGCCGCCGGAAATGAAATCCTCACCGATCTTGTGGTTGGTCAGGCCGGGCAGAACAGCGATTTCGGTCAGTCCACCATCCTTGAAGCGCCAGATGCGCAGGGTTTTGGCCAGGTGGGGGCGGTCGATATAGGCGATCTCGATATTGCCGTCACCATCCAGATCAGCAGCACCGACCGGGGCGAGCCAGCGGAAACGTGCGCCGATATGAGGTGTGGCTGCGATTTTTTCGCCAGCGGCGTTGTAGATCGCAAGCTGAGCGCCTGTTGTGTTCTGCGTTTCGACGACAACTGCTTCAACCGCGCCGTCCCTGTCGATGTCTGCCAGACGCGGCGCGAGGTCTTCGAATACACGGTCCTGTGGCAGACGAACCGTTACGACTGTATCATCGACCACAAGTTCCAGCGCGCCGTATTCGATATTGTCGCCCAAAACACCATGCGCGTATCGCGTGGTTGGTTCCGTGAAGCGGGCGTCGGTGATGGTATCCGCCGCGACAGCGATTGGCAGCGCGCACCACAGGCCAAAAGGGAGCAAAGCGCTGCGCACCCGACATTGCCACAGGCGGGCGGGCTGACGCGGCGCTTTGTTGGGCATCAGATCTGCTTTTCGGGCATCTGGACAATCAGACCGTCCAGCGCGTCGGTTACCTTGATCTGGCAGGTCAGGCGCGAGCGGGCCGGGTCGGGCTCATAGGCGAAATCCAGCATGTCCTCTTCCATGTCGTCCTTGGCCGGGATCTTTTCGACCCAGTCGGGGTGAACATAGACATGGCAGGTCGAGCAGGCGCAGGCACCGCCGCAATCGGCCTCGATGCCGGGAATATTGTTGTCACGGGCCCCTTCCATGACGGTCAGTCCGTTGGCGACCTCGACAGTGTGCTCGGTACCGCCATGCTCGACATAGGTGATCTTTGCCATTGCGTGCGTCTTCCTTTTGCGATGTTCGAAACCTTCCTTAGTGAAGGGAGTTAGGTGTTTCCAGCCTCATTTGCGACTCCTTGCGCCGTGTCTGGACTTTCCTGTATTTTGTTCTATTTTTGTTCTTATGTTTACTGCCCCTTTTCACCGCGCGATTTCAAACCGGGACTGGCCGCGACCGCCGTCCTGTCTGCCCTCCGCCCAGCTGGAGGCCCCGCCCGAAGGGGCGCGTGTGGCCGTGGCCGGGCTGGTGATCCTGCGGCAGAGGCCGGGGACGGCCAAAGGCGTGATCTTTCTGACGCTTGAGGATGAGACCGGGATCGTCAACGTGGTGGTCTGGCGCAAAATCTACGAACGCTTCCGCCGTGCGGTGATCTCGGGGCGGTTGCTGAAGGTGACGGGCCGGATGCAGCGGGCGCATTCGGTGACCCACGTGATCGCGGAAGAGATCGAGGATATCTCGGACATGCTGGACCTGCTGGTGCAGGGGCAGGGTTAGGTCTGTCGTGCGGATCAATCCAACATTGTTCGTCACAGTGCCACAAACCCGCGCCTGGAGAGCGGGGCGATATGTTTTCTTTGCCTCAAATGTGTGTTTAAGGCGCTTTTCCGCCACTTGAACGCGGGATGGTCGACTCTCCGGCGCCGGGCGCGTAGTGACACGCATCTTTGCGCATCGGCTTGCGTCAAAGCTCGGGCCGGATTGCGCATCACTCAACGTCTTTTCAGAGTCAGTTCGGATGCCCAACGCAACACACCAAGGATCGCTCGAAAAAACCGTCTCACGGGACGAAAGCCGGATTTCCGACCGTCTGGCAGAGCTCTCGGAACTCACACGTTCTGCGGGGTATGTTCACACCGCCCGAATGATTGATGAGGCGTTAAGCGCTTATTCCTTTGAACGCAGGCAGGTTGAGACTGCAAAAAAGCTTCGGTCGGAGTTGCAGCAACTCAAGCGGATTGAAGTGTCGCGCTCGTCTGACGAAACGGATCGAAAGCCGCATTTGGTTCCGAACTTTCGGTCCCGGCGGTCGGCAAAACCCGATGGTATGCTTTTCGACGGGGCCGAGCGTTCTGACGGCGCAGCCCAGAAAGCCGGAGCGAACAAAGGGCAGGCCGCATTTGTCCTGACAACCCGGATGCGTGTTGACGGGCGGAACGTTGCAAGGCTGCGCAATGGGCACTGGACAGGTATTTCCATGTCTTTCCCCGCGGAACCTGAATTCCAGTTTCGCTGACAGGTCGCCCCACGCCAAGGATTCTCCGCCGGGGGCGTTGCAGGGCCGGATGCAGAGGGCGCATTTGGTAACCCATGCGATCGCGGCAAGGATCGAGGATATGCCGGGGATACAGGATGTGTTGGTGTGGGGGAGAGGGTTAGTCCGCTTAGCGGGACGAAGTTGCCGTTTGCTGCGGCTGCGCCAATGGCTGCTTTCCCACCAGGAGGTGGTCAAGCTTCACGTTTGCTTACTGTCGTCCTTAGGCTTTGAATTACGATTTCTATTGTCTGTTTATGAATTTTTCTTCTGTCCACACTTTCATGATCTGAAAAGATGTCCTCTTTCCCAATGAGCGACTTGTCAGAAGGGAAATCCAAGAACGTGTAGTGTCCCACGTGTCGGCCAAGGCAGCAGAGATGGAACTTGTCGTTCTGTGAAGCAAGCCAATCGGCACAATGCTCTGATGGCGCTTCATCATCGGCACCTCCGGTAAGGATAACAGCAGGCAACTGAATTTCAGTGATTGAGGTGGAAACGAATGAACGGATTGGTGGCGCTGGCGCAATCGTAACAACAGACTTAATCCGAACGTCTGAGTAATCATTGCTATGACGTGCCCAAGATACGCGGAATGCATCCGAAGTTTCCATCAGCGTTGAAATTTGTTCCGCTGCATCCGGAAACTCTCTCGGGCCACCTTCAGTATTCTCGTTGGCCCTGCGCCATGCGTCAAACTCATCCAAAGAAGTTCGCGCACCTGACAGGGCCAAGACCGTATGTCCCCCAAGAGAGAACCCGAGTGCTGCTACTTGATCGAGGTCCAATCTGTTGGCGAAGAAGCCCTTCGACCCAACCTCCGAAAGCAGTATTGACAGGTCGGTCGCTCGTTCCCACCAGCAAAGAAAGCCCTCGGCGCGATAAGGCTCCAAGCCAGTGTTGCCATGGTGATTTGCGCCCAAGACCACATAGCCTTCCGATGCCAGCGCGCGGGCGATCCAACCAAGGCTTTCAGCTGTGCCACCAGTACCATGTGATAACAGTATGACGGGAAAAGTCTCCTTCGGGGCCAGTGTGGCTTCCCAGATAACTTCTCCAAGTTCAAAGAATTGCCCCGGAGGCCGTTCAGTTGTCTCTACATCTTCGACTGGATACCATGCTGACCAAGCGATTGGGCGGTCTGCATTGTTTTGCCAATTTGAGCGCGTCACATCCCAAATCACGCCGGTTCGATAACCACAGTTTACCATCGTGAGTCTCCTTCATCGGCAACGCTCTGGAAATTTCTAGGAATTTTCAATAAACATTCTGCTCAGTTGGTAAGTTCCTCGAAGCCGGCATTCGCCCACACCGCAGCATCGGTCAAAGTGGGCTCAAAGCAGCCCATAAGTCTTACCGCTTGAACAAAACGCTCTGCGCCTGCTTGTCCCGGTGATCCCCTCGCAACTCGGCATACAACGCGCGTCCGGCCTGAACGGCTGGGCGGGCGCTGACGGTCTCCAGCCAGCGGGCAAAGTGCGGTTTGTCCTCCAGCACCTGCTGCTGGCCTTCCCACAGGCTGGCCCAGCCCCAGATCGACATGTCGGCGATGGAATAGAAATCGCCCGCGACATACTCGTTTTCGGCCAGCCGCCTGTCCAATACGCCGTACAGGCGCGCGACCTCGGCGCGGTAGCGGTCCTTGGCATAGGGCAGGTCCTGCGGCGGGTCCAGTTGCGGGGCGTATTTCAGGAAGTGATGCGCCTGACCCGCCATCGGGCCAACGCCGCCCATCTGCCACATCAACCATTCCTCGACCGCGATCCGGTCACGCTCGGACGTGCCATAGAACCGCCCGGTCTTGCGGGCCAGATACATCAGGATCGCGCCGCTTTCGAAAACCGAAATAGGTGCGCCACCCGGCCCGTCAGGATCGACAATGGCGGGCATCCGGTTGTTGGGGGCGATCTTCAGGAATGCGGGATCGAACTGGTCACCCTTGCCGATATTGATCAGATGGGTGGTATAGGGCAGCTCCATCTCTTCCAGGGCGATGGAAACTTTCCAGCCATTCGGTGTCGGCCAGAAATACAGATCAATCGGGTCAGCCATGCATTCTCCTGATGTTGACAGGGATCATGCGGGTTTCTGCCGGTTCGGCAAGTACCGCTTACGAAAGCGTGACCGAAGCGCAGGCCGGGCTTGACCGCGAACCGCCCGAGGCGTATTGCGATCCTGAAGCTACGTGGCGATTTGTTACCGGATTGCGGGCCACGCTAAACAACACCGCTAAAAGGTCAGGATGAAAGACCCCTTTCGCTTGGCCGCGTCTGGGGTTTTTTGTTTGCCTCCCCCGAGGCTGAAAGGAATGAGATGAGCGAGAACTGGAACAAACGCACCCAAGCCGTCCATGGCGGCATCCGTCGCAGCCAGTATAACGAGGTGAGCGAGGCGATTTTCCTGACGCAGGGTTTCGTCTACGAAAGCGCGGAACAGGCCGAGGCCCGGTTTCTGGAATGTGGCCCCGACGAGTTCATCTATGCCCGTTACGGCAACCCAACCGTGTCCATGTTCGAACAACGCATCGCGGCGCTGGAAGGTGGCGAAGATGCCTTTGCGACGGCCTCGGGCATGGCCGCCGTCAACGGCGCTCTGACCTCGATGCTGAAAGCCGGGGACCATGTCGTTTCGGCCAAGGCGCTGTTCGGCTCGTGCCTCTATATCCTTGAAAACATCCTGAGCCGCTATGGCGTGGAAGTGACCTTTGTGGACGGCACCGATCTGGAGCAGTGGAAGGCTGCAATCCGCCCGGACACCAAGGCCGTTTTCTTTGAATCCATGTCGAACCCCACGCTTGAGGTGATCGATATTGCTACTGTGGCCGATCTGGCCCATGCGGTCGGTGCTGTTGTGGTGGTGGACAACGTGTTTTCGACCCCGGTGTTCTCACGCGCGATCCAGCAGGGCGCGGATGTGGTCGTCTATTCAGCGACCAAGCATATCGACGGGCAGGGCCGTGCGCTGGGCGGTGTGATCATCGGAACCAAGGACTTCATCCGCGGAACCGTTGAACCCTATCTCAAGCATACCGGTGGCGCGCTGAGCCCGTTCAATGCGTGGATCATGCTCAAGGGCCTTGAGACGATGGCGCTGCGGGTCAATGCACAGGCCGAAAGCGCGCAAAAGATCGCCGAGGCGCTGGAAGGGCACCCGGCATTGGAACGGACGCTTTACCCCGGTTTGAAAACCCATGCCCAGAACGCGCTGGTTCAGACCCAGTTGGGCGGCAAGGGCGGGACTGTGCTATCGCTGGACATCAAGGGCGGCAAGGATGCAGCGTTTGCCTTCCTGAATGCGATGACCATCCCGGTGATTTCGAACAATCTGGGCGATGCCAAATCCATCGCGACGCACCCGGCGACAACAACGCACCAGCGTCTCAGCGACGCGCAGAAGGACCAGTTGGGCATTACACCGGGCCTGATCCGCTTTTCCGTCGGGCTTGAGGATGCAGGTGACTTGCTGGCCGACCTTCGGCAAGCGCTGGAAGCCTCGCAGAAATAAACCAAAGCCCCCCGCGTCCTTTTTGTACTGGGGGGCAGGCTGCGTGCCTAAGCGGCCACTTTGTTTCGGGCGGCAGCCAGGCGTGCCGCCCGCTGTTCCCACCTTCAAAAGGCGCTAACTGTTGCAAGATGACGGTTTTGCGCCGGATTTTTCAATCCGGGCTGCTATTGCCGACGTATCGGGTTAGACTGGTATTAGACCATCAGTCATATATAGTCCGACGACCAACCAAGGAACCGCCGCTGATGAACGTTCACCCGCGTGACATTGATGAAAAACCGGATCGGGACAAGGCTGCCGAGGCTTTGAACGTTCTGCGGCAATGGGCCAAATCTGCTTCGGAAGCCGAGATAAACCAGCTTGACCCGGCTGTGGCCCGGCTGCTGCCCGGTTTGGCAGCGGGCAACTATCCGCCTTTTTCGCGCGCCTACCCCGATGACTTTACCGTCGATGCGGCGTACCGCGCATCCTTGCCGGATTTGCAGAACGGCCCGTCCAGCCTGATCCGTGGGGCCAAACAGCAGATCCAACATGTGGGTATTTCGAACTTCCGCCTGCCGATCCGGTTCCACCGGAAAGAGGGCGAAGACCTGACGCTGGAAACCTCGATCACCGGCACGGTCAGCCTTGAGGCCGAGAAAAAGGGCATCAACATGTCCCGGATCATGCGGTCTTTCTACAAACATGCGGAACGGACGTTCAGCTTTGAGGTTATGGAATCCGCTCTGGACGATTACATGTCCGATCTGGACAGCTTCGACGCCCGTATCCAGATGCGCTTTTCCTACCCGGACAGGATCAAAAGCCTGCGCTCGGGCCTTGAAGGCTACCAGTATTACGACATCGCGCTGGAACTGGTCGAACAGAACGGTGTGCGTCAGAAGATCATGCACCTTGACTATGTCTATTCCTCGACCTGCCCCTGTTCGCTGGAACTCAGCGAACATGCCCGGTCGATGCGTGGTCAGCTGGCGACGCCGCATTCGCAGCGCTCCGTCGCGCGGATTTCGGTTGTCGTGGATTGCGATGCGGATTGCCTGTGGTTTGAAGACCTGATTGCGCTGTGCCGCCGTGCGGTTCCGACGGAAACGCAGGTCATGGTGAAGCGCGAAGATGAACAGGCTTTTGCCGAATTGAACGCAGCTAATCCGATCTTCGTCGAAGATGCCGCGCGCCTGTTTTGTGCCGAGTTGCTGGCAGATCATCACGTCGGTGATTTTCGCGTTGTCGCAAGCCATCAGGAAAGCCTGCACAGCCATGACGCCGTGTCGATTCTGACCGAAGGCCCAACCTTCGCCGCGTCCAGCCTTGACCCGAAACTGTTCACGACCCTGTTTCACGTTGGCTGAACGTCTCGGGTAAGTGGCTAGAATTTAATCAGAGATTTACCTGATCGGCGCTCATTCGCCGCAGCGCAGCAAAAATGCTGCAATTGCGTGAAGAACTCCTGTATCCTGACGGGGAATGCAGCTTCGGCACACCGGCGCGCTCAATGGTGTGTCACCCGAAAGGAAGCCGAGACGTGAGACGCCTTGGACTGCAAGACCCCAACCTCCGCCCGGACCCCCCGAGCGGGCAGGGCGCTTTACCCTTACTTTTCTGGCTGCATCGTTTTCACAGGAGATCTATGGAATGAATCCGATTACCCAACCGCTGGAGCTTCAGGCCGCGGCTATACGCATGGCTGGCTATGCGATCGTCAACCAGATCAAGATTGCACAGATCATGACCCGTTCGGCGCTTGAACTGCCGATGGTGCCGGTCCACGCCCTGCATCTGGCAGCATCAGCACCGGGTCCAGTGGTGGAAGCTCCGGCGGAAAAACCGGCGGCCAAACCCAAACCTGCCGTGGCGCGTGCGAAACGCTTGCCGGTGAAATCATCAACGGCCAAGAAAAAGCTGGCCCGCAAACCTGCGCCGGCCAAGCCGGTAGCCAAACCTGTTGAGTTTTCAGCCAGTCCGCGGCCCACGGCGGCACCCCCGGCGGCAGCCAAACCGACACCAGCGGTTAGTGATGAAAAAGCAGTGAAGCCTGTTGAATCCGCGGCGACACCTGCGACCGAAAGCGTGTCGCCCGTAACGCCCAAGCCCACCCCTGCGACACCGGCGGCTGTTCAGGCAGCGCAGGTCAAGCCGACACAGGCCGATCCTGCCCCGGCCAAGGTGCAGGCGAAACCAGCCCCGGCGACGGAACCGCGCAAACCGCAGGCGCGAAAATCACGCGCCCCGTCAAAACCGCCTGTGATGCCCGGAACAGATGTCAAAAACTGACGGGTAAACCGGGATCATCTGCTTGACACGGTCGAGTTGGCACGCCAACCCTGCGCGTCATGATGGATCTTCGCCCGGTCGGATATGTGATTGGCTTGCTGGTCGCCATTCTTGGGGCGACCATGCTGCTGCCTATGCTCGCGGACCTGATCGAGGGGCGCGGCGAATGGCCGGTATTTCTGGAAAGCGCCATTATCACGACGCTGACCGGGACCGTTCTGGCGATGAGCTGCTCGAACGGTGTGGGCGAAGGGCTGACCATCCGCCAGACCTTCCTGTTGACAACCGGTGTTTGGGCGGCGTTGCCCCTGTTTGGGGCAATTCCGTTTCTGTTCGGTGAAACCGAGCTGCGCTTTGTCGATGCGTATTTCGAGGCGATGTCCGGCCTGACAACAACAGGTTCAACGGTGATTTCCGGGTTGGATACCCTGCCGCAGGGGCTATTGCTGTGGCGTGGTATCCTGCAATGGCTGGGGGGTATCGGGATCATCGTTGTCGCCATGGTGTTCCTGCCCGAACTGCGTGTCGGCGGCATGCAGATCTTCCGCTCGGAAGGCTTTGAAACAATGGGTAAAATCCTGCCTCGCGCGCAAGAGATCGCGGGTCAGATTTCGCTCATCTATGTTTTCCTGACACTGGTTTGCGCGCTGGTTTACGCCGGTCTGGGAATGAACTTTTTCGATGCGCTGGTACATGCGTTGACAACGCTTTCGACCGGTGGGTTCTCGAACTATGACGCTTCGTTCGGAACCTTCTCAGGCCCCGCTGAATATGCGGCGTCGGTGTTCATGATTTTGGCGGCGCTTCCTTTTGTGCGCTATGTCCAGCTGGCAAACGGCCATACAGCGTCCCTGTGGAAAGACAGTCAAATTCGCGCGTTTCTGGCGACCATTCTGGTTCTGGTCATCATCATGTCGATATTCCTGACATCGGTCTTTCCGCATCACTGGGAACAGGCATTTCGGGAATCTCTGTTCAACATCACCTCGATCATCTCGGGGACCGGCTATGCCAGTGTCGATTACATGGGCTGGGGCAGCTTTCCGATCATGATGTTCTTCCTGATCGGCCTGATTGGCGGCTGCGCAGGATCGACCGCATGTTCGATCAAGATATTCCGCTACCAGCTGCTGTTTGCCTCGATCAAAAGTCAGATCAAACGGATCAGGTCTCCGCATGGCGTGTTCGTGCCGCTCTACGATGGGCGGCCCGTGGGGCAGGGTGTTCTGACCTCGGTGATGAGCTTTTTCATGTTCTTTGTTCTGTCGATGGGCGTGCTGTCCTGGGCGCTGGCGCTGACAGGTCTGGACTTCATCACAGCCGTTTCCGGGGCGGCGACCGCGCTGGCCAATGTTGGTCCCGGTCTGGGCGATCAGATCGGACCAGCGGGCAATTTCGCAAATCTCAACGACACGGCCAAATGGTTTCTGACAATCGGGATGCTGGTCGGGCGGCTCGAGCTGTTGGCCGTTTACGCGATCTTCACCGTTCAATTCTGGAGAGGCTGATGAAAAGACCCCTTGGCGCGCAGATTTCGCATATGCTCAAGGATCGTGGCGTAGACGTGATTTTCGGCATACCCGGCGTTCACAATCAGGAAATGTACCGCGGCATCGAAGAGGCTGGCATCCAACATGTTCTGGCCCGTCACGAACAGGGGGCGGGGTTCATGGCCGATGGGTATGCCCGCGCAACCGGCAAGCCGGGGGTTGCCTATGTGATCACCGGGCCCGGCCTGTGCAACATCATGACGCCGATCGGGCAAGCCTACAGCGACTCGGTGCCGATGCTGGTGGTGTCGTCCTGCCTTGATGAAACACAGGCCTTGCGCGGCCAGTTGCACCAGATGAAGGACCAGCGCCTTGCGGCCGGAACCGTTGCCGACTGGTCGGCACAGGCCAATACGGCCGAGGCCGCCTATGCGCTGGTCGAACGCGCTTTTGAAGAATTCGAGCTGTCGCGCCCGCGCCCCAAGCACATTCAGGTGCCAATCGCGCAGTTGCAGGCCGAGGCTGATCCGGCACCTTTCCCCAACCAGCCCGCGTTGCGCACCAAAGCATTGCCGCCTGACGTATCGCCTGTTGTCTCGATGCTGAACCTTGCGCACAGGCCGCTGTTCATTCTGGGGGGCGGTTGCAAGTCCAGCGACTGGCGGCAGATTCTGACACAGCTTGGGGCTGCCTGCTTTACCTCATACGCAGGGCGCGGACTGCCGGGCATTAACTATCCGCTGGATTTCGGCGCGTCGCTGCCGCGCCCCGGCAGCGCCGAGGTTATCGCCTCAGCGGATCTGGTCATCGCGGTCGGCGCAGAACTGGGCGAGGTCGATCTGTGGCGCATCGACCTTGGGCATTCGGCAACGCTGATCCGCGTTGACCTTGATCCCGAAGTCCTGTCCGACCACCATCGCGCCGCGATCAAACTGCAAACCGACAGCGAAAGCTTTGCCCGCGCCTTGTGGCAGGCGACCGAAAACCTGAAACCGGCAACCGGCTGGTCGCCCGATGAAATTTCCGAAACCCGCGCCCGGTGGCGGGCCGAGGTGGATGCCGAACGGCCCGGAATTGTAGCAGTGGCCGATGCGCTGCGCGCGGCGATGCCCGCAGATACCATGATCTATTCCGACATGACCCAATTCGCCTATGTCGCGAAAGAAGTGTGGGACATGGCCTATCCGCATCACTGGCATCATCCGACCGGGTTCGGAACGCTGGGCTATGGTTTGCCGGCTGGAATTGGCGGCGCGGTGGCGCGGCGCGGCAAACCAACGGCGGTTATCGCCGGGGATTACGGGTTCCACTATACGATGCAGGAACTGGGTGTTGCGGTCGAACTGGGTTTGTCGCTGCCGATCATCCTGTGGGACAATGGCAAGCTGAAAGAAATCGAAGACAGCATGGTCCGCAGCCAGATCGCGCCCAATGCGGTGGTGGCGCATAACCCGGATTTCTGCAAACTGGCCGAGGCTTTTGGCGCGCGTTCCTCAGCCCCTTCATCTCTGGCTGAGATGCAGAGCGCAGTTCGCGCGGCTTTCGATGCACCTGTCCCGACCTTGATCCACGTGACCCCGGACATTCTGTAAAAAAAAGAAGCGCCGCAAGTTCATGCGGCGCTTTGGTGTTTCAATGTCTGGTTTCAATATCTGCGCGGGCTCAGTCCCAGCAGTGCACCAGAACCGTCATTCCGGTTGCGCGCCGGTTCAATTCGTTGGGGGAAATCCGGGTGGTTTCCTCGCTCGACTGCCCGGAAACACCGGCTTTCGTCAGGATTTCTGTCAACCGCTCGACCGTTGCCGCAAGGCTGACAGACGCGGGCAGCGTGCGCCCCTCTGACGGTGTCGGCAGCAACATGCCAACCACGTTGCCACTGTCGTTGAAGACCGGTCCGCCCGCATCGCCGGGCTGTGCGTTCAGGGCCAGCCGTTTGATACCTGTCTCGCCGTTCAGGCCACGGATATCCGCGATTTGACCGTAGGTCAGCGTCGGTGCGCCCAAAGCCCCCTGATAGGAAAAGCCGGATACGGCCACTTCGGACTGAATGCGCGGCTGGGTGGTGCTGAAAGCAGCAACACTCATGGGTGCAAGGGCTTTTGCAGGGCGCAGGACCGAAACACCAAGCTCCTGGTCCGTCAGCGCCAGTTTAACCTCCTGATCCCCCTCCAGGGTGATCCGGGTGCAGCTTTCGGCGGCTTCCGACACCGTCAGAACCGTGCCGTCCGCACCAGCGAAAAAGCCCGACCGCGACAGCCGCGGCTTGCGGATCTGAAGACCCGAGACCAGATCGATGCGCTGTTCCGCATCCGCACCGGCGGCGGCATCCAGAACCGCGTCCGTTGTGCTCAGGCTGGTCGCCATCGCAGCCAGAACACGCAGGCGGCGCGCCTCGTCCCCTTCGGGCCAGACCAGCGTAAAGCCCTTGATCATTCCATCGGCCAACCGCGCCTGCGTGAATGAAACGATCCCATTGCCGCGCCCTTCAAGGGTAAACTGGTCGCGGCCCAGCTCACGCGGGCCGTTCAGCGGAACAATTTCAAGCGACTGCATCACCTCGTAAAGGGCGCGCAACGTGTTCTTGTCACCCTCCTGACTGATCAAAAGGGCCTGGGCGTTCATATCCGAGGCGCTTTTGAAATGTACGAACGGAGCTTCATAGCGGTCAAAGCTGACTGTACCCAACGGCATGTCCAGCGCAATTCCGGCCGCGTCGTCGGAATACCGGTCCATCCCGGCCGAGATCAGCGGCGCGTTGTATTCATCCATCAGGGCCTTGCGCTGCACCGTGGTCAGAACGCCCGTCGCCTCATAGCCGTTGAACCGCTGCCAATCGCCCATCGACCGGCGGGTTCCCTGGCCGAAAGCGCCATCGATGGTCGAATTATAGAAACCCGCCGCCTGAAGGGCCGTTTGCAGGTCTTTCCGTTCCTGCGCGGTCAAAAGGCGCTCGGATTGCAGCGCCTGTGCGCGGGTTTCATCCGAAACCTGTGGGGTCGTAACCGCCACGGGTTCTTCCGCCTGTGCTGCCGGTTCCGTTGGCGCGCTTACGACGTCGCGGTTTACCGCGTTTTCGCCGACGGGCCAGAATTGCTGCCCCAACGCGCTTGAAAACGCGACAAAGCTGTCACGCGGGATCTGCCCCTCGGCCCGGTATACGCGCAAAACCTGCTCGGCATCGCCGCGCGAATAGGGGCCAATGACGATGGCATACCAGCCACTGTTCAGCCGAAACCCGTTCACATCGGGCAGGGTGCTGGCATAGGCTTGCGCCCGGTCCTGCGCTTCGCGCAGCGAGGGCTGCGCCTCGACCTGAACCCAGACGCCGGGGTCTTGTTGTGCGGTCGCGGCGCGCAGGCCGACCAGAAGAAACAAAAGAATTGCTGAAAATACGCGTGTCATTGTCTGCCCGTGTTATGCGGTGTTTGTACTGAGGTGCAGAATACGCGATTTCATTTGCCAAATACCATGCCGAGAATGCGGGGAATTTGTGGTGTGGCCGCGCAGATACAGCCACAGCCCAAAGCCCCGTTGACGCCCCTCGGCCCCTTGCATAGGAAGGGCCAAACCGACCGGAACCGGGCGCACGGGGCGCCCAGAGGGAATGTCATGACCGAACCGACCAGCGCACCGCGTTCATTTCAGGAAATCATCCTCAGGCTTCAGTCCTACTGGGCCTCGAAAGGCTGTGCGATTCTGCAACCCTATGACATGGAGGTCGGGGCAGGGACGTTCCATCCCGCAACCACCTTGCGGGCGCTGGGATCCAAGGCATGGGCCGCAGCCTATGTTCAGCCGTCGCGCCGTCCCACGGATGGGCGTTATGGCGAAAACCCCAACCGGCTTCAGCATTACTACCAGTATCAGGTGCTGATCAAACCCAGCCCTCCGGATTTGCAAGAGCTGTATCTGGGCAGCCTTCAGGCCATTGGCATCGACATGGATCTGCACGACATCCGCTTTGTCGAAGACGATTGGGAAAGCCCCACACTGGGCGCATGGGGGCTTGGCTGGGAGGTTTGGTGTGACGGAATGGAAGTCAGCCAGTTCACCTATTTCCAGCAGGTCGGCGGCCATGACTGCACGCCTGTCTCGGGCGAGCTGACTTATGGTCTCGAGCGTCTGGCCATGTATGTGCTGGGCATCGACCACGTAATGGACATGCCGTTCAACGATCCGCAATCGCCCAGCCCACTGAAATACGGCGATATCTTCAAGCAGACGGAAGAGGAATACGCCCGCTGGAACTTTGACGTGGCCAATACCGAGGTTCTGTTGCGCCATTTCGAAGAGGCCGAGGCTGAATGCGCCACTATCCTGGCGCAGGCGCATGACGATCCGAAAACTGGCAAGCGCATCATCATGGCGCACCCGGCTTATGACCAATGCATCAAGGCGTCACACATCTTCAACCTGCTGGATGCGCGGGGCGTGATCTCGGTCACCGAACGGCAGGCCTATATCGGGCGCGTGCGGGCGCTGGCCAAGCAATGCGCGGATGCCTTTGTGCAGACCGAGGCGGCCGGGTTCAGCGCCGGATGAGGCGATCAGGCCAGTCCCGGCAACAGGGCTTTCAGGCCGTCCGCGATCATGCTGACGGCGATAGCCGCCAGAATCATCCCCATAAAGCGGCTCATGATCACGCGCGCGGTGTCGGACAGGCGTTGGGCCAGCCAGGCCGCGTTCCAGAACGTGATCAGAAGCAGGCCAACAACGGCAAGGAATACGCCTGCATAAACAAAGGCTTCTATAGGCTTCTTGATCTGGTGTGCATACAGGATCAGCGTGGTGATGGTACCGGGGCCTACCAGAATTGGAAAGGCCAGCGGATAAAAGGCGACGGTGTCGGCTTCGGGGTAAGCGTCCTTTTCCCCCTTCGTCCCGTGGTGAGAGGTGCTTTCGTGTCCGTTCAGCATGTTCAGACCGATCATCATGACAACCAGACCACCGGCGACGCGCAGATGATTGACGCTGATGCCAAAAAGGCCAAGCGCCTGACTGCCGACCAGGGCAAAGGCACCGCCAAGGATCAGGCAGTAGATCACGGTTTTGACCGCTATCTTGCGCTGTTCGGCGGCGGACAGGTCCTGAGTGACGCTCAGAAACACCGGCAGGTTGGTGACCGGGTTCATGATCGCAAACAATGCGCCGAAAAATCCGACGGCAAAGGTGGATTCCATCGTGTAGACCTCGTTTCTGCCTGTTCCCCGATGAAACCTGTCCTATTTTACAAGAACTTGAAAGAGGCGGCCTGAAAGATGACGGGAAAACTGCTGGCAATTCTTCTGCTGCTGTCGGCCATCGTGGCAGGCCTCGGCATGTATTATCTACAGGTCTACGGCTATTATTATGAGGTCGAACCGCAACCGGGGCAGGACGTTGCCCTGATGACGGATGCAGGCGGTGTGCCGGAACCCATCGCCTATTCCGGGTTTCAGGCTATCGACGCCGACAGCTCTCCGATCCGGTATCGCGCCTGTTTCGAGACCGAATTGTCGCCGGACCAGATGGCTGGATACGTGCCTGTCGAAAACTCCAAACCCCTGACTGCACCGGGATGGTTTGAATGCTACGATGCGGTGTCATTGGCGGATGCGCTTGAATCCGGGCAGGCGCGGGCGTTCATGGGGGTGAAGAACATCCATTTCGGTGTCGACCGGATTGTGGCGATCACCGCGGATGGCAAGGGCTATGTCTGGCATGCGTTGAACAATTGCGGTGAAAAAGCCTATGACGGTACCGTCGTGGGCGAGGAATGTCCGCCGCGCCCGGAAAACTGAAGGAGCAGACCGTGGGCCATGTCATAGAAATCCCCGATTTCCTGACGGCCACTCTGGGGTTTGCTGTCTATCTGATCGGGGCCGAGATCAACGCACGTGTGACAACCCTGCGCAATTTCAACATCCCCGAACCCGTAACAGGGGGCCTGCTGGCCTCGCTGGTGGTTCTGACGCTCTATCTGGTCTTCGGGATCGAACTGTCCTTTGGCTTGACAGCCCGCGATTTCCTGCTGGTCCTGTTTTTTGCCGGGATCGGCCTGAACGCCCGTCTGTCTGACCTCATTGCGGGCGGTAAGCCGTTAATCTTGCTTTTGATTCTCACTCTGGCGACGATTATCTTTCAGAATGTGATTGGCGCGGCTGGGGCGGTGATCTTCGGCTATCCCGCACAGGCCGGTGTGTTGTTCGGATCGGCCGCTCTGATCGGTGGGCACGGTACGGCAATCGCATGGGCGCCGGACGTGGCGCAGGCAACGGGGCTTGACGGCGCGACCGAACTGGGTGTGGCCGTCGCAACCCTTGGATTGGTGCTTGCCGCGCTGGTTGGCGGCCCGATTGCGCGCCTGCTGGTCGAACGGCGCGGCCTGACGCCTGACCGCCCCGACGAAGAACACAGCATCGGATTGCCGGATGAGCATGACGGGCACACCGCAAACATCGATCATCTGACCGTCATGCGCGTCTTGCTGCACCTGAACCTGGCGATCATCTCGGGATATGCGCTGAATGAATCAATTGCCGCCGCCGGGCTGAAACTGCCGCTGTTCGTGCCCTGCCTGATCATGGGCATCGTGATCGCCAATCTGCGGGACGCGCTGTTTCCCGATGCTCCGAAAGTGTCGCGCACACCGTCGCTGGCGCTGATTTCGGAATTTGCGCTGGGCGCGTTTCTGGCAATGTCGCTGATGAGCCTGCAACTCTGGACCATCGCGCAGCTGGGCATGGCCATTGCCGTGATCATGACGGCGCAGACGGTGTTCGCGGTGCTGTTCGTCCTCTGGGTGCTGTTCCCGGTCATGGGGTCCAACTATCGCGCCGCAGTACTGGCCGCCGGGTTTGGCGGCTTTGCGTTGGGGGCCACACCCACCGCTATCGCAAATATGACAGCCGTGACCAAGCGATATGGCCCATCGCCTATTGCCTTTATCGTGCTGCCCCTTGTATCCGCCTTCTTTGTGGATATCGCCAATGCCATCGTCATTCAGACGATCGTCAATTTCTAAGGACCGACAATGCCCGACCTGCTGATCGAACTGTTCTCCGAAGAGATCCCCGCACGGATGCAAGCCCGTGCCGGCGAGGATCTTAAAAAGCGGATTACCGATGGTCTGGTCGAGGCCGGTCTGACCTATGCAAACGCCGCCGCCCTGACCACGCCCCGCCGCCTGACGCTGGCGGTCGAGGGGCTGCTGGCGAAAAGCCCCACCATCCGGGAAGAACGCAAGGGCCCAAAGGTCGGCGCGCCCGACAAGGCAATCGAAGGGTTCCTGCGCGGCGCGGGCCTGACCCGTGATCAGCTGGAAGAACGCGAAACGCCCAAGGGGGCCATCTATTTCGCCACCATCGAAAAGGCCGGTCGCCCCGCGGCTGAGATCATTGCTGAAGTGCTCGAAACCACCATCCGCAATTTCCCTTGGCCTAAGTCCATGCGCTGGGGCAGTGGCAGCTTGCGCTGGGTGCGCCCGCTGCATTCGATCCTGTGCATTCTGACGGATGAGGCCGGGGCGCAGGTTGTGCCAATGGATGTCGATGGCATTTCGTCCGGCGACACCACAGCAGGACACCGCTTTATGGCGCCCAGCCGCTTTTCGGTCACGTCCTTCGACGATTACGCGGCCAAGCTGAAGCGGGCTTTCGTGGTTCTTTCCCCCGAGGAACGCGCCCAGCACATCTGGAACGACGCCCAGAACATGGCCTTTGCCGCCGGTCTTGAACTGGTCGAAGATCAGGGCCTGCTGGCCGAGGTCGCCGGTCTGGTCGAATGGCCGGTTGTCCTGATGGGGCGGATCGACGACGAATTCCTCGACCTGCCACCCGAGGTGCTGCAAACCTCGATGAAAGAACACCAAAAGTTCTTCTCGGTCCGCAATCCCAAAACGGGCCGGATTGAACGGTTCGTCACTGTTGCTAACCGCGAAACCGCTGACAATGGCGCGACCATTCTGGCGGGCAATCAGAAAGTGCTGTCGGCCCGTCTGGCCGATGCCAAGTTCTTTTGGGAAAATGACCTGCGCATTGCCAAATCGGACATTGCACAATGGACCCGCGCGCTGGAAAACGTCACGTTCCACAACAAACTGGGAACGCAGGCCGACCGGATCGGGCGCATCGCCGCGCTAGCCCGCGAACTGGCCCCAGTGACTGGAGCCGATGCTGATCAGGCTGAAAAAGCCGCGCGCCTGGCCAAGGCCGACCTCAGCTCGGAAATGGTCTATGAATTCCCCGAACTTCAGGGCCTTATGGGGCGGTATTACATCGAAGCGGCAGGCGAAGATGCCGCCGTGGCCGCTGTCGCGCAAGAGCACTACTCGCCTTTGGGGCCGTCGGATGATGTGCCCACGGCTCCGCTGTCGGTGACCGTTGCATTGGCCGACAAGTTGGACACGCTGGCGGGGTTCTGGGCGATTGATGAAAAGCCTACCGGCTCGAAAGACCCGTTTGCTCTGCGCCGTGCGGCACTTGGGGTTATCCGGTTGGTGCTCGACAATGACCTGCGCCTGCATCTGGATCGGTTTTTCGACGGACAGCTACTGCGTGCTGAAAGCGCTGCAAACGATGCGCTGGCGGCGGAAAACGTTGACGAACTTTTGGATGAAATCGCAGATCACGGTGTGTTTGGCGCAGCCTTCCAGACTGTCAAGGAAAGGCTGGGCGAAGTGTCGGGTGCCGATTTCCTGAGCCTTGAAAAGAAGATCCCCGACGCATCCGACGATCTCCTCTCCTTCTTCCACGACCGCCTCAAGGTCTTCCTCCGCGACGAAGGTATCCGTCACGACGTCATTGACGCCTGTATCGCGATGGACGGCAATGATGACCTCAATCTGCTGGTCAAACGCGCCCGCGCGCTGAACGCGGTGATCGCGACTGAAGATGGCGAAAACCTCGTGCAGGGCTTCAAGCGCGCCAACAACATCCTGACCCAGGCCGAGGAAAAGGACGGGGTGGAGTATTCCTACGGTGCGGATGTGAAATTCGCCGAAACCGACAGCGAAAAGGCATTGTTTGCGGCCTTGGAGGCAGCACAGGCGCAAATCGAACCCGCGCTGACATCCGAAGATTTCCCCACGGCCATGGCCGCCATGGCGGGGCTGCGCGGGCCGGTGGATGCGTTCTTTGAGGATGTGCAGGTCAACACCGACAATGATATCGTTCGCCGCAACCGGCTGAACCTGCTCAGCCAGATCCGGCAGATCTGCTCCAGCGTGGCCGATCTGACCCGGATCGAAGGGTAAACGACCGGGCGCGCTGGCAGGCGCGCCCACAACGCACTTGCGTGAAGGGCGCAAGCGCTTATGCTGCACGCAAACCAAAAGGTGCTGCAGTGCAGAATAATCCGAATACGACGCTCATTACATCCGACGCGCCTGTCACCGCCCATAGGCATGGCGGGCGGGCCAAATGTCTGCAACGTCTGGTCCGGCTGGACCTGCCGGTGCCCCGAACCGTTGCGTTGTCATTTGATGCCGTTCACCAGATCGCAGAAGGGACAACCCCGGATATTGCGGCGATCCTCGAACAGTTCGATCCGACCTCGTTGCTATGCGTCCGGCCCAGTTCCGAAGACCCCGATTGGGGTGGTCCCGGCGCGGTTCTCAATATCGGAATGAACGATGCCCGTTATGTCGACCTGTCCGACACCATGGGGGCCGAGGCCGCCGCAGCCCTGTATCTGAGGTTCGTTCAAAGCTATGCGATCCACGTGGCGCGGCTGGATGCGGATGTGTTTGATGACATTGACGCTGATGGCCGCGAGGGGCTGCGCCATTCGCTGCGCGCCTACGAGGATGAAACCGACGAGGTCTTTCCGCAGGACAGGGGCGAACAGCTGATCGGCGTTCTGCGCTCGATGGCACGTGCATGGGACGGGACGTCCGCGCGCTTGCTGCGGCAGGCCAAGGGGGCACCCGCTGACGCCGGGCTTGGGTTGGTCATTCAAGAGATGATCCCCGGCGTCGGCAAAGGGGAATGCGGATCGGGCGTTCTGCAACTGGTTGATTCCACAACCGGAATGCCACAGATCACCGGTCGCTACCTCAGCCAGAGCCAGGGGCGCGATGCGTTGGGCAAAGATGTGGCCGCCCTGTTTCTGGAAAAAGACCCGCGCGGCCCCTCGCTGGAAGAGGTCGCGCCCAATGCTTTCGCCGATGTCAAAACGCATGCCGCCCTGATGCGCGAGAAACTGCGCGAAGAAATGCAGGTCGAATTCGTCATTCAGGATGGCACTGTGCATATTCTGGATGGCGTCCGGGTGCAGCGATCGGCTCGCGCGGCCATGCGCATTGCCGTACGTCTTGCCGAAGACGGTATCATACCGCCGCAAGAGGCGGTGATGCGTGTCGATCCGCACGCGCTGAACGAACTTCTGCACCGTCAGGTCCACCCTGATGCGCGCCGTGACGTGCTGACCACCGCCATTGGTGCCAGCCCCGGTGCCTCGACCGGCAAGATCGTGTTCACCTCGGCCGAAGCACAGGCCAGCGCCGCCCGTGGCGAGGCGTGTGTTCTGGTGCGCCGGGAAACCTCGCCCGAGGATGTGCGCGGGATGCACGCCGCCGTTGCGGTTCTGACGGAAAAGGGCGGCATGACCAGCCACGCGGCCGTTATCGGGCGCGGATTGGGTCTGCCCTGTATCGTCGGGGCCTCGGAAATGCGGTTTCAGACGAAAGACAAGATGCTGACCGCACCGGATGGGCGGGTATTTAAAACCGGCGATATTGTCACCATTGATGGCAGCTCGGGTCAGGTGCTGGCCGGTCAGCCCGCCATGCTCGAGGCCGCGTTGGATGACTGCTTCCAGACGCTGATGGGCTGGGCCGATGCCGAGCGTGACATCGACATCCGCGCCAATGCCGACACACCGGCTGATGCGCAGACGGCCCGGAACTTTCAGGCTCAGGGGATCGGTCTGTGCCGGACCGAACATATGTTCTTTGATCCCGGCCGTCTGATCGTGATGCGCGAAATGATCTTTGCGCAAACCTCGGCGGGCAGGGCGGCAGTGCTGGAACGCCTGCTTCCGATGCAGCGCGAGGATTTTGTTCAGCTGTTCAGGATCATGGAAGGCCAGCCTGTCTGCATCCGCCTGTTCGATCCCCCCTTGCATGAGTTTCTGCCGACAACGCGCACCGGGCAACGGGAACTGGCCGAGGCGCTGGACCTGCCCGTGTCTGACGTCGAACGCCGGGTTGAGGCGATGACCGAATACAACCCCATGCTTGGCCTGCGCGGCGTTCGTCTGGGTGTCACCGTGCCCGAGATCTACGACATGCAGGCGCGTGCGATCTTCGAAGCCACGCTTGAGGCCCGAAAAAACGGTGCCCCGGTGGTACCCGAAGTGATGATCCCGCTGGTTTCCGCCAAGCGCGAGGTTGAACTTGTCAAATCCCGCATCGACTCGGTCGCCGCCGCCGTTGAATCGGAACGGGGGCAGAAGTTCGAATACCGGCTAGGCGTCATGGTCGAAACGCCACGCGCCTGTCTGCGCGCGGAAGAGATCGCGCCGCAGACCGCCTTCATGAGTTTTGGTACAAACGACCTGACACAGATGACTTATGGTCTGTCCCGCGACGACGCCGGTCGTTTCATGTCCGCTTACGTGCGACAGGGGGTCTTTACCGAAGATCCGTTCCACGTCCTTGATCCAGACGGGGTGGGCGAGTTGCTGAAACTCGGGGCAGAGCGCGGGCGTGCCGCGAAACCGGATGTGACCCTTTCGGTCTGTGGCGAACACGGCGGGAACCCCGAATCAATCGCGATCTGTCGCGATCTTGGGTTCGACTATGTGTCATGCTCACCGTTCCGGGTTCCGGTCGCTCGGCTGGCTGCCGCTCAACTGGCGATTTCCTCCAGACTTGGGGGTTGACACTGCGCCGAACCCCAAGAAATAGTGGGTTATACGGTCACTCGTAGGCGAAAAATATTTTCGCTACGGGCGATTTTCCACTTGCTTTTTTCAAGATACTGGACCTTTGCCTCAGTCTGGGGTATCAGCCTCGTCGCGCCCGCCGGGGGAGGGTATGGCGCGTGATGTGCCTGTGCGAGGTTATCTGATGCTACGTTACATATTGGCTGTTGCCGCAGTGGCGGCAACCGTGCTGCCGAGTGCGTCCTTCGCCGAGAAGGAAGCGACTGATACTGCAAAACAAGAACTTGTCGCCCGCAGTGAACTGCCGGCGCAAAGTTTTCGGGACTATTTCAAGCTGTTCCAGCCCCGCAAGGCGGCTGAACCTGTCGAAGTGTCCTTCTCCAAAGACTGGCTTGACCAGCAACCAAAGGCCTCTGGTGGTGAAAACTGGAAATGCCTGTCCGAAGCCCTGTACTTCGAGGCGCGCGGCGAAAGCGTGCGCGGCCAGTTCGCGGTTGCCGAAGTGATCCTGAACCGGGTCAAAAGCAGCCGTTTCCCGGATTCCCTGTGCGGGGTGATCCATCAGGGGACCGGCAAGAAATACCAGTGCCAGTTCACATACACCTGCGATGGCCGCAAAGAGGTCATCCACGAGAAAACGGCGTATGAGCGTGTGGCAAAAGTCGCGCGGGCAGCCATTGATGGAGTGGCGGATGAGTTGACCGAAGGGGCGACGCACTATCACACGACGTCGGTTCGCCCATCCTGGTCGCGGGTCTATAAACAGACGGCGAAAATCGGCGTGCATGTTTTTTACCGCCACAACTACCGGACAGCGAGCAACTGATTGACGCACCCGCGCTGGAAGCTTGCTGGCGCGGGGCAGGTTGCATCCTATATTGCGGGCCAGGAGGCCCGTGATGATTTTGAACCGCAGACACCTTTTGCAATCCGCCGCCGCTGCATTGCTGATGCCGCGTGTGGCCAGCGCGGGTTTTGCACCGCTTAATGCGCGTGTAGCCAAACACCCGATCGCGCCGGCAAGTTATCCTGAAACGGAAGTCTGGACATATGACGGGTCTGTCCCCGGCGTTGAACTGCGCGTCAGGCAGGGCGACCGCATCCAGCGCACCCTGATGAACCAGCTTCCGCAGGCCACGTCTGTCCATTGGCACGGTATTCGCATCGAAAACGCCATGGACGGCGTGCCCGGCCTGACGCAGGACGCGGTCGAGACGGGCGCAAGCTTTGATTACTCCTTCTCCGTTCCCGATGCAGGGACCTATTGGTACCATGCGCATAACCAGTCGATGGAACAGGTTGCGCGCGGGCTTTACGGGCCGCTGATCGTCGAAGAAACCGTGGCCCCCGATGTGGATCAGGATCTGGTGCTGATGCTGGACGACTGGCGGCTTGATCCGGAAACCGCCCAGATCACGGATGATTTCGACAATGGCCATGACCTCAGCCACGCTGGTCGGCTGGGGAATATCATCACTGTCAACGGATCCCTTGACCCGCGCGTTCAGGCGCGACGGAACGACCGTCTCCGGCTGCGCCTGATCAACGCCTCCAACGCGCGGATTTTCGACCTGGATCTCGACGGGTTGTTTGGTTGGATCGTCGCCCTTGACGGTATGCCACTGGGAACGCCGATCCCATTGTCGGGGGCTTTCCCAATCGCCCCTGCACAACGCATCGATCTTGTTGTGGATGTCGTGGCTGCGGGTGATACGGCAAGTCTGGTGAGTGTTGAACGCGACGGTGCCTTTGGCATCGTTCGGTTCGATGTCGACGAACTTCTCGCACCCGCGCCACGACAAGGCGTGGCAGCGCTGCCGCCCAACCCTTTGCCAGTCATCGAGGATGTCTCATCCGCACCATTGCACCGGATGTCCCTGCAAGGCGGGGCGATGCGCTGGCTGGACAACGCCCGGATCGGGGACACTGATTTGTCAGGCCAGGAACTGGCGCAGTTGGGCCGGTTCTGGGCCCTGAACGGTTATGCGGAACGCCCGTCCGATCCGTTTCTGGACGCCCGGACCGGCGGCCTTCACAGGATCGAGTTCGTCAATGAAACAGTCTTTCCACATGCCATGCATTTGCACGGCCACCACTTCCGACTGATCCAGCCGGACGGATCGCTTGGCCCGTGGCGCGACACTGTTTTGGTTGATCGCGGACAAACCCGCCAGATCGCGCTGGTCGCGGATAATCCGGGGGACTGGCTGTTGCATTGCCATATGCTGGGCCATGCCGCTTCGGGTATGATGAGCTGGTTTCGCGTCACCTGACGCCGCATTCGGCGGTTGGAATGGCGTTTGTTTGAATGTTATAGGCGCTTGCAACGCCTATAGTGGGCAAGCCCTGCAACAAGCCGAAAAGGCCGGACCCATGAGTTCTGAAATCCGACTGGCATTTGCGCACCCGTCCGAACGGTCCGAGGCGACCTCGCCCCGAGGGCCGCTGGACCGCATTTCCCTGCGCGACCATATTGTCGAGGTTGAAATCGGTGCGTTTCAGGCCGAGCGGGGAACAACCCAGCGGATCTGTTTCAATATCGTCGTCGAAGTCCGGCCTCTTACTGACCCCATTGACGACGATGTGGATCGCATCCTGTCTTATGACCGGGTGACGGAATCCATTGCCTATGAGCTCGCGGCCGAGCGTCTGAACCTGCTTGAAACCCTGGCCGAACGTGTGGCCGAACGTATCTTGCATGAACCTCAGGCTGTAAGGGTCTTTGTTCGCATCGAAAAACTGGATCGTGGTCCGGGCGCTCTTGGGGTCGAGATCGTGCGCGGGAAAGACTCGGTTCATCACGACGTGACCGAGGAAGACCGCCCGCATCCCCGTCTGGTCTACCTGTCGAATGACGCCATCGCCTCGGACAATCTGACCGGGTGGATCGACCAGTTGCAGAACCGCCAGCGCCCGCTGATCCTGTGTGTGGGGGCGTCAGACCTGGCTGCGCCGCAAACCGGCCACGCAATGACACAGCGCCGGATTGACCTGCTTGCGATCGAGCAAAACGCGTGGGTTTTGGCCGCACGCGATCACCGCTGCAAGGTGGTTTCAACTCGGACGGAACTGGACTGGGCCATGAAGAACGGCCAGATCTGCGTCTGGGCCCCGTCCAAGATCGTTCTGGACGCGGTGGATGGCCCTTCTGCCGCGCCCTCCGACGCCGTGGCTCTGGCCGCATGGTTTGCCGCGACCTTTGAAGCCAGTGAGATGATGGTCATCGGCGGCGAATTGCCGAAAGCGCCCAAAACCCCCCTGCGGGCTGTGGCCGTGGATCAGGCCCAATTGTGAGCATCTATTTCAGACCGCTGGTTCAGCACGGCCAGACCCGGCCCGCTGGCGCGTATTCTCTGGCCGGTCAGCCCCTGTGGTTTACCCATGTCGAAACGCTTGGGCGCGATACTACACCGCAGATCATGTCGGCATCGGATATTCCCGGTGGGGCGCTGGCGCGTTTGACCGGCCCGCGCGCACCCATCGCCGGGCTGGATATGCAGGTGCCGCATATCATGGGCATTCTCAACACCACGCCTGACAGTTTCTCGGACGGGGGCGTTCACAGTTCGGTCGAGGCCGCCCGCGATGCCGCTGCAAGGATGGTGGCGCATGGAGCCACCATTCTGGATATTGGCGGGGAATCAACGCGCCCGGGCGCGGATTTCATTCCGTCAGATCAGGAAATTGCCCGCACCCGCCCGGTGATCGAGGCGATTCGCGCACAAACGGATGCCCTGATTTCAATCGACACCCGCAAAGCCAGCGTCGCCAAAGCGGCGTGTGCGGCGGGCGCGGGGCTGGTCAACGATGTCTCGGGGTTCACGTTCGATCCCGAATTGGCACCGTTTTGCGCCGACAAGGGCACACCGGTCTGCGTCATGCATATGCAGGGTGATCCAGCCACGATGCAGGAAAACCCCAGCTACGACAACGTGTTGCTGGATGTTTATGACTTCCTCGAAACCCAGATCGCTCTGCTGGAAAACTTGGGGCTTCGGCGCGACCTGATCATCGTCGATCCAGGTATCGGTTTCGGCAAAACCGAGGATCACAACCTGACCTTGCTGCGCAATCTCAGCCTGTTTCACGGGCTTGGCTGCCCGATCCTGCTGGGCGTGTCCCGCAAGGGCTTTATAGGAACAATTGGACGGGAGCCTGACAAGACTGCCCGCGCGCCGGGTTCAATTGCTGTGGCTTTGGCCGGATTGTCTCAGGGCGTGCAGATCATTCGCGTTCACGACGTCGCCGAGACCGCTCAGGCCTTGCGCCTATGGGCCGCTGTCCGGTAATCCGGTCTCACGGAAAATCACGGAGTGACACCAATGCGCAAGCTGTTCGGAACCGACGGGGTGCGGGGCACGGCCAACACGCATCCGATGACGGCGGAAATGGCGTTGCGCATCGGGGCTGCGGTGGGGCGCTATTTCCGGCGTGATGCGACCGGTGTGCACCGGGTCGTCATCGGCAAGGACACGCGCCTGTCCGGCTATATGCTGGAAAACGCGCTGACCGCCGGTTTGACGTCAACCGGAATGAATGTGCTGTTGCTGGGGCCGGTTCCCACGCCTGCGGTGGGCCTGATGACCCGGTCGATGCGGGCCGATCTGGGTGTCATGATCTCGGCCAGCCACAACCCGGCAGAGGACAACGGCATCAAATTCTTTGGTCCCGACGGCTATAAACTGTCCGATCAGGCCGAGATCGACATCGAAAAGCTGATCGACGAAGGTGTCCGGCCTGCTCAGGCCCAGAACATCGGACGGGCGCGCCGTGTTGATGACGCCCGGTTCAGATATGGCGAGCGTGTGAAATCCTCGCTGCCGCGCGATGTGCGTCTGGATGGCCTGAAGGTGGTGATTGACTGTGCCAATGGCGCCGCCCACCGCACCGCGCCCGAGGTTCTTTGGGAACTGGGCGCAGACGTGATCCCAGTTGGCATTGCGCCCAACGGGAAGAACATCAACCTCAACTGCGGATCGACCAAGCCACAGCTGGCCGCCGAAACCGTCGTGGCACATGGCGCTGACGTCGGTGTCTGTCTGGACGGCGACGCGGATCGGGTCGTTATCGTCGACGAAACCGGTCAGGTCGCTGATGGCGATCAGCTTATGGCACTGCTGGCGACGGCCTGGAAAAAATCCGGGCAGTTGAAAGGCAATGCCCTTGTGGCCACTGTGATGTCCAATCTGGGGCTCGAACGGCACCTGTCGTCACACGGAATGCGGCTGGAACGCACAGCCGTCGGCGACCGCTATGTGGTCGAACGTATGCGCGAAGGTGGCTTCAACTTGGGCGGTGAACAATCCGGTCATATCGTGATGAGCGATTATGCCACCACCGGCGATGGCCTGATGGCCGGTCTGCATTTCCTGGCCGAGATGGTTCTGTCTGGTCGCAAAGCCTCGGACCTGTCCAAGCAGTTCGAAACCGTGCCGCAGCTGTTGAAGAACGTCCGCTATGCCAACGGTCAAACTCCGCTTGAAGTTCAAAGCGTTAAAGCTGCCATTGCCGATGCCGAGGCGCGGCTGAACGGGCAGGGACGGTTGCTGATCCGTAAATCCGGCACCGAGCCGCTGATCCGCGTTATGGCCGAATGCGAGGATGACGCGCTGCTGGTCCAGGTCGTCGACAGCATCGTGGCCGAGGTCGAAGCCGCCGCAGGCTAGCGCCCGAACAGAACTCTGCGCAGGCTGAACCACTGGCTGATGGCCATGCCCGTCAGGATCAGGGCCAGGGCGACGTAGAATCGCAGGGGCAGGGCCTCGGACAGGATCCAGGCCCCGAACACCATCGACCAGATCGGCACCTGATAATTCACCAGTGTCAAAAACACCGATCCGGCGCTGCGGGTGATCGAAACCCGCAGCAAATTGGCGAATGCTGTGGGGATCAGGCCAAGCACGATCAGGGCCAGCGATGGGCGGTTGCCCTGCCATGTGGGGATGCCTTCGACCAGCAGCATGATGGGCACCAGCAGAACAGCGCCGACCAGCAGGGTCAGCGCGGCCAGCGCCAGCGGCTCGACCGGCGGGCAACGCCGCGTCAGGATCGATGTCGAGGCATAGCAGAGGGCAGCCGAGACACAGGCCAGCTGCGCCAGCGGCTCGGTCCCCTGGCCCAGCTTTGCCAGACCGGGTCCGATCAGGACCAATGCGCCGGAAAACCCAAGGCACACGCCCAGAAACCGTCGCAGGTTCAGCGGCTCGTCAGAAAAGAAATGCGCCAGCGGCAGCACCATCAGCGGAATTGCAGCCATGGACAACCCTGCAAAAGCCGAGGGCACATATTGCTGCCCCCAGCTAAGCAGCATGAAAGGCACCGCAGTCGACAGCACGCCAATCAGCAGGATTGATGTAGTCAGCGCGGGTGTCAAAACCGGCATGCGGCGCCCGGTGATCCGCATCAGGACAAGCAACGTCACCGCCCCTAATGTGGTGCGCGATGTCGCCACGGTAATCGGGCCATAGCCTTCCAAAGCCATCGCGACGACCATGAATGTGCCGCCCCAAATAAGCCCCAGCGTGAAAACGCCGCTCCAGTCCTGTTTCGTGGGTTGTTCAACCATTCCATCCCCTTATCCCGCGTGCGCGCCGGTGTCACGGGCTGATCTTGACTTAACGTTAGTTTGTACTTACCGTAAGCAATGACTTACGATTCGACATTTTCAGCTTTGGGCGATGCAACCCGCAGGCAGGTGTTCGAAGCCGTCGCCAGCCAGCCTCAGGCAGTGGGCGAACTTGCGTCAAAGCTGCCGGTAAGCCGACCGGCCGTCTCGCAACATCTCAAGGTGCTGTCGGATGCCGGGCTGGTGACATGCCACGCGAAAGGGACGCGCCGGATCTATGCGGTGCGCCCCGAGGGGCTGGCAGAGCTGCGCAGATGGCTCGACCGGTACTGGACCGACGTGATGAACAGCTTTGCAGATGAGGTGACCAGAGCCGG
Source organism: Ruegeria sp. CH2 (assembly GCF_056537065.1). Lineage (NCBI taxonomy): Bacteria > Pseudomonadati > Pseudomonadota > Alphaproteobacteria > Rhodobacterales > Roseobacteraceae > Ruegeria > Ruegeria sp. CH2. Next base: position 181,549 of record NZ_JBQFQV010000006.1, read on the forward strand.
AGAGAGGCCATGACAGACCCGATTGTCAAAACAATTGCCGTAGGTGCCTCAGCTGCGCGTGCTTTCGACATCTTCGTCAACCGCATCGGTACATGGTGGCCGCTGGACAGCCACGCGGTGTCCGCATCGCAGGGACAACCGGCAAGGGACGTGGTTATTGAACCCCGGATCGGTGGCGCGGTCTATGAGGTCATGTTCGACGGAACCCGTGCCGACTGGGGTCAGGTGCTGGCGATCGATCCCGGCCGATCCGTGGCATTCACCTGGCATCCGGGCACCAACAAGGGGTCTCCTACGCGCGTCGATGTGCGTTTTGAGGATTGCGGTTCGGGGCAGGCAAAAGTCACCCTGACGCATTCCGGCTGGGATGTCTGGGCAGATGAAGCGCCCCAAAAGCGCGGCGGCTACGATACGGGATGGGATATCGTTCTGGGTGAATGCTTTGCCAAAGCGGTCTTAAAATGAAAAAGGGCGACCGCCTGGGCCGCCCTTTGCCTGACATCGGTCAGGTTTAGTTCTTTTCTTTGTCGACCATCTTGCCGGCCGAGATCCACGGCATCATGCCGCGCAGCTTGGCGCCGGTCTCTTCGATCATATGCTCGTCATTGGCGCGGCGCGACGCTTTGATGGTCGGCTGGCCAACGGCGTTTTCCAGCATGAAGTCACGGACGAATTTGCCCTGCTGGATGTCGTCCAGAACCGCTTTCATGCGGGCTTTGGTCTCGTCGTATTTCAGGATGCGCGGACCGGTGACATACTGGCCATACTCAGCCGTGTTCGAGATCGAGTAATCCATGTTGGCAATACCGCCTTCATAGATCAGGTCAACGATCAGCTTCACTTCGTGCAGACACTCGAAATAGGCCATCTCGGGTGCGTAACCGGCCTCGACCAGAGTTTCAAAGCCGCAGCGGATCAGTTCGACCAGTCCACCGCACAGAACGGCCTGTTCGCCGAACAGGTCGGTTTCGCATTCTTCGCGGAAGTTGGTCTCGATGATGCCCGAACGGCCGCCACCGATGGCCGAGCAGTAGGACAAGCCGATTTCCAGCGCCTTGCCGGTTGCATCGTTGTGAACCGCGACCAGGCAGGGCACACCGCCGCCTTTGGTGTATTCGCCGCGCACGGTGTGGCCAGGGCCTTTGGGGGCCATCATGATGACGTCAACACCGTCTTTTGGCTCGATCAGGCCGAAGTGGACGTTCAGGCCGTGGGCAAAGGCGATGGCGGCACCAGGCTTGATGTTGTCATGGACGTATTTCTTGTAGGTTTCGGCCTGCAACTCGTCGGGCATGGTGAACATGATGACGTCGCACCAGGCAGCCGCTTCGGCGATGCCCATCACTTGTAGACCTTCCGCTTCGGCTTTCTTGGCCGAGGGCGAGCCTTCGCGCAGGGCGATGACCAGGTTCTTGGCACCCGAGTCGCGCAGGTTCAGCGCGTGGGCGTGACCCTGGCTGCCATAGCCCAGGATAGCCACTTTCTTGTCTTTGATCAGGTTGATGTCGCAATCGCGATCGTAATAGACGCGCATTTTGCCGGTCCTTTCTGGTTTGGTTGGGGCGGTTCTACCTGCCGTGCGTCGGATTGGCGATAGGGTTGGGCTTGAGTATTTGTAAAAAAGATGAAGAATAATTCTTGAAAACGGAAAATACTGAAAAAATCATGCTTGACGATATCGACCGGCGCATTTTGCGTCACTTTCAGGCGAACCCCAGCCTGACCACCGCGGAACTTGCCGATCTGTGCCGGATCAGCGCAGGTGTCTGTTGGCGCAGGCTGGAAAAGATGCAGGCAGCCGGGATCATCGAAGGGCAGGAGGCGGTGATCGACTGGACCGCGATGGGCTATGCTGTCGAAGTCTCGCTTCGGATCACCCTGGACAAGACACAGGCCCGCGCCTTTGACGAGTTTATGGAAGAGGCCCGCAACGTGGCCGAGGTGATCGAAATCCAGACATTTCTGGGACGGGTGGATGTCCGGCTGTCCGTTATAGCGCGGGATATGAAGCACTATCAGCAGCTTTATCGGGACCGGATCCTGACCCTGCCGCATATCGCCGATATCGAAGCGCTGATGCATATCGCGCGGGTCAAGCGGGACGAGGTGTTACCGGTATGATCGAGCTGGACGAGATTGACCGCCGTCTGCTGCGTGCGTTGCAACAGGACGCCACCCAAAGCGCAGGTGCCCTGGGTCGGAGGTTCAACCTGTCTCAGCCCGCCACCTGGCGGCGTATCCGCAGGTTGGAGGACGCCGGGATCATCAAGGGCCGGCGGCTGCGTCTGAATGCCGAGGCGCTGGGATTCGGTGTGACCGTGTTTCTGGGGGTCAAGCTGGCGCGCAAGGGACAGATCAGCCTTGAGGATTTCGAACGCGCCGTAAGTGCCATCCCCGAAGTGCAGACCGTCGAGCATGTTCTGGGATTGTACGACTACCGCTTGCGCGTCGTGGCGCGGGACCTGTCCGATTTCGAACGCGTGTTGCGGCGCCGGATCATGACGCTGCCCGGCGCAGGCGATGTCGAGGCGAACGTCCTGCTGAGCGAGGAACGGCTGCCCGGTCCGATTGGGTGACGTGCCTTAATATCTGGTGCGGATGTAATATCCGGGATGATGGGTCAGGCGGGCAAACGTGATCGGTTTGTCTTCTTTCCAGGTGGTGCGCTCCATCTGGATCATCGACGCGCCCGCCGTGGTGCCCATGAATTCCGCCAGCCTTGCGTCAGCGGAAATCGCGCAGAACGCAACCTCGGCATCGTTGAACGGAGCGGCATTCAGCAACCACTCATGCGGTCCTTGCTGGGTCAGGTCGGCGTTTTCCACATCGGGGACGGTTTCGATATTGATCCAGCGCTCTTCAAGCTGGAACGGGCGGTTGTCCGCGTAATGCATACAGACGACATGCAGAACCCGCGTCTCGGCGGGGACATCAAGCTGAGAGGACAGCCAGCGGGGGCAGGCCTCGACAGTCCGTTCCACCAGCGCATAGCGATAGACGGCATTCTGGCTTTCGACCATCTGCCGCGCCAGCGAGAATTCCAGCTTGGCGTGTTTGCTGGGCTCTTTCTTGACCCGCGTCCCGCTTTTGCGCTTGCGTTCGATGAAACCCTGATCGGCCAGTTCCCTGAGGGCACGGTTCACCGTCGCGCGGGCGCAATTGAATTCTTCGGCCAGTTGCGTTTCGGTCGGCAGTAATGATCCCTGAGGCCACACGCGGCTTTCAATACGTCGTTTTACTTCATCTCGAACGGACTGGAAGTTAATACGCTTTTGTATCGTCACAGGAAAAATATCCCTTCAAGTAAAAAGTGTGCGCATCTGTTCAGAAGCAAGCAGAAGTGTAAAGGGGAAGTGACACTGGTTGGCGTCATTTTCTTGTGTTCCCAGTGTTATACAGCACCGAATGGGTCGATTTTACCCGCATTCCGTCGCGTCACTTTTTGTCGCGAAATGGCTTTACTGGCCAAGGTAAAGAGACCAAGACTGCACTGACGATATTGAAAGGACGCCATATGCCTGCCTTGCTGAAGAACGTTGACCCGAACGGGCTCGAAGAATTCTCGGTCGTATTCACCGATCGCTCGCTGAACCACATGTCCCAAAAGTTTCAGGGGGTAATGCGCGACATCTCGGCCATGCTGAAAGAGGTGTACAAGGCAGACGGGGTGGCCATCATTCCGGGCGGCGGTACCTATGCGATGGAGGCGGTTGCCCGGCAATTCGCGCGCGGGGCGGGTGTTCTTGTGGTCCGGAACGGGTGGTTTTCGTACCGCTGGAGCCAGATCATCGAAAGCGGCGCCCTGACCAGCTCGACCACCGTGATGAAGGCGCGCGAGACCGGAAATGCCAGCCCGTCCCCCTTTGCGCCCGCACCGATTGACGAAGTCGTCGCAACGATTCGCGAACAGAAACCCGGCGTTGTGTTCGCACCGCATGTTGAAACGGCGGCGGGTGTCATCCTGCCGGATGACTATGTGACCGCCCTGGCCAGCGCGGCGCATGAGGTGGGTGCATTGATGGCGCTGGATTGCATCGCATCCGGGTGTGCCTGGGTGGATATGAAAGCCACCGGCGTCGACGTCCTGATCTCGGCCCCGCAAAAGGGCTGGAGCGCATCGCCTTGCGCCGGTCTGGTCATGCTGTCCGAACGGGGCGAGGCGCGTCTGGAACAGACAAGCTCGGACAGTTTCGCCATCGACCTGAAGAAGTGGCGCCAGATCATGCAGGCCTATGAAAACGGTGGTCACGCCTATCACGCCACAATGCCCACCGATGCGCTGCTGGCTTTCCGCGATACCATGGCAGAAACTAGGGGGTACGGGTTCGAAAAGCTGCGCAAGGCGCAATGGGCATTGGGCGACGGCGTGCGGGCGATGTTGAAGGAGTATGGTATTGTCTCGGTGGCTGCTGACGGTTTCGGCGCGCCCGGCGTTGTGGTCAGCTACACCTCGGACCCCGAAATCCAGAACGGCAAGAAATTTGCCGCTCTGGGGATGCAGATCGCGGCCGGGGTGCCGCTGCAATGTGACGAACCCGAAGGCTTCAGCACCTTCCGTCTGGGCCTGTTCGGATTGGACAAGCTTTATGATGTGGACGCCACCATCGCGCGCCTGAAGCGTGTGCTGGATCAGGTTCTGTAAACGGGCCGGGCCTTAGCGAACGCCAAGGCCCATCTGCATCAGCGTCTTGCGCACAGGCGGCAGGGAATACAGCGCGCTCAGCCCCATTGCGCGCGCATCCCGCAGCGGGCGCGCCTCGATCATCGAGGCGCGGTTCAGCAGGTCGATCCCTTTGACCCGCATCTCGATCTCGGTGTGGCGCGCCTTGTGATAGGCATCCAGCATCTGCGCGTCGCCCAGACCTTCGGGCCGGGATTGCGCCAGATCCAGCAGGCAGCGCAGATCGCCCAATGACATGTTCAGCCCCTGCGCGCCGATCGGGGGCACCACATGCGCGGCCTCGGCCATCAGGGCAATGCGCTCACCCGCCAGCCGTTCCGCGGACTGGCTGATGATCGGCCAGATGGTCCGGCGCGATGCCAGCCTCAAGGGGCCAAACAGGCCACAGGACCGTTCCGTCATCGCAGCCTCAAATGCTTCGGCATCAAGGGTTAAAAGGTCAACGGCCTTCGGGCCGCGCTCCATCCAGACGATGGCGGACGAGGGCTGCCCCTGCCAATCTGGCAGCGGAACCAATGTGAACGGCCCGCCAGACCTGTGTATCTCGGTCGAGACATTCTCGTGAGGAATAGGATGCGTCACCGCAAACGCCAGCGCTTTCTGCCCATACCGTGTTGTATGCACATTGATACCGGCGGCCTCGCGCATGGGTGAGTTGCGCCCATCTGCGGCCAGCACCAGCTTGCAGCGGATGCGGCTGCCGTCGCTCAGGCCAACGCGGGCTTCGGCAGTGCGGGTGAACAGGCTGACGGTCCCGGTGCCGGGGCGGAAATCGACATTCGGCAGCTCTGCCAGCCGTGCGACCATCTCCCGGCGCAACAGCCAGTTGGGCAGGTTCCAGCCAAACGGTTGCTCGGAAATGTCGGCTGCGTTGAAATCGCGTATGACGCGGGGTTCGGGCACGTCTCCCCCGGCATCGACAATACGCATGATCTGCAAGGGGGCCGCATGGGCATCCAGCCGCGCCCACAGGCCGCATTGCTCCAGCAGGCCGCGCGCAGGTTGCAGAAAGGCGGTGGTGCGCAGGTCAGACCCGTCCACATCCCGTTCGGTGATCGGTGGCGCGGGATCTACACACACCACGTCAAACCCGGCGGTTCCAAACGCCGCCGCTGCGGTCAGACCGGCGATTCCACCGCCGGAAATCAGGATGTCACAACTGTCAGTCATGGCGCCTCTCATCAGTTCGGGCAGACCCTAGTTCGGTTCCACTCCCTGTGCCAAGTGACATCCTGTCCCGTATCTCAGCCGCGTGAGATCAGGATCAGGACCAGGAACATCACCGGCACCATCATCAGGGCAGGGATGTAAAGGCCGGGAAGACCAAACACCATGGCCGAACAGCCCCACATGCTGAGGACCGCGCCGACGGTATAATACAGGTCCTCCGCCTTGGCGTTGGCGGCGTCGCGGGCCAGCCACCCGAAAACCGGAATTGCAAAGAATAGGCGCTGCCAAACCGGCAGGCGTCCGGGCATCTCGATCGCACTCATGGGGCTCTCCGTTCTGTTCGTCGCTCCAGCGCATATAGGGCTGCGCATGCGGGTGCAGAACGTACGGATCGTCGCAGTGTGACAGGCTACCGCAGGCGGGCCAGAAATGCGGTCAGATCATCCGTGTGATGGTGGATGTGATCGGCCTCATGCGGGTCCGGGGCGACATGAACCGTGCGCATTCCCATCTCATGCGGGGCGGCCAGATTACGCGGGTCATCCTCGAACATGGCGGCCTTGTCAGCCTGAATGCCATCCTGTGCAAAGATGGCTTCAAAGGCGGCTTTCTCGGGCTTTGGCCGATACCCGGCATGTTCGACGCCATAGATTGCATCAAACAGCCCCGAAAGCCCGCGCGCCTGCAAAACCCGCTCGGCGTAGGGTGCGCTGCCATTGGTGTAGACGATGCGCCGTCCGGGCAGGGCGCGAATGTGATCGGCCAGCTCTGCATCCGGGTCCATATGGCTCATGTCCACCTGATGCACCGCGTGCAGATAGGGCTCGGGGTCCAGATCATGTTCGGCCATCAACCCGGCCAGCGTAGTGCCGTATTGGCGCCAGTACTGCCCGCGCAGCCTGTCGGCCTCGGCCCGGTCCACGCCGATGGCCTGCATCACGTAATCCGTCATCAGAACTTCGATCTGATCGAACAGCTGCATATGCGGCGGATAGAGGGTGTTATCCAGATCGAACACCCATTGCGTGACATGACTGAAGGACGGTTTGACCATGGCTTGGGTTTAGGGCGCGGGCGGGGTGTTTTCAATGCCGTACTTGATTGACGCCCCCAGAGACGGATAGACATGTCCGAACGAGGAGACAGAATACCCCATGAGCCAGACCCGATCCCCCACCAAGGATGCCTATAGCCTGATACTCGAAGCCATTGATGTCGGCGTCTACAAGCCCGGCGATCGTCTGGTGGAAAGCGAGCTGGCAGAACGGTTCGGGGTGTCGCGCACCCCGATCCGCGAAGCGTTGCAACGCCTGGAAACCCAGTCTCTGCTGGAACGGGACGGTCGGTCACTGATCGTGGCGTCGCTGGACCACAACCAGATGGCCGAGCTTTATATCGTGCGGCGCGAACTGGAAGGGCTCGCCGCGCGACTGGCTGCCAAACACGCCACCGAAGAAGAGATCAGGGTTCTTCAGGACATGGTTCTCGAAGATGACAAGCTGGTGGGCGATCCGATGGCGCTGTCACGTGCCAATCGGCGCTTTCACGAACAGATCCATCTGGCCTCGCACAACCGCTACCTTGTCCAGCAGCTTGATCTGGTGCACCGGACTATGGCCTTGATGGCGACCACGTCGCTGGCCGTGCAGGGGCGCGGAGAAATTGCCCAGAGCGAACATAAAGGCATCGTCGAAGCCATTGCCGCACGCGATGAAGAGGCGGCGGGGCGGGCGCTCAAGGACCATATCTCGATCGCATTCATGACGCGCCTGAAGCAGGACGCAAGCCGCCGCGACAAGTGATTGTCAGGCCAGCGGCTCGTCTTCGCTGGCCTGTCCGTGCTGGGTCTTGTCCCAGAAAAACGGGTTGGTCGCCAATTCCCACAGCGCCTTGTAACCGGCAATCACGCCCAGCGGGAAATATAGAAACATCGTCGGAACCCAAGGCAAAAGAAACCGCCGCTCGCGTGCGGATACAGCGATCAGACCAACACCGATACTCAGCCCCTCTGCCATCAAAAACAGCCCGATCAGCGCGGTAGAGGTTGAATGCGGCACGATATTATCCATCGGATTGGCCAGCCCCAGGCTTGACAGCCAGAATACCCAGAGAACGGGCGCCAGCAGAAATTGCCCCAACGTGCCCAGAAAGAACGCCTGAAGGCCCAGAAATCTGGCACCTCCAAGGTCACGCCACAGCTTTTGCGGGCTGCGCATATGCACCAGATACGTGACCATGAACCCCTTGAGCCAGCGCGAGCGCTGTTTGACCCAGGGCCAGGCCCGGAAATTCGCCTCTTCATATGTTGTGGTATCCACCATTTCGGTCCGGTACCCGGCCCGGTACAGCCTTACGCCCAGATCAGCATCCTCGGTGACGTTATGGGCATCCCAGCCGCCCAGTTCCAACAGCTTGTCGCGACGGAAAAAGAACGTGGTGCCCCCAAGTGGCACCACCAGCCCCATGCGGGCGATCCCCGGCAGGATCACGCGGAACCAGCTGTTGTATTCGATGGTAAAGCAGCGTGACCGCCAGTTGGTGCGCGGGTTGTAGTAATCCAGAACCCCTTGCAGGCACACCACATCCGGCGCGGCCTGGGTGAAATGCGTCACCACGCGCTCGATCTGATCCGGTTGTGGGGCGTCCTCGGCATCCCAGACGCCGACGAAGTCGCCCCGGCAGAAATCCAGCGCGTAATTCATGGCGCGCGGCTTGGTGGTCAACCCGTTCAGCTCGGGCACCTCGACGATGCGAAACCAGCTGGGCAGGCTCACCTGCGCAAGGGCATTGCGCGTCACGTCATCCTTTTCCTCAAGCACAAGGATGACATCCAGCAACGCCTTGGGATAGGTCAGTCGCTGTAGTCTCTGTACCAGAGCGTTCGCGATCTCGCGCTCCTTGTACAATGGCACCATGATCGATACGCAGGGTTGCCGCAATGTGATGGCAGCTTCGGTGTGGTCCGGCTGCGTTCTCAGGCGATGCCAAAGGTAAGCCAGCGTGCCAGCCATCCGAAAGGCTGCAAAAAGCACTAAAGTTCCCACAGCCATGCCCAGCACCGCCAGCAGGCCAAACGCCGGGAACATGGCAAACAGCCCCAGCACACACAACAGGGCCACCGAAGGCCCCATGCGCGACCTAAGGGTCCAGTTGCGGCAGCTTTGTGCGGGATCAACCCGCGTTTCCGCAGATCTGGCCAAAGACCCCGAGAATTGCCGCGCAATCGTCCGGTCGATCTGATCGGATGCCGCCAGCACCGGGATCACGGCATATTCGCATTCGCGCATTTCGGCGGTCACGGTTGCGAACCGGTCGGGCCGGGCTGTGGCCACCAGAACAAGGGGGCCAATCCGCATCCAGGGGATGACATTGTGTTTCAGCCAGAAGTCGACCGGCATCAACCCGCTCAGTTCCGGCATCGGCGGGATCTGTTCAAGATCGGCAATCTGCCAGCCGGATTGCGTAGACAGCGCGCTCAACACGTCCTGCCGGGTGGCATAGCCTTCGCCGACCAGTATCTCTCCCAGCGGTGCGTTCTGTCTGGTTTGCTGGCTCAGCGCATGGTCCAGCTGGGATCGGGTGATAGCTCCGGTTTCCAGCAGGCAGGTGCCCAGCGGTTTCCGATACCCGGGCGCGGGGATCGGTGCGGCGGACGTGAAATCCAGAAGATCAAGCTCAGCCATAACAAAACCCTGGCGCAGTTACCTGCGCTCAGGGTTGTTCGATCAGGGTTAACACCCGGTTAACACTGCACAGACAAGCAGTTATGCCTGAATTTTCTTCTTTTCCATGGCCTCGGCGAAGCGCTCGAACAAATAGAAACTGTCCTGCGGTCCGGGCGATGCCTCGGGGTGGTATTGCACCGAATAAACCGGCCTATCCGCCATGCGGATACCGCAGTTCGAGCCGTCAAACAGCGACCGGTGGGTTTCCACGACGCCATCGGGCAGGGATTGCGCATCGACAGCGAAACCGTGGTTCATCGACGTGATCTCGACCTTTCCGGTGTCCAGGTCCTTGACCGGGTGGTTCGCGCCGTGGTGGCCGTGGTTCATCTTGACCGTCTGACCACCCAGCGCCAGCGCCAGCATCTGGTGTCCAAGGCAGATGCCGAACACAGGCAGGTCTGTCGTCTCCAGAATCTCTTTGATCATCTGCACGGCGTATTCACCCGTTGCCGCCGGATCGCCGGGGCCGTTCGACAGGAACACACCGTCAGGCTGATGCGCCAGCACGTCGGCTGCGGTGGCAGTCGCGGGCAGAACGGTAACGTCACACCCAGCGGATGCGAGGCAGCGCAGGATGTTGCGCTTGGCGCCATAGTCAACGGCAACGACCTTGTGGGCAGGGGCCTTCTGACGTTGGTACCCATCCGGCCAGGCCCACCGCATCTCATCCCAGCGATAGCTTTGGGCGCAGGTGACATCCTTGGCCAGGTCCATGCCTTCCAGCCCTGCAAAACCACGCGCGGCGGCGACCAGCGCCTCGATGTCAAAATTTCCCTCGGGATCATGGGCCAGCGCCACATGCGGCGCGCCCTGCTGGCGGATGGCACGGGTCAGGCGGCGGGTATCGACACCCCCGATGGCGATGCGCCCCCGACGCGCCAGCCAGCCCTTGAGCTCCTCGGCCGAGCGCCAGTTTGATGGCTCGGTCGGATCCCATTTCACGACCATGCCCGCCGCGACCGGATCACCGGTTTCGTCATCTTCCGGGTTCACGCCGACATTGCCGATATGAGGGAATGTAAAGGTCACGATCTGCCCGGCATAAGAAGGGTCGGTCATGATCTCCTGATATCCGGTCATCGCGGTGTTAAAGCACAGCTCGGCCACGGTTTGCCCGGTCGCGCCGAAGCCTGCGCCGTAAAACAGGGTTCCATCGGCCAAAGCCAGACATGCGGTGGGCTTGGACGGGGCATTCGGGGCCATGGCGCGACTCTCCTGTAGGGTAAATCGGCGCATACCTAAGGGGGTTGCGCGTCTGGGTCAAGTCTGTTCAATTTTTGGGCTATTGTTGTTTTTCAATGGTTTAGCTGTATTCACCCCCGGTTGTGTCAGGCTTTTTGTTTCGATATGGTCGGGGTTCCGTTGTCATGGGGATGGACAAACCAAATGGACATGCGATCACGGGTGAATGCCGCCCTGAAGCAAGCAATGAAAGACAAAGCAGCCGAGCGTCTGTCGACGCTGCGGTTGATCAACGCCGCCATCAAAGACCGCGACATCGCGGCACGTGCGTCCGACAATGAAGAAGCAAAGGGATGCAGCGACGCAGAGGTTCTTGAAATCCTTGGTAAAATGACCAAGCAGCGCAAGGAAAGCGCCCGCGCCTACGAAGAGGGTGGTCGCCTGGATCTGGCCGAACGCGAGATTCGCGAAGTCGAGGTGATCGAGGAATTTCTACCCAAACAGCTAGACGACGATGAGGTCAGCAAGGCCATTCAAACCGCCATCACGGCAACCGGCGCGGGTTCGATCCGCGATATGGGTAAGGTGATGGGCGAGTTGAAGACGCGCTATACCGGCCGGATGGATTTCGGCAAGGTCGGTCCGATGGTCAAGGATCATCTGTGCGCAGCCTCAAACGGCGATTGCTGAGGCACTGGGCCCCGTGAATTGCTACTGCGCGACTGGCTCGCGCAGTCTTAGGACCAGCTCGTCATAAAGCGTGATCCGCTCATCTTCGGACAGAAACGCCCCGATTTCGACCTCGCGCCCGTCTCCGACAAGGGTGACATAATGCGGAACCGGGCCGCCTTTCTCGTGCATCGCGGGCCGTGCCCAATAGCGGTTGCAAGACCATTCGTGTTGCTCTTTGCCGGGGGTGTGGTGCACCAGCCGCGCATGTGTGCCCGACAGGGTCAGAACCTCGAAAACACTGCGGGCGCGGTAGTTGGTCTTGATGGCCAGCCACAGCCCCAGCACAGTGATCAGCAGGAACGGCAGCAACCCCCACAGGATCACGGAACCAAGCGTGGCCAGCAGCGGGATCAGGCCAAATAGGAACACCGACAGGATCGTGATCATCGCCCCCCGCGGCGGCAGCGAGTTATGCGGCCAAAGCCGCAGTTCCTGTTCGGTTTCCGAGGTCTGATTCCACGTATAGGGCATACCGCGAACATAGCGCAGCGCCGCCTCATGTCGACGGGTTTTGATCAGACGACGTGGCCGACCCGAGACCAGGACAGGGCGTCATCCAGACGATCGTCACCCCAGAACACCTCTTGCCGGACAACAAAGCTGGGGGCGCCGAAAACACCCAGTTTGACGGCGGTTTCGGTTTCCGCCTCAAGGGCCGCGACGATGTCGTCGCCCTGCGCGCGTGCCAGGGTCAGTCGGGGGTCCTGCTGACACCGCAAAAGCGCCTCGGACAGCGCACTTTCGCGACCGGCTTCCACCCCTTCCTCGAACCAGATGCGATAGAGCGTTTGGGTGAACGTCACGCCCCAGCCATCCATCATTCCAAGCAACGCAACCTGATTGGCCAGTGGCAGATTGGAAATCGGATAGGGCGCGGGCAGGTTGGCGTGGATGTGGTACTTGGCACAGCGGCGTTCGATGTCGCGCCACATGTAAGCCGATTTCACAGGCTTTCCGGCAAAAGGGATGTTCTGCTGGGCCGACATCACCGTGCGCACATTGAACGGGCGCCAGTTCACCGTGGCGTCATGCTGGGCACACCATTCGTCCAGACGCATCACGGTCAGGAAGCTGTACGTGCTGCCAATGGAATACCAAAAGTCGATCTCGGGCATTGCCGACCCTCCGACTGTTCCGTCCGCACATCATAGCCGATTTCGGGGCAGTTGGCGAACGCGGGGTGAGGGCAAAGAAAAACCCCGCCACCTGGGCGGGGTTTTCTTGGTTCAGATCGGGATCAGTGCGCGTGGCCCTTGTCCCAGTCTTCCTGCTTGGGCAGCTGCTCGAACGTGTGCTCGGGCGGCGGGGTGGGCAGGGTCCATTCCAGCGTATCGGCATACTCGTTCCAGTAGTTGGGCCGTGTCTCGCGTGCGCCACGCAGCAGGGCGTAGATCACGATGCCGAAGAACAGCAGGAACGAGGCGAACGAGATAAACGCACCGATCGACGAAACATAGTTCCACTGCGCGAACGCTTCGGGATAGTCGATGTAGCGGCGCGGCATGCCCTGACGACCCAGGAAGTGCTGCGGGAAGAAGGTCAGGTTGGCGCCGATGAAGAACATCCAGAAGTGAACCTTGCCCCAGAACTCGGAATATTGGCGACCGGTCATTTTTGCGAAGTAGAAATACATCCCCGCAAAGATCGCAAAGACAGCACCCAAGCTCATCACATAGTGGAAGTGTGCCACCACATAGTAGGTGTCGTGATAGGCACGGTCCACGCCAGCCTGCGACAGAACCACACCGGTCACACCGCCAACGGTGAACAGGAACAGGAAGCCGAAGGCAAACAGCATCGGTGTCTTGAACTCGATGGAACCGCCCCACATGGTCGCGATCCACGAGAAGACCTTAACACCGGTCGGAACCGCGATGACCATCGTGGCCAGCATGAAATAGGCCTGCTGACGCAGCGACATGCCGACGGTGTACATGTGGTGCGCCCACACGACAAAGCCCAGCACACCGATTGCGATAATCGCCCAGACCATCGGCAGATAGCCAAAGATCGGCTTGCGCGAGAAGGTCGCGATGACATGGCTGATGATGCCGAAACCGGGCAGGATCACGATATACACTTCCGGGTGGCCAAAGAACCACAGGATGTGCTGATACAGGATCGGATCGCCGCCACCGGCCGGATCAAAGAAGGTAAAGCCAAAGTTGCGGTCCATCAGCAACATGGTGATCGCGCCCGCCAGAACCGGCAGCGACAGCAGAATCAGCCACGAGGTGACGAAGATCGACCAGCTGAACAGCGGCACCTTGAACAGGGTCATGCCGGGGGCACGCATGTTCAGGAAGGTGGTGATCATGTTGATCGCGCCGAGGATCGAGGAGGCGCCCGATACGTGCACGGCAAAGATCGCAAGGTCCATGGACATGCCGCCCTCGGTCGTGGACAGCGGCGGGTACAGAACCCAGCCCACGCCCGAACCCATCTGATCGTTACCACCCGGGCTCAGCAGCGAGGCCACACCCAGCGAGGTACCGGCAACATAAAGCCAGAAGGACAGGTTGTTCATCCGCGGGAACGCCATATCCGGCGCGCCGATCTGCAACGGCATGAAATAGTTGCCAAATCCGCCGAACAGGGCAGGGATGACAACAAAGAACATCATCAGAACACCGTGATAGGTGATCATCACGTTCCACAGATGCCCGTTGGGCGTACACGGGTCGGCCATGAAGCCTTCCAGGCACATGTACTGAACACCGGGGTGCATCAGTTCAAGCCGCATGTAAACGGTCATCAGAACCGAGATCAGACCGGCCAGAGCCGAAACGATCAGGTACAGAATCCCGATGTCCTTGTGGTTGGTCGACATGAACCAGCGCTGGAAAAAGCTGCGCTGGTCTTCATGGTCGTGACCATGAATGGCTGCGTCTGCCATTATAGGTGCCTCCTGTTGCAACTACACCGCGCAGCCGGACCTCTCCAACGCGCGGGATTCCTGCTGGTTTTAGAATGCGTAGGGGCGACCTTCAATGGCCGAGTTTGATCTGGATCAAGATAAATGGCCGCACCCCCCTTGAAAACGGGTGTTCGAGAAGCCGGGATCTGAGCGTTCGGGGGGGCTGGTGATACAGCGGGCCTAGCGCCTGTGTTCAGGTCGCCCGCAATGGGTCCGTCTCTCAAAGCTGACCGGAAAGGCGTGAACCTTTGCCTCTGGCCAATCACCCGAACCGAGGACAGGGAAGGGGGGAGCCCCGAGACCTTCTAAGACATTCGTGCTTGCGCAGCGAACTACCTGTGGCCCACCCCGCCCTTGTCGCGCACCTTGAGGCGCATCGAGTTAGCCTGCCATCTAATAGGCTCACACAGCGTTCGGAACACCTTGAAGAAATGCTGATCACTCGATCTCGTTTTTGAATATCCTGCCGTCCTTCATGATCAGGTCGAAGTTTGCATCGGGGTCCGCGACCAGATCGATATCGTCCATAGGATTGCCATCGACGAGGATCAGATCAGCATAAGCGCCTTCCCGGATCACACCAAGCGGGCCTTCCTGGTACGGGTGGCGCGGTCCGGCGAGTTCTATCAATTCAGCATTTGTCGAGGTCGCCATTTTCAGAACCTCGTATGGCGTGTACCAAGTCTTCATCTTCGCCAGGAATTTGCCTTGTTTTTTCGCAAGCTCCGCATCGAAAAGCATATCTGTGCCGAATGCGACCTTTACGCCGATCTCTTTGGCCATATCGATTGAGGTCGTGGTGCCATCAGTAACCTCCACCCATTTCGCTGTGCTAACTGGGTCGCTGAATGAGAAAGCGTCCTCGTCGTCAAGCAATGGCTGGACAGACAACCAGACGCCGTTGTCCTTCATCATCTGTAGGGTTTCCCTGCTGAGCAAATTGCCGTGCTCAATGGTTTTGACCCCGGCTTCAATCGCCATTTGGGCAGCTGCATCGGTAAAGATATGCGAGGCGACGTAGGTATTGTAACTTTCTGCAACCGCGACGAATGCCTTCAACTCTTCGAGCGTGTATTGGCTCATGTCGAGCGGGTCATAGACCGACGAAACACCGCCACCGCCAGAAATCTTGATTTGCGAAGCGCCCATGCGCATGACTTCGCGGGCGCGCAGTGTGACGTCGTCAACCCCGTCCGCGATCAGCATCAGCCCCACACGGTTCCAATACCAAAGCGAGTCACCCGGGTTTGAAGGCGCGTCCTGGTAGGCACCGTAGTCAAAATGACCGCCCGTCTGGCTAATCGGAGGGCCAGAAGGCACGATTCGTGGGCCGGGAATTTCGCCCGCATCGATCATCTTCTTTGTCGCGAAGGGATTGCCGCCGACGTCTCGCACCGTCGTGAATCCGCGCATCAGCGTGTCTTCCGATCCCATGGCACCCCGGATTGCGATCTCGAGTATATCTCCGGAAATCACGGTGGTTTGAGCCGCGCAACAATATGAAGTGTGCCAGTGGACGTCGATGAGCCCCGGTATCATCGTGCGCCCGCCACCATCGATGACTGTCCCGCCCGCTACAGCGAGAGGTTCCGTGGTAACCGCAGTAATCAAGTTGTTGGTTACGACGACATTCGCACCTTCCAGTAGTTGTTCGCTTTCGCCGTCAAACACGTTCACGTTGGTGAACAGGATGGATGATCCATCCTGAGACATTGCCGGTGACCAGGCCAAGGCTAACGACAGCACGGTTATTGGAATACGGAAGAGAGCCGGCATTTACGAAATCCTTCTGAAGTCTGAACGGTCTGAAGATGCTCTTTCACGCTATACCTGTATATAACTCTGATCAACTTCACGTTCCGACCGTCGGAAATCCCAAGAGCCGCTCTGACAACGTTAAAAGGCGTCGGCGCGGCCTAGTTGACGAACGTCAGCTTCGTCCATCTGGCGGACCTTTGACTCGACCTGGATGAATTTCTCAAAAACTTAACCAGTTTACGTCCGATTAAGAGTTGCGAAATCTGTACTCTGCTGCCTAGGCAGGCATCACCTGTCGGGAACGCGCCGCATCTGTCTCTGAGGATGTGATCTCATGCCAAATCCAAGTGTACAAAACGTACAACGCCCTCTGAAAACCCGGTACATTTTGTACATTTCACGGCTCAATCCCCCGGCTTGACCCGGCTGGGCGGGTGGACCACAACTCGGGCAAAAGCCCCTCAAGGAACGGATGGCAACCATGGATTATGATCCCGACAACATCTTCGCCAAAATTCTGCGCGGCGAGATACCTTCGTCAAAAGTTTACGAAGACGCCGACACACTGGCCTTTATGGACATCATGCCTCGTGCCGATGGGCATTTGCTGGTGATCCCCAAAACGCCCTGCCGCAATGTGCTGGATGCCACGCCCGACCAACTGGCGGCGGTTATGAACATCGTTCAAAAGATGGCTCGTGCAGTGATGAAAGCCTTCGAGGCGGACGGTGTAACCATTCAGCAATTCAACGAAACCGCAGGCGGGCAGGAGGTTTTCCACCTCCATTTTCACATCCTGCCGCGTCATGACGGCGTGTCGATGCGCCCGTCTGGTAAAATGGGTGATTTCGACCTGATTGCCGAACATGCGGAGAAGATAAAACTCGCTTTGTAGTCAATATTTTACGGTCTGTCTGTGAGGTGATAATCCGGACGATTACCCACACCCGCCCGCGCATATCGCCGCGACCGGAGACAAGATATCCCGAAACCCTTCCTTGGGACCGACCAAGTGACTCAATAGCCGGATAACGCAGAAATCGCCTGCTCCCTTGCAACGCGAATTGGCCATAAGATTAAGCGGGAAGGGGGAAATGAATTGCCGTTCCGATTTGGGGTCGGAACGGCAGACTCGTAACCAAACACTTCTCGGATTTCGAGGGCGAGCCCTTGATCACCGGTTTAACATACCACTCACTCTTGATTGGCAGTTTCATATTACTCGTTAACAACTCTGGTGTATCCCAGAGAATTAAAATTTGCCTAAAGAATACCGTAAAACTGGATCGTTCTTGGTAAATTGCGACGTGTTTCGGAAACAGAGCCTTCCGCCCATCCATATTGTTGTATCAGGGTGCGACAGAATCTGATTCGACGACTGCTGAACCCCAGACAGAATCAGGTTTCCGAAGCGCCAAAAACCTCTTCAAAGGTTTTCTTCAAGGCAGCATCAAGATCATCCATAGTGACCGGAAGCCCCAGATCCACCAACGAGGTCACGCCGTATTCGCTGATCCCGCAGGGAACAATGCCCGAAAAATGCTCCAGGTCCGGTTCGACATTGACCGAAATGCCATGAAAACTGACCCATTTTCGCAAACGCAAGCCAATTGCCGCGATCTTGTCCTCTGCCGGTTTGCCAGTCACCGTCAGCGGTTTGTCGTCGCGCCGCACCCAGACACCAACGCGCCCGTCGCGTATTTCGCCGTGCACGTTGAACTCGGCCAGTGCTGATATCACCCAATTTTCCAGCTGCTTCACAAATTGGCGCACGTCGCGCCCGCGCTTGTTCAGGTCCAGCATGACATAGGCCACACGCTGACCTGGCCCGTGATAGGTGTACTCGCCGCCGCGTTTGCTTGCATAAACCGGAAAGCGGTCAGGATCGGTCAGGTCTTCGATCTTTGCCGACGTGCCTGCTGTATAAAGCGGCGGGTGTTCCAGCAACCAGATGCACTCCTCCGCGTCGCCACGCGCAATCCCGGCGACGCGCGCCTCCATAAAGGCGGTGGCGTCGTCATAACTGGTCAGACCATCGGTGATTTTCCATTCCATGGCGGCCTCATATCCGCCCAATGCGGGCAGGGGAAGAGGGGTCAGGCCGCTTCGGCCAAACACTGTTGCAGCACCCGAGAATAGGTATCGACCCCTTGTGCGCCCGTCAGCAGGTATTTTCCGCCAAATACCATGGACGGCACACCAGAGATCCCCCGGCTGGTCCAGAACTGCTGTTTCTCTCGCACCAAAGCGATATGCTCCCCGGTCTCAAGCACCTGCCGTGCGGAATCAGGGTTCAGCCCGGCAGAAGTAACAGCCTGCAACAGAACCTCAATGTCGGAAACATCCTGTTGCCGGGTGAAATACGCGTCGAAAAGCGCAAGTTTCAATTGATGTTGCAGGCCCTGACCTTCGGCCCAATCCAGCAACTGATGCGCCTTGAATGTATTCACGATCCGGCTGTCTTCATCAAAGTTGAAGGTGAACCCCAGTTCCGCCCCGATCGCCGTTAGCCTGTCGCGTGCCTGCTGGCTCTGTTCAGGGGTCGAGCCATATTTCTCAGTGATGTGTTCCCGCAGGTTCTGCCCTTCAGGCGGCATGTTCGGGTTCAATTCGAACGGGTGCCAGCGAAGTTGGGCCTGGATGCCCTGCTGTTTCAAAGCCGCATCAAGCTGGCGAAACCCGACTATGCACCACGGGCACACGACGTCTGACACGATATCGATTTGGATGATGGGGCGGGTGTCGGGCGAAGTCATCTGCGGCTCCTGTCAGATCGAAACTGTGTTGTTTACCGGCTTAGATAAGGCTGCCGCGAAGGTTTTTAAACCAGCGTGTTTTTGCCTCTTCACATCGCGCGCGCCAACGTCTATACGCCGCTCTACCAAGTCACTGGCAGTGCGGTCGTGGCGGAATTGGTAGACGCGCAGCGTTGAGGTCGCTGTGGGGTAACTCCCGTGGAAGTTCGAGTCTTCTCGACCGCACCATTTCACATTTTGATGTGAAATCCGCTAGAAACTCAAAGATAACAGATGTTTGCGGAGTTCGATAACCATTTTCGCGGTCATAGGCCAATGGGGCTTTGAAGGCCGCTTTTATGATGGTTTTCTTCACGAGTAGTGATCCGTTTACATAGATGTTCCAAGGGCTTGAGAGGAATTCTCGCAAGAGTTCGATAATTTCACTAAGGCTGCGTGTGGGTTTGGTGGTGTGGGACAGCTTATCGGTCAGCAGCAGCTTGTCTTCTTCCAGCTTGGCGATCTTGGCTTCAAGCGCGGCCATTACCTTGGGATTCGAAGTCTCGATCATGCGCTCAACCAGCACATCTTGCTGCTTGTCCAACTCTTTGTGCTGGCGTTTGATTTCTGCCTTCGTCTGCTTGGCTTGATCCCCGCGCTGATCCCAAGCATCTTTCAACATGGACATCGCGATATCGAGCAAGTTTTTGCTTGGGGTCAGAGACCGCAAGATCGCCTCAAAGCCTGTGTCTATTTTCTCTGCACGAATACCTTTGCGGTACTCAGAACAGCCTTTCGTCTGGCAGTTGTAGTAGGGGTAGCGTCTGCCGGTAGCGCTCCGGGCATGGTACGCGGTCATGGGTTTGTCACAACACGCGCAGTTCACCGCGCCGCGTAGTGGGAAGTTTTCGTTGATGTCAGGACGCTTCGCCGCAACGCTCCTGCCACTACGCCGCTCTTGAATAACCTCATAGGTTTTGAGTGAGATCAAAGCCTCATGATGTCCTTCGCGGCGCGTGATGCCCCACGGCTCATGCTCAACATAGCCCGCATAGATTACGCGGTTCAGCATATCCGTCACCTTCTGCTGACGGATTTTCCCATCCGGCAGGTCTTTGGGAAAGTCAGGTTGGCTTTCTAAGAACCGTCGCACATCCGCCTGTGCCGAGAACCGACCAGAGGCATAGCCTTCCAATGCTTCCTTGATGATGGTCGCGACGGGTTCAACGCGGGTCAGCAATTTGCCATGCGATCCTGTCTTCTTGTACTCGTATCCGATAGGGGCAGCGAAGACGGAATAGCCGTTCATCATTCGCCCTTTCATGCGGTTGGAGGTTTGTTCCGCGTTCTTTTCGCGCTGATGCTGAGCCACAGACGCCAGCATGTGTTCCACGAGCCGCGAGTCGCTGTCCTCACCAAATTCAATGGACGGGCTTTCCAGAATGCCGCCCGCATCGCTGAGCGTTTCGCGCAGGGCAATATGAGCCTGCACGTTGCGGGCAAAGCGGCTGATGTCGTCAATGATGACCACAACGCTGTCCTTGGGGTGCAGACGCAGGAAGGCCAACATGCGATCCATTGCGGGGCGGCGTTCGAATTTGCCGGACATATCGTCCATGAACACCTCAACCACATCATAGTCTTTGTAAGTGGCGTATTCCCGACAACGGTTTTCCTGAGAGGCGAGGCCATCACCTTCGCGGACCTGCTTGGCCCCAGACACTCGCGCATAGATCACAGCCTTTGTTGGTTTTGGTGTTACTCCTGCCATTGGTCCTCCTCTGCGCGGGTCTGCGCCCATTTGTTGTTCAACAAGGATACCAAATCCGCGGAATCCTGATCCAATGCTTCTTCATCTTCTCCACAGATTTGCGGGATGGGGTGCAGGTCGTAACCGAGATCGACAAACATCACGACGATGGACCACAGAGTTTCGATCAGTTCCTGTTGCTGATCCAAAGGCATGTCGCTGTCTTCCAGCATTGCCGCGTAGACTTCCCAATCTACCGAGAGGCTGGGTCGAATAGGCATATCTTTTTTTTATCTGGCGGACAGGTCATGCACGCGCTCCTTTCTCTGAAATGTTTTGGTGATGGGTTCGTTCCACTATGGTCTCGCCATAGACTGAAATGAGAACAAATATAGAACATATAACCACATCATCTTGCCCCACGCAAGAATAATTCTTCAATCATCCTATGCGCTTAGATGTGGCCTTACCGTGGCAGGCACACGATGGTCTCAGGTGAAAGGAGGGTGTAAACGGGTGATCGAGAGTGTTGAAACGATTATCCGATGGGGTTTTCCGGCCAGTTCTCACGGCCATGACGCACACGCAAAATTCTCACCATCCGGTTATCGTCAACCAGATAGATGATTACATGCGCATGCACCGGATGGATGCGGACGGGTGGGGTGATTTCATCTCGCAGACGAGCCATCTCTGGATTGTCGGCAATCAGTTCAATCGTTTGGTCTATTTTGTCCTGATAGGCTTCGGCCTGTATGACGCCAAAGTCTTGAACGCCATCAATATAGATTTGGATCAGATCGGCTTCCGCCTTTGCAGAAAGGCGATAGTTCATTCCGATGCAGCAATTCCAGCCTGTTGTCTGGCAATAGCGCGAATTTCCGAAAGGGATTTGTTGCTGTCTTCGCTGGCCATTGCTTCATCGACCAGACGTTGCATAGCTGCGATCTTGGAGGCACGGTCCTGATCATGGCGGATGAGGTCACGCATGTATTCACTGGCGTTGTCGTAGCGCCCGGATTTCATCTGCTGTTCCACCCAATCCCGCATGGGGTCGGGCAGGGAAATATTCATGCTGGCCATATCTGGTCCTCCTACGCATAGTATGTCACAAAATGACAAATATTGCCATAGGAACATAATCCTGATGTCATTTGAACCAAAGAGTAAGGCGCATAAAGCGAAGCTTTACAAAGCCCTAGTCGCGGCAGCGGAACTGGCAAATGAACCGTTTGATCAGTTCCTGCAAACTCCGTTCGATCCGGCTTGGAACCTTGCGGACAACTATCGGCGTAACCTGCAACGGGGGGAATATTCAGCGATACGGGCGAAGGTGCTGTATGACTTCCTGCTCAGTCATCACTTCAATATCGCGCATTTGGAAGCACCGGAGATATTCCCACAAACGCCTGAGATGAGGTGGCGAGAGATATTAGATGAAATGGCGACATCAGATCGGTTTCGATTGGCCTTGGTGTCGACGGCGATGGGGATCATTGAGCGCGAAAGCCACTTGAAATCAGCGGACACTGCTATTCGGCTTGGTGAGCGCTTTTGCTTCGAGCTCGATAGTGAGGCTGATGGGCACGTGGTTGCATTCCAGGGTGTGAGGGGGCAATGGCATAACATCCCGCTCGGCTCAGACGGTGAACCATGCGCTGAAATTCAAGCGGGTCAAAATCGCCTGCCAAAAACGATGGAAGGGAAACTTGATCCGCTGACTGAAAGCCAAGACCAAGGTTTGCATGAATTTGTACTTATTTCCAGCGATACCCCTGATATTCCAGCAAATATTGTTCAACTGAATATCTGGGTGAAAGAACACAACTGCTTAGTCCATAAAACTATGGCCAGATTCAGAGCGTAAAAGTACCAACCCAACGCGATTTACTGGCTGCGGGTTGGGTTCATTGAATTGAGTCAATATCCAAACAAGTTCTTTAGGCATACGAACAATGATGATGAAATAGCCCAAGTCAGCATCGCTACGGTTGCGACAGCCGCGAGCAGCAATACTCTTGCGAGACCCCGAATGATCTTCCAAGTGGGTCGCCAATTGGGGTGTTTTATTTCTGTCTGATCGCTAAATGTACCAAGAGGTGCCGTGAGGAAACGATCCCAAAGACCTCCACGATCCAGTTGAGTTCGTATATTTTTGGGTTCCAGTGCGGAGGAGTGAGAAAACAGCTGACTGTGCACGTTTTTTACACACAAACTATTGAAACCCAAGTAACCCGCAGGGCCTGAATCCGGGATAGCAAATTGTGCAACCCTCACGGGTAGGTCCTTCCCGCCGCTATGGCAAAGCACGGCTTCGACACGACCTGCGGCTATGTGTCTTTCCCAGTCATATTGGGGGGAGATTACTGATCCGACGCAAATCACTCTGCCGAACTTCTGATCCGAAAACTCCTGGGACAACAATAACTTTGAAAATAAGAGGCTACCGAAACTGTGGACGATCACATCGGGTGGTTCCGTTCGCGCTGACTTCTTTGAGTTCTCAATAGCAGATAAAATTTCTGCACCCAGCTTTCTGACCAGCTTTTCATGACGGAAACGAAAAAAAATCCCCAACCGTTCAAATCCATACTTGTAGATTAGAACTGGTGCGGCATACGCAAGTTTGTTTGAAATGCGCCAACTTAGTTCTTCTTGCCAAGGCCCCCTAGTGTTGAAGCCGTGAATGACTATCATCCAGCGAATGTCTCTACTTATTGGTGAACGAGTACTGTAGTGCCGCTGCTCAAGTGGTTCACCAGCATCTGCAAAGCTCTGGTCGCATACATTACATTTTTCTGCTTCAAGTTCTTCGCCTGTCAGCGGTCTCGATACTCCAGCTTTTTCACACGGTTCCGATGAGCAGTACTGGGCATCAGTGGAAAAGATTATTCCTTCTTCTAGAAGCTCCTCGAGAAGTGTAATCACTTCTTCAGTGCTGACTTTGTATGAGGCATCTTTTCTTATCAGGTCAGGGTCTAGTACTGATGATGTGTTGGTTTCCAATCTTGATTGAATAACCTCAACCAACTGTTCATCGTGACGACCAATGTATCTGGCAGGGTCAATTGTCATCTTGACGAATTCACTTCGTGTACAATCAAACCAACGTCTTCTCGTGTGCACTGAGCCCAAATTCTAATGCGGGAGTCCGTTCCTGAGCCCTCAACCTTTACTTGCCGAGAAAGGCCAGGCAGATTTTCTGAGTTGAAATGAAAAATTCCATCCGATGACGAAAACTGGTTTGCATCAATGCCGTTTTGAGCTTGCCGAATTGCCTCGATATCGTGAATCCCAGTTTGTGGAGCGGTTGCAACCAAATTGACATGACCTCCGTCCACGTTCATCTTGACTGAGTTAACCTTCAGCTCTGGTTTTTGATTGAGCTTGCTGAATGAGCTGCTTAGAGAAATTTTTTGCAACGGAGTGTCGGTCACAGAGAAGGTGTCCAGGTCTGACCAAATTTGTGCAAGAATCTCATCGTGGACCCCACTTTCATTAGGGTGCGTGATGAATACTGCGCAGAACGGGCTCTCAAACTCCCAAACGAAACGAGCAATTTTTCTTTCCGATTTCTCTCTATAGGCTCGAAATTCATACTCATCGCCATTGATGTCTTGTCTATAGTCTTTTGCCTTCGAACGTACCCAACTGTCTCTTCCTTCTCTCCACCCCAAGGACAGTTCTGTATCGCTCAGGGTTGCAGTTTTGAGGGTCAACTCATCTGGGAACTCGTAGTTCTCATGATCTTGTAAAATTGCGGAATGTGGTGACGCGTGCATGGCACCTGCAAGGTCCGCTTTTTCAATCTTAGGGAGTTCGAACAAATAAACATGCTGATTTCCCCAGCCTTCGATGTCGTGAAGCCACTTGTCGATCTTGGTTTGATCGATCAGACCTTCGTCAATCCCTTGACGAAGGTTAACAAGGAATTCCTCCTTGTTTTTCCCGATCCTCACACCGTTGTTGCGAAGAAGCTCCTTGATAAACTTGTTCCCTTGGGAAAGTACGATTTTTTCTGCAATTTCTTTTAGTTGAGCTGTATTCATATCCGCCGCGTACTACTCTATTATTATTCTCTTGTGTGCAAATGCATTCAAAGTATCCACTTACCTTGACACGGATGTGAGCACCTGTCGAGGTCTCTGGATTTTGTCAGGCTTAAGTGATCGGCTACTATACTTGGCTACCTTCTGTTCTATCTAGGGTCGAGTGATGCAAGCCGAGTACGAATGAATGATTTTGAGGCCCAAAGTTTATCGGGAAACTGCGTGGCTGAGGAGAAGAGAGCTTTAGGTTTGGAAGCTATCTGCAAGAAATGGTTTTAACGCTTCGTTAAAGGGCCACAATTTCGCCCACTCATTTGCACCCGTTGTAACCAGATCATCCCACTTGCCAAGTTTTGCACGGGTGATGTCAGCAAAGAAATCCTCGGGCGTGCCCAGATCGGTAGCGATGACTTGAGCACCCACAAAATTTGATAGCTCCACTACATTCCAGTACGCACGCAAGACCACGTCTGAATTGAACGCTTGAATTTCTGCGGGCGGGGGTAGGGGTACATCGCTTGTACTTGACTTGCTCTGTGGTGTGGTTTTCGTGTGTGCAGTGATTGACCACATCTCTGCTAGATGCCCCAATAGCTGAAAAATTCGCGTTGCTGCTTTCGGGTGGGTCACTTGATCGATGCCATTTTCGTTGTCGATCGTTTCGATGAAAATCATGATGAATGCTATGCTGGTGACTTTGGCCCGCAGCTCCGCCCAATTTTCGCGGGAGTACGCACCCAGCATTACTTCGATAGCTTCATGATCAGCTTGCAACTCAAAACACATCTGAGCGTTGGAACGAAGTTCTCCAGGATGAACGGTGTGTGAGCAGAGCTTTTTGATGGTGCGTTGGACGACACCAAAATTTTCTGCGAAAGAGAAATGCCCAAGGTGGGCGTGAGCAAATTCGTGCAAAAAAAGCCACGTGTACGCAATGGTATGA
The DNA here is from genome assembly GCF_056537065.1 of Ruegeria sp. CH2. NCBI lineage: Bacteria > Pseudomonadati > Pseudomonadota > Alphaproteobacteria > Rhodobacterales > Roseobacteraceae > Ruegeria > Ruegeria sp. CH2. The sequence continues at coordinate 207,194 of NZ_JBQFQV010000006.1, forward strand.
TTGTACCCGTTAGGTTCCAGTTCTCGCCATTCATCTAGTCGTTCAACGAATGAAGAGGTGATTAGCATTTTCCGCCCATCATAGGTCAAAGAATGGACGTGTCGCGGTTTGCTGCCGCTCCTTTGATAGCATTTATTGCAGCAAAGGAGACGAACTATGGGACTGAAACGGACGGACGAATTT
>NZ_JBQFQV010000007.1:0-176709 GCF_056537065.1 Ruegeria sp. CH2
TAAAGGACAGATGCAACCCTGCGGCACACCAACCCATCCCAACATCCAAACACGCTAAATAAGACCTCACACACAAACCCGCAACCAAAACAACCGTCGCAAATGGCCAATATCCAACGCCAAGTTGGTTGCAGAAACAGGCGCTGCAACAATTACAGACGCAAACGTGACTGCATGGAGCAGGAGTTTCGTTTCATTTCACCGCTAAATATGACAATTCTGCCCTTGCGGGTCCGGTCCGTGATTGAGAAACACAAGCAGGTCGCGATCATTCGATGAGAGCCGAGATGACTTCTGAACAAGCCGTCCGCGATGCGGTTCAGACGCATTCGAAGCGTGTCTGGCGGTTTGCGATGGCATTATCGGGTGCCTCGGATGTAGCTGACGATTTGTTGCAGGCCACATGTTTGCGCGCGCTTGAACGACATCATCAGGTGACGTCGCACAACCGACTAGACAGCTGGTTGATGACAATCTGCCGGTCAATCTGGCTGAATGAGCTGCGTTCACGGTCGGTTCGGCGCGCGCAGGCGCTGTCGGTGACCCCCGAAGCGGATCTGGTTGCAACGGGACCGGATACAGAAACGAATATTTTCGCGGCTGAAGTGTTTACTCAAGTGATGCAGTTGCCTGAGGCACAGCGCGAAGCGGTAATGCTCGTCTTCGTTGAGGGGTACAGTTACCGCGAAGCCGCTGCCTTGTTGGAGGTTCCAATTGGCACGATCATGAGCCGGCTTTCGAATGCCCGGCAGAAACTTAAAACCGTGATGCGGATTGATGCAGCGGACACCGCGCGACGGAGTGGCAAATGACGTTTTCCGACGAGACGCTAATAGCGTATCTGGAAGGCAGCCTGGACGAGGCTCAGACCCGCGCCATTGAGGCTGCGGTTGAAGATGATGCTACGCTGGAACATCGTCTGATGGCGCTGGATCCGTTTGCGCCTGTTGTTCGGGATATTTTTGAGAACCTGCCCGCTGAAGCGCCGAAGGTGGACCTGCCGGAAATAACGACGCGGCCCGCCAATAACGGGTTTCTGCGTCTTATTGCGGTGGCGGCCAGCGCGGCATTTGCAGCCGTCGCCGTAACATTCTGGGCCACCCGGCCAGCAGATTTAAGCTGGGCCCAGCAGGCCGCGATCTATCAATCACTTTACGTGCCGGAAACGATTGCATCGCTGGACAGTTCGGAAACGTCGCTGGCCAAGCAATTTGCAATGGCCGAAGCCGAACTGGGACGAACGCTGAATCAGGAAACACTGGAAGCGATGCCAGGGCTGGAGCTGAAGCGGGCGCAGGTTCTTTCCTTCAAAGGCAAGCCCTTGATCCAAGTGGTTTTTGCCGATGATCAGGGTCGACCACTTGCCTTCTGTGTCATTCGCCAGGGACCGAATGCCCCAAATACCGAAGTCCAACAAACGGTGTTGAGCGGTTTGGCAACTGCAAAGTGGGAGCAGGGCGGTTATGGATATATGCTGTTGGGCAATTCCCCACACACGGATTTAAGCAACGAACTGGAAGTGTTGACCCGCACATTCTCGGGCTGATGGAAAACCCTTGTGAACTGTTGCAAATGCCCGAAGAATGCCGGGTATGACGTCGAAAAAAACCATGCCCCTTCCAGAAGACGAGGTCGATGACCTTGGCCCAGCCAGCATCTATGACGGCGATCCGGCAGAAGAGGATGATCCCTGGTTTTTGCCCCCGGACCAGGACGTGGAGGAAGATTTCTTTCTGCCCGGTCCCCGATCAGATCAGCGCCCGTTATTCGATCCGCGCGATTGGCATTCGGCACAATCAGAACTGTCGGCAGAGCTTGCTGATCTTGCCCTGACCTTTGGTGCTCTGGACGAGCGGCTGCGTTCGGGGCCTGAGGGGTGGACGCACCGTTTGGCACTTATGGAAACGTCCGATCTGGGGTGGTGGACAGGGGATCGGGTCAGCGTGGACCGCCTGGCTTTGTGGACGGGTCTGAGGATAGGCGCGACCCACGATGACGTGCAGGCGCTGTTTCGGGCAGGTTGGGCCGTACGCCGTCTGAGCTCAGGCACAGGCCCTGCTAGTGGCGGGTGGGAAAACGGGTTGACCGCGTTTCTTGACCGTCTGGCTCAGGGCTCCGATGCGACGCCCGAAGCGATCGTTGATCTGGCCGAAGTCATGCAGAATGCGGAAAGGCTGCACCCGGTGACACAATCGGCGATCGCGTTTCATGCTTGGCGAGCTATATCGCAGGGCGTCGGACAAGACACCGAGGCGGCAATTATCGCTGCGCGGCACGCGGCGTCGATGGGGCGGGGCGGCGCAATGTTCATGCCTCTGGCGTTGTCTGGTCCGGGTGCGTTGCGCGGAACGGGTGGGCCGACGGACAAGTTGGGGTCTTGGATACAGGGCGCCGGGCAAGCGGTTCTTGCGGCCTTGCTGCACCTCGACAGGATCAGTGTCTGGGAGGGCAAGGCCCGCGACGCGACGCAAGATATGAGCGGCCGCACCCCACCACGACTGATTGATGCTCTGGCGGCGTGGCCAATGGTCTCGGCCCCGCTTGCGGAAGACTTGACCAATTCTTCGCGCGCGGCGGTTCAGCGGAATTTCGACCTGTTCACCCGGAGAGGTCTGGTGCGTGAAGTCACGGGCCAAGGCCGTTACCGGGTTTGGACAGCTGCACTATGACCCGTCAACCACTTGCGAAACGGTAAGAATGGACGGGCGCTTTCAGCGTCCAACACCGACGTAGGTTTCGAACCCCGATTTCAGCGCTGTAGTTTTCGAGTAGATGTTGCGCAGGTCAACCATCCTGGCTGTGTTCATAGATGCTGCAATTTCGGAAAGGTTCAGCGCGCGGAACTCATTCCATTCCGTCAGCAGCACAACAACATCCGCGCCCTGCGCGGCGATATACGGATCGTCGCACCATTCGACGCCCGGCAAAAGCGCTTCTCCTTCAGATTTTCCCTGAGGGTCAACAACGCGAACCGTTGCGCCACCACCAATCAGGGCGGGGACGATGGACAGCGAAGGTGCGTCGCGCATATCGTCCGTGTTGGGCTTGAACGTGACACCCAGAACCGTCACGGTCTTGCCGTTGACATGATCGTCACATGCGTCTCGAATTTTCTCGATCATCCGTTTCTTGATTTCGTCATTCACGCGGATGACGGTCTCGGTGATTTGCATCGGATGCGCGTGGTCCTGCCCGATCCGGGCCAACGCGGCGGTATCCTTTGGAAAACATGAACCACCGTAGCCAGGTCCTGCATGCAGGAATTTGTTGCCAATTCGCCCGTCAAGGCCAATGCCACGCGATACTTCTTTGACATCCGCACCAACTTTTTCGCATAGCCCGGCGATTTCATTGATGAAGGTAATTTTGGTCGCTAGAAACGCGTTGGCGGCGTATTTTATCATCTCGGCGCTTTCCAGATCGGTGGTCAGGATCGGGAAGTCGCGCAGGTAAAGAGGGCGGTAAATTTCTGCCATCACCTCGGCAGCGCGGTCATTTTCGACGCCGACCACAACGCGGTCCGGGCGCATGAAATCGTCTATTGCCGCGCCTTCGCGAAGGAATTCAGGGTTCGAAGCCACGTCAAATTCGGCCAGGGGGTTAGCGGCCTTGACTGTCTCCTGCACTTTTCTGTTTGTTCCGACGGGAACAGTCGATTTTGTGACGATAACAGTATACCCGGTGACAGCCTGAGCGATTTCTTCCGCCGCTGCCATCACATAGGTCAGATCCGCATGGCCGTCTCCACGCCGGGTTGGCGTTCCAACTGCAATAAAGATAGCATCCGCGCCGTCCACTGCGGCTGCAAGATCGGTTGTGAAGCTCAGGCGGCCAGCCGCGACGTTTCGCGCCATCAGCACGTCCAGACCCGGTTCATAAATAGGCACCTGTCCGGCTTTGAGCATATCGATCTTCTGCTCAGCCTTATCAACGCAAATCACATCATGACCGAAGTCCGAGAAACACACACCGGAAACAAGGCCCACATACCCGGTGCCGATCATTGCAATGCGCATCTGCCTAATCCTTTTATACCAATTACTATCAACGGCGCGGGCACAATCGAAGAATCCAGCGCCGGTTTCAATGATTTACAGGTATGGTTGCTGAGTTCCCATGTTTTCTTGTTGTTTTTGAGGCAATATGCGCGGGAACAGAGTTTTTACAATCCGTCGTGCTGCGCAGAACTTGTTGAATCACGTCCATTGTCAGCTGAAAAGATACAATTCTGGGCATGGACCAGTAATAAACAGCCAGTAAGCGGGCGGTGTTGCGCCGCCCACTTTTCGCCCGGAGCAAGGCGGCTGTAGCGGGTCCAATGGAATTGGCGATTGCTATAGAAATAGACCGACGACGCAAAAAAACCGCCCGAACCACAGTTCAGGCGGCAGCTGTGCTCAGAACCAGCGCCCTATGGCGATGACACTTGGTGAAAAAGCCGCTGTATCCGAAGTTACAGAGAGGGCTTTGCACGTGGCTTGAGTGTTTCCGGGCCCATCAAACCCGATGAAACGATTATTTGCTCCAGCGCTGCCACTAACGCTTGGCGCAGAGGAAAATGGCGCTGGGTAGTTCCACGTCATTGCAGTGCTTGCGAACAATACGCCTTCAACGGCCGTGCATGCGACAGGAAGCAACGCGGCGGTGCAGATCAGGGTTCCATCGGCAAAACGTGTAAATTCGCCATTGGTGTTACTTCCGCGCTCTATGACCGCACCGGTTGGTATACCGCCAACTTCTGATACCGACCCCAGAAGGTTACCCGGCCCATAACCGTAGTCGGCACGCATCAGGCGACCCGGAGTGGTATCCGTCGCATCGCCCTGAACAGCCGCACCAGCCGCTGTTCCGGTCGCGGGGTCAAAAGTCAGAGCTTCCGTCCAGGTACCTCCGTCAGGGGACACTTTGATTGAAAACCCCGTACTTCCGGATAACCCCATTTCAGCGTGACCGGTCCAGTTCGACTGAAACACCAGCGATGCCGTATCGCTCGCACCCGCCTTGTTGATCTTCAGCTGATGCCCGCCGCCCTCATGGCTCAGAAGCGTGGCCGGGCTTCGGACAGACAAGCGATTCGTAGCGTCCGAACTTGTTGCCACCCCAACACCATTCAGGTTTTGAGTATTGACGGGCAAGGGCAGCCAGTCAGACCCATTCCAGAACTTCAGTTCACCAGTGGCCTCGTCCCAGGCGCGCCAGCCCGCATACGGGGTCAAGAAATGCCAGGCGTTGTCCAGCCATGCGGCAAGCTCTCCTGCATGTCCGGCCCAGTCCCCGGTGGGGGTGACGCCCAGAGCATGGATATCACCCTGCTCGGGGACAACGGGCGGGGTGCTGGCATTGGTCGTCTGAACTGTTAGCTGAACGACCAAATCAAGCTGTCGCAGTGCCTCGTTGTGGGTGACGTGCTTTTGAGCCTGCGAAGGTTGTAGAAAAGGCAGGCGCAATCTGGGTGAGGTCATTGACACGAGGGTCCTCCTGTGGCTGTCGGTCCGAAAGTTGGTTGCGCGCCACTCTGCCGTAAGGCGCGTCAATCCCGTCTGACCTGGCCGACCGCACAGGAAATAATCTGTTAACTTGAGTGTCCCCGGGGACAAGCCGACCCGAGTATGGCCTATGGAAAACTATGTCGCCGCTTAGTCCCGGGCATAGATGTCTTCATATCGAATGATGTCATCTTCGCCTAAATAGGTGCCGGTCTGCACTTCGATCAAAACCATGGGAACTTTGCCGGGGTTCTCCATCCGGTGCACGGCACCCAGCGGGATATAGACAGACTGGTTTTCGCTGACCAACCGTTCCTGATCATCGACTGTAACCTTGGCGGTGCCTTCAACCACAATCCAATGCTCGGACCGATGGTGATGGGACTGCAGGCTGAGCGAAGCGCCAGGATGTACATGGATTCGTTTGACTTGAAATCTGTCACCGATCACGAGGCTCTCAAACCAGCCCCAGGGGCGGTGATCGACCGGAAGCGTATCTGCCTGTTTGGCCCCTTTTGCCTTTAAGGCAGCGACAGCCTGCTTGACGTCCTGAGCTTTATCCATGCTAGCAACCAGCACAGCATCTGGCATCGCAATTGCGATAATGTTCTCAAGCCCCATTGCCACCACTTCCTGCGCAGGTGATTCTGATCGTATCAGAACGTTGCGGCAGTCGATTGTGGTTACTTCCCCATATGTCGCGATGCCGTTTTCATCAGGGTTTGACAATTCTTGAACAGCCGTCCAACTTCCAACATCCGACCAACCTGCGGAATACGGAACCACGCTAAGGTTGGGGGCTTTTTCCATGACCGCATAGTCGATCGAGACGTCATCGACGTCAGCCCAAGCCGAAGGGTCCAATCTCAGGAACCCCAAATCTGTCTTTGCGTTGTCGACGGCCTGTTGGACAGGTGCAACAAGGGTGCTTGCGTATTTTTCATATGCTGCAACGATGTCACGTACCGCAAACAGGAAGATGCCGGAATTCCACAGGTAACTGCCATCTTTCACCATCGCCTGCGCGGCTTCCAAATCCGGTTTCTCCACGAACCGATCCAGGCGAACTGCACCCCCGGACGCGTCTGGGGCGTCGTTCAGCTTTAAGTAGCCATACCCGGTTTCGGGTCGAGTGGGCGTGATGCCAAATGTCACCAGATCGCTTCGTTCGGCAATTGCGCGCACGCCTGTGGCGACGGCCTGATGAAAAGCGGCCTTGTTTGGAAGCACATGATCTGAAGGCGCGACCAGCATGATGGCATCCGGATCACGTGAGGCAAGGTACAACGCAGCCGCCAGTACGGCAGGGGCCGTGTTTCGCCCTTCAGGCTCAATCAGAATCGGACCGGGGTCGATCCCAATAGCGGTCAGCTGTTCAGGTACAATAAACCGAAAGGCTTCGTTGGTGAGAACCATTGGTTTGGCATAGGGCGTATGCGAGGGTCCAAGCATCCGGTCGGCACAATCCTGTAACAGACTGGTTTTTCCGACAAGTGGAACGAATTGCTTGGGATAGCTTTTGCGCGACAGGGGCCACAAACGCGTTCCTGAACCACCACACAGGATGACTGGATAGACCGTTCTGTTCATACACGTGCCCCTGAATTGCTGATGACCAACGATATTGTTCAATTCTTTTTGTGGAATGGGAGATCCCGTGGCTACTGGGCCGCTTTTCCAGTTGCAACGATGTCATTCAGATATTGGCTCAGATCATCGCGCAGGTCGTCACGGGCAAGGGCAAAGGAAACGGTCGCTTGCAGAAAACCGGATTTTGAACCGCAATCGAAACGCTGCCCGTCGAACTTGTAGCCAAAAACGGGCACGCCGGATGCGATATCCTCGGCGATTGCATCAGTCAGTTGGATTTCACCGCCGCTTCCGGTTTTCATTGCGTTCAGGTTGTTCAATACGGAAGGTCGAAGAATATAGCGCCCGATAACCGCCAGATTGGATGGCGCTTTTGAGGGTTCGGGTTTTTCGACCATGCTCCTGGCCGGAATGACCGGGCCGATACTGTCGACGACATCCAGAACGCCGTACGAACTGGTCTTTTCTGGTGAAACTTCCATTGTTGCCACCATGTTGCCGCCCGTTTCCTCATAGGCTTCAACCATTTGTTGCAGACATGGTTTATCTGCAGCAATCACATCGTCAGGCAGCATTACAGCAAAGGGTTCATCGCCTATCAAACGGCGTGCACACCATACAGCATGCCCCAACCCCAGGGCTTTGTGTTGGCGGATATAGGCAATCGCGCCGCTTTCCATATTCGTCTTGTTCAAGATATCGAGAAGCTTGTTTTTGCCCTTGGCCATTAGTTCCTGTTCGAGGACAAGGTTGTGGTCAAAGTAATCTTCAAGCGCGGATTTCCCGCGAGACGTCACAAAGATGAACTCTTTGATACCAGCGGCGCGGGCTTCATCGATTGCATATTGCACCAGCGGGCGATCCACCAACGTCATGATCTCTTTCGGAACAGATTTGGTTGCCGGCAAAAACCGGGTTCCCATTCCCGCCACTGGAAAAACTGCTTTGGTGACTTTGCGTGTCATGGTGCCTCTCAAAACAAAACTTGGCCGGAAAAGCAGAGAACATCCGGAATGTCCTCTTAGTCTTCAAAACCGCGTCAATCAATCATGCCCGGTGTGCCGGCCGTTATTGACCAAATCGTGCCACCTCGGTCCAGATGAGTCAAAAGCCGACTCCGGTGTTTCCTGTATACAAGGCCTGAACCACAGTTCCCAGAGACCCTTCCGCTATAACTCTGTGCCAAAAATCTGACGACGATTTGTCGTTCACGGAAAGTTGATATGTTTGGAGCAGCGTCGGTTGCCTTGAAAAACTCCCGGACGGAGTCCTGCATATTGTTCTTTGGATGGGCATAGCGCCTTGTTATGACGAGTAGTTTAGGACTGCGCGGCCGAAAAGAATTTGGATGGCAGAGACTGTGCAACTGAAATTAATACGGCTCACTTAGTCGCAAGCTGCGTCAAGTAACGTGTCTTATGTACACAAGTATTCCGTCGGCAAACATCCGAGCTTCTTGGAAATACATGATCTGACGCATCAAGTCCGTTTTCGAATGGGCAACAATATGGCCGGAACCGCAAAGATTAGTGACAATGGCGGTCTGTTGCGACTGGCGATAAGATGCTCAAGCAAGTCGCGAGGGACCGTTCAACGCATGCTTGGTGGCTTATCGGACCAGTTTTGTTTTCATCGAGATTTCAGGAAAACAGGTAGGTGCAACACCCATCGCTTCCTGCCATCTGCCTATTGATCGGCGGGTTTTGAAACCTGGCAAGCCGTCAACGCCTCCGACATCGTACCCCAAGCTTTCCAGCGCGCCCTGCATCTTTGCTATGTCAGAACGGTACAAGCCACCGACCTTGCCCCATTGCCCTTTAAAATCGCCGCTTCCAAATTGGATTCTGTCACCGACGTGGCCGACGAACAAAGCATAAAGATCGCTTTTGTTGTATTCCTTCAAAACGTAAAAATTCGGAGTGACCAGAAAAGCAGGACCAAATCGTCCTGCCGGCATCATCAGGTAACCTGCCCCCTTCAACTCGTGGGCTGGAAAAGGTTTGCCCGAGACCCGGTTTATGCCCATCGCTTCCCATTGCTGGATTGACTGCCCCTGATCAGGTCCTTCCAATGCACATGAAACGGTTGCCGGCACAGACACTTCGAAACCCCAGTCACGCCCGGGGAGCCAGCCGTGCTGTTTCAGGTAGTTGCCAATCGATGTGATTGTATCATCGGATGACCCCCAGATATCGACCTGTCCATCGCCGTTGCCATCTGCGGCGTAAGTCAAATAGCTTGATGGCATGAATTGGGGTTGTCCTAACGCGCCTGCCCAACTGCTTTTCATTTGCCGGGCTGGCAGGGGTCCTGCTTCCGCGATTTGCAGAGCCGCGATAAGCTCGGCCGTGAAGTAGTCCGCGCGCGTGCTCATGAATGCCTTGGTCGACAAAACCCTGAACGCATCATGGCGGATCGGCACCTGCCCATAGCCACTCTCTCTGCCCCAGATTGCCAGAATGATGCGAGCAGGAACGCCTGTATTGCTTTCGACTTTCGCAAGAATCGCAGAGTGTTGCCTCGCCATCCTGCGCCCGATAGACGTTGCGCCCTGAATTGACCCCGGATTGAAATACCGGCTGGGCGATCCAAACTCGGCTTGTTTTTGCGCCTTGGGCGTTTTGCGTTTATGTCCGGGGGGAACCAGATCAGGCAGGTCCCAGTACAGAGTAACACCGGAAAACGCCTGTTGCAGTGTGTTGCGCGAAACACCTTTGGCCTGCGCCTGCGGCCAGATCGTCTCCAACAACCACGACTGAAACTGGCGTTCAATTGCTGCACGATCCTGTGCCAGTGCGGTCTGGGACAGAATGATCAATCCTAGAGTGAACAGCAAAATACGCATTGACGATTTATCTGTCCCGACTGGCCTTGCAAGTCAACGGGAAGATGCCGCGCGACCCGTCGCCGTTTACACCCAAAGTTGAAAGAAAATTGAGGATGGCAATCCCCGGTTCGGAAAAACTCTTGAGAAAATTCACCCGCTTGCCGATAGTTGCATGGGATTGAGATGAGGAGAGGACAGTCAGCTGTGGCACAAGTCATTTCGTCCAATCCATCCTTGCTCAGGCTTGTCGTTGTGCTCCTGTTGATCGTTTCGGCGCAACCAGCTTTGGCCAGCGACAGCTTTATGGACCCGGAAGGCCCAATAGCGGCAGTTCAGAAAACGCATTTGCTTCGGGCGACCGTATTGATCCTGCTGGCCGTTATCCCGGTATTGGTGCTGGTCCCGATAATAGCGTTTCGGTATCGCCGCCGGAGCAACCGCATTGCGCCCTACGCGCCGGATTGGGATTTCTCGGCAAAGCTGGAATTTGTAATGTGGGGTGTGCCTGTCATAATCGTGGCCTTGCTGTCTTTTTACCTTTGGAAGGCGACGCATCGGCTTGACCCGTATTCGGCACCGTTTGGTGAAGATCCGGCGCTGCGGGTTCAGGTTGTCGGTCTGGATTGGAAGTGGCTGTTTCTGTACCCCGATCTTGGGGTCGCCACTGTAGGAGAGTTCGGAATTCCGACAAAGCGGCAAGTTGCATTGACGCTGACAACCGATACCGTGATGCAGTCGTTTATGATACCCGCGCTGGCTGGACAGATTTATGCGATGCCGGGCATGACCACCCAGTTACATCTTGTCGCGGATGCGCCGGAAGTGATGCAGGGTGAAAACACTCAGTACAACGGACGGGGCTTTACCAAGCAGAAGTTCCGCACCATCGCAATGAGTGATGAGGATTTCGACGCTTGGGTCGAAAAAGTGCGTAACAACAGCATCCAACTAGATGTGGCAACGTATCGGAAACTGGCCATGCGGACCGACAGGGATGAAGTTCAGGCCGCTTTGGGAACATCTCGGATGCCGGATGATGCGCTCTACTTCACAATAAAAGACGATCTGTTCCGGAATATCCTGAGCCGCTACCACAGCGGTCAGCCGCTGCCCATCGATCTACAGCCTGGAACTGCATCATTTGGGCAGGAGGCGCAAAAATGACGCCGACCGAGACAGGTTTCTTCGGGCGTCTGAGTTGGGACGCTTTTCCGATTGCCGGGTTGATCCAGAACCCAAATACTAATGAGATTGTGGCCAATACAGCCGCAGCTGTTGTGATTATTGGCGTTGTTGTTGTCGTAGGATTGCTGAGCTGGTTTCGTCTGTGGACACCCCTGTGGCGCGATTGGCTGACCAGCGTCGATCACAAAAAGATCGGTATCATGTATATCGTCTTTGCCATCGTGATGCTGGCGCGCGGTGTGCTTGAAGGCGTTGTCATGCGCGCGCAGCAGGCTTCCGGGCCCGGCGACGGTTTCCTCGAAGCCGAACATTTTGCCGAGCTTTTCAGCACTCACGGCACAATCATGGTCTTCTTTGTTGCCGTTCCCTTTGTCTTTGGTGTTGCGAATTACATTGTCCCGCTGATGATCGGCGCGCGCGATGTGGCGTTCCCGCGACTAAACCAGATTGGTCTGGGCCTTACGGTTTCGTCAGGCATGATGCTGATGGTGTCGCTGGTGATTGGAGAGTTTTCGACCGGCGGCTGGACAGCCTATCCACCGTATACCGGCGCAGCGTTCAATCCCGGTGTTGGACCGGATTACTGGATCTGGGCCATCGTTGTTTCGGGCATTGGCACCTCGCTGACGGGTATCAATTTTGCCGTTACGATCTACAAGTTGCGCGCGCCGGGCATGACGTTCATGCGGCTGCCGATGTATTGCTGGACAATCATTTGCAGTTCGATCCTGATCGTCTTTGCTATGCCGCCTTTGGGTGTCGCCGCGCTGATGCTTGCCGCTGATCGCTATCTTGATTTCCACTTTTTCACAAACGACCTCGGTGGCAACATGATGAACTATGCCAATCTGTTTTGGCTGTTCGGCCACCCCGAGGTTTACCTGCTGGTTTTGCCTGCTTATGGCATCTATTCCGAGGTGTTTGCGACCTTCTCGGCCAAACGGCTTTATGGCTACAACTCGCTTGTTATTGCGACCATGTCGATCGCAGTGTTGTCGTTCACGGTCTGGCTGCACCACTTTTTTACCATGGGTCAAAGCGCGCTGATCAACGCGGTGTTTGGTATTGCGACCATGCTGATTGCCATCCCAACCGGCGTGAAAGTCTATGACTGGATGGCGACGCTGTGGCGGGGGCGCATTCGGTTTTCGGTGCCGATGCTCTATGGGCTGTCATTTTTGATGCTGTTTGCCATCGGTGGGCTGAGCGGTGTGATCCTGGCAAACCCAACCGTAGATTACCAGGTTCACAATACGCTGTTTTTGGTAGCTCATTTCCACAACGCGTTATTGCCTGGCGTGTTGTTCGGATTGTTGGCGGCATACAATTACTGGTTCCCCAAGGCCTTTGGATTCCGACTGAACGAATTCTGGGGCCGGGTTTCTGTCTTTTGCTGGACCGGGGGGTTTTTGCTGACATTCATGCCGCTCTATTTCGTCGGGCTATTGGGCATGCCACGCCGCTCTTTCAGCTATAGCGATCCGTCTTTCCACCCTTTCATGATTGTGGCCATCATCGGAGCAATAGTTATTACCTGTGGATTGTTCTCGGTACTGATCCAGCTATGGGTCAGCATTCGTGACCGCGACCAAACCCGCGTTCCTGTTGGGGATCCCTGGGATGGTCGCACATTGGAATGGACTATCCCTTCACCGCCTCCCGCGTACAACTTTGCGATCATCCCCAAGGTTACGGATCGGGATGAATTCACGGCACAGAAGGCAAAAGGAACGGCCTATCCAACACCAGACGCTTATGAAGATATCGAACTGCCCCGAAACACGGGAATTGGCTTTGTCCTGTGTGTTCTCAGCGGCATATGGATATTTGCGCTGGTCTGGTGGATCTGGTGGCTTGCCGCGATAATGACGGTTTTGATGATCCTTGCGGTGATCATCTGGACATTTGATGACAGTACAGAACTCACCATCCCCGCGGAAGAGGTGCGAAGGGATCACGAAGCTTGGTTGGCGTTGGTCCACAGCGAAGCGGCGGTTGATCGCGCCTCTGAAACTTCTTCGGAAAACCGCGGCCTTTCCCGCCCGGATCTGGAGGTGGCGACATGAAGCGCGCGCCCACTCACAGTTATCCCGGTATCAATCTTGGAGAACATCACGCCAGTGCCCACAAGGCGACCGAGGTTGTCACCTTTGGGTTCTGGGTCTTCTTGATGAGCGATCTGGTTTATTTCGGCCTCATGTTTGCGATTTACATAACAATGATCGATGCACAGGCAGGTGGTCCCGGCCCGCACGAGTTGTTTGATCTGAAAAGTGTTTTTGCGCAAACCCTGATACTGCTGACCAGCAGCCTGACAGTGGGTCTTGCCATGCTGGCGCTGAAGTACAATCTGCCGCGCGGTCGTATTGTCTTGTGGTTTGGCGTCACTCTTGTGCTGGGGCTTGGTTTTCTGGTGCTGGAAGTGCTTGACTTCATGGCCATGGCGGAAAAAGGCGGCATTCCGCAGCGCAGCGGTTTTCTGTCAGCCTTTTTTGGGTTGGTCCCGCTTCATGGTCTGCACGTTGCGACTGGATGCCTTTGGCTGATCGTTTTGGGTATCCAGCTACGCGTCAAGGGCATGACGGATGTGGTTATCTCGCGCGTGGTGCGGCTGGCGTTGTTCTGGCATTTTCTCGATCTGATCTGGATTGGCATCATTACCATCGTGTATTTCGGAGGTCTGACCTATGGATAAGCGCTCTGAAATGCATCGTCGCGAGCGTCGGCGCTATGTGATCGGGTACGGTGGCTCGCTTTTGCTGACCTTGGCGATGTTTGGCGTAGCGCAGGTTTATGGGATTGAAACGGTTGGTATTTACCTGGCCATCGGGTTGCTTGGATTGGCGCAGCTTGTGTTGCAGCTTGTCTACTTCCTGCATATCGACCGTCGGCGCAGCAGCCGCGAAGATCTGCATCTGGTGCTGTTTTCGACACTGGTTCTGATGATCATGATCCTTGGCACCGTCTGGGTTCTGGGCAATTTGGCCACCCGAATGCACATGCACTTGATGTAGTGCGTATTTGAAACAAGCGGGGTGGCGGGTCGAGATTTGGCTTTCGGCAGGACCACCAATAGCGGAAAAAGCCTCAGTAGGTTGTCCGCATTTGATACCCCTGATGAAAGGTCATGCGTACAAAGGTGACCGGGGTTTTTCGAAACCACGTTGTCCGCTCCAACTGGAACAAAGGTGTTCCGGGCGGAACAGAAAGAAAATCCTGAAGCGGGCCGGTCGCCGGAACAGCCGAGAAGGCAATTTCCGCGTTCGAAAACGGAACTTCGGCCAGCAACCATTCGTTTGGACCGGTGGTCAGAAAGTCCTCATTCATGACGTGCGGTACTGCGGCTGTATTGATCCATCGCTCCTCGAACTGGAAGGGGCGATTGTCGGCATGGTGCATACAGCGCAAATGCAGAATTTGCGTGCCCTCGGGCAGTCCGAGTTTGGCTTGTAGCCATGCCGGACAATCTATCAGCGTACGGCTGACCAACGCATACCGGTATTCTGCATTCATATCTTCAATGGTTTGACGGACTACTGCAATGGGCAGCCTGGCCTGTTTGACCGGTGTTGTAACCACACGTGTGCCACCTTTGCGTTTGCGTGTGACAATACCCTGATCAGCGAGTTCACGGAGTGCTCGATTGACAGTCGCGCGGGCGCATCCGAACTCGGCGGCCAGTTCCAGTTCGGTGGGCAGCAGGCTGCCTTGCGGCCAGATTCTGGTCTGGATGCGATTCAGAACTTCATCGCGGACATCCTGGAAGCCGGTGGTTTTCTGCCCGTTCACATTGTGCTCACTATTTTTTTCGAACTTATTAGTATTATGTCTATGTTAACGGTGAGATGCAAAGAATTTGACCCAGAACCTTATAAGATTGCAGGATTGCGCGGTTACGCCTTGGGCCAATGGTGGCGGTGTAACGACCGAACTTGCCGCGAAGCGGGTCGGCGAGCACGTCGTCTGGCGTATCAGTGTGGCTCGGATCGATCGGGATGGGCCTTTTTCCCGATTTCCAGGCATGGCGCGTGTACACACGATCATCGAAGGCGCCGGGCTTGATTTGCTCGGCGATAGTGGCGTTTTATCAGCGCGACCATTCCTGCCGGTTTCGTTCGACGGAGCGCTCGCGCTGAATGCGCGTCTGTTGGGCGGGCCGTGTCGTGCGCTCAATGTGATCTACGATCCAAAGATCGTCGTTGTGGTAGTGAACGTTTTTGCAAATGATCAGGAATTCGAAGGGGCGGCGGGCGAGGTTATCTTTGTCGTCTCGGGAATGGCCCACATGTCAGACAAAACGCAGCTGGTTGCCGGAGACGCAATGACGCTGAACGCCGCTGTTACGATCAGTCCAGCTGCAGGCGCTAAGATCCTTCGCGTGTGTTTCGGCAAAGCCCCGATCTAAAGCTCAGCAAGAAGCCCACCTATTGCCTGTTTGTAGTTGTTCGCGACTTTGTCCCGCAGGACGTGACGCCCGTTTTGAACCTGATGTCGGCCTGCGGACCAAAGATCAGTAACGACATTATCTTTGGCGGCAAAGACTAAACCGTCCAGCAACTGTTGGGGCTGTAATGCGCAAAGGGCAGGGGCTTGGCTGTCAATGGCGACAAGATCAGCCAGCATTCCTTCGGCAATTTGCCCCGCATTGCGGCCTAGCGCCTGCGCGCCGCCCATAGCTGCGCCGCGGTAAAGGGTTTGTCCGACAGAACCTTCACCAACCACCAGCACGTTACGTGACAGGTCGCGCAGTCGTTGCGAATATTCGAGTGTGCGGAGCTCTTCGGTCATGGAAATCAACACGTTGGAGTCTGATCCCACGCCAAAAGCGCCGCCTGCATTCAAATAGAAAGGGCCATTGAAAGGCCCATCGCCCAGGTTGGCTTCTGTCACCGGGCACAGACCGGCAACGGCATTGCTATGGGCCATGGCGCGAGTCTCTTCGTCAGTCATGTGGGTGGCATGGATCAGGCACCAGTTGGAATCAACCGAGGCATTATCCAGCAGCCATTCGACCGGACGCGCGCCAAGGCCAGCCTGAACTTCCTCAACTTCTCTGGGTTGTTCGGCAATGTGAATATGAATTGGACCGGAACTTTGTGATGCCACAACTTGCGCCAGATCGCGCGGACAGGTGGCGCGCAGGGAGTGTGGCGCGATGCCGACGCGACAGTCGTCGGGAAGACTACCGAGCGCATCCCGCGCCTGCGCGACAAGTTCGCAAAAACGGTCCACATCATTTCCAAAGCGTCTCTGCCCCGCCTCCAGCGGTTTTTCCCCAACTCCTGCATATCTGTAGAGCACGGGCAGATGGGTCAGGCCAATTCCGGTCTCAGCGGCGGCGGCCATGATCCGGTCGCTGAGTTCGCTAATTCTGTCATAGGGTTGCCCGTTCGGTTGGTGGTGCAGGTAATGGAATTCACCGACCGAGGCGTATCCGGCCTCCTGCATCTCGACATAAACTTGCGCGGCGATGGCCTGAATGTGGTCAGGGTTCAGGTGGGCTGTGAAGCGATACATCAGATCGCGCCAAGTCCAGAAACTGTCACGGCCAGCCAGCCGATATTCGGTCATTCCCGCCATGGCGCGCTGAAAGGCATGGCTGTGAAGGTTGGCCAAAGCGGGCAGTAGAGTGTCGACGCGGGTGTCGCCGATTTGCGCGACAGCATTGGGTGTCAGTCGGGCAATGCGACCATTCGTGATCTCGAGTCGCAGATTCTCTGCCCAGCCGGCTGCCAGAAAGGCCCGTTTTGCAAAAATGACCGTCATCCCTACCTCCGGTTTTATGAATAGACATATGCCATAAAGACCTGTACCAGAAAAGAGAGAATTGCACCGAAGAGGGATTCGAATGCAAACCCACGATCATCTGTTCACAGATCTGCACGCCGCGACCATGGTTGGTGCGGATGCATACGGATTGATCGAAGACGCGGCGATTGTCGTGCGTGGGGACCGGATCGCGTGGGTCGGTCCGAAGACGCAGTTGCCGGAAGAGTACGCGACGTTCTCTCAAACCTTGCTGGACGGGCGGTTGGTGACGCCGGCTCTGATCGATTGCCATACCCATGTAGTGCATGGCGGCCACCGCGCAGCTGAGTTCGAGATGCGCCTTAACGGTGCCAGCTATGAAGAGGTGGCCCGCGCGGGCGGAGGTATTGTTTCGACCGTGAAAGCCACGCGTGCGGCCAGTAAAGAGGATTTGATTGCGCAGGCCCTGCCGCGCGTGGACGCGATGATCGCCGAAGGGGTTTCGGTGATCGAGGTCAAATCGGGCTATGGGCTTGATCGTGAAACTGAGCTGACCATGCTGCGAACCGCGCGGGCCTTGCAGGAAAGCCGCCCGGTGCGCATTGTAACCAGCTTTCTGGGCGCTCATGCATTGCCCGCCGAGTATGAAGACCGGCCCGAGGCTTATATCGACGAAGTCTGCATTCCGACGCTCCGCGCGGCTCATACCGAGGGATTGGTAGACGCAGTGGACGCCTTTTGCGAAGGGATTGCCTTCCTGCCCGGCCAACTGGTGCCACTGTTTGACGTTGCCAAGGAACTAGGACTGCCGGTCAAACTGCATGCTGAACAACTGTCCAACCTGGGCGGTACGAAACTTGCTGCAAGCTATGGTGCGCTTTCTGCCGACCACATTGAGTATCTGGACGAAAGCGGTGTCAAAGCCATAGAAGCGGCAGGCACGGTGGCCGTGATCCTGCCTGGGGCTTTCTACACCCTGCGCGAGACGCAACAACCGCCAATTGATCTATTGCGCAAGTACGACGTGCCAATGGCCCTTGCGACCGACTGCAATCCGGGCTCGGCTCCGATGACATCACTTTTGCTTGCGATGAACATGGGGTGCACCTTGTTTCGAATAACCCCCGAGGAAGCGTTGAAAGGTGTCACCGTGAATGCCGCGCGTGCACTGGGCCTGAGAGACTGCGGCAGGATCGTTCAGGGCCTGCGGGCGGACCTGGCTGTCTGGAATGTCACTCACCCGGCCGAGCTTGCCTACCGCATCGGTTTTAATCCCCTTCACGCCCGCATAATCGGAGGCGCATTTTGACCACTCTGACGTTAACTCCCGGTGCTGTCTATCTGGCGCAGCTGGAACAGGTATTCCGCCAGGAATGCGCCGTTCGGCTGGACCCGGATTGCAGGCCTGCGATAGCCGCGGCACACGCTCGCATCATTGAGGCGGCGACTGGCGAAGCCGCCGTTTACGGGGTCAATACGGGCTTTGGAAAACTGGCAAGCGTCAAGATCGCGGCCGAGGATACCGCGACGCTGCAACGCAACCTGATCCTGTCCCATTGCTGTGGCGTCGGACCAGCGATCCCGCGTGCTGTTGCGCGGCTCATGATGGCACTCAAACTGCTCAGCCTCGGACGTGGCGCGTCGGGTGTGCGGCTGGAACTGATTGACCTGCTGGAAGCGATGCTTGGCGCAGGTGTGACACCGGTAATCCCGGCACAGGGGTCTGTTGGTGCTTCGGGCGATCTGGCACCGCTGTCGCACATGGCAGCCGTCATGATGGGCGAGGGTGAGGCCGAGTTTGGCGGCACCCTCATGTCTGGCGGCGACGCGCTGGCAGCGGCAGGTTTGACCCCGGTCGAACTTGGCCCCAAGGAAGGTCTGGCGCTGATCAACGGCACTCAGTTTTCTACGGCGTTTGCGCTGGCGGGGCTTTTCGGCGCTTGGCGGGCGGCGCAAAGCGCTTTGGTCACTTCAGCCCTGACAACTGATGCGATTATGGGGTCTACCGCGCCTTTGCAGCCCGAAATTCACGCCTTGCGTGGTCACCGGGGCCAGATCGAAGCGGGCGCAACCATGCGCGCGCTACTGGCTGGGTCGGTCATTCGCGAAAGCCATCGGGACGGTGATACGCGGGTTCAGGACCCGTACTGCATCCGCTGCCAGCCGCAGGTTGTTGGTGCCGCGATGGATGTGCTGCGTCAGGCTTCGGTGACACTGGAAACCGAAGCCAACGCCGCCACCGATAACCCTCTGGTTCTGGCCGAGGCCGGGTTGATCGTATCAGGCGGAAACTTTCATGCAGAACCGGTCGGGTTTGCCGCCGACATGATTGCTCTGGCAGTGGCCGAGATCGGGGCGATTGCGCAGCGACGCATCGCGCTGATCGTCGATCCGGTGCTCAGCTTTGATTTGCCTCCGTTTTTGACACCCAACCCCGGTTTGAACTCTGGCCTGATGATTGCCGAAGTCACGACAGCCGCACTGATGAGCGAAAACAAGCATCTGGCCAATCCTTGCGTCACGGATTCAACACCGACTTCGGCCAATCAGGAAGATCACGTGTCAATGGCCGCCCATGGCGCACGGCGGCTGGGGCAAATGGTGACCAATCTGGAACGTATCCTGGGGGTCGAGTTGCTGTGCGCAACGCAAGGGGTTGAATATCGCGCGCCGCTGCCAACCAGTGAAAGCCTTCAAGGTGTCATGGCGCGTCTGCGTTCTGTTGTACCGGCGTTGGAAGATGACAGGTACATGGCAAATGACATCGAAGCAGCCTCGGCCCTTATTGCAAGCGGTGAGATTTCCGATGGCGCTGGTGTCGCCATGCCGGAGCTTGGCGCATGACTGATCCAGTCGAAGTAGTTCAGGGCGATAGTCCAATTGTTTTGGGGCTGCCTCACACGGGCACCTATGTGCCTGCGGCGATTGATGCCAAACTGAATGCACAGGGTCGGGCGCTGGCAGATACGGATTGGCACATCCACATGCTTTACGACGGGCTTTTGCCCGGTGCTACCACGGTCCGGGCCACCTTTCATCGCTATGTGATCGACGCCAACCGTGACCCGAGCGGTACTTCCCTTTACCCTGGCCAGAACACGACGACCCTGGTGCCGCTGACGGATTTCGACGGGCAGGACATCTGGGACATCCCTCCAACTGAAAAAGATATCATTGAACGGCGTGACGCATTTCATGCGCCATATCACGCCGCTTTGCTGGCCGAACTGGAGAGGGTGAAGGCGATCCATGGCATCGCTGTGCTGTATGATTGCCACTCAATCCGCAGCCGCATTCCTTTTCTGTTCGACGGCGTATTGCCCGACATGAACATTGGCACAAATAACGGGATGACCTGTGCATTGGAAATCGAAACAATTGCACATGAGTTCGCCGCTTCATCCCCTTACAGCACCGTTTTGAACGGGCGCTTCAAAGGTGGGTGGACGACACGCCACTACGGACATCCGGATAACAGTATTCACGCGATCCAGATGGAGCTGGCGCAGTCGACCTACCTGACCTCAGAAATGCCGCCCTGGACTTTTGACACCGCCAAAGCCAACCGTCTCCGCCGTTGGTTGAAAGACATTCTAGACGCCCTCAATGACACAGCATTGGAGCTTGCCCGATGACCGATCCTCGCAAAAACACCCGTGACATCTTTCCGCCCACCGGACCTGAACTGAACGCCAAAAGCTGGATGACCGAGGCGCCATTGCGGATGATGATGAACAACCTGCATCCGGACGTGGCCGAAAACCCGCATGAGCTGGTGGTCTATGGCGGGATTGGCCGCGCGGCGCGGACGTGGAAGGATTTTGACACCATCGTTGCCAGCCTGAAGGATCTGGAAGAGGATGAAACGCTGATCGTCCAGTCCGGCAAGCCGGTTGCCATTGTTCGCACCCATAGCGATGCCCCCCGCGTATTGATCGCAAACTCGAACCTTGTGCCGCACTGGGCCAATTGGAACCACTTCAACGAGCTCGATAAGAAAGGTCTGATGATGTACGGCCAGATGACCGCTGGCTCGTGGATCTATATCGGTACACAGGGCATCGTGCAGGGCACTTATGAAACTTTTGCCGAGGCCGGGCGTCAGCACTACGACGGCGACCTGACAGGTAAGTGGATCCTGACCGGGGGACTGGGTGGAATGGGCGGCGCGCAGCCTCTGGCCGCTGTCTTTGCAGGGGCTTGTTGTCTGGCCGTGGAATGCAACCCGGACAGCATCGACTTTCGCTTGCGTACAAAATACCTGGACGAAAAAGCCGAGACGCTGGACGAAGCGCTGGCAATGATTGATCGCTGGACCAAGGCGGGCGAAGCGAAATCCGTTGGTTTGTTGGGAAACGCTGCTGAAATCTTCCCGGAAATTTACGCTCGGATGCAAGCTGGCGGGATGCGCCCGGATATTGTCACGGATCAGACCAGTGCCCACGATCCGGTAAACGGCTACCTGCCGCTTGGTTGGACCATGGCGCAATGGAAAGACAAGCGCGAAAGTGACCCGAAGGCGGTCGAAAAGGCTGCACGTGCTTCGATGAAGCAACACGTCGCTGCAATGGTGGACTTCTGGAACGCGGGCGTGCCGACGTTGGATTACGGCAACAACATCCGACAGGTGGCTCAGGATGAGGGGTTGGAGAACGCTTTTGCCTTCCCCGGCTTCGTACCCGCCTATATTCGCCCGCTGTTTTGTCGGGGTATCGGACCCTTCCGCTGGTGCGCGTTGTCCGGTGACCCTGAAGATATCTACAAGACAGACGCCAAGATGAAGGAACTGTTCCCCGACAATACCCATCTGCACAACTGGTTGGACATGGCGCAGGAGCGTATTGCGTTTCAGGGCCTGCCGGCGCGGATCTGTTGGATTGGGCTAGGAGATCGCCACAAGGCCGGGCTGGCGTTCAACGAGATGGTTAGAAACGGCGAATTGAAAGCTCCGGTCGTCATCGGCCGAGACCATCTTGACAGTGGTTCTGTCGCCTCACCTAACCGCGAGACCGAGGCGATGAAGGACGGTTCGGACGCTGTTTCGGACTGGCCGCTGCTGAACGCGCTTGTCAATACGGCATCGGGTGCAACGTGGGTTTCGCTGCATCACGGCGGCGGAGTTGGCATGGGGTTCAGTCAGCATGCAGGCGTCGTCATCTGCGCAGACGGAACCGATGCCGCCGCCAAGCGATTGGAGAGGGTGCTCTGGAATGACCCCGCGTCGGGGGTTTGGCGTCACGCGGACGCCGGGTACGAGGACGCGAAAGCCTGCGCTCGTGAACATGGGCTGCGATTGCCGGGCATTTTGGGCTGATTACCACGCCAACCTTTGTTTTGTCGGTTTGCCTTAGCGCTAACGTCACATTTTCCGGTTTCGAACCGGTGCTGTTTCGGCTAGGGCTAAGCCGTTCAACAACCCCGTGGGGTTGAAGGCAACTGACAAAGGTGGCTACCCGTTGCTCGATATTGCACATGTCCGCTCGGTGATTTCGGACGTTTATGACCTTGCCCCATCGGCCGCACTGGCCAATGAGATGAAAGACACGTTTGCCCGCATGGATCGCGTGGTCAGCCCACCAGATTGGGCAATCTACGCGCCTTACGTGCGAGCCATCAATACGCTCAAGAAAGAGCGTAATGCCGTGATCCTTGGGCACAATTACATGACGCCCGAGATTTTTCACGGTGTGTCCGATTTCGTTGGGGACAGTTTGCAGCTTGCGATCAAGGCCAGTGAAGTCGAAGAAGATGTGATTGTTCAGGCCGGTGTTCATTTCATGGCCGAGACATCAAAGATCCTCAGCCCTCAGAAGACTGTTCTGATGCCCGACATGGATGCTGGTTGTTCGTTGGCAGAATCGATCACCGCTGAGGGAATCGATGAAATGCGTGCCAAATACCCCGGCGCGCCGGTTGTGTCCTATGTAAACACCACTGCCGAGGTCAAAGCAGCTTCGGATATCTGCTGCACCTCTTCGAACGCGCTTCAGATCGTCAACGCCATGGAAAGTGATACGGTCATCATGACGCCGGATCAGTACCTGGCGCAAAATGTTGCCAATCAAAGCCACAAGAATGTGGTGTATTGGCCCGGCTCTTGCATTGTGCATGAACAATACACGGCACAGGACCTGCGCGACTTCCGCGAATGGAACCCGGGAACACGGCTTATCGCGCATCCTGAATGCCCGCCGGATGTGGTGGCCGAGGCAGACTATTCCGGCTCGACCAGCGGCATCATCAAATACGTGCATGATGAAAAGCCGAAAAAGGCGATGCTGATCACCGAGTGTTCGATGGCATCCAACATTGCCGATGAATTGCCCGAGGTCGAATTTGTAGGGCCATGCAACATGTGCCCGTATATGAAGAAAATCACGCTTGAAAAGATCCTCTTCGCCCTGCACACGATGGAAGGGCAGGTCGAGGTCGCCGAAGATGTGGCTGAAAAGGCGCGAAAATCCGTTCAGGCGATGATTGATCTGTCCCGCAAGCTCGGCATTTGATCTGAAATGACCAAAGTCACCACGGATCGCGTCATTATTGTGGGGGCTGGCATCGGCGCGCTTTATGCAGCATTGAAGCTCGCGCCGCGGCCAGTGGTTGTAATCTCACCCGATGTTTTGGGCGAAGGTGCAAGTTCCTCATGGGCGCAAGGCGGTGTGGCCGCGGCAATGGATTTGTCGGATAGCCCGGAAAGCCACAGCCTGGACACCGTCAAGGCTGGCGCAGGAATAGTCGTTCCGGCCGTTGCCGATCTGGTCACGCGCGAGGCTCGGCAATATATCCTTGACCTGACGACATTGGGCACACCATTCGATCGCACCAAGGATGGCAGTTACGTGTTGTCACGCGAAGCGGCGCATAGCTTCGCCCGTGTCGTACGGGTGAAGGGGGATCAGGCAGGTAGTGAAATCATGGCTGCCCTGATCGAACGGGTGCATGAAACGCCCTCGGTTCAGGTGTTGGAAGGTGTCTTTGCCACGGCGCTGGACGTATCAAACGGTCGGGTGACAGGTGTCACGGTTCAGGACGCATCAGAAACAGGGTCCGAGCCCGTTACGATCTGCGGGCCTGCTGTGTTGCTTGCCGGGGGTGGCTCTGGCGGGTTGTATGCCTTGACGACCAATCCGGCACGCATTCGCGGGCAGGTCATCGGGATGGCCGCACGTGCTGGTGCGCTTATTGCTGACGCCGAATTCGTTCAGTTTCATCCGACGGCAATGGATGTTGGTGAAGATCCGGCACCGCTGGCAACCGAAGCGTTGCGCGGCGAAGGGGCAACCCTGATCAACAATAAGGGTGAGCGGTTCATGTTATCCGTTCACCCGGACGCGGAACTCGCCCCGCGAGACATTGTTGCGCGTGCGATTTTTGCCGAAGTGCAGGCAGGCAACCGACCCATGCTGGACACCCGCACCGCATTGGGCTCGAAGATAACGGACTTGTTCCCGGCAGTTGCTGAATACTGCGCGCGCAATGGTATCGACCCGGTCAACGAACCGATTCCGGTCGCACCGGCAGCGCATTATCACATGGGTGGTATTGCCACCGACACTGACGGTCGCGCGACACTTGACGGGCTTTGGGTCTGCGGCGAGGCATCTTCGACCGGCCTTCACGGCGCCAACCGGCTGGCCTCGAACGGGCTGCTTGAGGCGCTTGTCTTTGCGCGCATCTGCGCCGAAAGCATCGGGGCATCCGTTCCGGTGGTGTCAAATGCCGACCCCGTTACATTGCAGTTTGTCCATGTGGTGACTCCAGACACGACAAGGGCTATCCAGGAGTTGCGCGAAACCATGACGCGCGACGTTGGTGTTGTCCGGGACCGGACGGGCCTAATCCGTGCTCTGCAAACTATTGCGCATTTGGAGGCGCAGCACGATGCCTGCCCGTCATTTTGCAACATGTGTGCCACCGCGACCCTGATCGCTGCTGCTGCTTTGTACCGTGAAGAAAGCCGCGGTGCACACAAGCGATCCGATTTTCCAAAAGCCAATGATGGGCCCGGAGAGCGGTTCCGGATGTATTTGTCCGAAGCAATGAGCATTCGGGCCAAAGCCTGCGAGGAAGTGTCATGACATATGCGATCCTGCCAGATCTGATCCTGGAACCCATGGTCCGCGCTGCGCTGATGGAGGATCTGGGAAGCTACGGTGATGTGACAACTCGCGCGGTTATTCCGCAGGAAACAACCTATACAGCCAGACTGAACGCGCGCGAAAACGCCGTCGTGTCGGGGATGCAGGTCGCCGCAATCGCGTTCCGGCTTGTGGACCCGTCGCTTGAGGTTGACGTGCGGATCAACGATGGTTCGCGTTGCGCACGCGGTGATACACTGATGACCATCAAGGGCTCTGCCGCATCGATCCTGTCCGGCGAACGTGTCGCTCTGAACTTTGCCGGGCGCCTGACGGGTATTGCCACAAAGACAGCCGCATTTGTGGAGCAGACCAACGGCACTACGGCCCGCATGACCTGCACGCGCAAAACCACGCCAGGCCTGCGCATCGTGGAAAAACAGGCCGTGCTGCACGGTGGCGGTTTCAACCACCGCTATTCCTTATCAGATGCGATCCTGATCAAGGACAACCACATTGCTGCGGCAGGCGGTATCCGTCAGGTTCTTGAAGCCGCCAAGGCGCAGGCCAGTCACATGATGGCGGTCGAGATTGAAGTTGATCGACTGGACCAGCTTGCCGAAGTGCTGGACGTTGGCGGTGCTTCAGTGGTTTTGCTGGACAACATGGACAATGACATGCTGCGAGAAGCGGTTGCCATGGTGGGCGGGCGGTTGAAGACCGAAGCCAGCGGCAATGTGACGTTGGAACGGGTCGCATCAATTGCGGCGACAGGGGTGGATTACATCTCGTCCGGTGCCTTGACGCATTCCGCCCGCACCGTCGATCTGGGGCTCGATTTCTGAAGGCGCGGCATTTCCGCTTGATTTATGATCGTTTGCGCCAACACAGTTGCGTATTCAAGTTTTATCGATAATAAATCCACAGCAACGCAAGCTGCAGAAAGTTTTATAGATAAAATGATCATCCCACACTCCGGCTGGACCCGTAAAACTGCGCAAGCTATTCACGATCTTCCGTTGATGGATCTTTTGTTTCGTGCGCAGACCGTGCATCGCGAAAACTTTGATCCGAACCAGATCCAGACCTCGAAGCTATTGTCGATCAAGACTGGTGGCTGCGCCGAGGATTGCGCCTATTGCTCGCAATCAGCCCGCAATGGATCAACCTTGCCCGCGTCGAAGCTGATCGAGGTTCAGCGCGTTCTTACCGAGGCCAAGAAAGCTCGCGATGGCGGCGCGACCCGGTTTTGCATGGGGGCGGCGTGGCGCGAGCCAAAGGCGCGCGATATGGATGCGCTGGTCGCGATGGTCGAGGGCGTCAAGGAACTGGGTATGGAAACCTGCATGACGCTGGGTATGCTCGACGACACCCAGGTGGTGCAGCTGCGCGATGCCGGTTTGGACTATTACAATCACAACATCGACACCTCGGAACGTTATTACTCCGAAGTCATCACCACCCGTACTTTTGCGGATCGGATCGATACGATGAACCGGGTGCAGGAAGCCGGGATCAAGGTTTGCTCGGGCGGCATTCTCGGGATGGGTGAACATACTGGCGACCGTATCGACATGTTGCTGACATTGGCCAACATGACGCCTCCACCTGACTCGGTGCCGATCAATATGTTGATGCCGCAGGCCGATACCCCGCTTGCCGACGCCGAGCCGATCGATCCGATCGACTTTGTGCGGATCATTGCAACGGCCCGCATTCTGATGCCCAAGTCCTATGTGCGGCTTTCGGCCGGACGCAGCGACATGAGTGACGAGATGCAGGCGATGTGCTTTTTCGCCGGTGCCAACTCGATCTTTGTTGGCGAAACGCTACTGACAGCAGAAAACCCCGAAGAAGACACCGACGCGGTCCTGTTTGCCAAACTTGGCCTGCAAGCTGAAAAAGCCGAAACGCGAAACTGCACGGAAGCTGCCGAATGAAAGCAGTCAACCGACTGGAATCGATGCTTGATGCGCTTCAAGCCCGGCACCGCCGCCGGGCCTTGATCCCGACGCAAGGGCTGGATTTCGCGTCGAATGACTATCTGGGTCTTGCCGGTTCTCAAGTGTTACAGCGCGCGGCACATGATGCGCTGTCGCGGGGTGTGCCTGTAGGTTCGGGAGGTTCACGTCTGTTGCGGGGCAACCACCCTGAACATGAAGCACTGGAAAAGGAAGCGGCTGCATTCTTTGGAGCTGAGGCCGCGCTGTTCATGGGAGGCGGGTTCCAGGCCAATCAGGCAATCTTCTCCACGTTGCCTGCGGCTGAGGATTTGGTCCTTTATGACGCGCTGGTCCACGCGAGCGCCCATGAAGGTATGCGGTCCAGCCGCGCGGATCTGCGTGCCTTCCGTCACAATGATGTTGCGGATGCACGCAACGTATTGCGCGACTGGCAATCTTCAGGCGGTTCGGGTCAGGTCTGGATTGCGGTCGAAAGCGTGTATTCCATGGAAGGTGACCTGCCGCCGCTGGAAGACCTGTCCGTACTTGCGCGCGAAGCTGATGCAGTTTTGGTTGTTGATGAGGCCCACGCCACCGGCGTTTTCGGAGAGCGAGGCCGGGGTCTTGCGCATGACCTGAACGCTGATCTGCTAACATTGCATACCTGTGGTAAAGGGCTTGGTGTTTCAGGCGGGCTGATCTGCGGTCCGCGCGTGATGATAGATACCCTGATCAACCGTGCTCGTCCCTTCATCTTTGCGACCGCTCCGTCGCCTTTGAACGCTGCTCTGGTTCGTGCTGCGCTACGGGAACTGGCCGAGGATGTCAGTCTGGTTGAAGGCGCGCATGAACGTATGCGCCATGCCCATGACACCGCACGGGAACTGGGGTTGCCCGCAGCCGCGTTGAACAGCCAGATCATCCCGGTTGTACTGGGAGATGACGAGCGCACAATGGCGATGGCGGCCACTTTGCAGCAGCGGGGTTTTGACGTTCGGGGCATCCGCCCGCCCACTGTCCCAAAAGGCACATCCCGTTTGCGCGTCTCGATTACCGGAAATGTCACCCTTCAGGATATCACGGCCTTGTTCACCACTATCTCAATCTGTCAGTCGGAGGCCGCATGAGCGCGCTGATCGTTACCGGAACCGACACAGGTGTTGGAAAAACCGTGTTTTCGGCTGGTCTGGCGGCAGCGTTGCAGGCCCGGTACTGGAAACCTGTTCAGTCTGGTCTTGAGGATGTTACAGACACTGAAACCGTCAGCGCGCTGAGCGGTGCCGAGGTCCTGCCCGAAGCGTACCGGCTGAACATGCCCGCCTCACCGCATCTGTCTGCCGAAGACATGGGCGTTGAGATTGACCTCTCGCGTCTTGAAATTCCGAAAGTGGACGGGCCTCTGGTTGTCGAAGGGGCAGGGGGCCTCATGGTGCCGCTGAACCGCCAGTCCTTCTTTCTGGACGTGATTGCCGGATGGCAGGCTCCGGTTGTTCTTGTTGCGCGCACCGCCTTGGGAACGATCAACCACACCACATTGTCTCTAATGGCGCTTCGGGCTGCTGGCTGCGAGGTTGTCGGCGTCGCATTCGTGGGTGACCCCGTGCCGGACGTAGAGCAAACCATCGTCGAGATGTGTAAAGTGCATCATTTGGGACGCCTGCCATTTCTGAGCGACCTGACACCGCAGTGCCTGAACAGCGCATTTTCGGCAATCGATGTGGCGACCATTCGGAGGTTCCTGTGACCCCGTTGGAATTTGATGCGCGCCATCTGTGGCACCCTTATACACATGTGCTTGAACCCGGCCCGATGCACCTGATTACCGGGGCAGAAGGTGTCTGGCTTACGCGTGCTGATGGCATCAGAATGATCGACGCAATGTCGTCCTGGTGGTGTACGGTGCATGGCCACAGGCACCCGGCCATCATCGATGCGATGCAAAAGCAGCTGAATACACTGCCGCATGTGATGTTTGGCGGTCTGACCCACGAACCCGCCGTGGAACTCGGGCGCAGGTTGGTCGACCTTCTGCCAGATGGCCTGGATCGCATTTTCTACAGCGACAGCGGCTCGGTCGCGATTGAAGTCGCGTTGAAGATGGCAGTCCAGTACCAGATTGCCAAAGGCCGGGGCGAACGGTCTGAATTTGCCACGATCCGGGGTGGCTATCATGGCGACACGTGGAAGGCGATGAGCGTTTGTGATCCCGTCAACGGGATGCATGGTCTGTTTCGCGGTGCGTTGTCGATCCAGCACTTTCTGCCACGCCCTCACATCCAGTTCGGCAATGTGTGGCTCGACGATCCTTCCGAGAACGGGTTGGAGGCGCTAGAGGCGTTGCTGAACGACAAAGGCAACAGGATTGCCGCACTGATCCTTGAACCGGTGGTGCAGGGCGCAGGTGGGATGTATTTCTATCACCCCGCATGGTTGCGCGGGGCGCGTGCTTTGTGTGATGCGCATGACGTTTTACTGATCTTTGATGAAATCGCGACTGGATTCGGACGCAGCGGCGAAATGTTTGCAATGGATCACGCGGGGGTGGTTCCGGATATCCTGTGTCTTGGTAAGGCGCTGACCGGTGGGCATATCACCTTGGCCGCCACTATCGCGACCGAGACCGTCGCTCGCGGGATCGGTGAAAGCGAGGCCGGAGTTTTGATGCACGGTCCCACCTACATGGCCAACCCTTTGGCTTGTTCGGCAGGGGTGGCGAGCCTTGACCAGTTACAACAGCGAAACTGGAAGCAGGAAGTTGCATCACTCTCGCAGCAGATGAAGGCCGAACTCGCCCCCGCGCGCAATCTGCCCGGTGTTGCAGATGTTCGCGTGCTTGGCGCAATCGGCGTTATCGAGATGGAAGAGCGAGTCGACCCCTCCATCGCACATGGATTGGCCGCGGAAACCGGTGTTTGGCTGCGCCCGTTCGCTCGCAATATTTATTGCATGCCTCCCTATGTCATTTCACCTGACGAACTGAGCAGGGTAACGTCTGCGATGCTTGCTCTGGTTGGGGGACACAAATGAAAAGCCGTTGGCTGGCGCGATCAGGTGACAGTACTCTGACCCTTGTGTTCGGTGGATGGGCATTGGGCGATGCTCCGTTCCGGGGTCTTGCGGGGGGCGGGAATATCCTGTTGGTGGAAGGTTACACCAGCCTCGATGATCCCCTGCCTGATCTCGCCCGTTTCGATCACATAGATATGCTGGCCTTTTCCTTTGGTGTCGCGTCGGCTGCGCATTGGCTGGCGTGCTCGGGCTTTCGTCCCGACCGTTTGATCGCCATCAGCGGCACTTTGCACCCGGCGTGCCCGGAACGTGGCATTGCGCCCGACATGATCAAGGAAACGGCGGCTCAGCTTTCAGAGCGCAGCTTTGCCAAGTTCTGCCGCCGTGCGGGGTTGCTAGGCGAGCCCCCGGAACTGGACATCGCAGCAGCACAACAGGAGCTATTTGCCGTGATCCAACGTGGGTCTGCCCCTGATCCGGGTTTTGACAGGGTGTGGATACCCACAAACGACCGGATCATTCCGACAGCGGCCCAAGATGCCGCATGGGCCTCAACCTCGGCCCGAGTCGAACATGTTGCGGGGCCGCACGTACCATTCCTACGGGGGCAAAGTTGGGCGAGTTGGGTATCATGACAGCGCAACTGGCAGACAGGGTGCAGCGGAGCTTTAGCAGAAGTTTTCAAACCTACCACGACACGGCAAGTCAACAAGCCTGGGTTGCAGGCAAGCTGGTGTCCGAACTGCGTCGTGCCGGAGTCCCGGACCGCTTTGAAACTGTCTTCGAGCTGGGATGTGGCACAGGGCATCTGACCCGTCTGATGCGACAAAAATTTCACCTGCCAAACCTCATATTGAACGACATCGCGCCGCAGGCTCAGGCAACGGCGGATGCGGAACAGGCCACGTTCATTGCCGGTGATGCGCGTGAAGTTCACTGGCCTTCCCGGATTGATCTGATCGCCTCGGCTTCGATGATCCAATGGATGGCAAGCCCGTTGCAATTGCTTCACAAAGCGATGGACGCGCTGGAGCCCGGCGGGTGGTTGGCGGTTTCGGGTTTTGGCCCTCAGCAATATCAAGAGCTTAGTCAGATTGGATCAACTGCGCGTGCACCGGGACTTACTACGCCGACTGCTCTTGCCGCTGCTGTCGACGGCCCGATGCAGGTATTGGCCGTTGGTGAAAGCCTGAGGCAAACCTATTTCGATACGCCCCGCGAGGTACTTAGGTATTTGCGAAGAACAGGTGTAAACGGCAGGGCGCAAGGGACATGGACCAAGTCCACGCTGGCTCGGTTCGAAAACGAATACGCTAAGGAGTTCGGCACGGATCGCGGGGTCTCACTGACATATCATCCCGTGTGGATCATTGCCCGGAAGCGATAGGTGCTTATTCTGCCGTGGCCAAACGTAATTTGTGAGCCTGCCAGACGGTCGCAATCTCCGCAGCCACGGCCCTCGGCCTTGAAGCGATTGTCACCAGTTCGTTTTTTCGGGTTTTTGCAGGCAATCAAATCTCATGTGCCCAGGGCGGTTCTGCCCCGGCGCGTGATACTGTTACGGCGGCAACAGTTGCGCCCAACGCCATGGCCGCCCGCAAGCTTTCGGAGGTCAGATTGCGCAGCCCTTGCTTTGTCAAATGCCCTGCGCGGCTGAGTTCAGTCAGAACACCAGCGTTAAACGTGTCGCCCGCGCCGATTGTGTCGACAACCTGAACAGGTTTCACAGGAACCGAAACCTTGGATCCGTCGGCCAGGTACCCATTCGCCCCGTCGCCACCCCTGGTCACGATGAGGGCTGACGGACCGGTCTGCAACAAAAGAGACGCTTTAGCCGCCTCGGGTTCGGCTCCCGGGATGATCCAGTCAAGATCTTCGTCTGAAACCTTCACAATATCGGACTGCGCAATCATGCGGTTCAGACGGGTTCGATACCGGGTCTGATCCTTGATGAAGCCCGGTCGGATATTCGGATCCAACATCACTGCGCGATCCGCTCCGTGGCGATTCAGAAGGGAGGCATAAGCATCCGCGCAGGGTTCACATGCCAGGCTGATACCCCCAAGATACAAGGCGGACACGGCTGTAAGCTGGTCCGGCATGTCCTCGGGTTGCAGCATTCGTCCGGCGGTGTTTTCATCAACAAAGCTGTAAGTGGCGTGACCATCTTTAAGCTGTACAAAGGCAAGGGTCGTGGGGCGGTTAGAGACAATCACATGTGACGTGTCAACATGGCTTGAATTCAGCGCCTTTGTAATTTGTTGGCCAAACATGTCAGACGACACACCGGTCAGCATTCCGACGGAAACACCCAGACGACCGACTGCGACCGCCGTGTTCAATATCGCCCCACCTGTGTGCGGTACAAATCCTTGTGCGCCCGACACTGTCGGCTCGGAAATCATGTCGATCAGGGCTTCACCACAGCACAGGATCATTTCGTAGTCCTTTTCAGAATTTTTCGTCAGGAAGACTTGCTATCGCATCAAAGCGTTCTTGCAGAAATTGTTCGCCCCGATGATGCCGAATTCTGCTTGCTCGGACACATAAAGGTTCAATGAGCGGCGCAGTTCGCTGAAACGGCCACCGCCGTTGAACGCCTCTCTGAACTCATCACCGAATAACCAGCGGTTCTTTTCTGCGACACCGCCAACAAGAAATACTCCGCCTGCAGGCATCAGTGTGACGGCCATGTCGCCCATCAAAGCCCCCAGATGGGTGTTGAACATCCGAGCGGCCTGTACCGCGATGGGGTCAGAACGGTCGCGGGCATCAAGCAGAATGTCTTTCGCCGAGCGCGTTGGTGTCTGCATATGGCCTGCCGCCAGCCCGATCGCCTGATAGAGGATAGGCAAGCCCGTACCGCTCAGGAACATTTCAGCTTCCAGCGCGAGGCTGTCACCAAAAAAACACTCAGGCGCAATGCTGCGGGCTGCTTCAAAGATGTCAACTTCGTCGCGGTGACGCGGATACAGGCCCACATGCCCACCTTCGCCAGAGACTGTGTGATAGTGGCCCTCGGAAAACAGCAACGCCCCCACGCCAAGCCCTGTGCCGGGGCCCACCACCAATCGCGTGCCTGCGGGCGGTGTCGCGTGACCTTGCAAGACGGCAACATCTTTCTGGGTTACTTCAGCCACCGACCACGCTGCAGCGGTGAAATCATTAATTACAAACGTATGACTGGCACCAGTGGCCTTTGCCAATTCGGCCTCGGACAGGTCCAGATTGGCATTTGTCAGCCGAATCGTGCCGTTCCGGACAGGGCCCGCACCCGCCGCCACGACCGCCTGTGGATTTGTTCCGATTTCATCCCTAAGCGCGTGAAACGCTTCCAGCAGATCTTCCAGTGTCCCCGTTGGGCGCTTGCGCAGGTCTGTCAGCTCTCCGTTCGTTACCACGCCCAGCCGCGTGTTGGTGCCCCCTATGTCAGCAACCAGATTCCAATGCTCATGCACTGCACTGGATGGTTGCGCTAACGGCTGAGAGACGTTCTGACCCCCGGAAAGGGCAGGCTTGAGCGCCATGAAAGACGCTTTGGGTGTTCTCTCAAGCGTTTCAAAATTCACGTCCACCAGTCCAAACCTTTTTCCACATCCCAAGGCCCATTCGCATTTGTCACAGCAGTGACCAGACAAAACAGCCCTTTACCGGAACATCTTGTGCCAAAGCGTCCCTTACGGCAGCCAGGTGTCGGTTGAGATAATCTATACGATCATCATTCTGAAGACGTTCCCCGCTCGCCATACCGTTTTCGGTGATACAGATTGGTAGCCCGCTCGTATAGCCCTTCATTGTTTGGATCTGAAATCGGTTGAAAAAAAAGGCTCGATTGCCCACCCCATCTGGGTTTTGGGCAAAGGTTCGGAGCCCCTTCTCAGGGCTGGCCATACAGATCGCAACCATACGGCGCTTGACAAGGGTGCAGCTCGTAATTCACCCTAATTGAAACGTTTCAATGGTGAAGGATGCGAGTTTCTGCCCAACTCTACACAGTGCGGCAATGCGGTGATCTTGCAGATCAACTGCAATTGGTTGCGAACTGCGGGTATTCAGATGTCGAAACCACCGGCTTGCATGGCCTGACCCCCGCTCAGATGGCGGGCATTATTATCGGGTCAGGCCTTAATGTTCGGTCAGCACATTTTGATTGGGAAGAGTTTGAAGGGCGTTTTACGGATATCGTCGAAGTATTAAACCTAATGGAATGCCGGGTGGCTGTCATGCCTTGGCTGGCGCCCCAGGTGCGGCCCGACACTGAAGAGGGATGGAGGGCGGTGTCGGGCCAGTTGTCCAAATGGGCAAATCAGCTGACAGATCATGATATCAGCCTAGCGTATCACAATCATGATTTTGATCTTATCGGTGAGGCTGGTGACACACCTCTTGACCTGATCCTTGCCGGCGGAGATGTCTTTTGGCAACCAGATATCGGTTGGCTGGTTGCGGATGGTCTGGATCCGGCGGACGCGATCCGCCGCCACGCCAATCGAATCCTGTCCGTGCATGCAAAGGATATCGACCCAGCAGGCGGAACAGGTGACGCGCGCTGGCGCGATTTGGGCGAAGGCGTAGTTGACTGGAACGCAACCCTGCGTGCACTTGCCTCGACCAACTGCACGGACCTGTTTGTCGAACATGACGAAACCGATGATCACGTGCGCACCCTGCAAACGGGTCGGTCATTTTTGACGGAACAACTGGCAGGGTTTGGGTGATGGCGCGGGCGACGATTAAATCGATTGCCAGAAGTACCGGGTATTCGGTTGGCACAGTCTCGAATGCCTTGCGGGGTTCCGTTTCGGTAAAACGGGAAACCCGGGAAGAGATTCAAAAAGTTGCGTCGGATCTGGGATACCGGGTGAATCTGGATGGCCTGAAGCTACGCACCAATAAATCCTATAGAATCGGGGTCATGGTCAGTGTTTCGAACGATGCTGCGGAAGAGTGGGAAGGTGTAGAGTTTACGCGTATTCTAGCCGGTATATCCAATGCGCTAATAGGAACACGCTATCAGTTGAGCGTATTCAGCACATGTGATGGCGAGGCTGCGGTGCAGACGTTGAAGTCCATCGTGCAGGAAGGGCAGGCTGATGGCGTGATCTTTTCCGGCACACGTGTTCATGATGAACGCGTCGCGTATCTGCAGGGGCAGGGCTTTCCTTTTGTCACATACGGCATGAGCGACAGCCCCCAACCGCATCCTTATGTGGATCTCGACAGTCAGGCAGCGGCTTATGATGCCACCGCCAGGCTGCTTGGGCTGGGGCATCGCCGCATCGCTTTGATAAACCCGCCGGATGACCTGATCTATGCGCAGCAACGCCGCAGGGGTTATGCTGATGCGCTGTCAGAATGCGGTGTGGAGTTCGACCCGACACTGGTTTCCACCGGCCCGACCACCGCGGAATCCGGTCAGCAGAAATTTGCTACGCTTATGGAGTTGCCGAAACCGCCGAGCGCCATCATCTGCGCTAATGAGGCCATAACCCTTGGGGCGCTGTCAGCTGCCGATAAAGCCGGAGTGCAGGTTGGAAGGGACGTTGTGGTCATCTCGAACGACGACTTGAAGCTCAGCCAGTATTTTGTACCGCCACCCAGCACTTATTACTTGCCGATTGCTGAAACAAGCCGTCTGCTGGGTGAGTTCATGTTGAAAGCTTTGGACGGGGTCGATCCGTCCGAGATTCAGAAAAAGATCAGGGCCACATTGATCGAGCGACAACCTGACACCCCGGCGCCGGATGCGGCGCAGACCACCTGATCCAACAAAGGAGTACCTGAACATGATTAAAAACCTACTTGCCGCTGCCACACTCACGACACTTATGGCTCCAGCGGTTATTGCTGCCGACCTGGAAGGTCGTGTTCTGAAAATCGGAACCGATGCGACATACCCACCGATGGAAACCGTGGATGAAACAACCGGAGAGATCGTGGGCTTTGACGTCGATGTGATGAATGCGATCTGTGAGAAGGTCAATTGCGTTCCCAACTTCGTAAACACCGCCTGGGACGGTATCTTTGCGGCTCTTCAGCAGGGCGAGTTCGATCTGGTTATCTCGGGCGTGTCGATCACCCCGGAACGCGAAGAAACCATGGATTTTTCCGAGCCTTACATCGTTGTCAGCCAGGCCATTCTGTTGCAGGTCGATAATGCTGACATGACACTTGAGGATTTCAAAGCCGGTGGCCAGAAACTGGCCGCGCAAACCGCGACGACCAACGCCCAATTGGCGGAAGAGCTTGTCGGGCGCGAGAATGTCAGCCTTTACGACAACTTCTCGGCCGCCATTCTGGCGCTTCAGAACGCAGACGTCCAGGGCGTGATCATCGATGGCACATCGGCGGCGGCCTACGAACAGGAATTTGCGGGCGAATTGACTGTTGGCATCACAGGCCTGCAATCCGACCCGTTAGGCATCGTGTTTCAGGAAGGCGATCCGACAGTGGATGCAATTAACGCTGGTCTGAAAGCCATTCAGGAGGATGGAACGCTGGACGAGCTGACAGCCAAGTACTGGGGCACCAACTGATCCATTAGCGCCCTTTTTTGGTCCGGCGGCCAGTGCCGCCGGGCCTTGTCATAGCGGAGAAGTTCCATGTCGCGCCTCAGCACGATCCGCCCGAGTAACCTGGTGTTGCTCGCAGCAGCGCCCTTTATTATCTACTTGTTCGCCACATCCTCAAAATACTTGCGGTCTCTGGTCGCAATTCTGGGGATCGGCACAGATGCGGGGGCCATCTTTGTTGGATTTCTGCTGATTGCGAGCGTTGCGATCCTTGGATATCTTTGCGCACGCTACGTGCGGTTTTCACAAAACTCCCCCGGCTGGTTGCGGCTCTGCGCGCTTGCCGCGTTACCGGCTGCTGCGGCGCTTTTGGTCATCAGCTTTGTTTCTCCTCAACTTCTGATGCCATTTGCGGAGTCGGTCTTCTTTCATGCGCTCAGCGAAAACACCTCGCCCCTCATCGATCGGTCCAATCAGACCTGGGTACTGTTTCCGGACGTGATCGCCAGGGTTCAGACGGGGTTACAGGTTTTCCTGGCGGTTTACGCAGCTGTAGTCGCGCTTTGCCTATTGTCGGCACGTTTGCAGCCACCCTGGCGCGGGCGCGTCTTGTTGGGGTTGGAGAGTCTCACAGGCGCAGTACTGTTTTATCTCATGTTCATGGCTCATTGGCAGTTCGCGACCGGGGTGGCCATTACTTTCCGCGCGGCCATCTTTGCCTATGTCTTCGCGGCCATTCTTGGTTTGGTCTGGGTCGGGTTGCAATCGTTTAAGCCAAAGGCGCGTACTACGGTCGTCTATGGTTCGATCAGTTTGGCATTGCTGGCAGCCTCGGCCTTTTTCTTCATGCAGCCGCAGGTCAGCTTTGTTCTGGTGGGCAGCACCGAGGGGCGTATCGCGGTTGTGCGCGGCACGCCGCAGGCGCAGGCTGACATTATCCGGTTTGGCGAGTTCGAGGGGGCCGGCGGTCAGCAATATCGCATTCGCAGCGCAACCGATGCCACTGCCGCGCTTGAACAAATCGAAACGGTCGACAGTGTCTCGGGCGCTTTTATCCCGGAGGAGGCGCATTCGCAAGGTTATCCGGTCCTGTGGCAAACAAGATTTCTACCCGACAAGTACCGCAATCCAGCCCTGGCATTTGCCGTGCTCGGGTTTTTGTTGCTGACACTGACCATCGGCGGGGCTCAGCATAAGCTGCATCCGCTTGCGGTCGGGGCCGAGTTTTTCGTGGATACGATACGTGGCATTCCGATGCTGGTGATCATTCTTTATATCGGTTTGCCGCTGGCGGGCGCAGTCAAGGATGTTACCGGCGGCGGTATCGATATGACCAATATGACACGGGGGATTATCGCGATCTCGGTTGGTTATTCCGCCTATATGGCCGAAATTTTCCGGTCCGGGATCGAGGCGATACCAAAA
Source organism: Ruegeria sp. CH2 (assembly GCF_056537065.1). Lineage (NCBI taxonomy): Bacteria > Pseudomonadati > Pseudomonadota > Alphaproteobacteria > Rhodobacterales > Roseobacteraceae > Ruegeria > Ruegeria sp. CH2. The sequence goes on from NZ_JBQFQV010000007.1 coordinate 37,807, forward strand.
GGCCAATTGGAAGCGGGCAGCTCTCTGGGTTTGTCGCGATGGCATACGGCGCGGCTTATCGTTCTGCCGCAAGCCCTGCGGATTGTAACTCCACCGCTTGGCAATGAGTTTATCGCGATGATCAAGGACACGTCATTGCTGTCAATCCTGTCCGTCCGCGACATGACCCAGAGGATGCGAGAATTTCAGGCGGCCAGCTTTCTGCCCTTTGCTCCCTTCAACACGGCGGCAATCCTGTATGTTGTCCTCACACTCGGCTGCGCCAGTTTCTTGAAGTGGATCGAACGACGCACAGCAAAGGACACACGATGAGCGCGCTGGAACTTGGGGTTTGTTACTACCCCGAACAGTGGAACCCTTCGCAATGGCGAGACGATGCCGCCCGAATGGCAGATATGGGGTTGGATTGGGTGCGGATTGCTGAATTCACCTGGGGCCTGATCGAACCCGCGCGCGGTCAGTTCCACTGGGGCTGGCTGGATGAGGTGATTGAGATTTTGGGGCAAGCCGGTCTGCGGGTCATGATGTCCACCCCAACAGCCGCCCCCCCAAAATGGTTGATCGATGAGTACCCCGAAATCCTGCCTGTAGGGCCGGATGGTCGGGTCAGAGGGTTCGGTTCGCGCAGGCATTATTGTTTTTCCAGTGATGTTTATCTGACCGAGGCGCAAAGGATCGCAACCGAATACGCTCGCAGATATGGTCAGAATTCGTATGTACAAGCGTGGCAGATCGACAATGAGTATAACGACCACGATACAGTTCTCAGCTATTCCGATGCCGCGCGGACTGGTTTTCAGAACTGGTTGGAGGAACGATATGGTGCAATCAACGTATTGAACGACGCGTGGGGAACCGTTTTCTGGGGGTCGCTTTACTCACGGTTTGGTCAGATCGAACTGCCCAACGGGCTGGTCGCCATGCCCAATCCAGCCCACGCGCTGGATTTCGCGCGCTATTCTTCAGAGCGGGTTCGGCTGTTCAACAAAACGCAGGTGGATGTTCTGCGCAAATATGCGCCGGGCCGGGATATCACCCATAACTTTATGGCAGGCAGTTTCGAGTTCGATCACCACGTCGTGGCTGCTGATCTGGATATTGTCGGGTTCGACAGTTACCCGCTGGGGAACCTATTGGGCTCTTCCCTTTCGGATGAAGAAAAGCGCCGTTATCTGCGCACCGGCGCACCGGACTATCAGGGATTTCATTGTGATTTATATCGCAGTCAGGGGCGCGGTCGGATGTGGGTTCTGGAACAGCAGCCGGGTCCGGTAGATTGGGCCGATAAGAACCCCTCTCCGGCAGAGGGGATGGTTCGGCTTTGGACCTGGGCGGCCTATGCACATGGCGCGCAAGCCGTGATGTTCTTTCGCTGGCGACAGGCAAAATCTGCTCAAGAACAATACCATACAGCGATATTGCGGTCAGATGGCAGCCTGGATCAGGCCGCTGTTGAATTGGCCCAGATCGTGAAGGATCGCGCCATTTTGCCACCCGAGAGGCGGGCAAAAGCGCGGGTTGCAATGCTGCTGGATTATACCTCGATCTGGGCGGCGGATATCCTGCCGCATGACAGGGATTTCCCCAATGTCCAGATTTTTCGCGAGTGGCACACTGCTATTCGTGGTTTTGGGGTCGATCTTGATTTTGTTGGCCCTGAAGATGAACTGAGCGACTATGCCCTCATCGTATTACCGCAAAGCATGATCGTGACGGCTGACCTTGCAGACAAGCTTGACGCTTCGGGAGCCAAGATACTGATAGGTGCCCGTTCCGGCAGCAAGACATCCGGGATGAACACTCCTTCCAATCTGGCTCCGGGCGAACTGGCAAAGTTAACAGGTATCCGTGTCACGCGCGTCGAATCACTCCCTTCACTTGCGCAGGAGGCTGTGATTCTTCCCGATGGTCAGCAACTCGAATTCACGGGCTGGCGTGAAATCGTCGAAACCAAAGAGCACGTTTTGGCCCGCTTCAAGAGCGCTTATTGCGATGCCAGCCCGGCGGTCATCCGTTCTGACCGCACGACCTATCTGGCAATGGTTCCGCGTAATGAGCTTTTGCAAGCGATTGTCGGTGAGGTACTGAACTGGGCTGGGATAAATGCAACGCCTTGCGATCCCGATTTGCGCATAACCCAACGCGGCTCGACCTACTACGCGTTCAACTTCAGTGACGTTTCAAAGCCTTTGCCTGTTGGCCTTGCACGTCAAATTTTGCTTGGTTCAGATCCGGTCAATCCAAAGGACATTACCGTTTGGCAGGAGAATGCGGCGCCTCATAATTCAGCTTAGACGTGTCAAATCGCGAAACTGGACATAAGATTTTCGCAAACTGTCACTTTTGGACTGACGGATGGGCGCAGAAAGTCCTATGAATAGAAAACAAAAAAATCGAGTCCAACAACGGGAGAACACTATGGTTACCAAATCATCACTTTCCAGACGCACTGTTTTGAAAGGAGCGGGTGCCGCTGCACTTGCCGCGCCTCTTTACAGCAAGAGCGCACTGGCGTCGTCCGGTGAAATCAACATCCTGATGTGGTCGGATTACCTGCCGCCCAGCTTTATCGAAGAGTTTGAGACCCTTACCGGCATCAAGGTGAACTACACCGGGATCGGCTCAAACGAAGAAATCATCAACAAGATGAAGGCAACCAAAGGTCAGGGCTTTGACATCGTCTCACCGACCAACAACCGCTCGTTGCAGTGGGAGCCGCTGGAGCTGTTGCAGCCCTTTGACATGAACAAGGTTCCGGTCGACTTGGTGAACCCTGCCATGGCCAAAATCGGTACGGATGCTTGGAACTTTGGCGGCGCCGGGGTCCACTGGTTGCCGCATATCTGGGGCACCGAAGGTATTGCATACCGCACCGACTTGTGGCTGCCGGCTGGGGATGCACCATCCTATGGCGACGTCTGGTCGGAAGAAAACGCAGGCAAGACCATGGGCCGCGCGCATTCGATGATGCTTGGCGCTGGTCTTTACATGGAGCGTTCCGGCGAGATGGAGCCGGGTTCGGTCTGGGCCGCATATGGCGATGAAGAAACCATGCGCAAGGTCTGGGGACAGATCACCGACTGGTGCATTGCACGTAAGGATCGCATCAAGCTGATCTGGAACGACGCCGACACGCAGAAGAACGGCCTTCTGAACGAAGGTGTTGTTGTCGGTCAGACCTGGGACGGTCCGCCACTGGCACTGAAATCGGCTGGTGAACCGGTGCACTATCAGGCGCCTATCGAAGGGGCGATGGCATGGGTTGACGGGATGTCGATTCCATCTGGTGCGGCGAATATCGACCAGATCTATGCCTTCATCGACTTCGCCTATCAGGCCAAACCTGCCGGTGTTGCCATCGACAGCCACGGGTACAACTCTCCTGTTCTGGGGGCTGACCAGTATTCTGGCGACACCTACAAGAAGAACTTTGCCGAGGCCTATCCGGGCGACTCGCTGGCCAACCTCAACCCGTGGCCGGCCGAAGCACCATGGTATGCTGAAACGCGGACCGAGTTCGTCAACAAGTTCAAGAGCGCATAAGCGATCTGAAACCATGCCCCTCGCGTTCTGCGGGGGGCAACAATCTGTGCGCCGCTCCGGCGTAACGGAAAGCTATGTGGTGTGGTGACAGCACACACCTCAGGGAGATACCAAAAATGAGTGCAGGGGTCGGAGTCGATCTGGAAAACCTGTGGATCCGTTTCGGTGACTTCGTCGCCGTGCGCGATGCAAACGTCAATATAAACGGGGGCGATTTCTTTTCGTTCCTCGGGCCCTCGGGTTGCGGAAAAACAACGATCTTAAGGGCTGTTTCCGGCTTTCTCGAGCCTAGCGAAGGCAATGTTCTGATCGGCGGCAAGAACATGCGGGGCATCGGACCTAACAAACGCCCCACTGCTCTGATCTTTCAGAACCTGGCGTTGTTTCCCTTGATGAAGGTCTGGGAGAACATCACGTTCTCGATGGAAATCAAAGGTGCCAGCAGCGCCGAACGGCGCAAGCGCGCTGATGCGCTTTTGGACATGATCGCGCTGCCGGGGCAAGGCGACAAACTTCCTAGCGAATTGTCTGGGGGTCAGCGTCAGCGAGTGGCCATCGCTCGCGCCCTTTGCGCCGAGCCGGATGTTCTGCTTCTTGATGAACCTTTGTCGGCACTTGACCTCAAACTGCGCCAGCACATGCGAACGGAACTGCGTGAGATACAGCAGCGTGTGGGCATTACCTTTATCTACATCACACACGACCAGGGCGAGGCACTGACCATGTCAGACAATATCGCCGTCATGCGTGCAGGTGTGATTGACCAGATTGCCGACGGTAAAACCATCTACAACGATCCCAACACGGCTTTCGCGGCCTCATTTGTCGGCGAAAACAACGTTTTCCGTGGCAAGATCAAACAGGTCATGGGCAACGAGGCGCTGATCTCGACCAACCGTTCGGGCGACCTGGTTGCACGGATATCGACCGCCAACCAAGGCAAGATGAAAGAAGGCGATAGTGCGATGATGTTCATTCGCCCCGAAGCTTTCGCCATTGCGCCCGAGGGGGCTTCGGGAGACCATTTTGTTACCGCGCGGGTCAACCACGAAGAATTCGAAGGCAACGTCTTCAATATCTTTACCGAAGGTGAAGGCGGAAAAGAGATCAAGGTGTCGATCCCGAACCATGGACAATCCTTCGAGGACCACACCGGACAGAACATCACGTTGGAATACAAGACGCATAATGCCGTCATCGTTCCTGCGGGTGAACTGGCTGCAGAATAAGGGGAAATACTCATGCCCCAGTTTCTGAAAGACTTCTTCAATCGCAACGGCACCGGCATGGGAGTGGCGATCCTGGGTCTGGTTCTGTTCTGGACCATCGGCCTGATCATCCTTCCGCAGCTGTCGATGTTGGACTTCTCGTTCCGTCCGAACCTGCCGCCGCCAGAGATCGGCGGACCCAAAGACGTATATACGCTAGAGAACTACAAATATCTGATTTATGGCCCCGAAGGCGGCAGTCAGGACTACAACACCGTTGATCTGAGGGTGTTTTTCCGAACTCTTGTGGCTGCGGTTTTTGTGACGGTTTTCAACCTGATCATCTGCTATCCGATTGCCTATTACCTGGGTCAGGCTGAAGGTAGCCATATTCGTATCTTTGCGATCATGCTGATCATCCCTTACTGGATCAACGAAATCCTGCGCGCCTTTGCGCTGCGCATCATCTTTGGGGAAACAGGTGTGTTGAACACGTTGTTCACGGGACTGGGCATCTGGGATACGCCGTTCGACTTCATTCGCAATGACATCGCGCTCTATGCGGGTCTGGGATACGCCTACATTCTGCTGATGATTTTCCCGATGTATAACGTGATTGAAAGTCTGGACAAAAACCAGATCGAAGCAGCACGCGACCTTGGGGCGCCGTGGTGGCGGATACATTGGCGTGTGGTCATTCCTTATGCCAAGCCGGGGATCAGCTCGGGCTGTACCATGGTCTTCATGTTGTCCGCCGGTGCGTTGGCTGCGCCGCAAATTCTGGGCGGGCCGTCCAGTCTGTGGTTCACCCAACTGATCTATCAGCAGTTCAATGACAACAACGACTGGCCACAGGGCGCCGCCTACGCGATCGTTCTGCTGGTCACTTGTATTCTGTTCGTGCTGGCCATGATGCGCCTGTTCAAAGTGAACATGGGGGATATCGGGAAATGAACAATTCCTTCCTCCGTATAAGCATCTGGGTCTATCTGGCGATCTTCTTCCTGTATCTGCTGGGCCCGCTTGTGATCATGTCGATCACCGCGTTCAACTCGTCCGGCTTCCCCCGAATGAGCCCATGGGAATGTCTGACATTCCAGTGGTTTGGCGAACTGTTTCAGGATCAGCGCATCCTGAACGGTATCAAGAACTCGCTGATCATCGGAATCGGCACAGTGATCCTGTCCGTGGCGATGGGTTTGGCAGGCGCGCTGATGCTGACCCAGATCTGGCCGAAGCTTCGCGCGACCTACTATACTGTCATCATCGCACCGATCCTGATCCCCGGTGTGGTACTTGGTATCTCGACGCTGGTCTTCTGGGACCGGATCAACCGGATGCTGGGGCTGGGTGCAGACAGCTTTCTGTCAAACGGCATCTTCCTGACGGTGATCGGCCAATCCACCTTCATCGCCAGTTACTGCATGCTGGTGCTAGTGGCGCGGTTGCAACGGTACGATGTTGCCTTGACCGAGGCGGCACTGGACCTTGGGGCCAGCCATGCACAGGCTTTCCGCAAGATCCTGCTGCCCTTCATGCGCCCTGCAATCGCCTCGGCAGCGGTGCTGGCATTCTTGGCCTCGTTCGAGAACTACAACACCACCACTTTCACCTTTGGTGAATACCCGACGCTGACGATTGAGCTGGCTCAGAAGGTTCGCTACGGTATCACGCCTGCGATCTCGGCGCTGGCATTCATCATCGTTGCGCTGACGGTTTTCTTCGCTCTGCTTAACGAAGCCAAGCTGAAACGTCAGGAACTGGTGGCCGCGGCGCGTAAGAACGCAACGGTCGAGGAACTGGCTGGAAAGATCAAGCTGCCCAGTTTCTTTGCCGGTAACATGGCCGCCGTGTTGTTGGTCGCATTTGCGGTTGTAACGATCACCGTTATCGGCACAGCGGCGACCTACAGTCCGGCGCAATGCATTGCCGATGTTCGCGAGCAAAAACAGCTGGAAGCGGAACAACGCATTCAGGAACTTCGCAAGCAGCGTGAGGAACGCCGCAAACAGCAGGAGGCGGAAAAAGCCGGGCAGGGTGATGCCCAAACCGCGCCAAAGCCGTCAAATAACAGCGGTTTTGGTAATGTCTTCGCTCCGAACTCGCTGGATGGTAGCGAGAATGAAAGCAACGAAGGTACTTCTGAATCCGAGAGTGAGCCATCCAACAACAGTGGTTTCGGAGGGGTGTTTGACCCCAACAGCCTGAAAAGCGACTAATGCTGTGCTAAGCGGCAACCAACGCAACTGCCCGGACAGGATTCAAATCTGTCCGGGCAGATTGCGCTTCAGGATTTTTACATCACAACCGCCGATGGTCGACCCGTTCCAGACCACCGGTTCAGCGTTATAGTTGATCAGGAACACGTGATCGGCTGTCTCACGCAGTCGCAGTCCTGGCGGCATTGGCTTCAGGCTCAATCCCGTTTCTTCCGCAGCCAGGCCGATGACGCGATCCCATAATATTTCGTTTGGGAAGCCTGCAAGATACCAGAGCCCGTCCCCTGCCATAAGCGCAGGCGCTCCGTCGTCAAAACTCAGAATTTCTTCGGCTGATCCTGAAAGGCGATCAATCCAATGTTGTACCGCGCCGCCACCTCGGACAGTCCGGTTGTTTGCGGGGGGCAGTGTTTCGACCAAATCCACGTTGCAATCCAACCCTTTCAGGCCAGGTCGACCGACGACGGGGATCTGGAAATCACGAGTAATTGCGCCGCTGCGCGGACCGAGGATGGCCAGATCCGAGTTGTCCGTTAACCTACGCTCCAAATCCGGGCCAATCGTTGCCAGTCCGGGGGCAAGGATCAGCGCATAATGCGCGGACAGGTCATTGGACGAAACGAAATCAATCGACAGCCCCGCGCGGCGCAATGCACGATAAGCTGAGAAGACCAACCGGAAATAGTCAAAGCCTGCTCCTTGCGGTAGCGATGTCCAAGCCCAGTCCGAGGGGTAATCAAACAGTATCGCAACCTTGGATTGCACCTGATACACCTCGCCCAATGTGGATAGCTCTCCCGCTGTCTGACGGGCCTCGTGCAAGGCAGGGGCAGGGCGATTGTCCGGTGTCAGCAAACCCGCGTGCATCTGTTCCTGTGCAAAGGGGGCTTGCCGCCACCGAAAATAGCTCACAACCTCAGCTCCGTGGGCGACAGCTTCAAGCGACCACAACCTTACCATTCCGGGCAAGGGTGCCGGGTTATAGGGCGCCCAATTCACCGGACCGGGTTGTTGCTCCATCACCCACCATCGGCCACGGCCCACTGCCCGGTAAAGATCATGGTGAAACGCCTGCATGTCCGGATCGCCTTGCTGAAGAAAGGCGGCCTTGTGGGCTTCCTCATATTCCAATCGGTCCGATAGAAATCCGATCGGATAACTGTCCCAAGTCGCAATATCCAGATCCGCGCCAACCTCGAAATGGTCGAAATCCAGAATACGGCCCATATAGTTATGCAACAGCGGCGCATCGGTTAAAGTTCGCAATACATCGACCTGAGCTTTGTTGAATGCCACAACCTGATCTGAACTGAACCGACGGAATGCCAGTACATGAGCAGGGTTCGGTTCGGTCACAGTTTGATTGGGTAGGTCAATCTCATCGAAGTTGCGATACTCCATTGACCAGAACACGTTTCCCCAGGCCTTGTTCAGTTGTTCTATGGAACTGTATTGAACAGCCAGCCAGCGCCTGAATGCGTTCAGTGCCGGGGTGCTGTAGCTGACGGTTGTGTCGTGACACCCATACTCATTATCGATCTGCCATGCCGCCACGTACGGGTTATGACCATAGCGCTCTCCTAAGACCCGTGCGATGCGGACACATTCATCGACATAGCCCTGGTAGCTAAAGCAGTAATGTCGCCGTGACCCGAATTTGCGCGTGTTTCCATGTGCATCCACAGCCAGCATGTCCGGATGTTTGTCCAGCATCCAACGCGGTGGTGTTGCTGTTGGTGTACCAAGCACGACTTTCAATCCTGCCGCGCCAAGTGTTTCAACCGCGCGATCCAACCATTCGAATTGCAGGGTTCCGGGGTGAGGTTCCAGCCGGTTCCACGCGAACTCTCCAATGCGTACCCACGAGATGCCGGTGTCCACCATGCGCGCGGCATCTTCCGCCCACATCGCCTCGGGCCAGTGTTCAGGGTAGTAACACACACCAAGTTCCGGCTTCATAATATGATCCTGTGTTCTGCCTGCCCTCGCCCCACGCTTGGCATTGCAAAGGTCATGCCGTTGGTGGGTTGGGATTCAATATCCGCGTTGCTCAACCCCTGGCGCGCTGAGGTGCAGAACAGCGTGCCTAAGCTGTCGCCACCAAAGGCCGGGCAGGAGGTATGTGACGCGTCGAAGGAAATGGCCTTTAGGAATTGACCTCTGGGCGTGTAGGCCGCGACACGTCCAATCCCCCATTGCGCGATCCAGATGTTCCCGTCGGCATCAACCACCGCACCGTCCGGGTTCAGGCCTTCTTTGCGTAGGTCCAGAAATACCGTGCTTTCCCCTTCGGGCCATCCGCTTTCTGCATTCAAGCTCCAGCGCCTGACCTGCCTCGTTTTCGTGTCACAGAAATAGGCCACGGATCGATCCGGGGGAAAACAGATTGCATTGGAAATCGTCACATCAGACACGAGACATCTGAGTGTACCTTTCCAGAACCGATAGATTGATCCGGCCCCGGCTTCAGCCTGTTTGCCCATCGTGCCGATCCAGAAACCGCCCCAAGGATCAGCGCGACCGTCATTCGAGCGGGTGATTGGGTTGTCTGCCTCGAGTGGCGTGACCAGCGCTCGATGCCCGGACTTCAAGTTAAACTGCCAAAGACCCGTTTCCGACGCCAAAAGCAGTGTATCGCGATCCACCCAGCCGGCGGCAGAGACATGTTCATCGAATTCCCAGCTTATCTGATTTACGCCTTCGCGCGCCATCAGGCGTTTGTTGAGAATGTCGAACCAGAATAGCTGTTGCCGAGCGGGGTGCCAAAGCGGACCTTCGCCCAACGCGCAGGGGCGGTCGTCAAAGACCGTGCTCATCCTGCCGCCCTGTCAAAGGCTGTAACGATCTGCCTCGCGCGTTTTGCGATTTCGACTGTGTCCATGCCGGGTTTGTACAGCGCTGATCCAATCCCGAATCCATCGGCACCAGCTTTGATCCATTGGTCGAAGTTTTCAGGTCCGGCACCACCGACGGCAAAGACGCGTGTTTTCTTGGGCAAGACGGGTCGAAGTGCGGCCAATCCTGCAGGGCCTGCCATGACGCCAGGAAACAGCTTTAGTCCTGTGGCCCCGGCTTTGAGAGCGGCAAAAGCTTCGGTCGGCGTGTAAACACCCGGCCAGCTTTGCATCCCCAACGCCACAGACCGTTTAATCACATCAGCATCATAGTTGGGTGACACGATCAGCCTGCCTCCGCCATTCCGGACGGCGTCCACCTGATCAACCGTCAATACAGTACCTGCGCCTATCAGGGCGTGACCTTCGAAGGCACGGGCCAGGATGGAAACGCTGTCGAGCGGATCAGGCGAATTGAGTGGAACTTCGATCCTGTCGATCCCTGCATCGATGATAACTCTACCAACCGCCTCGGCTTCCTGTGGTTGCAGACCACGCAGAATGGCGATGATGGGGCGGCTCATGCGATTTGCCTTGTCATGTTGCGCGCCAGCGCCAGCCCGGCCAGGGTTGTTTCGGTGGCGTTTGCAGTCTCAACAAAAGCGCCCTGTTGTCTCAGCGCTGCCGCATAGACCCGCGATACGGCTTCTGCGCCGATGATAGCCAGTTGTTGGCCCAGCCAATATGGACGAGTGGCGGCCAATTCAGCACCGATAAGCAGTCCGGACAGCCGTGCGCGCGCGATGTCTTTGTCCTGATCGTGCAGCAGGTCTGCAGCCCGCAAGCCGAACAGGCGCGCAGCCAACTGTTCGGGTTTGGACAATGTATCCGCCACAGCATCTGCAAAGGCATCTTCATCCCATCCTCCACCTATAGAATGCCGCAGAACAGATTGCGCACTTAACAAATCAAAAAGCTCTCCGGTCATGAGCGTCCGAAAGCTCACGATTTCACCTGCGCTGACCTGAACCCATTTCGTATGGGTTCCTGGAAGGCAGAGGACACCATCCCAGTTCTGGCGAGTTCCCAAAAATCCCGCGATTTGTGTTTCTTCGCCCCGCATCACATCCGGCGGGGTCAATTGCTTTAATCCGGGTATGACGAAGGCCCGGATGCGCGGGTCTGTGCTGGGAACACGGACCGGTACTTGCGGCAAGGGCTGCGACGGAACGGTAGAATAAGGTGCTTCGACCCAGCCTTGGCGTGCACCGACCATACCGCAGGCGATCACATCGATGGGGCCATCCTTCAGCCAGTTTTCAACAAGGTCCAACAGGGCGGTCTGGAAACTGCCTGTTCCGATACGTGCCATACCTTTGTCGGACTGCGCGCAGTCCAGAACCGTTGCCCCCTGCATGGCCCAGACCCGCAGGTGAGATGTGCCCCAATCAACGGCGATCCAGTCAGTATTCATTGTGTCACCCTGAAACCACGACGCCGCCATCAACCGCCATACACTGACCGGTCATCGCCCGGCTGGCGTTGGATGCAAGAAACAATGTCGGTGCAACCATGTCTTCGGGCGTCAAATGTTCTTTCAGGCATTGTCGATCCAAATGCGCGGCCAAATCTTCGGGCGTCGCCCACATATCCAGTTGTTTTTGCGTCAAGACCCAACCGGGAGCCAGCGCATTCACACGTATGTTCTTTGGTCCCAGTTCGCGGGCCAAAGACCGAGTCATCCCTGTAATGCCCGCATTTGACGTCGTATAGATCGGATAGCCTGCATTGCCCATCATGTAGCTGATCGAACTGAAGTTGATGATAACGCCGCCTTCTTTCATTTGCCGGGCCGCTTCCTGACAGGCGAAATAATAGGCTTTCAGGTTTACCTCGATCATCCAGTCCCAGAACTCGGTCGTGGTTTCCTCAAGTGTATGGCGTTGGTCATTGGCCGCGTTGTTAACCAAAACGTTCAGGGGGCCGTGGGCTTTGGCGGCTTTGGCCATTGTCGTGTGAAGAAGCTGGGTGTCGGTCATGTCACCCTGCATGAACAGAGGTGCGCGGCCGTGTTTGTCGCGCATCTCTTCGACAAAACCGCTGGCGTCCGATCTGCCGATAAAAGCCACATTGGCCCCCTGAGCCAGAAACCCATCCGTCAATGCTGCGCCCACGCCCGAGCCTCCGCCGGTGATATAGACGGATGACCCGTTCAAGTCATGAAATGTCGCTGCTTGGGTCATCAGTGGCTCTCTCTGGTCACAAGGCGGGTGTCTTTGCCGACGAGGAAATCCAGATCGGCCCCTTGATCGGCCTGCAGCACGTGATCGACGTAAAGTTTGGCATACCCGCGGGAATAATGCGGCTTGTCTGGGTTCCATTGGGCTCGGCGCGCGTCCAATTCTTTTTCGTCCACCAACAGTTCAAGCTTGCCGGCGCTGGCAGATACGCGGATGCGGTCGCCGGTTTTCACCAACGCCAGCGTGCCACCCGCCTGTGCCTCAGGGCTGACATGCAGGATGACGGTGCCATAGGCGGTGCCGGACATGCGGGCATCCGAGATACGGATCATGTCGCGAACGCCTTCCTTCACCAATCTGGCCGGAATCGGCATGTTTCCTACCTCGGGCATCCCGGGATAACCCTTGGGTCCACATCCCTTGAGCACCAGAATGCTTTTGGGTGTGACCGGCAGATCATCCCGGTCGATATTGGCTTTCAGGTCTTCGATGTTTTCGAAAACGAACGCCTCACCCTCGGTTTCAAGAAGGGCATCTGTTGCGGCAGAAGGTTTGACGATGGCTCCGTTGGGCGCAAGATTGCCGCGCAAAACACGAAGGCCAGCAGCGGGCTTCACCGGATCGTTGAAAGGGCGGATGACATCGCGGTTGAAACATTCGGCGCCTTCGAAATGGGCCGAGATGTCCTTGTTCAGAACCGTTCTGGCCGGTCGCAGGAAAGGTTTGAGTTCGCTCAACACAGCCGGAACACCGCCAGCGTAACAGAAATCTTCCATCAGGTATGTGCCCGAGGGCATGCAGTTCACCAGAAGGGGAATCTCTGATCCGATTTCAAAGTCCTTGAGCGTCAGGTCAACGCCCACGCGACCTGCGAGTGCCAGTAGATGCACAACGGCATTGGTCGATCCCCCAACGGCTGCATTGGCGAGGATTGCATTCTCGAAGGCTTCCCTGGTCAAAATGTCCGATGGTTTCAGGTCTTCGTCGACCATTTCGACAATCCGCTTGCCGGTCAAATGGGCTAGGGCCATGCGGCGGGCGTCAACGGCGGGCAGGGCGGCATTGGTGGGCAGGCTCATGCCCATCGCTTCGACCAGAGACGCCATGGTGCTGGCTGTCCCCATGGTCATGCAAACCCCGGCACTGCGGGACATCCCGGATTCCGCGTTCATAAAATCCTGAAGGGTCATCTCTCCGGCACGCACGGCCTCGGAGAACTTCCACACATCGGTTCCTGAGCCAATATCCTGACCGCGATATTTTCCATTCAGCATAGGGCCGGAGCTGACAACGATCGACGGCAGATCGACCGAGGCCGCGCCCATCAATTGGCCCGGCGTGGTCTTGTCGCACCCGCCCAGCAGAACCACACCGTCAATGCCATATGCGCGGATCGACTCTTCGACATCCATGGCCAGCAGATTGCGAAACAGCATGGCTGTGGGTTTCATCTGGGTCTCGCCCAGCGACATGACCGGGAATTCGACGGGAAAGCCCCCGGCCTCCCACACACCGCGCTTTACCCCTTCGGCCAGATCACGCAGGCCGGAATTGCAAGGGGTCAGCTCCGACCATGTGTTGCAGATTCCGATGATTGGCCGCCCATCGAAGGCGTGATCAGGAAAACCCTGATTTTTCATCCAGGATCGATGGATGAACCCATCCTTGTCGAGTTTCCCGTACCAATGCTGTGAGCGGCGTTTTGACATTGTTCTGTGATGCTTTTTTTAGGTCTGGGTGGATTTGAGTATTTGTAAAAAGGTGAAATTCAAGCGGCGCGAGATGGGCGGCACCAATCTGGCAGCCAGTCGGCATGGGCAGACAGAAGGTCGTTCACCAGATTTCGAATTTGGCGCAGGTCCAGTTCGGCGGCGGTGTGCGGGTCCATCATGGCTGCATGATAGATATGCTCGGGGTTCTGGTCGACCAATGCCCTGACTGTGAGTTCCTGAACGTTGATCTGGGTACGCATAAGGGCGATCAGCTGCGCTGGGACGTCTGTGATGACAGAAGGCTGAATGCCATTTGCATCAACCAGACACGGTGTTTCGACAGCAGCCCCCATAGGCAGCTGAGGTATCTGGCCGGTGTTTGGCAGATTGCCATAGGCCACGTAGGCGGTGTCAGAGATGATTGCGTTCATTATGTCTGCCGCAAACTCATGGCTGCGAGTGACGGCTATGTCGCGCCCGTCAGTCACGGTTTTGGCCTGCTCTTTCCAGTTGCTCATCTGTTCCACACAGCGGGTCGGGTATTCATCGAGTGGGATTGAGAATTTCTCGATCAGGTCCGCCCGCCCGTCTTTGATGAACCATGGCACGTATTCTGCCAAATGCTCAGAACTTTCGGTGCAGAAAAAGCCAAGGTGATCCATCACTTCGTAGCGCACCTTGTTGGGGCAGCGCGGCATCAGCAGCGGTGCCTTGGGGATCCTGCCGCTGACATAACCTTGCCGAAGGGCGGGGTATAAATCATGGCCCTGATGCTCAAGCCGCAGGAAGAAGGCGACGTGATTGACGCCCGCGACCTTGTAGCGAATGTCGTCTTTTGACAGGTCCAAATCATGTGCCAGTTCCGCCACCGTGTTCTGAACCGAGTGGCACAGGCCGACCTGCTTCAATGACGGGTATCTCTCGGCCAGTGCCCAGGTGTTGATGGCCATCGGATTGACGTATTGTAGTAGTGTCGCATCAGGGCATAGCTGCATCATGTCATGCGCTACGTCCCACAAGACCGGCACAGTGCGCAGCCCCCGCATGATGCCACCCACGCCCAGCGTATCGGCGATGGTCTGGCGCAGCCCGTATTGTTTGGGGATCTCAAAATCAGTGACGGTACAAGGCTGGTACCCGCCAATCTGAAAGGCAGTGATAACGAAATCGGCACCATCAAGTGCCGCGCGTCGATCCGCATGTGTGGATACTGTCGCGTTTGACCGGACCGAACGGACCATGGCGCGGGCTACAGTTTCGCTTTCCGTCAAGCGTACGGGGTCGATATCCATCAGCGCAAAATGACTGTCCGCCAGAGCAGGCGTTAACAGAACATCCCCCACGATGTTCTGCATAAAGATCGTGGAACCTGCTCCGATAAAAGTTATCTTTGTCATTTTACAGCTCCGAGGGTCAGGCCCGCGATAAAGTGCTTTTGCATCAGGAAGAACATGGCAACCGGCGGCAGCGCTGCTACGATCGAGCCCGCGCTCATTAATTGGTAGGCGGCGCGGAACTGGGCGTTGAAACTGGTGATGCCTGCCGTGACAGGTTGGCTTTCCGCGCCCTGTGTCAGGACGACCGCCCAAAAGTAATCGTTCCAGATGAAGGTAAAGATCAGCACGCTGAGTGCGGCTATTGCGGGTTTCATCAACGGCAGCACCACGTACCAGAAGATGCGCCATTCGCTGATACCCTCGACTCGCGCGGCCTCGATTAATTCAAAGGGCAGGGCCCGGATAAAGTTGCGCATGAACAATGTGCAAAAGCCGGTCTGGAAGGCGATGTGGAACAAGACGAGGCCGGTTTTTGTGTTGTAGAGGCCTAAATCCAGTGTCAGGTCGCGCACAGGCACCATCAGGATCTGGAATGGCACGAAATTGCCGGCTACGAACATAAAGAAAATCCATAGGTTCGATTTGAATTTGTAGATGCCTAGTGCAAAGCCGGTCATGGAACTGAGAGCAACGGCACCGATTACCGTAGGAATGGTGATCATGAAAGAGTTCAGCAAATATCGCGGCATGTCCGAGTTGAAGAACACCAGCCCGTAATTGACTGCACCTTCAAAACTGGATGGCAAGCCCCAATAGTTGGCGTTGGTGAAATCCGCCGCTGGTTTGACCGAAAACAGAGCCACCGCCAGCAGGGGCCCCAGCCACAGCAACAATGCAAGTGGCAGCATCGCCTGATAGGTGATCTGCGCGGCGCGAGGTTGTTTTTCGATGGGTTTGGGAAACATCTCAGTGCCCCCTTTCTTCGCGATACATCGACCAGAGGAAATAGGCGATGAAGCAGAGCATAATCAGGAAAAGCACCACAGCGATTGCCGCGCCATACCCCATGCGGAAGCCATATTCAGATAGGGCGACTTCGAACATGTAATAGGCCAGCACGCGGGAGGATCCGAACGGCCCGCCCTGTGTCATGATTGAGATCAGGTCGAAACTGCGCAGCGCTCCGATGATTGTCACGACGAATGCAATGAAAGTCGCCGGGCGCAACTGCGGCAGAATGATGTGCCACAGCATTCTCAAGCCTTTGGCACCGTCCAGGCGCCCGGCTTCGATCTGTTCGGGGTCGACGGCATTCAGACCGGTGAGGTAGAGGATCATGCAATAGGCGGTTTGCGGCCAAAGGCCCGCGACGATGATGCCGTAGGTGACCAAACGTTCGTCGCCCAGCACATTCAAGGGGCCTATTCCAAATAAGCCAAGAAGCTCATTCAGAAGACCAAAAGTCGGGTCGTAAAACCACGTGAATACGAGGCCAACGACAACCTGAGAAATGACAAATGGAAAGAAAAACAGCGATTTGTAAAGGCGGATACCCCAGACTGTCTGGTTCAGAAACAAGGCAATGAACAGGCCCGCCGGAATGGCCAGAAGGTATAGGATCAACCAGATCAGATTGTTTTTGAGCGAGATATAGAATGCGTCCCGGTCAACCCATTCCCAATACAAATCTTCATAGTTGCGCATGCCTACATATTCGGCGGCACCCAACCCATCCCACTCGTAAAGTGACAGGTTGAAGGATTGGAAGACCGGAATGATCACGTAGACCATAAAGAACAGCAGGCCCGGAGCCAGAAATAGCCACGGCGCGATGCGCTGTTGGTTTCTGTGGAACCAGCTTTCCTGTTCTGGGGCGTCGGCGGCAGTGGTCATGGGTGTCCCGGATTTTCTTGAGGTGAAGGCGGGCTGAAGCCCGCCCTACAAAGCGGGTCAAATGGGCCGGGCTTCAGCCCGGCCCAAGCCTGATCAGTTGTCGTAGATACGCTCTCGCGCGCGTTCCAGCTTGGCCAGAATACGGTCAACATTGTCTGGTTTAACCATGAATTCCTGGAAACCTTCCATTGACACTTTGGCCATTTCAGCCGGTGCGTCGCGGTCCCAGAACTGAGCCACTCCGCCGGGGCTGTTGGTCGAGAGCATCGAAAAGCCCTGCTGCAAGAATTTGTCATCATCCACCGAAGATTGCGCGTTCACCGGCAACTGACCGAGGTTCGATCCGTTGTTGATCTCGGTCTGTTCATCCGACGAGACAACAAAGCGCAGGAATTCACGCGCTGCTTCTTTGTTCGAGGCATTCGCCGGGATATGGAATGTATCGGTCGGCGCGTCTTCAGCCAGTTCGACATCAGGATTGATCGACACGAATTGGTAGAAATCCAGCTGATCGTCTGTCAGCCCTGCTTCACGCAAAGGCGCGACTGCGAAGTTGCCCATCAGATAAGCAGCGGCCTCTCCGTTGACCATGAATGGCAAAGCCTCCTGCCAGCTATAGGTCTGATGGTTATCAATGAAGGCCCCCATGTCGATCAACTGCTTCCAGTTGGCAAAGGTCTGCTTGACCCGGTCATCTTCCCAGCTGATTTCACCATTGGCCAGCTGGTTGTGAAAATCAAACCCGTTGGTGCGCATGTTCAGGTAGTCGAACCAGCCACCAGCGGTCCACAGGAACTTGGTGCCGATAGTATAGCAGGCGCGGCCGGAATCGACGATCTTCTGACAGTTTGCCAGCTCTTCTTCCCACGTCGTCGGTTCGCTGAGGCCCAGCTCATCAAAGATATCTTTGCGGTAGTAAACGCCCCACTGGTAGTAGGTATAGGGCACGCCCCATTGTTTGCCGTCGATGGTCATCGCGCCTTTGGTCGAAGCCAGGTTCTCGGCAATTTCGGGCTCGGCCCACAGGTCTGATACGTCTTCAAACAGGCCAGCCTCGACATACGGCTTCATACGGTTGGCGGCGTACCAAGTGGCCACGTCAGGTGTGTCAGCCGTCAGAAAGTTGCGGATCTGGGTCTTATACGCTTCGCGGTCGATAACCGTGGTTTCAATCTCCAGGCCGGGGTGCTGCGCTGCAAACCGTTCGATCATCGCTTCCATCGTTGCGCGCGGGGCCGGGTTTGACGTGTCTAGGAATATCCGAAGCTCTCCGGTCAGGTCAGCCGCCGCCGGTGCCGCCATAGCAACGCCAAGTGCCAGCGCAGCGGTTGTGCGCTTGAAAGTGGAATACATGGTTTCCTCCCTGTTGTCTCCACGCAAGTTTCAAATAATGAAACCTAGTTTTATATATTGAAAACTACACATCGACTCGGTTAGTCTTGTCAAGACCCTCGTGCAAACTGCGATGGGCAAGCGGAGGAGAACGGACGCCCGTGTCAGGTGACGGAACTATTGGCAAAGCATGTGACGTGCTGGATCAGGTCGCCGCATTTCAGCGCCCTGTGCGATTTTCGGAATTGCTGGACGACAGCGATTTCCCGAAAGCAACACTGTATCGGTTTTTGCAATCATTAACCAATCAGGGAATGCTATGTTACGACCCCGAGCGCCAAACCTACGCTCCGGGTATGCGTTTGGTAAGGCTTGCGCATGCAGCTTGGACCCAAAGCTCACTGGCCCCTATCGCACGTCCGTTTCTCGATATTCTAAGCCAGGAAACCGGCGAGACCGTGCATTTGGCGCAGCTCGATGCAGGTCAGGTTCTATACGTTGATAAACGCAACGCAGCGCAACCGATCGAGATGTATTCTCAGGCGGGTAAGGTGGGCCCGGCCTACTGCACGGGCGTCGGCAAGGCGATGCTTGCATTTCTGGATGAGGGAGACCTTAACCGGGCAATTTCGCAGCAGAGTTTTCACCGCTTTACCGACAAGACCCTGACGTCGGACAATGATCTGCGCACCGATCTTGATCGAATTCGCAGCAAGGGTTTTGCCGTTGATGACGAAGAACATGAACCTGGAATTATCTGCGTTGCCTGCCCCATTCTGACAACAAGCGGTCGGGTCCTAGGCGCAATCTCGGTAACCGGCTCGACTCAACGAATGGATTTTGAACAACTCGAGGCATGGGTGCCTCGTGTGCGGCGGGTGGCTGAACAAATCAGCACCGAGGCACAGGCTTGGCGTTTCCCTGAAACGCGACCAGACCTCGGCAATGACAGGAAGCAAGCGACATGACAGGTGTAACTCTGAACCAGGCAATC
Source organism: Ruegeria sp. CH2 (assembly GCF_056537065.1). Taxonomy (NCBI): domain Bacteria; kingdom Pseudomonadati; phylum Pseudomonadota; class Alphaproteobacteria; order Rhodobacterales; family Roseobacteraceae; genus Ruegeria; species Ruegeria sp. CH2. Next base: position 57,059 of record NZ_JBQFQV010000007.1, read on the forward strand.
AAGCGGTACGGCCAGACGCAAGTCATTCACGGCATCGACTTGCAGATCGAAGATGGTGAATTCTGTGTTTTCGTTGGCCCTTCGGGATGTGGCAAATCCACATTGTTACGGATGATCGCGGGTCTTGAAGAAACGTCGGAAGGCGAGATCCACATAGGGGCGCGGGACGTAACCCATATGGATCCGGCCAAACGTGGTGTGGCGATGGTGTTCCAGACCTATGCGCTTTATCCACATATGACCGTAGCGGAAAACATGGGCTTTGGGCTGCGCATGAACGGCATCCCAAAGGCAGAGATCACCAGAAAAGTGCAGGAAGCCTCGAACATTCTGAAGCTTGACCAGTACCTCAAACGCAAACCCAAGGCCCTGTCGGGTGGTCAGCGGCAGCGGGTTGCGATTGGCCGTGCCATCGTTCGCGGCCCCGACGTTTTCCTGTTTGACGAACCCTTGTCCAATCTGGACGCCGAGTTGCGCGTGGAAATGCGTGTCGAGATCGCGCGCCTTCATCAGGAAATCGGCGCGACCATGATTTACGTGACCCATGATCAGGTCGAAGCCATGACCATGGCCGACAAGATCGTCGTGCTGCGGGATGGTCGTGTTGAACAGGTTGGCGCTCCGATGGATTTGTACCGCGATCCCGACAACCGGTTTGTCGCAGGTTTTATCGGTTCGCCTGCAATGAACTTTCTGGAATGTGAGTATGAGGACGGCCTAGTCTCCCATCCCGCACTTAGCAAGCCCTTGCCCGTTTCTGTGGCTATACCCTCTGGTCGGACCAAGGTGACATTGGGCATGCGGCCCGAGCATATTCAGATTGACCGTTCGGCCGATGCCTGCACCGTGGACCTGACCGAAGCCTTAGGCGGCGTGTCCTATTCCTATTTACGGACGCCAAATGGTGATAAGCTGATCATTGAGGAACGGGACGATCAACGAAGCAGAACCGGGGATCGGATCGGCATCGCCATACAGCCAGATCGTGTGATGTTTTTTGATCCAGAGACCGGGCAACGGTATCGTTAGTCACGACCTTCCAGCCCACGGGCAGTCTTACCCGTCCCAAGAGTTACACGACACTTTATCTGACCCGTGGCAAAACGCGCGGGCAGATGCGATTGATTCCAAGTCAAACGTGATTTAAGGGAAGCCCTGTCAAAACAGAGTCACCCAGGGGCTGTATCGTGGTTTAGCCCCTCTCACGCCACGCAATTGTGGTTGCAACTCTTGGATCGCACGCCCCGAAAGGCTTAAAAAAGGTAAAAGAATATGGCAGATAAATCGAACTTCGACATATTGTATACCATTGTAGACGAAGCGCCAGAGCTGGCCAGCGCTTCGTTCCTGCCCATCATCCGCAAGTTCGCATCTGCTGCGGGCGTCCGCGTTGGCACCAAAGATATTTCTCTGGCGGGACGTATTCTGGCAGCATTCCCCGAGAACCTTACCGACGATCAGCGTGTAAGCGACGATCTGGCGGATTTGGGCGATCTGGTGAAGACACCTGATGCCAATGTCATCAAGCTGCCAAATATCTCTGCCTCGGTTCCACAGTTGGTTGCGGCCGTCGAAGAACTGCAATCGCAGGGTTACGACATTCCGACCTACCCTGCAGAACCTGCAACGGATGAGGAAAAGGCGATCCGCGCCCGTTATGACGCGATCAAAGGTTCTGCTGTTAACCCGGTTCTGCGCGAAGGGAACAGCGACCGCCGTGCGGCGCGTGCGGTGAAAAACTATGCTCAGAACAACCCGCATTCGATGGGCGAATGGGCGTCGGACAGCAAGACCAAAGTTTCGTCCATGCCGGCTAATGATTTCTATGCAAACGAGATTTCGGCCACCATCACCGCAGCACAAGCAGGCGATGCAAAAATCGAGTTTGTAGGTAAAGATGGTGACGTCACCGTTCTGAAAGACGGCTGGTCGCTGGAAGAAGGAACCATAGCCGACGCGACTTTCATGTCGGTCAATGCACTGTCTGCGTTCCTTTCAGATGCCATTGAGGACACCAAAAAAGACGGGACCATGTTCTCGCTGCATATGAAAGCCACGATGATGAAGGTTTCAGACCCGATCATCTTTGGATATGCGGTCAAAGCCTGGCTGGCCCCCGTGTTCGAAAAGTTCGGCGCGGAACTGGATGCGTTGGGTGTGAACCCAAATTCAGGTCTGGGCGCTCTGTTGGAGCGCGTACAGGGTCATGCTGACATCATGGCGGCTATCGACACGCTCAAGGCGGACCGTCCATCCATGTATATGGTGGATTCGGACCGCGGAATCACGAACCTGCATGTCCCATCGGATGTAATCATTGATGCCTCAATGCCTGCTGTGATCCGTGCCGGAGGCAAGGGCTGGGACCAGACGGGTGCCAAAGGTGACACCAACTGTGTGATCCCTGATCGCTGCTACGCGACCGTCTATGATGAGGCCATCAAGTTCTTCAAGGCCAACGGCGCGTTGAACCCGTCCACGGCCGGAGCCGTGGCGAATGTGGGCCTGATGGCTCAGAAAGCCGAGGAATACGGTTCGCACCCGACAACTTTCGAGGCACCGGCCGATGGTACAATCCGCATCGTTCTGGCCAATGGCGAAACGTTGCACAGCCACAGTGTCGAGGCCGGCGATATCTGGCGCGCCTGCACTGTCAAAAAAGCGCCGATCGAGAACTGGATTCAGCTGGCCATGGACCGTCAGCGTCTGACCGGCTCCGAGGCGATTTTCTGGTTGGACGCAAACCGGGCCCATGACGCGGAGCTTATCAAATATGTCAAACCGGCGCTTGAGGCTGCTGGCGTGGCCGACAAGTTTCTGATCATGGCCCCGCGTGAAGCGACCCGTCAGTCGTTGGAGACGATCACCGCTGGTAACGACTCGATTGCCATCACAGGCAACGTGCTGCGGGACTATCTGACTGACCTGTTCCCGATCCTGGAACTTGGTACTTCGGCCAAGATGCTCTCCATCGTCAAACTGATGAACGGTGGCGGATTGTTCGAAACCGGTGCCGGTGGTTCGGCGCCCAAACACGTGCAGCAGTTGGTCGAGGAAAACCATCTGCGCTGGGACTCGATGGGTGAGTTCTGTGCGTTGGGTGAATCGCTGAACTTCCTTGCTGATACCAAAGGCAACGAAAAAGCGGGCATTCTGGGTACAGCGGCCGAAGCAGCGACGCAGGGTATTCTGGACAACAACCGCTCACCCAGCCGAAAAGTTGGTCAGCCTGACAACCGCGACAGCCACTATTGGTTTGCACGCTATTGGGCAGAGGCTTTAGCCACCCAATCCAAAGATGCGGAACTGGCTGCCGAGTTTGCGTCACTGGCCAAGGAGCTGGCCGCCAACGAAGTGCAGATCCTGTCAGAGTTGGCCGCAGCTCAAGGTCAAGCTGCGGATTTGGGCGGCTACTATCACACGGACCCAGCCAAAACGGCGGCGGTTATGCGGCCCAGCACAACGTTGAACACAATCATCGGCTAATCGCTAACGGCAAAACAGGTGATCCTTTGCCTGTTCAAAAAGCAGAAAGGGACCGGCACAATTGTGCGGTCCCTTTTTTGTATCGCGGGCAATGTAAAAGAAAGTAGGGTAGAGAAAAGTATTAAGCATTTACAATGCTTTACAATGAATTTGTTTGCACTTACGGGATTCCCCTAATAGCACGGCAGCGCTGACTGCTTTAAACCTTGGATAACAGAGAATTTCACTGGTGATGCCTCAGGGCCTTATCACTCACTCAGAGAATGACCAGCATTTGGGGTGCTGGTCATTTGCATTTTGGTTCTCAGGATTTTCTGGACGGCCAAACAGTTCAACCCTGGTTGAACACGAACACAATCTTGTGTTTACGCAAAGAGGAAGCCTGGAGACTGGGTTTTAGCCAACGCGCCGGGGTTCTGGGTTGGCAATCGGCGCCTTTGTTCTGTTCGTTCCGTACATCGCAACACCTTTGTGTCGCAGATAAGACAGGCGACGCGCCTCTCGCCGGGCAAGCGCCAGAGACTCAAGGATCAGCGCGCACACGATTGACAGCATGGTTCCGACAAAACCGGATACTGCGACAACCAAAGACGGAATTCGGTCAACCAACCCTGTTTCCAAAAACTCGCGGAAAACCGATGCGAATACGAGAAGCGAAGGTAAGAATATCAACAATGCCAAAGACAAGAAGAACGCGATTGGCTTTTCGTCTTTGATCAAAAGGCCAATCATCTTGAGAATTCGCCACCCATCTGAATAGGTGGCCAGTTTTGAGTTCGAATCCGGAAGCCGTGAGACGTATTTTGTCTCAACTTCTCCAATCGGCATGCGCATCTGCATCGCGTGCACTGTAAGTTCAGTTTCAATCTCGAACCCGTTGGAAACCGCCGGAAAGCTTTTGACAAAGCGTCTGCTGAAAACACGATAACCGGACAGCAGGTCGTTGATTTTGCTGTTAAAGAAGAATTTCACCAGCCCGCTGAACAAGGCGTTTCCAAACTTATGACCCCGTCGATAGGCTTGAATGTCGTTGTTCACCCGTGCGCCATTGACCATATCAAGGTTTTGCGAGACCAGCAGATTGATCATTTCAGGTGCTGCCATACTGTCGTAGGTCGCATCCCCGTCTGCCATGACGTAGACATCCGCAACCACGTCAGCAAACATCCTGCGGACAACGTTACCTTTGCCCTGATATGTTTCAGAGTAGACCAGCGCGCCAGCTTCTTGCGCCACTCTCGCCGAGCCGTCCGTGGAATTGTTGTCGAATACGTAAATTACCGCCTCCGGCAGGGCGGCGCGGAACTGCTTGACTGTTTCACCAATGGCAACGGCTTCATTGTAACAGGGCAAGATAACAGCAATTTCCAAACCCGGCCACGACGCCCGTGTCAGAGATCCACTTCGGATATTCAAGGCACCCTGTATCATATGTCACTCTTGCTCGCTCGGACGTGTCACTTGAAGGATGATTGCACTTTGTTCTCAAGATGCTGCGCGTATGAGGTATTTCTGAAGCAGATAAATGGCCGAATTTTGGCATCCGATTGAATCGCGCCGATAATTCAGCAAAAGGGGGCCGGTTCAAGAACCGGCCCCAAAGTTTCAGCTGAACCGAGGGATCAGTTCGAAGCTGCGTTCAACTTTGCGTTTTGCTCACGCAGCGTATCCGAGATGATCGCGTACCATTCACCGGATTGACGCATTTCGATCAGACCCTTGTTCATCATAGCGATGTATTCGCGCGCGAACGGGTTGGTGCGATGCGCAAGGAAGCTCATCGACGACAGTGTGGACACATAGGGGTTCTCAACGATGTCAGCCGAAGTCAAACCCATGTCTTTCATTGTCGATGCGAACAGATCAACTTCGAATGCCGCAACATCTGCGGTTCCGGTCAATACAGCGTCAAGGCAATCACGGGCCGAGCTGGGCTGAACCACAGTCGTGTTCTCGCGGTTCAGTCCCTGCTCTTCCAGAACAACCATGCTCCAGCCTGCCATACGGCAAATGGTCGAGCCTTCCAGGTCCTTGAAGCTGGTCGCGCTTGCGTATTCGCTTTCCGGCAGTGTGAAGAAGCCGCCGACGATATCGTAAACCGGGACCGAAGCTACAAATTGAGTGCAGCGAGCTTCGGTTTCAGGGGACCATTCGTATGTACGGTTGGTACAATCAGGAACGGTCCATGCAATTGAAATATCAAAGGCACCAAGCGGCAACAGTGTATCCAGATGCGAACTCCAGTCGTCGACAAAGCTGACTGAATACTCACGGCTGTTTCCTGCCCGCTGAAGGCTGGTCGTTGCCAGACGAGTCATGATGCCCCCGCCATTCAGTGTTTCGGTTGTGAACGGTTCCCAGCCGTTACCAGCCACCATTTTGATCGGCGGCGCATAGACATTCGACCGCTTTACGCTGGCCGCGCGCTGTTCTTCAGCAGCGATGATTTCCTGCGCGCTTTGGCCGTTCGGCAGGCTACCGTCTTCACAGGGCAGGGCCAGCACCAGCCCAGGATTAAGAGCCCCCGGGTTTGTGATCGCGTTCCTGTTCGCGTTGAAGATCGGCTGGTAGTTCGAAGTGCCATAGGCGGCGATGGCGATGGTTGCCAATGTGTCACCATCTTGCACTGTATAGTTCGTGCACGCTTCCTGTGCAGCGGCGGCTCCCGCGCTCAGAGCTGTGATGGCAGTTGCCGACAGCGCCAGTTCCTTAATTTTCTCGTTAAACATTTCCACTTCCTCCAGACTTTTGTTTGTCAGGCCAGACGGGGCCTTATCCATTTTCCATTTGGTGACGCAGGGCGGTCGACACGATATCGCGCCATTCGCCTGACTGCTGCATGATTGCCAGACCCTGATTCAGCGTCTCTAAGATCGCTTCCCCATCAGGATTATCTTTATGGGTCATGACATTAAGCGACTTGATCGCCGCCAGGTTGGGGTTTTCGATAATCCGGTGTTTATAGCCAAGCCGAGCGATGGCTTCCTCTGCCAGATGCGCTTCGATTGCCACGATATCGGCAGTTCCGTCCATCACAGCATGAAAGCAATCATCAGGCGATGTTGGCCGCATCAGCTTGATGACGGGTTCGTAAAGACTTACCGCGTCCATATGTGAAAGCGACCAGCCTTCCGGGCGGCAAATTGTTGTCCCGGCAAAGTCGGCATAGGTCAGCGTCTGCTCGTACCCCGATCCATCGCGCGCAAAGAATGTATCCACGACTTCATAGAACGGGTTTGAGAAATTGTAGGTCTCACAACGATTGCGGTCACTTTCCGACAACGCTGCTGCATCTTCGCAATTTGGGCGTGACCAGGGGAAGGTGCCGTCAAATGCAAGTGTTGGCATCAAGAGATCCAGATGCGACGACCAATCGTTCACAAACTGAATTTTATACGCTTGTTCCGGAGCGGCACGCAGCATCGCTGTCTCAACCAGATGCGTGTAAAGCCCCCGGTTGGGCAACGCTTCGTCCGTAAACGGAGCGTAGTTCCCACCGGTAATCAACAGCAACTGACGATCACGAATTTCCGGGCGCGTTTCAGCGTTAGCATTTCTGATCAGTGCGGCGGCTTCCGAGCGGGCTGCCTCAATCTCTTCTTTGGCAGCGGCCCGTGCAGCGACGACTGCATCTTCACTTGCCTTCTTTGCCTCAGCTTCCGCTGCCGCGACACGGGCTTCCGCTTCGGCCACGGCTTTCTCCGCGCGTTCTTCTGCCGCTTTTACCAGTTCTGAGGCCATTTCAGCCGCGAGGCGTCCTGCTTCGGTGTCGGGCAACTCGGGCGCGCGCCCGACATCTTCCAGGCAAGGCAATTTCAAAACATCGCCGACACGAATGATATTGGGATTTGTGCCGATAACATCCCTGTTCGCATCGTAGATTGGCCGATAATCTTCGGTTGCGTAAACTCGGATTGCCAATTCCCGCAGACTATCGCCACGCTGAATCTCGTAGTTTGAACATGCCTCTTGCGCTGACGCCGCGCCTGTGGCGGCGGCTAGGGCAAGGCTTGATATGAATAGGTGTTTTCTCATGGGTCCTGTTGCTTTGCCTGGTTATTTTCTCGTAAGTTTTGCGACTGCGATCGACAGATTGTCCTGATCGGGATCGCCCTTGGCCTGCACTGCCAATTGCAAGGCTTCGGCGATTTCCTGTGCTAGCTCCTGCTGATGCAGGCGCAGAACATCCTGAATCTCAGCGTCGCTAAGATATTGAAGCCCGTCGCTGCCAAGGATCAGAATATCAGCCGGAGACACGATCAGCGGGTCTTCAGGGCAATCCACTTTTGGAATAGCACCCCCCATGATCACCGACGTCAGTTGGTTCCTGTCCAATCCCCGTGCTTCAGCTTCCGAAAGCTCACCAGCGGCCAGTTTTGCGTCGATCACGGGGGCCATCGAGTGGTCTTCGTTCACCTGTGTCAACTTGCCTTCGCGGAACAGGTAAAGGGGGCTGTCTCCGATCGAAATCCTGAACACACGCTGACCCAGAAAGAGGACACCCAACAAAGTGGAGCCCATGTTGAAACCCTGGCCTTGTGCCTCGTTATGGTCTGATATTGCTGCATTGGCTTGCATGGCAGCCAATGGCAGCGCGTCAATTGCGGCGCCTTCATTCAAGGTATCGGCTTCTAGCTCGGTATCCAGCGCGTTCCGCCAAGCGGCAATCACCATTTCCGAAGCCACTTCGCCCGCCTCGTGGCCACCCATACCGTCAGCGATCGCAATATAGCCCGCGTCCGATGCGTCGAACATGCGCGCAGCAATCGCGTCTTCCTGCGTTTCCCGCTGACCCTGGTTCAGGATCAGCGCAACATCATATGCCGGAGTAGCCAGCATCTATCAGGAATCCCGCCAATCAAAACCTTCATCGCAGAAGGCCATAAATCGGATTGATGTTTCACTGATGCGGATCAGATCACCGCTGGAGAGTGCGATCGTGCTCAGAACGGGTTTACCATTCAGGCGAACAAGGTTGGCCTTTCCGCCATGCCCTAGATAGCATTTCCGATCTTCCGGGTCATAAGCAATAACAGCGTGGTTCGAACGTGAAATGCCTGTGTCGCCGAAATCCAGTTGGATCGCCTGGTCATCGTTTCGACCGATTTGCATCAGGCCTTCGGTCAGGGTGATGCTGGCGCCCCGCCCGGGACCTGCCGTCACCACCAGCCAGCCAACCGGGAATGTTTCCTGAGCAGCTTCGGTTTTTGAGACGGGTTCTGATGTTTCGATCAATTCCTGAACATGCGTGTCCGCACGCTCAAACCCAAGGAACGTTGTTTTGACCCGCGAGCGACGGTCCTCGGCTGGGGCGGCAGGCGTGGGTTGAGCCTGTACGGCACCCTCTTCCACCACTGCCGGTTCTTGCACGGACGGGGCTGCAACCTCAGCTTCCACCGTTTCCGGCGCGCTCATTTCAGCTACATCCAGAGGCGGCGCAACTTCATCCGGTGTTTCGGCAAGCTCGTCTGCTACATGCAAAGTGATGATTTGATCGTCCGAGATATCCTCGTCATCGTCGGGGTCGGCCATCAAGTTCTTGGTATCTTGGTCGTCCTCGTCAGTTGCATCTTCAACGAAGATGGACACTTCAACCGGCTCTTCCGTGTTCTCCGCCGCAACTTCGTCGAATTCCGGCATTTTCTCTTCAGGGATAAGCTCGTCTGTTTCCTCATAGGATTCAGACGTCATGTTTCCACCGGCCAGTGCGGCACGCAGCGCGTTGAAGTCTGCGATAGGCTCCTGCTTTTCGGTTTCAGGTGCCGCGCTGTCAGCTGCATGAGCGTTTTCAGCAACATCATCTTCTTTGGATTTGCCGGCACCTTCGAGAAGCCGGCTCAGAGGGCTTTTGTATTTGAACATGGTGTCGACACCTTCGAATTGTTGGCACGGACCTTTTGTGCCATGGGGCTGCTACCTAACCCTGCGTGGAACAACGCAGAGACACTCAATTGAAAACATGGAAACTGGTACTCTCTGCGGCGGGCCGGTTCCCGCCGGGCGGCAAACTTAAAGCCACCCTCAGTAAACACACACTGGCAGATCAAAATTGAACCGGTCAGATCACTCCTGCGCTAACTGCATGGTCGCAGCTACCTCAGCACCGTTGCGCAATACGGTCAGCTTTGCCTCTGGCTGACTGTCGGAAACCAGCGCAGCCAGCATGCCATCAAGGCTTTCGGACGTATTCAATGTCATGTTGGTCTGGCTTTCGCTCAACAGAACATCGCCTTTTTGCAAGCTGCCTGTCGCCTCGGCTGGAACCGAGCTTACTTTTGTTTGCCACCCTTCACCTCCCGAGCTGCTGACTGTGAACGAGTAACCGTTCTCCAATCCGACCGAGCGCAGCACAGGCAGTGCCAGCAGGCCATTCTGCGCGCGGGTCTTTCCAAGCGGCCGGTAGCGGGCTGCAACCCGTGTAAAGCCGTCTGGGTCGACGCTTAGCTTGTCCAGGACTTGCGCCGCGAAAGAGACGTCCTGACGAACCGGGTTGCCGTTCAGAGTAAAGATCACAACTCCGGGTTCCACCCATTCGCCGATAACGCTCATGTCCTGATTGGCGTCCACACCGGTTACCGCAATTGTTGCACCTGTTGCGGTCCGGCGGCGGGACGTCTGGAAGGGGATTTCAACATCCCAATGGTGGAAAGATACCTGTTGTTCGACCGGAGTGCCGGAAGCGGCATCGGTTTTGGGTTCGTCCACAACAGCCGCAACCTCTTGTTCTGCAGGTTGTTCCTGGGCACCGGCAGTCTCGGTAGCTTCGGACGCTGTTTCTGTAGCGGTTGGTTCCGCAGGTTCAACTTGCGCCTGCTCGACAGGCTCTTCTGGTTCAGGTTGTTGCTCTGAAGCGACCGTGACGTCGGGTTCAGGTGTTTCGGCCACGGGTTCTTCCACCGCGGGCGGGTCTGCTTCGGCAGTTTGTGTGGTTGCTTCAGGCAGCGTCGTCGTAACCTCAGCTTGTTCTTCACCTTTGTCGCCGGACATCACGAAGAAACCGCCTGCAGCCAACGCTGCCACAAGCACTGCTGCACCAGCGATCATCTTGCCGCTGCCACCGGATCCGCTCTGAACCACGGTATCAACTGCGACCGGTGTTTCCGCTTTTGCAGAAATCTTTGCCATCTCGGGTTCATTCTTTTTTTCGGTTTCGCGAACAATGTCCGAGTTCCCGGCGAGCAGAGCCGTCACAACCGCTTCGGCATTTTCACTTTCGGCCTTGATCCGCGCCTTTTCTTCTTCCTTGTCCTTGCGATCCATGCCGACAATCACGGAAACCGGGCGATAGGCGAAGGTATCAAACATCACGCCAGGGCCGCGGAACATGCGCAGCCAATCCAGGGCTGTCTGCAACCGGTCCGTTGCGTGTACTTCCATTGCCTTGTCGATTGCTTCGAGGAATCCATCGGGGTATCCGTCAAAGCGGCCTGCCAATGGGGTATAAGGGTCGTCCTGCCCGTTGTTGAAGGCATTCAGGCGGCTCTGGCCGTCTACCGGGCGTTCGCCACTGATTGCGTGATACAGAGTCGCGGCCAAGACATAGAGGTCACTGCTGGGCCCTTGTTCGGCACCACGGACGTAAAACTCGTGCGGCGAATATCCGTCTTTTATAACGCGCAGGGTCAACAATGCGGCCGACTTGTTTGCGGCTTGCTCACGCGCGGCACCGAAGTCGATCAGGACCGGGTTTCCGTTTTCGTCAATCAGGATGTTATCGGGTGAAATGTCACGGTGCAGCATCCCGCTTTGGTGGATGAACGACACCGCGGACAGCATCTTTTCCGTGACTTGCACGATAAAGTCAGGACCACCGTCGTTTTCCGGATTCTCAACATAGTCCAGCAGGTCGCAACCTCGGATCAGATCCATAGCGATATAGGCGGTATCGTTGTCTTCGAACACCTGATGAACGTCGACGATGTTCGGATGCACCAGACGCGCATGATTGCGGGCTTCCTGAATAAACAGGTCGATAATGGCGCGCAAATCATCCTTGTAGGACGGGTCGTTCGGCTCAACCAAGTCCCCGTTGCGACGGCACAACGCACCGGGGAAACATTCCTTGATCACGACATCACGCTCCAGGCTGTCGCGTGCTAAATAGGTGATCCCAAATCCGCCGTTGCTGAGATATCGGAGGATCTCATACTGCCCGCGCAACAGCTTTGCGCCCGGTTGCAGTCCTTCAATTTTTGGTTCGTCGTGCGTTGCACCGACAGCCTGGTTGTGGCTCATTTTAATCCGCCCGTTCTACTCATTTTGCGGCTTAATTAAACAGGGCCGGCAGCCCACGAACTCACAACCAAAAACAACCGCAGGACACTTGAGAACGGTTAGACGTTTCAAATTTGACTTTAATGGGGCCGCCTGATGGCTTCACTAAGGATCGTTTTTTCGAATATGGCATATACGGTGCTAGTGCGAAGCAATAGCACAATATATTGATTAACGGGGTGGAATAAATGAAAACTGACGACCCCAAATCGGTCTCTTGGTCTACGAATTCGAAACAATAAAGGGCCGATTCTTCGGCCCTTCGAATCGCTGAACAGCGCTTCAATCCTGATGGAAAGTGCTAGGTACCGGTTTTGGATTGTGCCGCGGCGACGGTACTGCCAGCCCATGCAAGGTTGTCACCAAGCTGTACAAGTATGCTGATTGCGTCTTTCAAAGGCGCATCTCCGCTTTCAAACTGAAGCAACAACAACAAGTCAGTCGCTTTTTCGAATTCGGCCGGAATCCAGTCAGCATCCGGATCGATCTCGCCACCTTGGTCCAGCCGTTCCGCGAAATCTTCGACGATTTCCTGGCAGCTTTGCAAAAAAGCTGCGGGTTCAATGGCAGTGGTGTCACGCAGATCTTCATAAATGCTGGCAATGGCAGCCAACCAGTCTTCAAGAATGGGGTTGTTCAGTGGCGGAAGGGCAGACCCGAGCGTTGACTGCATTGACGCAGCATCGTTGACGGAAGGTTCCGGCTCTGGCCCATTCAATGTTTCCAGGAATGGCAGAAACTCGTGCTTCAGATCCTTCCGGGCAGCGTCAAGGTCACTGCGCCGCCGGTCAGACGCCGCATCAAGGACCTTTTCCGCGAGTTCTTGGCCGCCACAGTTTTCCCAAAGATCAAAATCTGGTTCCGGCTCTTGTGCCATGGCGCGCACCGCGACGGGCGTGCCAATTGGGACCACAGCGCGAAACAGTCCTTCTTTTTCTTTGTTCAATCGAGCCAGTACCCGATCCAGAGCTGCCTGCACCGGGGGCAAATCAGCATGTGTAACTGCCAGCAGGCTGTTGGCTCTTAGCTCGGGCGGCACCTGCGCCCACAAATGCCGTTCTGTTTCACGCCATGCGCTTGTGCCGTTGGTACACCAGATGGCACAGTCGACGAATTTCAGCAGGTCCAGTGTCTGTTTGTATGTATCATCCAATGCGCCAGAGCCGGGAAGATCGAACAGTGATATCTCTTTGAGAGCAGGTGTGTTCAATCCAACCGAAATAAAGTCAGGCTCATCCGCAGCGGCCTTTTCCAGTGCTATGCCAGAATATGTCTTTGGCTCCTTGTTCCACCAGCCGACTGTCGTCTCTGGCGTATCCGCGTAGGCAACGATGACAAGTGGCAGCTTCAGGTGCTGCGGACCGGTTGGAAGGATATCCGCCCCTGCCAGCATGTTCGCAAGGCATGACTTGCCCGCCCCGAACTCTCCGGCGAAACCGATGTTGACCGCGTTGGACAGGCGCTCGGCGTGGGCCAGGGCCCGTGCGCGCATATCTTCCAATTTCGGGTCCGACGACAGTTTTTCTGTCGTTGTCAGAAAACGCTCCAGCTGGCGCACTTCCTGTTCGGTTCCGGGAAACTCAATCATTCCGCAGCCTCTGCTTGTCGTTCGTCCACGTTGCTTGTTCCAAAGACACCATCCAACTCGTCAGCAATACGGCGCGCCCGTTCGAACGCAGCTTGTGCTTCCGCCTGAGCATTCAACTCACCCGCTCCGGAACGGTGCTCAAGATGGCCTGCCAACAGGGCCAAGTAATGATCCAGAACAGTTTTCAACCGTTCCAGAAGGTTTTCACGCGTTGTGTCGATCAGGTCATCACCAATTAACTCGAATTCCTGCACGATCATGCGCTCGGCCCGCGTCACAACACTGTTGCGCGATATCAGGCGCGACAACCAGTTTACACGCAGCTCAACGGTAATGCCACGGGTCAGGGCGGTGGTGTCCGGGCGGAACCAACGCACTGCACTTGTGTTCATGCGATTGTCGACTGGTTCCTGCCACCCTGGCAGTGCCCGCAAAGCGGCGTTGCATTGCATGTCGATCGCGTAAAGCTCGCTCAACATGCGTTGCCGCACCACTTGCGACGCGCCTTGCACCAGCTCGCGCATGTGTTCGCGTAAAGGGGTGAAATTCAACTCGGTAGCGCCGCCTTTGGCAAGCAATGGGGATTGTCCTTCAGGTCCGCGCACCACAACAAAGACGGATTCAGAGACCGTGTCGTCCATGACCCCACGCAGGTTTGAAAGAACGTCGTCCATGTCCTTGACAATGTCTTGCGATTTATCCGCAATCAGTTTGCGCAGATCGCTCAGCGTCTTGTCGCTGTCCTCAGCGGTGTGTGCACCCGCGCTGCCTTCATCTTTCAGGGCACGAAGATGTACCTGGGACCGCTCCAAATCGCCACGCGCGAAGCTGTCGAGATGCTGCCACGCCATCCGCAGCTGTTCGTTTATCGGCCCCTCCGTCAAAGCCTGAGTGACATGGCGGCGCAAGTCCGGCAAGCCTGACGCGATCATAGCAGCAAACCGCAAGACAGCCTCACGGCTGATGGGCCCCGGCCCTCGTTTGATCTCGGCCACACCGTTCAGGTATTGTTGCATCTGTTCCGGGTGCGCCCGCAACCACGCCAGAATATGATCGTGGTTCACACCGGTTTCATCGCCGGTCAGCGCATAGTGCGCCCATTGTGCGCTGCCCATCAGGACATCGATATTCGAAGTACCCAAAGCTTTTTCCAGCCCGTCTACAACATCCAGACGCACTTTTGCCGCATCTTCGGCCCCGCCGCCCAATTCATCGACACGGTTGATGAAGACAACGATCTGTCCAAGTTCCAGTGCCTGCATCAGCCGGAACAGTTTCAGGTCCGCACGCGACAACGCCTGATGCGCTGACAGAACCACCACAAAGAAATCGGATTCTTTGAGATACTGGCGGGAAATCTCCTCACGGATCAGCAGGGGGTCATTTACTCCGGGCGTATCGGTGACGGTCAGAGGGAATGGGAAATGTCCGATGTCAAAATAGACCTCGGCCTTGCGCGTGATGTCGCTGTAAAGTCCGCGATCACTGCCGGGGTCAATTGTCCCATCTTCTGCGGGGTCGTCCCCAGCGCACACGTAACGCGCCAGATCATCGGATGTCAGTTGATCCAGATCGTGATGTTGACCCAACAGCTGTTCATAACTGTCCCCCAGTCGCCGACGCGCCCGGGTCTTCATGGCTTCGACCTGCTCTTCGATCATCTCGCGCTTGTAGCTGTCCTCGTCATCCGGGAACATGTTGCGCAACTCTTCGCCTTCGGCGATCAGTGATTGCCACTGATAGTTGTCGAAGAAATGGAACTCGGCTCCTTCGGTTCGACCGTTCGGGTGCCCGAAATGCATGTCGGTGATCACGGTCGTCCAGGGGTTCACGTCCGACGGCAGGTATTCTGCCTGACCGGTGAAGCCGTTGATCAAGCGCGACTTTCCTGCCTTGATCTGCCCGACAAAGGCAACTGACGGTTTCAGTTTTCCCAGATCACCAATGATGCGCGATATGAACTGACGTGTTTCGTCATTGCTTGTCCCGTTCATGTCTTCTGCGATGCGAATAAGCTCGCGGCGATGTGTTTCACTCATTACTCTTTACCCTGACTACAAAAAAACAACGCATTGAATTAGTCGAAAATTTGAATGCTTTGGGGGCGGTCATTCCTCAGCCTCCTCCAAAGATTTCCAAAGATTGATTACCGCACCAAGTTTGCGGGCATCATGAATGGCCACAGCAATCTGTTCGTTGTCGCTCAGAACAGCCATGCCCGCACCCTTACCACCCGATGGCCGCATGACGATCAGATGTGGGCCTTCGAATTCGCCCCGGGTGTCATTGTTCCAACCAGCAAGATCCGAAACAAAACGTGTCAAAATCTCTTGATTGGGGTGCATCCCCTCGGAAGGGTTGCAGGTTCCTTCGCAAGCCAGTGCAGTGTTTTCCATACTGTCCACAAGAACACGACCTGTGGCAAAGCGTGCAGCTCCGTCAAAAAACTGTTGCGCCAACGAATTGCCCGACCCTGCTGTCGGGGCAGGGCTGTTGTCTGAAGGTTTTTCAACGTCCGGAACAACAGACACGATGGGCTCAGAGGAAAGCTCAATTCCGGCGCAGGCGTTCTCGATCTCACTCAGCGTAATACCAACATCATCAGCCTCCAGCGTCGAGGCTGGCTTTCCAGGCATCAGTTCCAGTGGGGCAGGGGCGGCTGAAATATCAGAAATCAGTTGGGCCAGTTTGCCGACCAGCGCGGTACGTGATTCCGTTTCGAAATCTGGGATCTGCCCGGACGGCACCTGAAACACATCCGTGATCCGGGAACTGTTTACTTCGATTTTCAGGCAGCTCCCGTTGGCCGCGGTCAGCTCGAGTCGTCTGGGCAATATCGTTCCGCGAATGAAACGCAATACAGCCGCCCGACGGGCTGCAGCAGTTTCACCGGGGACAATCACCGTCGGAGACAGGCGGGCAACCGAAGACCGCCCGATATCTTCGAGCATGTCGAGAATGTCTGTGTCCATCATACCGTGACCCCCTCTGGTCCCGTTCAGACTGCGGCCGCAACCGGCTTGAGGCTGAGATGCGATTTCGTGAGTGCCAGTCCCACATTCGCGCTGTTGCGGCAGATATAGCAGACCACATGATCAGGATATTCCTGGGTCCGCAAAAAGATGTTCAATCGGTCTTTTGAAAACACCGCGATTTCCCCGAACCCGGCGTTTTCCTCATCAGTGTTTCCGGCCTCGTGCAAGAGCGCTTCAAATGCAGCGACACCCCGCCCCTGAAACAGATTGGCCACTGCGATTGCCAAAGTGTCCAGCGCTTCAGCGCAATCGGAATCAGAGACACTGCTGCCCAAAAGCATGCCGGTCTCCATGTCGATATACCCGGCTGCGATGCAGTCGGGTATCGTTTCAATCGCGGTGTTCAATGCATCCTGAATGGACATTTAACTCTTTATCGTCCTTCTTTTCAGCGCCTTGATTAAGGCATCCTTACAAAACATGCCATTCTGCACTGCTGTTTTCTTTCGTTTTTGGAATGGCTTGCGGGGCGTGTCTGGACTGTTTCGCACTATATTCAACTGCGATCTGGTCAAATTCGGCAAGAAAGGCTTTGAATACATTCTGAAGCCCGACTGCGTCCTTTGGCAGGTCCTCCTTGTTTGTAATTTCCCGCCACATATCCGACGCGCTAAGCGGCGACCCGGCTGCGGATTCTGGAAGATCGATGTGCGCATCGTGGCGGATATCGCGGGCGTCTTCCTCGACTGAGGCTACGACTTCTATCAAGCCGTTTGTCTCAGGCTCAGGTTCGTAATCCTCGGCGTTGTTCTCGGGCTGAGCCGCCATCAGAGCCGCAATGGAGGATACCGAGACTTCGATACCCCGATCATCACGCGATTCAACTTCCGGCGTGAAAACTTCGACTTCATCCGCTTCGGCCGAGGCTTCCCGCAACGTCGTGTTCAACGAGGTCAGCACGTCATCAACGGACTTGTCGCCCGTTTCAGCATCTGGAGCGTCACCCAGCAGGTCGTCAGTATTATCGGCAGCACCGAATTCACCGGACAGGTCGAACTCGTCCACGTCTTCTTCCAGACCGGCGACATTCTTCAACTCAAGAGGATCGCTTGAGGTGTCCTTGAAGAAGGCACGCAACTCGTCGCTGGTATCGGTTTCCTCAGGCATCTGCTCGGTGTCTGATACCATTTCTGCCCGCAGCCGTTCAGCGTCTTCCGGGTTGATCCGAACCCGTTCGCCTTCGTCAACGCGTCGCTCTACACGGGCTGGCCGGATGGGGAAGCTTGTTACGACATTATGATCGTCGGCTTCTGGCTGCTGTTCGTTTTCCAGCGGATTGACCAGCCGCAAAGGAGTAGCTTCGATGCCGTCCGCCAGTGCCTCTCGGTCGTCTGGTTTGCGGGCGGGGCGCAGTGGTTGAACCTTGAATGCGCCGGACTGGCTTTTGTCGATCTGGTACCGCGCCAGCTGATCGGCGCGATTGTCCATGATCTGTTCTGTGATTTCCAGAAAACTGTCGATCATCTTGCCGCCACCGCTGCGCGACCACATTTCGGCGTCGCCAGTCTTGTCGCGGGCATTGATCGCATCCCGGGCGGAAAACAAAATGGACCGGTTGAACAGATGTCCGGCTTCGCGATTGACACGTCGCAGAACCTTTTGACGGTCTTTAAGGTTTAGTGCATCCGCCCGCGTCACCAACAGCAGCGAGTTGTGTTGCAAGCGGTCCGGCAGCGAAACCCACGTTGCACGTTCGGTTTCGCGCCAGGCTTGCGTCGCATGGGTGCACCAAATGACGCCGTTTGCCTGCCCGACTGCGCGCTGCCAGACATCTGTCGAGATTTTGGGGTCCGAGATGCCGGGGGTGTCGATCAGATCGACGGCTTCCAAAATGTCTGCCTCAAGGAAGATACGAATGAACTGCGCGTCGTTGACGCCAACAGTCTCAAGCTGATCCAGTTCGATTGGCTCAACGCTTCCGTCATGTCGCTTGATATATGGTTTTTCACTGCCCCAGCTAAACCAGACCGGTGGTAACTGGGTTGCAGTAACCTGCGTTGGCAAGGTTTGCGTTCGCAGTAAAAAGTTCATCAGTGTGGATTTGCCAGCGCTGAATTCACCCATCAAAGCGAAAACCGGTTTGCGGCGGGACCACTGCTCGATACGTTCCCATGCTTTCGGTGAAACAAAGCGTGTTTGTGAATCTTTTGCCATTTTTCTACTTATGCCGCTTCGTTGCTTAGGTCTTTCAGGATGTCACCCAGAATCTCGTCTCGCGATTTCTGAGGTTGCAGGCCCGCCATCGCTGCCGAGGTCTGGCCGGAGTTTTTGTCTGCTGATGATGAGATGCTCAGCAACGTTTCCTTCTGTTCCCGCATGAAATCCGCCAGAATAGCGCGGACGTTTTCCAACACGGCCGCAATCTGGTTTTCCTCGATATCCTTGGTGATCGAATTCGCCTCGGACGCGATCAGGCGTGTGTAATCGGCAGCGTATGCTTCAAAGCCTTTGCGCTTTTGCCACCAGCGTCGCCACCAGGTACTTTGCAGGTCCAGAGCGATCGTCCGGCCAATCCCCAATGGTGGTGGAACGCGCGGCACGATAGGTGCTTCGATGCTGAATTCGCCCAGGTGGTTGCCAAGAATTTTGTGATACAACGCTTCGACATCTGCAGCCGCAGTTGAGTAGAGCGCGCCAGCATCCTTACGCATTGCGCGGGCAAAACTGAAATAAGCGGCTTTTTGCAAAGTCCTCAATCCAGCAGGGTCGTATTGCCAAGTGCCTTGCTCGCCATTCTTTTCAAGGTGCGCGATCAGAGAATCCGTGGCGCGCTTCACAAAATTCGCCTCGGCTGAGTTCAGGCGCTCCAATACTTTGTCACGTAATGCATTGGTCAGTTCGGCTGCTTTCTTTTCATATTCAGCAGAAACTTTCGCAATTGCATCTTCCGGAGAAACACCGTCAAGATCACGCGCAACGCCTTCACCCTCTGACAGAGTCTTTGCCACGGCGGTGGCACGAATCTGGCTGGCGATGTTGCGGGCGCGATGGCGAACCCGATCCATCAGCCGCGCTCCGGCACCTTCTGCAATACGCTCGTTTATCGCCAGCAGCAGGTCAGGCAAACCGGACAATGCCCAGATTTTATCCAGCGAGGGGGCCTGATCACCGAACCCGGCAGCGAGGTAAAATGTATTGAGTGCTTCGCGGGATTCCTCGTTCAGAATCTCTGGGTTCCCGGTCAGTGCTGCCTCGGCCCACAAGGCACTGCCGAACACGACACTTGTCTTTGCGTCGATGTTGTTCTGTTTCAGAGTGTCCAGAATCCGGTCGCGGATTTCGGGGACTTGATTGACCGGGTCTGACAACTCGTCAATCCGGTTCACAAACAGGACAATCTGGCGGTTCTCAAATTGGGCGATGATCCGCATCAAGGCCATGTCCATGGTGGTCAGGGCCTGGCTTGCGGCAAGCACCACAACACAGACTTCGGACCCGCGCAGGCTGCGCAGGGTAATCTGTTCACGCACCATGAAGGTATCGTTGACACCCGGCGTATCACAAAGCTTCAGCGCAATCGGGTACTGAGGGATATCCATGTACAACTCGGCCGACTTGGTCACATCTGCGAACCGGCCTGTTTTTGGATTGATATCCGGGTCGTCCTCATCGCCCAGGCAGACATACCTTTGGATCAGTTCTTCATCGAAGTGATCGTATTGGTGGCTTTGGCCAAGTATCAGATCGAAGTGCTTTCCAAGACGCTCTTCCGACTTTGCTTTCATCTCGCCGATCTGACGGCGAATGTCCTCTATCTCGTCATCTGCACCGGCACGGTTGGCCAATTCGCCCAACCGGCCACCCCCGACCATCAGATTGTCCCATTCTTCCTGCTCAAAGAAGGTGAACTTGGCCTTGGTATCGCCCGGTGGACGCGTGTTGATGTTCAGGGTTGTGACGACCGACGTCCACGGGTTCACATCCGACGGAAGCAAAGATGGGCGCCCCGCAAGAATGTTTACAATCGATGATTTGCCCGCTTTTACCTGACCGACCATGGTGATGCTGGCGGTGAAGTTTTCCATCCGGGTCTTGAGTGTTGCCAGACGTGCCGAGGAGCGCGCATCAGCCACCTCAGTCAATTGATCAATCTGCGCCGTCAGTGATGACATTGCCGAAGTCATTGGCGCCAGAGCTTCGTTGCCTACAGACAACAGGTGATCATTGCGCGCCATGCTTAACCTCCGGTTCCCGTAGCTGCGATGCGGGGTTCATGCGAAGGACGGCCCGTTGGAATTCCTGTCAGCGTGTCGATACGTGCGATCAGGTCCAAAGCGTTGCCCAGAATGTCAGCCTCGGCGCGCGGGCTGATGGTTTCGTAAGCCTTGGCGTCAGCCAGCACTTCGATCGAGCTGAAGCGATCGCCGTTTTCAAGGCACGCAACGCGGCGTCCGGTCGGGAAACCTTCGGATTTGACCGCGGGCAATGGCATACGCGCATTGGCCAGCAGGTAGTGGTCTCCGGAATGGGTTCGGAGCGATATCCCAAAGCCCGTGTTCGGGTGGTCCCGGTTCAGGATCTTGAGTTCGCCAAGAAAGCTTTCGCGAGCAAAGAAGACAGCCTCTTGCTCGGCAGTAGCGGAGGGATTCAGATCGGTCACAGCAGTAAACCTTGTACTGGAGTTGAGCAGGAAACTCGTACCGGCGCCAAAGTGGCAAAAAAGACTCATTAACTCCTGCTAAACAACAAGACCCTTCAAGGCGGTCTTATTTTGACGTGAATAAGATTTTTTGGCGTTTGAAATGTGGCAGCTTTGTGGTGGAGTTCTCTTGAGAATGCCTCAACCTGCGCGGGAATGCATATGACGCAAGAGCCATTCCGCACCTACTGTATGAAACCGAGCGGAGACCGGCGGAACACAATTGCCTGAACCTGACGGTGCGGGACATTCAAAAATCTGTGTGGCCCTGAAGGGCACTTTAGTCGGATAAGTTATCCTTGTTGTTTCAGAAACCTGAAGTTGCTCTCTGAGTTGGAAAGGGTCGCAGATGCGTTTTCTGGGGTGTCGTGGCGAGTAATCCCGCGCCTCCTCCCATGGGTTCAACTATGAACGCGCAAGGGCAATGAAGTAGGATTTCCATGTTCGCCAGTGGTGATCTGACAACAAGCTGTCGGCTTTTTCTAGGACTTTGGTCAACGTAAGAGCGATATTTCGCAGGCTAGCTGGGTCAAATTTTAACTTCGGCACGAATGAAGAGCTCTTCCAAAATAGCGTGGACATTGTCCCGCAGGATATCGGGTTTCACGGCCACTGATGTTCCCATCAACTTTCCACTGACAAGCCTCTTGGGGCTATACATCTTCATAAGATAGCGTGGTTGCCCCATATCTCATCAGAGGATCTACAAACTTGGCGATACATGTATTTTACCCCTCGCGCTCGGAAGCAAGCTTTGTTATTGACCGCTTCATTCCAGCGCTGCGGCGCTGAGTTGCGGGTGTGGCGAAATTGGTAGACGCACCAGATTTAGGTTCTGGCGCCGCAAGGCGTGGGGGTTCAAGTCCCTCCACCCGCACCACTTTGATCAACTAAAGTTTTGAAGATATTAGCATCTATTGTTCAGTTAGGTTTTGCCCGCAATTGTTCCCCAAGTTCAATCGCTGCTGGTTTCCCTGTCTTCGATCCAATCGCACATCTCTAGCGCACTCAACGGTGCTAATCTTTTCCACTGATGAATAGGGCTTTCCTTATCGGCCCATAAGTCCGGAAGAGGTTAAGAAGGCCGCTGGGATCAATGATAGGAAGATACGAGATATTGCTGCCGTGGATTATGGATGAAGATTGAGATCGAAGTAAGCACATCCAGTGCCAGAAATGCTGTGGATACTGTTTCGGGCGAGCTGCTGCAAACAACAAAGGCGCCCTTGGGCGCCTTGATTTACTGGTCGGAGTGAGAGGATTCGAACCTCCGGCCCCTGCCTCCCGAAGACAGTGCTCTACCAGGCTGAGCTACACTCCGACCGTGGCGGGTGATCTATACGCGGCTTTGCCGATGCGCAAGAGGATTTTGAGAAGCGATCATCCTAATCTTCCGTCTTTGGATCGACAACGGACGGGCTAAACAGGTCACGCGACTCTCATGGCAGCGGATCCGTTTTGTACAGACGGATCTTGGTGCCTCCGTGGTCTACGACCGGACCGGGCGCCAGCAAAGGCAGGCGGGTCGCCCGAGCCAAAGCCGGAGCGCTGGTCACAATCCCAACACGCCATCCTCGAAACCGGCTCATCAAAGATTTACCCAAGGCTCCGTAGACAGAGCGCAGACGCTTTTCATCTCCAATTCGCGCCCCGTAGGGAGGGTTCACAATGACCAGCCCGGCGGGTCCCGCAGGGGGTTTGATGTCACTGACGGAAAGCTGTTGAAAACTCGTGTTGGCGTTAACCTGCGCTCTATGGGCGTTGGCTGTTGCGGCTTCGATAGCTCCGGCGTTGCGGTCAGAGCCACAGAAGGTGAGAAAACACTCAGCGACCTCTGACTCGCTGCGCATGTCTTGCCAGCGGTCAGGGTCGAAGCCCGCAAGGTTTTCAAACGCAAAACTGCGGGACCGACCAGGGCGCAGCCCCAGGGCAATCTCGGCGGCTTCGATCACGAAAGTACCCGAACCGCACATCGGGTCCAACACCGGTTCATTGCCGCTAAATCCGCAGTCACGCAGAAACATGGCTGCCATCGTTTCGCGCATTGGCGCTTTGGCAATTGCTTCTTTATGACCACGCTTGTGCAAAAGCTCTCCAGAACTGTCGACGGAAAATGTACAGATGTCCTTTTCGATTCTCAGCAAGATCCTGACATCGGCGTCGGAAGATATCGGAGCGCCCAGAGTTTCGGATATCGCTTGTTCAACTCTCTGCCGTGCGGCACCGGCATGATATATTCTGGATTTGCGGCTGGTGGCCTCGACTTTGACCGGAACACCGGAGCGCAGGAACTCGCCCCACGGGAATTTGCGCGCACGTTTGTCCAATTGGGCTAAATGCACGGCAGGAAAACTGCCCAGACGAACCAGAACCTTGTTTGCACCGCGTAAGGTCAGGTTGGCGCGCCAGACCTCGGACCACGAACCACGGCAAATGACACCCCCTGGAATCGTCTTGACCTGAGCGAACCCGTTGGACTGCGCCTCGGCACAGAGGGGGGCTTCAAGGCCCGGGGTGGCAATCAGAAAGATTTCGAAGTCTGTGTCTTTTTTCATTCCGGTTGCTTACACTGGAAGTTCAGCGGGCGCGACACGCAATTTTGACCCGAATTTTTGGCCATCTTGAGGGAAAACTCCAAGATTTTGCAGTTTGATCTTAACTTTCGGCGGTAACAGGTTTGCGTTTGCGGGCATCCGCGCGTAAAGGGTCCGTGATCAGAAATACGCCTGCGGAATTTGGACCCGTTTCGACGCTTTTGCGATGGGCACCGGAAAAAACCGCGTTATTGCATGACCCCTAAAGGGTGTCGGCAGGGCTGGCGCAGGAAAGAGGCTTGGAAGAACGTAGCGGTATGCAAACTTTCAAACTTAAAAAAGGGTTGGACCTGCCAGTGGAAGGCGCTCCCGACCAAACCATTCATCCGGGTCCGGAATACTCGACCGTTGGCGTTCTGGGTGGGGACTACATTGGCCTGAAGCCAAAGATGCTGGTGCAGGAAGGTGATAGTGTCGAGCGGGGTACGCCGCTCTTTTGTCACAAAGATGCGCCTGACGCGATGATGGTCGCACCGGTGACTGGCAAGATTGTTGCCATCAACCGGGGTGCCCGCAGGGTGTTGCAGAGCGTCGTCATCGAAGTGTCCGACGCCAATGACACGGGCTTGGATTTTTCGAGCGTGGGCGATGCGCACAGCGCCGAAGGCGTGACTGCAAAACTGTGCGCCGCTGGTCTATGGACCTCATTCCGCACGCGACCTTATTCGAAAACGCCTGAACCCGGTACCAAGCCGAACGCGATTTTCGTGACCGCCATGGACAGTGACCCTTTGGCGGCTGATGCCGCCACGATCATTGCCGAAGCGCCCGAGGCCTTTGCCGCTGGGTTGGCGGCAGTCAGCAAGCTAACCGAAGGCAAGACTTATATTTGCCAGAAACAAGGTGACACGATCCCCGGCGCGGATGTCGCCGGTGTCGAGGCCGTGGCGTTTTCCGGTCCACATCCATCGGGCCTGGCAGGAACGCATATTCACTTCCTCGAACCGATTTCGGGGGAAAAGCAAGTCTGGACTATCGGTTATCAGGACACCATCGCGATTGGCCGCCTGATGCAGACCGGGCGTCTGGATCCGAGTGTTGTGATCGCCTTGACCGGGCCCGGTGCGCGTCAGCCGCGTTTGATCCGCACCGTGATGGGCGCGTCCACGGACGACTTGACACGAGGTGAGGTAAGTGTGGACGGAACGCCCCGCATTATCTCGGGTTCGATCCTGTCGGGTCAACATGCCGACGGACCGACCGCATATCTGGGGCGGTTTGCCCGTCAAATCTGTATCATCCAAGAGGATCACGATCAGATTCCGATGGGTTGGATCCGACCAATGCCTTCCAAGTATTCCGTCCAGCCAGTATTGGGCTCGGCCTTTTCCAGAAAACTCTATGCTTTCACGTCCAACCTGAACGGTGGCCGCCGCGCGATGGTGCCGACAGGCGTGTTCGAAGAGCTGATGCCGCAGGATTACCTGCCCACACAATTGCTTCGGGCGTTGCTGGTGATGGATACGGATACGGCTCAGGCACTGGGAGCGCTTGAGCTGGACGAAGAGGATCTGGGCCTTGTGGGCTTTGCCTGTCCGGCGAAATATGAATACGGGCTGGCGCTGCGCGACTGCCTGAAAAAGATTGAAAAGGAGGGCTGATCCGAATGGGATTGCGTAACTTCTTTGACCGGATCGAGCCGAACTTTACCAAGGGCGGCAAGTACGAGAAGCTTTTTCCGATCTACGAGATGGTGGAAAGCTTCATCTACACTCCGAAAACCGTAACCACCGTTGCTCCTCATGCGCGGTCTTACGTGGATATGAAGCGCATCATGACATATGTCGTGATTGCCACTATTCCTTGCATCCTGTGGGGAATGTGGAACACCGGTTATCAGGCAAATTCGGCCATTGCCGCGCTTGGCCCAGAGTCTGCAACTGGTTGGCGGATTGCAATTCTTCAGGTTCTTGGCATCTCGTTGAATCCGGACAGTATTTTTGCCAATGTCATGCACGGGCTTATGTACTTCCTGCCGATCTATATTGTCACGTTGGTGGCAGGCGGTATTTTCGAAGTCATTTTCGCAACCGTCCGCGGGCATGAGGTGAATGAAGGCTTTCTTGTCACTTCGATGCTTTACGCCCTGATCATGCCTGCAACCACGCCTCTGTGGCAGGTTGCCCTGGGTATTATCTTTGGTGTTGTCATCGGCAAAGAGGTATTCGGCGGCACTGGTAAGAACTTCCTCAACCCTGCCTTGGTGGGGCGGGCGTTTTTGTATTTCGCCTATCCCGCGCAGATGTCGGGCGATGCAGTCTGGACCCCGGTTGACGGGTTTTCCGGGGCGACGGCTCTGGCTGTGTCGGCTGCCGAAGGCTACCAGGCACTGGCCGCTGACGGTATCACCTGGTGGAGCGCGTTTTACGGCACCATTCAGGGCAGTATCGGGGAAACCTCGACTCTGGCCTGCCTGATCGGTCTGGCCTTCCTGCTGATCACCAAGATTGCCAACTATCGGCTGATTTTGGGATGTCTGGCGGGCACAATTGCGTTCACCTGGCTGTTGAACCTGATCGGGTCCGAGACGAACCCGATGTTCGCAATGCCATGGTACTGGCATGTCGTGTTGGGCGGTTACGCCTTTGGTCTGGCTTTCATGGTGACCGAGCCGGTCTCGGCAAGCCACACCAATGTCGGGCGCTATATCTATGGTGCACTGATTGGTGTCATGGTTGTGTTAATTCGTGTGATCAACCCAGCCTTCCCCGAAGGTATGATGCTGGCCATTCTGTTCGGCAACGTCTTTGCACCGCTGATCGACTATTTTGTCGTTCAGGCCAACATCAAACGGAGGGCGCGTCGCCATGTCTGATACGCAATCCCCTGAACGCAAGGGCGCGATTGCCCGGTTTCTGGCGGCCTCGCCGGATTCGGTTGGCAAAACGATCTTCATCGCTGTTGCGGTTTGTCTCGTTGCCTCGATGATCGTGTCGGCCGCGGCAGTCAGCCTGCGCCCGGTGCAGGAGGCCAACAAGCTGAAGGACAAGCAGGTCAACATTCTGCAGGTGGCGGGGGTGTATGAACCCGGCATTGATGTCAGCCAGGCCTTTGCCGCGTTCGAGCCGCATGTTCTGGATCTGGCGACGGGCGAATTTGCGGACGATCAGTTCGACCCAGCCACCTTTGACGATCTGGCCGCTGCCGGTGATCCGGAATTAAGTGTTGCCCTTGACGATGACCCCGCAGGCATTGGTCGCAAGGCAAAGTATCGGGTCATCTATCTGCTGCGCGACGACAGCGGAGCGTTGGACAAGGTGATCCTGCCGCTGCATGGCTATGGGTTGTGGTCCACGCTTTATGGCTTCATCGCGCTGGAAAAGAACGGCAACGACATTTTCGGCCTGCAATTCTATCAGCATGGTGAAACGCCTGGTCTGGGTGCCGAGGTGGACAACCCGCGTTGGAAGGCGTTGTGGAACGGCAAGAAACTGCATGATGACGCGGGCGCCTTGCAGATCACCGTCGCCAAGTCACAACCAGCGGCCGGGCCCGAGTTTTTCGTAGATGCGCTGGCGGGCGCGACCCTGACATCGCGCGGGGTCGACAACCTTGTGAAATTCTGGATGGGCGATGCGGGTTACGCGCCGTTCCTGGCCAAGTTGCAAGCAGGAGAGATCTGATGTCGCAGACCAAGAAAGAGCTGCTGGTCGACCCCCTTGTCGACAACAACCCGATCACCTTGCAGGTGCTGGGAATCTGTTCGGCACTGGCTGTAACCTCATCACTGCAAGTGGCCTTTGTCATGGCCATAGCGGTGACGTCGGTGACGGCGTTTTCGTCGATGTTCATCTCGATGCTGCGCAACCAGATCCCGGGCTCGATCCGGATCATCGTGCAGATGGTGATCATCGCCTCGCTCGTGATTCTGGTGGATCAGATACTCAAGGCTTATGCCTTTCAGATTTCCAAGACGCTGTCGGTGTTTGTCGGCCTGATCATCACCAACTGCATCGTAATGGGCCGTGCCGAAGCATTCGCCATGAAGAACCCCCCGGTGGCCTCGTTCATCGACGGTTTGGGTAACGGCATGGGTTATGGCCTGATCCTGATGCTGGTGGGCATCATCCGGGAGTTGTTTGGATCGGGCAGCCTGTTCGGCGTGACAATCCTGCAAACGGTCAACAATGGCGGTTGGTACGTGCCCAACGGCCTGTTGCTGCTGCCACCTTCGGCGTTCTTCGTGATCGGCCTGCTGATCTGGGCTTTCCGCACGTGGAAGCCGAACCAGGTTGAAGAACGTGAATACAAAATCCAGCAGGTAGAGGCGCACTGATGGAAGGGCTTATCTCTCTGGCCGTGAAGGCCGTCTTTATCGAAAACCTTGCGCTCAGCTTTTTCCTTGGCATGTGTACCTTCATCGCCGTGTCGAAAAAGATTTCGACTGCCATCGGGCTGGGAATATCAGTCATGGTGGTGCAGGCCATCACCGTGCCCGCCAACAACCTGTTGTTGTCCTTCCTGCTGAAACCGGGCGCATTGGCATGGGCCGGGTTCCCGGATGTGGATCTGACCTTTCTCGGGCTGATTTCCTATATCGGCGTGATCGCAGCGATGGTTCAGATCCTCGAAATGATTCTCGATAAGTATTTCCCGCCGCTCTACAACGCGCTGGGGATCTTCCTGCCTTTGATCACTGTGAACTGTGCCATTCTGGGTGGTTCGCTGTTCATGGTCGAACGCGACTATAATTTTGCCGAGGCGACCACCTATGGCATCTCATCCGGTTTCGGCTGGGCGCTGGCAATCACTGCGATGGCAGGCGTGCGCGAAAAGCTGAAATACTCGGATGTGCCGGACGGGCTTCAGGGGCTGGGCATCACCTTTATCACCGCCGGACTGATGGCGATGGCCTTTATGTCCTTCTCGGGCGTGAAACTGTAAGGGGGGCGTGAGAATGGAAACCTTTTCGCTCGGCGTTGTCCTATTCACCCTGATCGTTCTGGCGCTGGTGGCCATCATTATGGCTGCACGTTCCAAGCTGGTGTCGACCGGCAACGTCAACATCACCATCAACGGTGAAAAGACAATCTCGGTTCCGGCGGGTGGCAAACTGCTGCAAACATTGGCGGCCGAAAAACTGTTTGTTCCGTCAGCCTGCGGTGGTGGTGGTACCTGTGCCCAGTGTCGCGTGAAAGTGCATTCGGGTGGCGGTTCGATCCTGCCGACCGAAGAAAGCCATATAACAAAGCGCGAAGCCTCCTGTGGCGACCGTCTGTCCTGTCAGGTGGCGGTCAAGCAGGACATGGAAATCGAAGTTCCAGAAGAGGTCTTCGGCGTCAAGAAATGGGAATGCACCGTTCGCTCGAACGAGAATGTCGCGACCTTTATCAAGGCCCTTACCCTAGACCTGCCCGAAGGTGAGGACGTGAATTTCCGCGCCGGTGGCTACATCCAGATCGAAGCGCCTGCTCATCAGTTGAAATACACTGATTTCGACGTGCAGGAAGAATATCGCGAGGATTGGGATCGCTTCAATCTGTGGCAATACGAGTCGGTTGTGAACGAACCTATCGAGCGCGCCTATTCGATGGCCAACTATCCGGATGAAAAGGGCATGATCATGCTTAACGTCCGGGTTGCTTCACCGCCTCCGGGCTCAGAAGGAATTCCGGCGGGACAGATGTCGTCCTACATCTTTAACCTGAAGCCGGGCGACAAAGTCACAATCTCGGGTCCATTTGGCGAGTTTTTCGCACGTGAAACCAAGAAGGAAATGGTCTTCATCGGTGGTGGCGCCGGTATGGCACCGATGCGCAGCCACATCTTTGACCAGCTCAAACGCCTTGAGAACCGCGACCGCAAGATCAGTTTCTGGTACGGTGCGCGGTCCAAGAAAGAGATGTTCTTTGTCGAGGATTTCGACCAACTGGCGGAAGAGTTCGACAATTTTGAATGGCATGTCGCTCTGTCGGATGCCCAGCCCGAGGATGAGTGGAAAGGCTATACCGGCTTCATCCACAACGTTCTGTTCGACGAATACCTCAAGAACCACCCGGCACCCGAGGATTGTGAATACTACATGTGTGGGCCGCCAATCATGAACCAGTCGGTTATCAACATGCTGCTGGATCTGGGCGTGGATCGCGAAGACATCATGCTCGACGATTTTGGCGGGTAACTAAAGTAACCGGCGCTGTGTGCGCCGGTTTTTTTTCATTCCGGCGCCAGATCGACCTATTTTCCGTAGTAGTCCCGATACCAGGCGACGAACTGCGCGATACCGTCCTTCAGGTCGGTATGCGGGCGATAATTCGTCAGCCGCTGCAGCAGCCGATTGTCAGCCCAGGTGGCATGAACATCGCCCATCTGCATTGGCATGAAGTTTTTGACCGCTTTCTGGCCAACAGCCTTTTCGATGGCTTCTATGAAATCCATCAGACGCACCTTGTCTCCGTTGCCAATGTTGACGATGCGGTACGGTGCAACGGGCGACAAGCTGTCACCATCTTCGATATCCGCGCGGCTGGTCGGGCGGACCGGCGGAACATCGATCAGCAACCTGATCCCACGCACAAGGTCTTCTACATGCGTGAAGTCGCGATACATGTCGCCATGATTGTAGATGTCGATTGGTCTGCCATCCAGTATCGCAGCGACGAATTTGAAATAGGCCAGATCGGGGCGCCCCCAAGTGCCGTAAACGGTAAAAAACCGAAACATGGTGGTCGGCAAATCCCACAGATGGGCATAGGAATGCCCCATCGCCTCATTCGCCTTTTTGGTGGCGGAGTAGATCGTCAGTTGGGTGTCGGCTTTTTCTGTTTCGATGAACGGCATGTCCTCGTTTGCACCGTAGATTGATGAGGTCGACGCCATCAAAAGGTGTTCCACTTTGTGCTGACGCGCGATTTCCATCACATTGAACGTGCCCACAACGTTCGACTCGATATAGCTGCGAGGATATTCAAGGCTGTGCCGCACGCCTGCCTGCGCGGCCAGATGGACGATGACATCGGGCTGAAACTCCTCAGCGACCTGCACAAGACGGTCAAAGTTTTCCAAACGGTCTTCAGTTGCCGTAAATCCCGGGGTTTGAAGCAGTATCTGATGTCGACGCTGTTTCAGGGTCACATCATAATAGTCGGTAATCCCGTCATAGCCATGTACCTGAAACCCTTCTGCCAGAAGCAATTTGGCCAGATGGAATCCGATGAACCCGGCAGAACCTGTAATCAAAACTCGTTTCATAAAACCCTCAGAACTCACTGCAAATTCATCGCTGATCGAAAGGCGTTGATCCTATCATCAGATCAACTGCTTGCGAACATCCTGCGGGCCATATCGGACAATCTAAGGCTCGTGGTCAACACTTTGCCTACTCAAACAGTTGTTGATTGCGACCACTACGCAGGGCAGGTAGGGATCAAATGCCATGATAAAAGACTGGATCAGACGGCGGTTCCAATCCGCGGCGAAGGAAAGCACCAATGCGATGCTATGCGACGTGGCACCCGCGGAAAAGGTGACAGCTGTCGGTGATATTCACGGCCGTCTTGATTTGCTTCAGGCGGTTTTGCCACGACTCGACGATCAAAGCCCGCTGGTCTTTCTGGGCGATTACATCGATCGGGGGGCATACAGCGCGCAGGTACTACGGCATTTGCATCACCTGAGTGAGGCGTCAGACGGGCGGGTTCAATGCCTGCTTGGCAATCACGAAGAGATGCTGCTGCAGTTTGTAAACGACCCGGAACGATACGCCAGGCTTTGGTTTCATAACGGCGGAGCGGAAACTTTGGCATCTTTCGGTCTCGAATGTCCCGACGAGTTGGACAGTGGCAAGCATCTGCCTGAACTGGCAGAGCGTCTGCGGCACAAGATGGGCGACAGCTTGCTGGACTGGCTTGAAAATCTGCCGCTGACCTGGACCAGCGGCAACGTCACCTTTGTCCACGCGGCACTTGATCCGCGGCAATCCATTCAATCCCAGGATCGCCAGATCTGTCTTTGGGGTCATCCGATGTTTCCACGGCTTGCACGCAGCGACGCGCAATGGGTTGTTCACGGTCATACTATTGTAAGCCACCCCCAGATTAGAAACCGGGTTGTGTCGATCGATACAGGTGCCTTTGCCTCAGGCAGATTAACTGCCGCTGAAATAAACGGCGGCAGTGTCAGGTTTTTTTCAACCGGTTGAAACTATCCTACGATCATCTGCTTCATGCGAAGCGCTTCATACTCCAATTCCCTCAGACGGAAATGCACCACGTCACCGATAGTGATGACACCGCACAAATTGCCATCACGCAGAACCGGCATATGGCGGAAACGCCCTTCGGTCATGGTTTTCAGCACGTCATTCAGCGTATCCTCGGGCGTACAGGCCTTTACATCCCTGGTCATCAGGTCTTCGACCGACTGTGGCAGGGTCTGTCCGGGCGTATCGGCCATGCGACGCACGATGTCGCGTTCCGACAAGATCCCTTGCAATGCCCCGTTCTGATCTGTCACCAGAACAGCGCCAATCCGCTTTTCCTTGAGCGTGTTCACCACCGAATGGATGGTATCATTAGGCCGCACCGAAAACACCGCATCCCCTTTACCCTCAAGCAACTTGGCCACGGTCGTCTGCGAATGCGACAGGTTTGATTCCGCTGATTGGCTGTAGGTTGTCTTGTCAGCCTTGTCACCGCGCGACGGCGACTGGTAAGAGGTTGGAGCCATGGGCAATCTCCTTTTGGTTCTTGCAAAGTCTTTCCCTTTCACCTTAGCGCAGCTAAACGACCTGTATAGGGTACAATTGCACGAGTTGGCCAAACGCCGGTCAGCAAAGGGAGCTTAAGCCTTTGAATGAACTCTATCTTACGCCCCCGGTTGCCGCGCTGATCTTCTTTGCGGCTGTCGTGTGCGGTCACAACTTTCGTATGGCATGGAAGCAACAGCAGCCCGGGTGGCGCAAACGCGCGTGGTTGTTTGGTATTCCGGCCGGAACTGGTCTTTTGCTGTTGGGTTTCCTTCCGCTGAAACTGTAATGCCAATTTGACTCTGGCAAGGACCGCTGTCATATGCCGGGCACAGAATGTCCCGGAGAACGCCCAATGCGTCTTTTGCCCATACTGGCCTTTTTCACCCTTCTTTCAGGCTGTCTTTTTGACAAGGAACCCGAAGTGGTCCGTCTGTCCGGTGAAACAATGGGCACGACCTACAATATCACCGCAATTGGCGAAGACCTTGACGAAGACGCACTGGCTGCGGCCGTCAGTGATAAGTTGGCAGCTGTGAATGCCAAGATGTCCAATTGGGATCCGAACTCCGAGGTTTCCGTTTTTTCCGCGTCGTCCAGCACAGATCCAATGCCTGTTTCCGACGAATTTGCGCTGGTTCTTTCGGCGGCGAACGAAGTGCACGCGAAATCCGGTGGCATTTTCGACGTAACCCTCGGCCCTTTGATCGAACTTTGGGGTTTTGGCCCACGCAAACCCGAGGACCCGGTGCCATCTGATGCCGATATCAACGCAGCGCTGAGCGGTGTAGGTCAGGGCCGCTTGCTGAAGCTCGATACACATGCTGGTACGCTTGCCAAGTCAAACGCCAGTGTGGGCATTAACCTGTCCGCGATTGCAAAGGGCTATGGAATTGACGCTGTTGCGGAAACCTTGCAGGCCGCTGGCATCGAAAACTATCTGGTCGAAATTGGCGGCGATCTTGTGGCCAAAGGTAAGAATGACGAGGGCGAAGCGTGGCTCATTGGCATCGAGAAACCTGAAACGGGTTCGCAAACCATCCAACTGGTTGTTTCACTGAATGATAAGGGCATGGCCAGCTCGGGCGATTACAGGAATTTCTTTGAACAGGATGGTGTGCGCTATTCGCATATCATCGATCCGACAACAGGCCACCCGATCACGCATCGCACCACCTCGGTTACCGTGCTGGCCGAAAACGCGATGATGGCCGATGCCTGGGCAACAGCCATGCTGGCTTTGGGTCAGGATAAGGGTCTTGCTTTGGCGGAGGAGCATAAACTTGCCGTGTATTTCATCTCGCGGGATGTGACAGGCGGCGAAGATGCCTATATCACTGCCCACAGTGCGGCGTTCAAAGACGCGCTGGGATCGAACTGACTGTTGGAGCTGAGATGAGTACCTTTATTCTGGCCTTCATTCTTCTCGCTCTCGTCATGGTGGGCATGTCATTGGGTGTCATGCTGATGGGAAAGACCATCAAAGGCAGCTGCGGTGGTCTAAACGCGATCTCGGGCGCTGACAAATGCGTTGTCTGCCAAAAAGACATCGACCCCGACAGCCCACTGCGCGACAAGCTGCAATGTAAACGCGCCAAGAAGATGCTGGAACAAATGGACCGTCAGGCCTGACGCAGGTTTTGCTTCGTTGTGCGGATAGAAGGGGCTAACTAGGCCCTCGTGACTTTTGGGGAAGGGCGTCAACTTGGCTAAGGCAAAAAACATCCTGTTCATCATGTTCGACCAGCTGCGCTGGGATTACCTGAGCTGTTACGGTCATCCTCATCTGCATACGCCAAATATCGATCGTCTGGCTGCCAAAGGCGTGCGCTTCAACCGCGCCTATATCCAATCGCCGATCTGCGGCAGCTCCCGCATGTCCACCTACACAGGGCGCTATGTGCATTCTCACGGCGCGTCGTGGAACGGAATTCCCTTGAAAGTCGGCGAGATTACGATGGGCGATCACCTGCGTAAGGCGGGGATGGATTGCTGGCTGGTCGGCAAAACCCATATGCGTGCAGACGCCGAAGGGATGGCGAGGTTGGGTTTGGAGCCCGACAGCCTAATCGGGGCCCGCGTCGCCGAATGCGGATTTGACGTGTACGAACGGGACGACGGTATGCTGCCCGAAGGTCCGGATGGGTTTTACGACCCCGACGGGGCAAAGGAATACAACAAGTTCCTGAAAGCCAAGGGGTATGAGAGT
Organism: Ruegeria sp. CH2; assembly: GCF_056537065.1. Lineage (NCBI taxonomy): Bacteria > Pseudomonadati > Pseudomonadota > Alphaproteobacteria > Rhodobacterales > Roseobacteraceae > Ruegeria > Ruegeria sp. CH2. The sequence continues at coordinate 91,570 of NZ_JBQFQV010000007.1, forward strand.
GACAATCCCTGGCATGACTTTGCCAATTCCGGGTTGGATGCGGATGGCAACGTTTTGTCTGGCTGGTTTCTGAAGAATTCACCCGAAGCCGCGAATATTGCCGAGGAAGACAGTGAAACACCCTATCTGACCGGTCGCGGGATCGAGTTCATGGAAACGCATGATGGCCCGTGGTGCTGTCATCTGAGCTTTATCAAGCCGCATTGGCCGTACATCGTACCGGACCCATACGCCTCGATGTATGGGCCGGAACATGTGTTGCCTGTGGTGCGATCCGAGGCGGAACGTCAGAATGCGCATCCCGTGCTCAAAGCCTTCATGGACACAAAGATCGGCCAGACCTTCTCGCGGCAGGATGTGCGTGAGGCGGTTATCCCGGCCTATATGGGGCTGATCAAGCAAGCCGATGATCAGATGGGCCGCCTGTTGGACTGGATGGAGAGAACCGGGCGGATGGAAAACACGATGATCGTGTTGACATCAGACCACGGTGATTTTCTGGGCGATCACTGGATGGGGGAAAAGACCTTTTTCCACGATGCCTCAACCAGAGTGCCGTTGATCATTTATGACCCGTCGCCCGAGGCGGATGCGATACGTGGCACTGTCAGCGATGCGCTTGTAGAATCCATCGACCTTGCACCGACCTTTGTTGACGCGGCTGGTGGGGAAGTGGCGACGCATATTCTGGAAGGTCACTCACTGCTGCCCATCCTTTATGGGGAGGTGGACGCGTTGCCACGCGATGTGGTGATCTGCGAATATGACTACTCGGCTTCGCCAATCGCAAATGTTTTGGACATGTCGGTCCGCGATGCGGTGATGTTCATGGTCGCAAGTAAGAAATGGAAACTGATCCATTGTGAAGGTGGGTACCGGCCAATCCTGTTCGATCTGGAAAACGACCCCGATGAGTTGAACGATCTGGGTGACAGCGCCGAACATGCCGGTGTAATCGCCGAAATGTACGAGCACCTGTTCGCCTGGACGCGGCGGGCGTCACAGCGCACGACCCGGTCCGAGCAGCAATTGATTGAAATGCGCACCAAAAGCCGGGGCAGGGGTGTTGTTCTGGGCGTTTATGATGAAAACGATGCACCACTGGATCTGACAGTCAAATACCGCAATCGCAAGGCGCGCCCTTTCCAAAGCTATCTGAAGGACTAACACCTCTGTGTTGGTTATAATTGTACATCATTGCAAAAGGCGGTTCACCCGTCGAAGTCCAAAGGATAGAAGGTGACCCAAGAGCAGCAAATGGAGTACATCAATGGCCACCCCCAAACCTGTAGTCCTGTGTATTCTTGATGGTTGGGGCCTGTCCGAGGACACAAAAGCCAACGCACCCTATCTGGCAAACACGCCGACGTTTGACGCGATCATGTCTGAGTGCCCGCATTCAACCCTGATCACCCACGGCCCCGATGTGGGTCTGCCTAGCGGGCAGATGGGCAACTCAGAGGTCGGGCACACCAATATCGGGGCAGGGCGTGTGGTCGCCATGGACCTGGGCCAGATCGACCTTTCCATTGAAGACGGGACATTCTTTGAAAACGAAGCTCTGCAAGCTTTCATCGCCAGTGTTAAGTCCGTTGGCGGTACTGCACATCTGATGGGGTTGATCTCGGATGGTGGGGTGCATGGTCATCTGAACCATATCCTTGCCGCAGCCACTGCCATAACGGATGCCGGTGTCCCGGTTGCACTGCACGCAGTGACGGACGGGCGTGATGTCGCGCCAAGGTCTGCTCTGACTTACATCGCTGAGCTGGAAGAACGCCTGCCCGAAAACGTACGCATCGTCACCGTGAGCGGGCGGTACTTTGCCATGGATCGCGACAATCGCTGGGGGCGTGTCAGTGAAGCATATGGTGCAATGGTCAACGGGCAGGGCCGAACAGCCAGCAGCGCCCATGGCGCGGTTGATCACGCCTATAACCAGTCCGAATCTGACGAGTTTGTCACACCAACCGTATTGACGGGATATGACGGTATTCACGATGGCGACGGTTTCTTTTGCCTGAACTTCCGCGCTGACCGTGCACGTGAAATCCTGCGTGCTATCGGAGAGCCCGGATTTTCCGAGTTCGCGACAGGACCGCGCCCGAAGCTTTCAGCACTGCTGGGCATGGTCGAGTACTCTGACGGGCATAATGCTTACATGACCACGGTTTTTCCAAAGCGCGCGATTGTAAATACGCTGGGCGAATGGGTCGCCAAGCAAGGGCTCCGTCAGTTTCGACTGGCGGAAACCGAGAAGTACCCGCATGTTACGTTCTTTTTGAATGGCGGTAAGGAGACGCCCGAACTAGGTGAGGACCGCTTTATGCCGAGCTCGCCGAAAGTGGCGACCTACGATCTACAGCCCGAAATGTCATCCGCAGAGGTTACGGCGAAGTTTATCGAAGCCATCGAAGGCGGGTATGACCTGATTGTTACAAATTATGCCAACCCCGATATGGTTGGTCATACAGGTGATCTGAATGCCGCAATCAAAGCATGTGAAGCTGTCGATCAGGGGTTGGCGCAAGTCATTGCGGCTCTTGAAAAGGTCAAGGGGGCGATGATTATCACGGCCGATCATGGTAATTGCGAAGTCATGGTCGATCCTGTGACCGGCGGCCCGCATACGGCCCATACGCTCAATCCTGTTCCCGTAGCGCTGGTTGGCGGGCCAGGAGGTGCGAAATTGCGCCAAGGACGTTTGTCCGATCTCGCCCCGACCCTGCTTGAACTGATGGGTTTGCCTAAACCCCCGGAAATGACCGGGGAAAGCCTGCTGTCATGAAACCGGCTGCTCTGGCAGTGTGTCTGTTTTTGGCCTTGCCGGCGCTGGCCCAGCCAGACGCTTCCAAGGCTGCTTTGGATGCAGCGCAGATGCTCGAACAGGCGTCCATGGCGTTGTCCGAGGCCGAAGGCGCCCGGGATCGGGTCAATGCTCTTACGGAGACGATCCATGCCTATGAGGCCGGGTTGGGTGCGATGCGGGTGGGATTGCGCCAAGCGGCTACCCGTGAGGCGCAACTGAGTGCCGAGTTGCGGACGCGCGAAAAAGAAATCCGGCGATTGCTCGGTGTTCTGCAAACCATTGAAACGACCGAACCACCCGTTTTGATGTTACATCCCGCCGGCCCGTTGGGGGCTGCCCGCGCCGGTATTATGCTGTCCGAGGTCACCCCCGGCCTGAACGCCAGCGCGCAGGAACTGGCGCAGGACCTGAATGAAGTGCAGACATTGCGTGTCTTGCAGCAAAAGGCCTCGGAAACTTTGACAGAGGGTCTGATGGGTGTTCAGGCGGCCCGCACCCGTCTGAGCGAGGCAATCGCCGACCGCACGGATCTGCCCCGCCGTTTCGTGGAAGACCCGGTACGTACGGCCATTCTGATCTCATCGACCGAAACACTGGATGGTTTTGCCAGTGGTCTGTCCGAGATCTCGGAGGGAGAGATCCTCGACAGCAATGCCAGCGTCTTGGACAGGAAAGGCCGGATATCAATGCCGGTACAGGGCATCTTGCTGCACAAGGCCGGTGAAACGGACGCCGCTGGTGTCATGCGCCCCGGCCTGATCATGGGGACACGTCCGCGCGCCTTGGTCACATCGCCAACCTCTGCGACAATTCGCTATCGCGGGCCGCTGCTGGACCTGGGGAACCTGATAATACTTGAACCTCAATCGGGTCTTTTGTTCGTATTTTCCGGTTTGCAGGAGGTCTATGGCCAGACCGGTCAGGTGATCCCAGAGGGCACACCAGTTGGTCTGATGCCCGGTGAAATGCCGGAAATCGGCGCAATTTTGTCAACAAGCAGTGATGGCACTGGAACTGACCGCTCAGAAACGCTCTATATAGAGGTAAGAGAAGACAATCGCCCCGTGGACCCGGAATCGTGGTTTCGGACCGACAAGGATGGATAAACGCGTATGAAGAAATTTGTGGTGGCCGGTCTGGCTGGAACTGTGGCAGGTATTCTTGCAACAACTCAGATTGCAGGACCCCTGCTGGCGCAGGAGGCCGAGAACAAGGCAAGCGTCTATGAACAGCTGGATTTGTTCGGCGACATTTTCGAACGTATCCGCGCCCAGTATGTCGAAGAGGTTGAGCCCGAAGAACTGATCGAGGCGGCCATTGATGGCATGTTGACTTCGCTTGATCCGCATTCGAGTTATCTTTCTCCTGACGACGCTGAACAGATGCGCGTGCAGACCCGGGGTGAGTTTGGTGGGTTGGGTATCGAAGTTACGCAGGAAGAAGGCTTTGTCAAAGTCGTCTCACCTATTGACGATACCCCCGCCGACGCAGCCGGAATCGAAGCCGGGGATTTCATTACCCATGTGGACGGTGAAAGTATTCTGGGCCTGACGCTGGACAAAGCGGTTGACCTGATGCGCGGCCCGGTCGGATCCGAAATTATCATCACCGTCGTACGCGAGGGTGAGCCTGATCCGTTCGATGTCACTATTATCCGTGATACAATCAAGTTGACCGCTGTGCGCGCACGGACCGAAGGCACCAGTGTCGTGCTGCGTGTAACCACGTTCAACGACCAGACCTTCCCGAACCTGCAGGAAGGATTGCAGGAACAGATTGCCGAAGCGGGTGGCATCGACAAGGTGAACGGTTTTGTTCTGGACCTGCGCAACAACCCAGGCGGCCTTTTGACTCAGGCGATCAAAGTCTCGGACGCGTTCCTGAACGAAGGCGAAATTGTTTCCACGCGCGGCCGCGACCCGAATGAGGGTGAGCGGTTCAACGCCACCCCCGGGGATCTGGCTGAAGGCAAGCCAATTGTGGTGCTGATCAATGGCGGCTCGGCCTCGGCATCCGAGATTGTGGCCGGTGCATTGCAGGATCATCGCCGCGCTATCGTTGTGGGCACCAAGAGCTTTGGCAAAGGATCCGTGCAGACGGTCATGCCGCTGCGCGGCGACGGCGCTATGCGCCTGACCACATCGCGCTATTACACGCCATCAGGACGATCAATCCAGGCCCTTGGCGTCAGCCCGGACATCATTGTTGAACAGCCTCGCCCTGCACCTGCAGAAGAAGAAGAAGAGAGCAACGGGCGTACCCGGTCCGAAGCTGACCTGCGCGGCAGTCTGAACAATGACAGCCTGAGCGAGGATGAAATCCGCCAGATCGAGGAAGATCGTGCAAGGGCCGAAGCAACCGCTGAGCTGAGGAAAGAGGATTATCAACTGGCATATGCCATAGACATCCTCAAAGGCTTGTCAGCGTTCACCCCGCACGGGCCGTCCCAATAACCAAACCAATGGGTCGCGTACAACGCGGTCCTTTTCTTTCTGTCTCGCGAGATTTCATTTCATCATCCAGCAGCGCAATCCGAAGGCGCCGCGCAGAGTGCGCATAACCGAATGGATGATCCGATTTCGCAAGCGTTTCAGCCGTCTCCGCGGCTTACCCGTCGGAACGCGCGTTTCAGCATATCCAGCTCCGCGCGCAAAAGGTCCACTTCCGCCCTGAGATCATCGGCGGCGGGCTCTCCTGCTATTATGGAGAAACTCCCAATTTTATCGACACTGCCTGCGTCGACTATGACGAAGCTGTGCACGCCTTCGGACAGGGCTGTGACGGGTACCTGCACATACAGATTCCATCCGTTGTCTGTAGGTGAAAGCTCAACACTCTCCAGAGCTTTGCCCAGATATCGAACCTCCAACTCTGGTTGCCGTTCGGCCTCAACATGGCCGTGCCAAATACCGTTTTCGAACTGAATGAAAGTCAGGGATGGTTGTGTCATCTTTGATCGTCTCACAAGTCCGCGCGATGGAAGCGGCAAAACGTAAGGTCTCGCACACTCATACGGTTCATCTGCGGTTTCTCAAAAATAAGATCCAGCCAGATCTTTTCGATCCGACGTTCATTCAGGGGCAGGTGAGCCAGGTCGAAATCAACTGCGTTCACGGTTTCAGAAGGGTCTAGCTGCCGCAAAACCTGCTCCATGTTGGGCCCGTGCTGAACATTGAGACGTGCAAACGCGCCAGACGGTTTCTCGCAGTCAATCAGAGTTTCCAACCGGATCAGATGCTCGCGTGTCAAGTCGCGGGCGACCTCACGCGGCAAATCGATTGATACCGACAGGAACGACCCCTCGAAGCCAAAGACCTCGACCTCCAGACTGAACGGGGCCAGATCACTTGCCCCCCGGTTGCGGATTTGCCGCACAGCGATTTCGGTCAACGGGCAGTCGTGAAATAAGCTGACCTGATCGTCCATTACCGTTTTACGGGGAACAGAGGCCATGCCGGATTGCAACAACGGCGCGCGCCACAGGTCGGGTCGCCAGCTCCAGTCGGTGCCGACAGGCCGGTGAAACTGAGTTGATCCTATTTTCGGGCGGAGCAAGCGCGCATCCGCCAGTTGGATCAGGCGATCCAGTTGTCCACGCAGACTGCGCGCCTGATCGCGTTTCATCCGCAACTCGGCCTGCGCTGAATCTGGCGCCTGCTGCACGGCCCGGCGCCAGCGGCCGAGCGTCCGGCGATGAATATAGCGATCCAGAATCCTGCGCATGGTCTCTTCGTCCGATAATGTCCTTCTTTAGTCAAAGAAATGAGTAGGAATAAACCCGCAATCACAAAAACACTACTTGAGCGCTACGTTTTCCGGTTGGTGGCTAAGCGTAAAAAAGATAGGTGCCGGATTAGGAGCCTGACCCCGTCAATTCTTGCAATACGTCGGGTCAATGCTTACCGTCTGTTTCCTAAAAATGGGTTACCCCTGAACAGCCAAACATCAGTTCAGCTATCGATAAGGCCAGGCTATGGAGCCCACATTATTTTCTTTTATTTGGAAGCATTCAAAAAAACAGCAACTTGTCCTGCTGCTGTTAACGGTCCTGTCTTTCCCGTTTCTGTATGCGTCGCTGGAGCTGCCTAAACAAATAATCAACGATGCCATCGGTGCGCCAGGCGATACGGTGACAATCTGGGGCATCACAGTGTCTCAGGTTCAGTACCTGATGATATTATGCTTTGCATTTCTGGCTACTGTAATTGCCAGCGGGTTGATGAAGATGCGCATCAATACGATGAAAGGCATCTTGTCCGAACGCATGCTGCGCCGTCTTCGCTATACCCTGATTCAACGCACGATGCGGTTCCCGAGATCCTATTTTGCTACCACCAGCCAAGGAGAGCTGGTCTCGATGATCACATCCGAGGCCGAGCCGATGGGCGGCCTTATGGGGGATGCGATCGCGCAACCGGTGTTTCAGTTTGGTCAGATGATGACAATCGTCACCTTTCTGTTCATGCAAAGCATCTGGTTCGGTCTGGCAAGCATCGCGCTGATCCCGCTTCAGGCCTGGTTAATTCCCAAGCTACAACGTCAGATCAACTTGCTGAACAAGGATCGTATTCAGGAGGTTCGGCGTCTGAGCTCGGAAATCGGGGAAAGTGCGGCGGGCATCAGTGACCTGCGCACGAATGGCGGTTGGCGGTATCGTCTGGCGCAGTTCAGTCACAGGCTGGGGACCTTGTTCGAGATCCGGTTCAAGATCTACAACAAGAAATTCTTTATGAAGTTCCTGAACAATTTGATCACTCAGATGACGCCATTCCTGTTTTATTCGGTGGGCGGATACCTGGCGATCACGGGCGAGGTGACAGTAGGTGCACTGGTTGCCGCGTTGGGCGCGTACAAAGACCTAAGCGGGCCCTGGAAAGACCTTCTGACCTACTACAACCAGGTACAGGACATGTCCCTGCGGTGGGAGGTGGTCACCGAAAGATTTGCCCCGGACAACATGATCCCCGAAGAGCTGTTCATCGGCGAGCCGGAAACCATCCCACATCTGACCGGTGATATCGAATTGCGCAATGTGACCGTTCGCGATGGCGATGGCAAAACCATTCTGGAAGACATTGATCTGACCATCCCGCGGGGCGCGCGTGTGGCAATTCAATCCACCCATGCGTCGGAACGTAGTGCGTTGGGCCAGTTGCTGACCCGCGAGGTTCTGCCTGTTCAGGGGGATGTGGTCATAGCTGGCCACAAGCTGGACGAATTGCACCAATCAGTTATCGCGGCCCGGATCGGGTATGCCTATTCACGCCCCTATCTGTTTGATGGGACTTTGGGCGATAACCTCATGATGCCGTTGCGCACCCATCCGCAGCACGAGGCAGATGCCATAAGAACCCCGTCCCGTCGTCAGATCGAGTCTGTTCGGGCGGGTAACCCACCGGATTCGCTGGAAGATGAGTGGATCGATCCGGGGCTTGCCGGTCTGGACGATATTGATGGAATACGTGACTGGTGGTTCCAGCTGGTGGAAGCCATGGGGATTGACGAGTTCATGTTCCGGCGCACTCTGCGCTCCCAGTTTGATCCAGAAATACACCCTGTACTGGCACAGGAAATAGTCAGGCTGAGAGAAACCATCGCAGAACGGCTGAAAGAAAAAGGATTGGATCGTTATGTCTATAGGTTCGATCCAAACCAGTTTAACCCGGCCGTCCCGCTTGGGGGCAACCTGTTGTTCGCGGCACCGTCGCGAGACATATCTCCAGACATTCTGGCCGGAGACGCGCGGTTCGTGCAATTGCTCAGCACCCATGATCTGGCAGATGACGCGATCAGCATATCGAATGCTGTCATGGATACTCTTGGCAAGACATTTGGGCGAGACGGGGCTGACCATCCTTTGTTTCTGCGACTTGGCATGTCAAAGGACATGTATCATCGGCTGCTCGACATCCAGGACCGGCGCAAAGCCAAAGGGAATGCCGCGCTGAGCGATCAGGAGCGCGCCTTGCTACTGACAGTGCCTTTCCTTCTGACCGCGGAACAGATCGGCCCGGATTTCCCAGAGGAATACAAGGAAAAAATTCTTGCTATCCGCAAGACCCAGGCTGAACGGTTGCGTGGTGCCATGGACGGTTTGTTCATGTCTGTAGCGCCTGACATCTATGTGCCGCGCTTGACCGTGATGGAGAACGCGATCTATGGCCGGATATCGTTGATGGCGGGTGCCCATGCCGAAGATATCGAAGACATCGTTGCAGAGGCCATGAACGAAGCCGGTCTGCGCCGTCGGGCAGCGGCCATTATTTATGACCTTCCGTCCGGGCTGGGCGGCAACAACCTTCCAACCGTGTTTCAGGAGCGTGCCGCTTTTTCGCGCGCAGGCATCAAACGCCCCGACATCCTGATCCTGGACAAGGCACTAGCCAGCCACGACTCGGAAAGCCGGTTGCGCACGCGCCTGAAACTGCGGGAACTGCTGCCCGATTCCATCATGATATTCATGGAGGATCATTTTGCACATCCCGAAGCCTATGACTTGTTTGTGGAAATCAAGGATGGACGGATCGACGGCGTCTCGCGAAGCAGACCAGCGCATGAGGACAGCACGTCGGACGATCTGAGCCGGAAACTCGAGATCCTGTCAGCAACGCAGTTGTTTTCAGGCCTGGATGGCAGAAACCAGAGGCTGCTGGCGTTTTCGGCGCAATGGTACGAAGCCAGCGCCGGGCAAGTCATCTTTTCCCGCGGTCAGGCGCCGGATGCGGCCTATTTGTGCATTTCAGGACAGGCCAAACTGGATTGGTCCAACGAGGATGGAACGAAACGTACAATCTCGATCATAGAACCCGGTCGGCTTATCGGAGACCTGTCCATCATTACAGGGGAACCAAGGCAGCTGGATCTGGTCGCGACGGAAGATAGCAGCTTTTTGCGTATTGGCGCGGAAGAGCTGCGTGCCGTTGTTGAAAGCGATGCTTCGGTCGCTTTGCAGTTGCTGCAGACAGTTGCAGGGTATCTGACGACGCTTTCGAACAGAATCAGCGTGGCCCAGAACGCCGAAGACATGTTTCCGCCCGTGACAGATGAAACGGCGCAGGAAGGTATTGGTAAGAATGCCTAGTGCGTATTCAGCTCATGCGCGTTTGGTCGAAACAGCCCGCGCCAAACCCGAACTCTGGCGTCTATTGCTGGGGCTGGCATTGATCGCCGTTTTGGTCAGTGTTTTGAACCTGGTGTTTTTCACCGTGGTTGCGGGGTTGGGCTCAGCGAAGTGGGCTCAGGAACTTTTGCAAGGCAGCACACCTTTGGCGCTGCTTTTGTTGCTGGCCAGTTTCGGGTTCATCATTCTTGGCGTGGCAGTGGCCGCGCGTCAGCTGCAGCACCGATCCTTGGGATCAATTTTCGGCCAGCGGGGTCTGGTTGCGGCCCAATTTCTGAAAGTGCTGAAAGCCCTGCTTATCTTGGGCGCTGTCGGTGTCTTGCTACCGCCCTACGGTTTGGGGGGAGCTCTGTCAAAGAATCTGCCATTTTCAACATGGCTCTTGTTGCTTCCGGTTTCGGTATTGGTTGTCCTGATTCAGACCAGCGCCGAAGAAGTTCTGTTTCGAGGGTACATTCAGCAAGCCCTTGCCGCCAGGTTTCAATCGCCCGTCATTTGGATGGGGATACCGTCTGTTTTGTTTGCCGCTGGCCATTACACACCGGAACTGGCAGGAGAAAATGCAATTCTGTTTGTGCTGTGGGCATTAATATTTGGGATGCTTGCATCCGATCTCACAGCGCGATCAGGTACATTGGGGCCAGCTATCGCATTGCATTTCTTCAATAACATCATCGCATTATTGTTCGTTTCCTTGCCGGATAATCTGAGCGGGCTGGCGCTTTTCTCGCTTCCGTTCGATGCATCTGACGCCGAACAGCTTCGTCCTTGGCTGTTGGTGGATTTGGCGGTGATGTTCGTATGCTGGCTGGCGGCGCGGCTTGCGATCAGGCGTTGATTGCATTTCTTCCCGTGGCGTCTTATTTGACGTCAACACCGCACAAGCCAAGGTTCCGACATGAACTGGATCACAAACTACGTCCGCCCCCGGATCAACTCGATCTTCTCTCGCCGCGAAGTGCCCGAAAACCTCTGGCAGAAATGTGACGAGTGCGGAACGATGCTGTTTCATCGTGAACTAGCGGAAAATCAGAACGTCTGTACCCAATGTGACCATCACATGGCGATTACCCCACGCGAGCGGTTCAATCACCTGTTCGACGGCGGTATTTTCACTGAGGTTGCAGTGCCAGCGCCAAAAGAAGATCCCTTGCATTTCCGCGACCAGAAGAAATACCCCGAGCGTATGCGAGCGGCGCAGAAAAAGACCGGCGAAAAAGAGGCGATGCTGGTTGCCAAAGGCGAAATCGGACGCACGCCAATCGTTGCAGCAGCGCAGGATTTCTCCTTCATGGGCGGATCAATGGGCATGTATGTGGGCAACGCGATCATCGCGGCCGCTCAAGAAGCGGTTAAGCTAAAGCGCCCACTGATCCTGTTCTCGGCAGCGGGTGGAGCGCGGATGCAGGAAGGCATTCTCAGCCTGATGCAAATGCCGCGCACAACCGTGGCCGTCGAAATGCTGAAAGAAGCAAATCTGCCCTATATCGTTGTGCTGACCCATCCCACCACCGGTGGTGTGACGGCGTCATATGCGATGTTGGGCGATGTCCACATCTCTGAACCGAACGCGCTGATCTGCTTTGCCGGTCCCCGAGTTATCGAGCAGACGATTCGCGAAAAGCTGCCCGACGGCTTCCAGCGGGCCGAGTACCTGCTGGATCACGGGATGCTGGACCGTGTCACCAAACGTACCGAGATGCGTGACGAACTGATCACCATCACCCGGATGCTGATGAACCAACCGCCGGCGATCAAAGGTGACCTGCCAGCACCGGCACCGGATGAAACGGCCAAGGTCGCGCAGGCCGAAGAGACCGGGAAAAAATGAACACCAAGACATCTGACGCCATCCTCGACCGGATGATGGCGCTACACCCCAAGATCATTGATTTGACCTTGGATCGCGTCTGGCGATTGCTGGCCGCCTTGGACAATCCGCAGCTCAAGCTGCCACCGGTTATCCATATTGCCGGGACCAATGGCAAAGGCTCGACCCAGGCAATGATCCGGGCGGGCTTGGAAGGGGCAGGGCGTTCCGTTCATGCCTACACTTCGCCCCATCTAGCGCGATTTCACGAACGTATCCGGTTGGCGGGCGAACTGATTTCGGAACCCGGCCTGACCGCGGTTCTGGATGAGTGCTACGCGGCGAACGGCGGCGAAAACATCACGTATTTCGAGATCACAACCTGCGCTGCCTTGCTGGCCTTCTCTCGCTGCAAAGCGGATTACACTCTGCTCGAGGTCGGTTTGGGCGGACGGCTGGATGCAACAAATGTGATTGATGAACCGGCGGTGACAGTCATTACGCCTGTTTCAATCGATCATGAACAGTATCTGGGCGACACCCTGGGAAAGATTGCCGCCGAAAAGGCGGGCATTATCAAACCCGGTGTGCCATGCATCGTCGGCCCGCAGGAAGACGAGGCACTGGAGGTGATCGAGTACACAGCCGCCCGGTTGGGCGCACCGCTACTTGTACATGGCCAGCATTGGCACGTTCATGAAGAAAACGGGCGCTTGATCTATCAGGACGAAACCGGGTTGCGTGATCTGCCGCTCCCCAACCTGCTGGGTGCACATCAGTTCCAGAATGCCGGTGCTGCCTTGGCGGTTCTGCGTCATCTTTCAATGGGTGACACTGCCTACGAGGCTGCCGTGTCCAATGCCAATTGGCCCGCGCGTATGCAACGTCTCAAAACCGGCCCGCTGACCGAGCAAGCCCCCCAGGTCGAACTGTGGCTGGATGGAGGGCATAACGCGGCCGCAGGTATCGCGCTGGCCGATGTGCTGGCGAAAATGCCGCAACGTCCCACGCATTTAATCTGCGGTATGCTCAACACGAAAGACGTGACTGGGTATCTCGCGCCACTGTCCAGACAGGTTGCAAGTCTGACTGCCGTCACCATACCGGGCGAGGCGGCCACGCTCAGCGCCGATGAAACCGCCGCCGCCGCCGCCAAAGTTGGCTTGCCCTCTTTGGTCGCTGCAAGCGTTTCGGATGCGTTGAAGGCAATCACGGATCAAGACCCACAGGCGCGTGTCCTGATCTGCGGCTCCCTTTATCTTGCCGGAAACATCCTGCGCGAAAACGGTTAAGCTTCATCTTTTCGCAAATACTCCGGGGGAGGCGCGCGCAGCGCGACGGGGGCAGAGCCCCTACTTCCCCCAGTTCTGGTCCTGCATTTCCCGCAGGCGCGATGCAGTACGCTCAAACTCAAAGGTGCCTTCTCCTTCGACATACAACATCTCGGGTTCCGCCGCAGCCGAGCAGATCAACCGAACTTTTGCCTCGTAGAGCGCATCTATCAGGATGACAAAGCGCTTGGCTTCATTGAAGTTATTTCTCGATAAACGGGGGATATCCTCAAGCACCAACACTTTAATTGCTTCTGCGATAGCCAGATAGTCCGCCGGTCCCAGCATCCGGCCACACAGGTCATAAAACGAAGCCCGTGCAACCCCGTTGCGAAATGCGGGCAGTTCGACAGCGCGGCCTTTGACCTGTAATATCAACGGATCGGCAGGTCCGCCTGCAAGATCGTTCCAGACATCCCGTAATTTCTGCCGCGCTTCTGGTCCGATGGGTGTAAAATAGACCGGAGCCCCCTCTAATCTGTTCTGACGGTAATCCGTGGGCGATACCAGTTCCCATACTTGCAACTGGTCTTTGATATGGGCAATAAAAGGCAGGAACAATTGCCGGTTCAACCCATCCTTATACAGCGCGTCCGGATGCCTGTTCGACGTGGTCACGACAACAACGCCACCTTCGTGCAGCAGGTCAAACAAACGGCCGACGATCATCGCATCCGTAATGTCAGTGATCTGCATCTCGTCGAAGGCCAGCAGGCGGACGGATTTCACCACCTCCTTTGCCACGGGTGCCAGAGCATCTTCGACGTTCTCTTTCCGGGCCTTGTGCATTCCGGCATGGATTTCCTGCATGAAGGCATGAAAGTGAACGCGCCGTGCGGGGATTTCACCCAGCGTGTCGACGAACATGTCCATCAGCATCGATTTACCACGTCCGACGCCACCCCACAGGTACAGGCCTTTAGGCGAAGGCGGAGCCTTGCGGAAAAACCCTCGTTTAACCGGCTCGGCCAGTGCCGCACGGATGCGCTCAAACTGGGGCAACACGGCTTCTTGAGCGTCGTCACGCGTCAGAGTTCCATCCTCGACGCGGGCTTCGTAGTGCGAAATCAGATCCGTCATGACCCAGAGCCTTACCCATGACCCAGCCCGTTGAAAAGAAGCCTTTTCCCTGACGTATCAAATTTGCTTATCCGTGACCTCAAATCTGTTGAATTGACGCAACCCGTAAATCCAGTACGGTCCGTCGGACCAAGCTACCCGAGGTCTCTATGCCGCAATCCACCCGCATGTTGAACCCGATCCTGATCGTTGGATGCATCATCATCACGGTCAGCTTTGCCGTGCGCGCGTCTTTCGGCGTGTTTCAGATTCCGATCGCCAGTGAATTTGGCTGGCTGCGCACGGATTTCTCATTGGCGATTGCAATCCAGAATCTGGCTTGGGGCATCGGTCAACCGATCTTTGCAGCTATCGCTGAGAAAGTAGGGGACCGAAAGGCCATTATCCTTGGCGCTTTGACCTACGCTGCCGGTATGGTGCTTTCAGCCTGGTCCGTCACACCTCTTGAACACCAAGTCTATGCGTGGCTGGTGGGGTTTGGCATTGCCGGAACCGGGTTCGGCGTGGTTTTGGCTGTGGTCGGTCGCGCGTCCTCTGATGAAAACCGGTCCATGTCGCTGGCCATCGTTACCGCCGCGGGCAGCTTTGGGCAGGTTCTGGGCGCGCCGACGGCTGAGTGGTTGCTGTCATTCCTGCCCTGGCAACAAGTCTTCGTCGTGTTTGCCGCTGCGATTCTTGCGCTTGTATTGACCTTGCCTTTCATGCGGGCGCCTCAATCAGCTTCAAAGGCAGAGTTGCAAGAAAGCATGGGAGAAATTCTGGGGAAGGCGTTCCGAGATCCTTCTTACGCTTTAATATTTATTGGGTTTTTTAGCTGCGGTTACCAACTTGGATTTATCACGGCCCACTTCCCCGCATTCGTGACCGAGATGTGCGGACCGATCCAAGCCGGCAGCGTGCTGCATTCCATCGGCATCACATCCACGTCCGCACTTGGCGCGGTATCGATTTCACTGATTGGTTTGGCCAATATCGCCGGGACCCTTGTGGCAGGTTGGGCGGGTAATCATTTTCCCAAGAAATATCTGCTGGCCTCGGTTTATGCCGGTCGAACGCTTGCTGCGGCGTTGTTCATCATTTTCCCGATAACGCCGCTGTCCGTCATTACATTCTCGCTGGTGATGGGGTCGCTTTGGTTGGCCACCGTTCCGCTCACGTCGGGTCTTGTCGCGCACCTCTATGGTTTGCGTTACATGGGAACACTCTATGGCATAATCTTCTTCAGCCATCAGGTTGGCAGCTTCCTGGGCGTCTGGCTGGGTGGGCGCATGTATGACCAGTATGGTGACTATGCCCTGGTCTGGTGGATCGGTGTGGCAATTGGGGCCTTCAGCGCAATCGTTCATCTACCGATCCGAGAGAACCGTCTGGCAGTCCCCGCCTGAGGTAACGTTTCGCGCTCGATCTACGTGCGCGCGCCAGCGTTAATGCCGTGTGGGGTGTTAATCTAGCCGACTCGGTCCGGAAACAATCCGGCAAGGCCTTCGGCCGAGGCGGCACAGACGCCGCGTTCGGTGATAAGCCCCGTCACCAGCCGGTTGGGTGTGACATCAAAGGCAGGATTGCCACCTTCCGTCCCGTTCGGGGTGACGCGAACATCGGCAATATCCCCCTGTCCATCCACGCCCATGACATGGGTCACTTCTTTTGTATCGCGTTCTTCGATCGGGATTTCCGACACTCCATCCCGAACCGTCCAGTCAATCGTGGGCGAGGGCAGGGCGACATAAAACGGAACCCCGTTGTCCCGCGCCGCCAAGGCTTTCAGGTAGGTGCCGATTTTATTGCAGACGTCGCCTTGTGCCGTGGTCCGGTCTGTACCGGTGATGACGGCGTCAACCAAACCATGTTGCATCAGGTGACCGCCTGCATTGTCCACGATGTAACGATGGGGAACGCCGTGTTCGCCAAGTTCCCAGGATGTCAGCGCCCCCTGATTTCGTGGCCGGGTCTCATCCACCCAGACATGAAGCGGAATGCCCGCGTCATGCGCGTGATACATCGGGCTTGTCGCCGTTCCCCAATCCACCGTCGCCAGCCAACCGGCGTTGCAATGCGTCAATAGCCGGACCGGTTCACCTGCGGGCTTTCGGGCTGCAATTTCTTTGATCAGTTGCAGCCCATGGCGACCTATCGAGGCATTGATCTCAACATCTTCGTCTGCAACCTCCTGTGCGAGTGCCCAGGCCCGTTCAGCACGATCACTTGGGGCAAGTGGCATCAGCGAGTCGCGGCATCTGTCCAAGGCCCATCGCAGGTTTATTGCCGTTGGGCGGGTCGCGTGCAATACGTCATACGCGGCGTCGAACGAAGCGTTAGAGCTGTCACGGGACATCTGTTCGGCAATTCCAAACGCGGCTGTTGCACCAATCAGTGGCGCACCCCTGACCCACATGTCGCGGATCGCTGTCGCAAATTCATCCAGCGTTTTCAGGGCAACCACCCGAAAGTCATGGGGCAGCCAACGCTGGTCGATAATCCGAACCTCACCTGCCGATTTGTCCCACCAAATCGACCGGTAATGGGCACCCTGTACTTTCATAATTCGGTCTCCGTTTGCGAATAGCCTGATCAGAAGTCTTTCGCAGCCTGCGTTCTTTCGGCGGGCTTGTAAACGGGGGTTTCTGGTTACCGTCTGGCATTTTAGCTTGCCGGTGACTGCACTTACCCTCGGGTCGCTGCGCGAAGTTCCCGCTCTAACGCATCCAGAAACCTCGAACGATCTGCTTTGCTGAACGGTCGGCCGCCGCCTCCGGCCCCCAATGGATTGGCGGCCCGCAGGTCAGCCATCAAATCACGTATCGCCAATTGCTGGCCAATGTTGGCTGCCGTAAAGGCCTCGCCGTTGGGGCGCAAAACTCGGGCACCCGCTTCGACGCATTTTGCGGCCAGAGGGATATCGGAGGTCACAACTACATCCCCTGCGCCGCAGCGTTCTGCAATCCATTTGTCCGCTTCATCAGCACCTTCCGAAACCACGATGACCTGTACAAGCGGGTTTGCTGACGGTCGAAGACCGCCATTCGACACCAGTGCCATAGGCACCTTGTGTCGTGTTGCAACCCGTTCGGCCTCGGCCTTTACAGGGCAGGCATCGCCATCGACATACAGCGTTGTCACGCCTTTTTGGCCTCTTTTTTCTCTGGTTGAGCAGGTTTCTTCCGCACCTTGAATTCGTCCGGGATCGGCATCCGGTTGAAAGCATCCAGCCCGGCGATCTTGTAAGCCTCGGCCAGAGTTGGATAGTTGAACGTGTTTTGAACGAAGTAATCGACAGTGCCCTTCAGGTTCAGCACCGCCTGAGCGATGTGGATCAGTTCGGTCGCACCTTCGCCCACAATCTGCACGCCCAAGACACGGCGGGTTTTAAGCGAAAACAGCATCTTCAGCATACCGTGTTCCAGACCCATGATATGCCCGCGCGAGGTTTCGCGGAATCGGGCCACGCCAACCTCATAGGGAATGCCACGCTCCTGAAGTTCTTCCTCGGACATGCCGCAGGTGGAAATTTCGGGAACCGAGTAGATGCCATAGGGGTACCACGGGCTTTCCGGCAGTGTAGGTGTCTCGAGCGCATGGCAGGCAGCCACACGCCCTTGCTGTAATGAAGTCGAGGCCAGCGAAGGGTGACCGATCACATCCCCGGTCGCATAGATATGCGGAACCGCGGTCTGATATGTCTTGCGGTCTACCTTGATCCGATTGCGGTGATCGGTTTCCAGTCCAACTGAATCCAGATTGAGTTTCGATGTTGCGCCCATGCGCCCGGCTGCAAACAGCAGCATTTCCGCCCGCACGTGGCGCCCGTTTTCAAGGGTCACTTCCACATGCTCGCCCGCATCTTCAATCTTTTCGACAGCCGATCCCAACCTCAGATCAACACCGTTTTCGCGGATCTGATGGGTGAAATCATGAATCAAGCGGCTATCGATGAAGTCCAGAAACGTATCCCGCGGCTCGATCAGCGTCACCCGAACGTCCAGTGCCGAGAACATCGTGGCGTATTCGACCCCAATGACCCCGGCACCGATAACAACCAGTGAACGCGGGATTTCCGCCATTTCCAGAAACTCGTCGCCATCGACCACGGTCTTGCCGTTAAACGGAACATAATCGGGGCGGTAGGTCTTGGTTCCTGTCGCAATCAAAAACTTGGCGGCCGTTACACGTGTGGTCTCTCCGGCATCGGTGGCGACTTCCACTTCATGTGGCCCGACGAACTTGGCTAAACCGTCCAGAGTATCGACGTGGTTCCGGTTGAACTGATGTTCCAACACATCGACCTCGTGATCGAGGGTCATGTGCAGGCGGGCTTTCAGATCTTCGGCGCGGATCTGGTCCTTGACCCGATAGGAACGGCCATAAAAGCTGCGCTCGCGCCAGCCCGACAGGTTCAGAACCGTTTCGCGCAATGTCTTGGATGGGATAGTTCCGGTGTGAACGGACACCCCACCAAAACGGTCTTTTCGGTCAATCACCAGAACCCGTCGCTTGAGCTTGCCAGCCTGAATGGCCGCAGAACGCCCCGAAGGCCCGGACCCGATGATGACCAGATCATAGTCGTATTTGCTCATATCTCAGTCTCCGTACAGCGCTTCGGCGTGGAAAACGATGTGATCTTCCATGAAGGTAGATACGAAGAAATACGAATGGTCATACCCCGGCTGGAGGCGGAAGGTTGCTTGCTGGCGACGCTCAGCGATGGCTTGGGCAAGCGCTTCTGGGCGCAGCAGGTCCATGAACTGATCATTGGTGCCCGTATCGATCAGGATGGGGCCGTCGAAACCGGTTTCTTTCATCAACAGGGAAGCATCGTGTTTGGCCCAAAGGGATTCATCATCCCCCAGATACGCGCCCAGCTGTTTGCGCCCCCAGTCAGCGCCCGTCGGGTTCGCGATGGGTGCGAAGGCCGAAACCGAGCGGTACCGTCCTGGAAGGTTCATGGCCATCGTCAATGCACCATGCCCGCCCATGGAATGACCCGTAATGGCCTGACGTTCGCTATCGATGGCAAAGCTTTCGAACAGCAGGGTAGGCAATTCGTCGGCAATGTAGTCCCACATCCGGAAATGCGGTGCCCAGGGCTCCTGCGTGGCGTTCACGTAGAACCCAGCGCCCTGACCCAAATCGTAGTCGTCATGATCCGCGACACTTTTACCGCGTGGCGAAGTGTCGGGAAATACCACTGCAATGCCTTGTTCCGCAGCCCAAGCTTGTGCGCCGGCTTTTGTCATCGCGTTTTCATGGGTGCAGGTCAGACCAGACAGATACCACAAGATCGGAACCGGGCCATCTTTCGCCTCGGCCGGAAGAAAAAGGCCAAACGTCATGTCGCATTGGCATGTCGACGAAGCATGGCGATACACGCCTTGCACTCCGCCGAAACAGGCATTTTCCGAAAGGGTTTCCATTAGGCATCGTCCTTATTCTAGAGTCGCAACATGGCTAACGATCCACGGACCCGGCGTAAAGTCCGAGTGCCTTTGGAGTGAGTATTTTTGAAAGGGTGAAGGTCAGGGGGTACCTAGAGCCGCAATAACAAGTGGTATGGTGACAATGCTGACGAGCGTCGACAGTAAAATAGCAGCCGAGGCGCGCTGTGGGGCAATGCCGTAATGCGCGGCCAGCATATAGACATTTCCTGCTACGGGCAGAGCTGCTGCTGCAATTGCAACGCTTGCCGGGAATGTTTCGATCGGGATCAGCCAGATCAGGGCGATTGCTACGAAAAGCGGGTGGAGCACTAGTTTGCAGAAACTCAACCAGGCTGCGATCTGAAATCTTTCCGCGGATTTGCCAGCAAGGGACGCACCGATTGCAAAAAGCGCTCCGGGGGTTGCGGCACCACCGAGGATGGTCAGAAAGTTGTTCAGCGGATCGGGAACCGGGATTTGCAGGGATGACCAGACGAGCCCGGCAGAGATCGAGACAATCATCGGGTTCTTGAGCAGACCCATTCCAATCAGTTTGAATGTGGCTGGGGTCAGCCTTCCGTCGCGACCACCGTTGATCAGGATCACGATCAGAGACGAGAATACCACCAGATCTACGGTCAGGACCAGCATGACCGGACCAATAGCGGCTTCGGTGAACAGCAGCGCGAGCATCGGCAGGCCAAGAAAGCCAACGTTCCCAATAGCAGCGCATTGTGCCTCAACCGCCGAAGTAGGCACGTCCAGGCCGCGTATCCACGCAACGCAAGTTGCTATGCCATAAACAGCAGCGGTTCCAATGAGATAACCGAAGATCAGTCTTGCGTTGAAAATCTCTGCAAAGGGTAGGGTCGCCGCAAATCGAAAAAGCATTGCCGACAGCGCGAAGAAGAAGACGAACTTGGTCAGGTATGCGGTTGCTTCGGCCGTAAAGAACCGTGTGCGCCCAGCCCAAAAGCCAAGGCCGATGATTGCAAAAAAGGGAAGTGTACGCAAAAAGATATCGGCCATGGGCCAAGTCCTAGCACGGTTTAGAACCGTCGCAAGAGCTCAACACCCCAAATTGGGCGAGGTCAGAGTTAAAGGGAATACGAGAATCCTTGTACCTGAACCGAACGGTTTATAAACTGTGACAGGTATTGATCGAGGAGATGACATGACCCAGACCGCCACCATCCTGCGCACAGGCCGAAAGTTTGATCAGGTTTTGCGCGGGGCCCGAGAGGTTTTCATGGCGGACGGATTCGAGGGCGCAAGCGTGGATGACATTGCCCGCGCGGCTGGAGTGTCAAAAGCAACCTTGTACAGCTATTTTCCGGACAAGCGCCTTTTGTTCATGGAAGTTGCACAAACGGAATGCTGTCTTATGGCCGAACGGGTCGTCGCGATGATCGACGAGACCAAACCCGCACGAGAAGTTTTGATGATCGCGGCCACACAGTTGACGGCGTTTCTGGTTTCAGATTTCGCGCAGCAGGTTTTCCGCATTTGTGTTGCCGAACGAGACCGGTTTCCGGAACTTGGCCGCGCATTTTACGAAGCGGGGCCGCAAAACGGCCAGCGTCAAATGGCAGAATACCTTGAAAAAGCCGTGGCTAAAGGTGAGTTAGCAGTTGAAAATGTCCAAATAGCGGCTGAGCAGTTTTCCGAGCTTTGCAAAGTACGGATCTGGACCCGGGCTGCATTTGGAATTCAGAATTCATTCAGCAATGAAGAAATCGCTGAAGTAGCGACACAAGCCGTGGACATGTTTCTTGCCCGGTATGGGGTCTGATCCAAGAAAGAAATGGCCCATATCCGGATCAGGGATACAGGCCATTGCTCACACACCAGAACACTCGATGCAGTTCAGCTTACTGAGATAAGTCTTTTCAAACTCTTTATTTGTCGAACTATTGGCGTGGCTTGGGACCCAACATTGGCCGGAAAGAAAAGCAGGTCAGCGTTCAAACTTGTTGCCCAGCTTTTTACGCTTCAACGCGTTAGCAACAGGCCAAGCCAGAAAGAAAACCAGCACAGAGCAAGGCTGATCAGAATATTGCCTGCTGCCAAAAGCAATGTGCGCTCGCGGTGAAGTTCGAGCGATTGGTAGGCAAAGCTGGAGAATGTTGTAAAACCACCGCAAAACCCGAAAACAAGGCGTTTTTGGTCCTCTGGAATGTCTACTGGACCTCCTAAAAACCCAACCCAGATCCCCAGCAGCAAGCTACCCAACACATTTACGAGCAAGGTTGCTAGTGGCAAGTCGTGCCGAATCTTCAGCGCCAGCCAATGGCGCATCACAGCCCCCAGACCTCCGCCCAACGCGAACATGGAATGAAGATACACTTCGCTCATGACGGCGTCTTTTCGGAATGAAAATGCCGTCCAAGTCTTTCACCAAACAGCGCGGCAGCAAGGCCAAATGAAACTTCAAGCCCGATTGCCAGGGACGTTACCCATAGGCCGCCGTCGGCTATTCGTTCAAGATCTGCAACAAAAGACGAAAAGGTCGACAATCCACCGCAAAACCCGACGGCGCCAAGATGCAGAACATGCGCGTGCACCTTATGGCGCACGGAATATAGCGAGCCCAGAACAAAACAGGCGACTACGTTGATGCCAAAAGTCGAGGTGAGAAAGCTTAGGCCTGGGATCTCTAGTGCAAACGCCTCACGCAACAACGACCCAAGCGCACCGCCTGCGAAGACGGACAGAAACATCACGCTTTTTCGGTCACGCCAGAGGTGGGATTGTGTGTTTGCCAAGGATCGGCCCTTTGTCGTCCGTTAAGCGTGATTTATCCGCCGGTTGCACCGGGTTCAACAGTTGGGAGGTTCGTAACATGATTTCACGTTTGCGTCCCTCAGCAGACATTTTTCCGCGGGCACTTGAAATAAAATTTCAATCTGTTTCACGTTGAGTTCTGACAGCATGGCTCATCAGCCCGATAATAACACAAGGAGTATGGAACATGATTGTACGCAGAATTTTCTTTTTTCTGAGCTGTGTCTGTCTGCCGGTGGTTCTGATCCTTGGGTTCTTCTGGTCGCCTGCGCTTTGGCTTCTGATCATTTTGGTGCCGTACGCGATCATCGGTCTTTATGATGTTCTGACGACCAGGCATAACGTCCTGAACAATTACCCGGTTCTTGGGCATTTCCGGTACATGCTGGAATTTGTAAGCCCGGAAATTCGCCAATATTTTGTGGAAACCAACGAAAGCGGACGGCCTTTCAACAGGATTGTCCGAGGGCTGGTTTATTCTCGGGCCAAGGGGCAGGTGGACACACAGGCGTTCGGCACGCAATACGACATTACGGAAACCGGGTATCATCGCGCCAACCACTCACTAGCCCCCAAACATGTAGACAAAAGTGAAGAACGCATAGTGCTGGGGGGTCCGCAATGTACGCAACCCTACAGCGCCTCACGCCTTAATGTGTCTGCCATGAGCTTTGGCGCGCTCAGCGCCAATGCCATCCGCGCGCTGAACGGAGGAGCCAAGGATGGGGGGTTCGCGCATAACACCGGAGAGGGTGGGCTGTCACCGCATCATCTGGCCGAAGGCGGGGACATCATCTGGCAAATCGGGACGGGTTACTTCGGGTGCCGGACCCCTGCTGGTGGATTTGACAAGGACAAGTTTGCCGAAAAGGCAGGAAGGGACGTGGTCAAGGCTATTGAGATCAAGCTGTCTCAAGGTGCAAAGCCCGCCCATGGCGGTGTTCTGCCTGCTGCCAAAGTCGATGCCGAGATTGCCGAGATACGGGGAGTGCCCGAACATCAGGATGTGATTTCTCCGCCCACCCACAGTGCCTTCGATGGGCCCACAGGTTTGATGCATTTTGTCCAGCACCTGCGAGAAATGTCAGGCGGCAAACCTGTCGGGTTCAAGCTGTGCATCGGCAGGCCGTCCGAATTCATGGCGATCTGTAAAGCAATGCTTGAAACGGGTATCTTGCCGGATTTCATCACAATTGACGGGGCAGAAGGGGGCACGGGCGCAGCCCCGGTGGAATTCACCAACCGGTTGGGTATGCCCCTGAACGAAGCCTTGATCTTTGTCAGCAACTGTTTGCGCGGTGTCGGAGTGCGTGACAAGATCCGGATCATCTGTTCCGGAAAAGTGGCGACCGGTTATGACATGGTCGAGAAGTTGGCGCTTGGTGCCGACATGTGCAACTCGGCGCGCGCGATGATGTTTGCGGTGGGTTGCATCCAGGCATTGCATTGCAACACAAACCGTTGTCCGTCAGGGGTGGCTACACAAGATCCCATCCGCGGGCGCGCTGTGAACGTGCCGCAGAAACGCCGCCGTGTTCATCGCTATCACGATGCCACACTGGAAAGTTTCCGCGAGCTTTTGGGCGCGATGGGCAAGGAAAAAGCGTCCGAGTTACATCCCCGTGATATCCTGCGCCGAACCGCGGACGAGCATGAGCGTACCTATGCCGAGCTTTATATTTATCTGGAGGACGGTGCCTTGTTAAAGGACGACATTCCCGAAGAATTTGCAGATGATTGGAACCGAGCTTCGGCCGCACAATTCTGAAAACCACATTGGGTAGCGCGATGATTGGTCATGTGAAAGCGCGGCCGTAGTTGCCCGCTTTTTCCGCCGTCTTATGCAACTTTCGTTATCTGGGAATGGATCGCGGGTTGTTTGCCACGTGGGTATTGATCTTGCGAATGCTCCATTCAACAGAGTCTCTCATCGCGCGCCCCAACGCCAGGTCAAACGCGTTGATCAGATCCGGCGTCTGATCGCTTGCCGCCACGACGTTTTCCTGGAACGAGCTGGATGCAACGATTTTATCTTCGTATTCGTCGATCACCTTGATGTTAATACGAACTTCGACGCGAATATTGGCTCCGTTCTCGGTATTTTCGATCACGACCCCCTGAAACTCTCGAAGGTCCGGGGCTATTACATAATCGGCCCGCAGGCCAACGGTTGAGCGTCCAACAGCTGCGACTTTGCCCGAGTTCTCAAAGCTTTCAACCAACAAGGTTTGAACGATCAAGGGCGCGCGATCCACCCAGCGGGCGCGGGGCAAATATTGAACCTGCAACGAGGTGGGCTGAATGGCAATCTGGTCCGTGTTTACTGCGGCAGTTGCCGTGGGTTCCTGAACGACGATCTGCTTTTCAATCCTGGGCAGCGCCGAGGAAAACGTGCTTTTTGGGGTCAGCAGATACAAATCATTCGGTTTCGCCGCTTGTTGCAACGTGCCCAGACCAGCGCAGCCGCCAAACAACGCGACCATCAACATTGCAAGTGCAGGCTTGATCATTGACGGAACTCCGATGCTTGGGTGCCCAGAAGGAAACGTGCCGGATCGCGTTCAACTTTGTCTACGAGGCGATCCAGACTGATAACAAGACGCTGGGATTCTTCGATGAAACGAACAAACTGAGGCAACCCGACCCGCAGGAAGTCTGACACTTGTCGGCGGTTGCTCTGAACAATGTCGTCGATGGTTCCCAGCAATTCGGACGCGGAATTTGACGCGCTCAGGACGTTGTCCGAGATCTGGTCGATCTTTTCCGTTATGCCCGCGACGGTTTCGGTCACCTGATTGGCCGCCTTCCGGACATCTTCCGCAACAGGTGCCACGTCTTCCTCCATGACACGATTTGCAGAGTCAAAAGCGGATTCTGCCGAAGCCAGCGCCCCCTTGGCGGACTCCATCGCCGTAGTAATCGAGCCAAGCGTCGTGTTGGCGTTCATCACGGTTTCGTTCACAATTCCAAGGGTAACGCTGCCTTCATCAGACAAAACGGTCAATCGTTCAGCCAGTTGCGAGCCTCGTTCGATGAAAGGCTTCACGTCCTGCTGCAAAATGCGGTCCGCCGTCTGAATGGTTGTATTAGCTTCATCCAGCGCTGTCTTGGCGGACTCGGATGCCGTTTTGACAGCTTCCAGTGTTTCAGAGCCGGTCTTGAGCGTTGTTTGAGCGGTTTCGATCAGAGGGTCCAGCCGCTTTGAAAACGCGCCAATATCCTGCGCAGCGCTGCCGATGTCATTTGCGACGGATTCAAAACTTGTCAGTGTCTTGTCCAGTTTACCTGTAGCCGAAGCAAGATTGTCCAGAATACCGCTCACAGCTTCCCGGTTTTTATCATCGACGACTTTGTTCAGGTTTTCCAAAAGCGTCACGGCTTCATCCAGAGCTTTTGGCGCGCCTTCGAACAGGGATTGAATTGCGCTGCGTTTGCTCTTGATAATGCTCTTTTGTGGCAATCGTTCAGCGTTAGCCGATCCACCGGTCAGTTCAACATAGCCGACACCGGTTACGCCAAGGGACTGAAGCTGTGCGATTGTCTCATCGGTTATCGGAATGTCTGCGTCCACTTCAATCCGCACCCGAACCTTTGACGGATCATTTTCGTCCAGCTGCAAGGAAACAACCTGCCCGACGGGCAGGCCGTTGAAGTTTACGCCGCCTGCCGCCGACAGACCCGCGACATTGTCGAAAAGAACATCGTAGTAAGCGTATTGGCGCGTGATCTCAAACTTGGCGAGCCACAGGAAAAAGCCGAATGCGCCCAGCAACCCCGCAAGGGTAAACGCGCCAATGAGGATATAGTTCGCCCGGGTTTCCATTGCCTTTACCTGTTTTGCCCCTTCTGCTGCGCCGCGCGGGCGCGGGGGCCTGTGAAGTATTCCTGTACCCAAGGATGGTCGACCTTGGTCATGTCCTCAATCGGACCTTCAACCAACACGCGCTTTTCTGCAAGCACTGCAACGCGGTCACAGATGGCGTAAAGGCTGTCCAGATCATGGGTGACCATAAAAACTGTCAACCCAAGTGCCTGCTGTAACTCGCCGATCAGTTCATCATATGCCGCTGCGCCGATAGGGTCCAATCCTGCGGTCGGTTCGTCCAGAAAAACGATCTCAGGGTCAAGGGCCAGCGCCCGGGCCAGCGCGGCGCGTTTGCGCATACCGCCCGATAATTCCGAGGGAAACTTACCGCAACTCAGCTGTGGCAGGCCCACAAGGCTGATCTTCAATGCACCCAGAGACTCCATCAGTTTTTCGCTGAGACCTGTGTGTTCCCGCAACGGAGCCATCACATTTTGGAGCACGGTCAGCGACGAAAACAGTGCCCCGTCCTGAAAGGCAACGCCCCAGTGGCGTTCGATTCTGCGACGATCATCTTCCGGACCATTCAGAACATCGACGCCCAGAACTTCGATTTCTCCGGCGGCGGGTTTGTTCAGCCCTACGATAGTTCTGAGTAATACGGATTTACCGGTGCCCGACCCGCCGACGATTCCCAGAACCTCTCCCCGCCAGACGTCAAGATTTAGGCCTTCATGTACCACTTGCGTACCGAACTGAGTTCGGAGCCCGTGCACACGAATGACCGCCTCGCGGTCTGTGGTCGCGGCCAACGATGCCTGTTGTGTGTCATTGTTCATGTCATATTCCGATCTCTGAGAAGAAGATCGAAAACAAAGCATCGATTGCGATCACCATGAAAATGGATTGAACAACTGATGCTGTCGTACGTTGACCGACACTTTGGGCGGACCCTTTGACCTGCATTGCCTGCCAGCAGGCAATAACGCCAATAACGAGCGCAAAGAACGGAGCTTTGATAAGACCGACTGCCAATTGCCAGACGTCGGTGTTTTCCTTCAAACGGGTAAGAAACATTCCGGGGCTTACACCCAGGTCGATCCAGCTCATCAAGGCGCCGCCAAACAGGCCTGCCATATCGGCGACAAAACCCAATATGGGTAGCATGATCAACAAGGCCAAAACGCGCGGAATGACCAGAACTTCGATCGGGTCCAGACCCAGCGTTCGCATTGCGTCGATTTCTTCCTGCACTTTCATCGAGCCGATAGATGCGGTGAATGCTGAACCCGAGCGCCCGGCAACGATTATAGCCGTCAGCAATATGCCCAATTCACGCAGAACCGAGATCGAGATCAGCTCGACCACGAATATCTCAGCTCCAAATTGCTTCAGTTGGGTCGCCCCCTGAAATGCTAGTACGACACCGATCAGAAATCCCATAAGGGCCACGATTGGCAGTGCTTTGAACCCGGTCTCTTCCATGTGTGTGACCAGCGCTGCCTTGCGCAGTCGCCATGGCATGACAATGGTACGAAACAGCCGATGCAGTGTCAGACCCAGAAATTCGAGGATGGAAAGCGTATCCCGCCAGGCACCTACGGTGATGTGACCCATCTGTGCGATCAAATCCAACAGACTTCGCGGTTTATCAAGTTCACCGGGTTCGTCGGGTATGCTGCGGGTTACAGTATCTATCAGAGTGGCATGTGCCGGTTTCACCCCTTGAAATTCAAGTGTTGCACCTTGCGACGTGAAGCGTTTGCCAAGGTCCGCGATCAGCCAGGCACCGCCGGTATCCAGAGCTTCGACCTCGGACAGATCGAGAACAAGCCTGTCTCCGGTTGGGCGGACAGAGGCAAAACCTTGTTCAACGGTTTGAAGCGATTGCGTGAGCAGCTCTCCGGATATGCGTACACGAGTACCGCTGGAATCGTGTTCTGAGATAATCGAAGGTTGCGTCATGAGGTCATGTGAATTGAAACATTCAATGACCGCAATGGCTTTGTGCCATTGGACTTCTTTTTGCCGCGCTGGATGGCCTTGACGTCACGCCGACCGTCGCATTGGAGCTATGCAGAACAGGTGCATGCCAGAGGTTGTCGCACAACAACTTTGTCGGGATAGCACGTCTTTGCCTGACCGACAAATTGGTTGCGCTGTGGCGGGAAGCAATACACATTCCGCGTTGGTTATTACGGCGCGGAATCGGAGAAGTCGGTATGCATCAGACCAAGAACGTCTTGTTTGTCATCATCGACCAACTTAGAGCGGATTGCCTGTCCGGGGCCTTGGCAGACCATGTGAACCTTCCGAATTTGCGGGCTTTTATGGATGAGGCCGTGACCTTTACCCGACATTTTTCGGTCACCAATCCCTGTGGTCCCTCGCGCGCATCGATTCTGACCGGCCAATATGCGATGAATCATCGGTCGGTAAGAAACGGAACGCCGTTACGGCACGATACCCCAAACATCGCCACGGAGATGCGCAAAGCTGGTTACTTGCCAATGTTGTTTGGGTACACAGATACCTCCGCCGACCCGCGCGTCCATGATCCCAATGACCCTGACCTCAAGTCTTACGAACAGTCGATGACTGGGTTTGTTGAAGTTGTCGAAATGCGCCTTGAAGAATCATATCCTTGGCAAGCGCATCTGATG
The DNA here is from genome assembly GCF_056537065.1 of Ruegeria sp. CH2. Classification (NCBI taxonomy): domain Bacteria; kingdom Pseudomonadati; phylum Pseudomonadota; class Alphaproteobacteria; order Rhodobacterales; family Roseobacteraceae; genus Ruegeria; species Ruegeria sp. CH2. The sequence continues at coordinate 120,386 of NZ_JBQFQV010000007.1, forward strand.
AAAAAGGGGTACCAGTTCGAAAAGTACTGGGATGTCTACAAGCCCGTTTCGCCCGACGGTGGACACCCGCGGCTGAATGATCCCGCGCTGTATCGGGCGGAAGACAGCGATACAGCTTTTCTGACAGATGCCTTTCTTGATGGGATCGCGCCGCATCGTGGAAACGGTTGGTTCGCCCATTTGACCTATATCCGCCCGCATCCGCCCTTGGTCGCACCGGCCCCGTACAATGACATGTATGACCCGGCGGATATCCCTCTGCCGCACTGCTTGCCGAGCGCAGCAGCAGAAAAAGCACTGCACCCGTTCTTCGGACCAAAGCTGGATACCTTTAGCGCGAAAAAGTTTGTTCATGGTTTCGATGACGTTGAACCTACGGACGAAAACATTCGCACCTTGCGTGCTATATATCTGGGCCTGGCGACCGAGGTTGATCACCACATCGGTCGTGTTGTCCAGTACCTGAAGGACAGCGGGCAATACGACGATACATTGCTGGTTATCACCGCCGATCATGGTGAAATGCTGGGGGATCGACACAGCTGGGGCAAAATGACGGTCTACGACGCAGCGTATCACACACCGCTGATGATCCGTTTGCCCGGGAACGAAGCTGTAGCTGGAAGCAAGATCACCGTTCCAACCGAGTCCGTGGATGTCACTCCGACCATACTGGACTGGATTGGACAGGCTGCTCCGAACGCTATGGATGGTCGGTCCTTGCTGCCATTGTTGCGCGGTAATATCCCAGACGATTGGCGCGACTATTCTTTCAGTGAACTTGATTTTTCAGAACCTGAAAACCCGACGCTGTGGCAGCAAGACTTGGGGACCGGTAACAGCGACTCGTGTTTGGGAATATTGCGGGATGAACGGTTCACACTGGTCGAGTTCGCTGCCGACCTGCCCCCGATCCTGTTCGACCACCAAGGTAAGGGCGAATTCGAGAACGTCGCGGAGAATCCAGATTTTGCAACGGACCTCGCACGGTTAAGCCGACAGATGTTGCGCCACCGGATGAGAAATATGGACCACACATTGTCCTTGCATTCGATCACATCTGAGGGTGCAAAATCCCGCCCCAGATACACATCTTAGAACGCGGTTTTTTGTCAACGTTCATCTGTTCTAACTATACCGGGCACTCGGTCACGGGCAGGTGTGTCGACGTATTTCTCTTTGCGCATTCGCGGATTGGCAAAAGCACTTGAACGAAGGCAGAGTCCGAAACGCCTCCCCTCAATTCCACTACCCGTGCATGATTTCTGATGCTAGGCATGAGCCGTGGAGAAAACGAAGTTGGACATAACGGAAAAGCGTATCAAGGCGATGACGACCGCTGGGCTGAACCTGATCGGTCAGGCGCTTTCCATTTATGACAACAAGTTGCAACTGGTGCTCAGCAATCGCCGCTTCCAGGAAATGTTCGGTTTGCCGGATGAGCTGGTTCAAAGGGGCGCTCTGTTTCGCGACACGATCCACTTTCTTGCCAGCCGCGGTGAGTATGGCGACGATGAAAGTGTCGAGGAAATGGTCAATTTACGTGTCCAGCAAGCCTTGGCGTTTGAGCCCCACTACATGGAGCGTGTACGCCCCAATGGGCAGGTTGTTTCAATTGAAGGCGCGCCGCTGCCCCAAGGCGGGTGGGTCGCGGTCTACACGGATATCACCGGCACGCGGCGGGCGGAAAACCTGTTGCGGGCGCGGTCAGAGGAACTGTCGGAACAGTTGCTGAGCCACGCGGAAGAACTGTCCGCAACCAACCGCAAACTTGCGGCCACGATCGCGGCGCTGGAAGAGGCCAAGCGGGAACTGACCGAAATCGAAGCGCGTACTCGTATGGTGACCGAGATGATGCCGGCTCATATCGCACATTTGGACAGCGACGGCCGTTACGATTACTCGAACCGCCGCCTGAGCGCCGTCATGCCCGGGCGTCCGTCCGATATTCTGGGGCTTCACATTTCTGAAGCGCTGGGTGCGGCCGCCTTTGAACGGGTTCAGGCCCATTTGCTTAAGGCCTATAGCGGAGAGCCGTCGGTTTTCGAGTTCACAGAAGATCAGGATTCCCGCCGTATTCGGGTTTCGTTTACGCCAGATGGGGCAGGGGGTGTGTACGTGATGTCGGTGGACATCACCGAAGAGACACAGGCACGCGTTGCATTACAACAAACCCGCCGCCGGGCGATGGCAGCCCAGATGACCAGCGGGCTTGCCCATGACTTCTCCAATCTGCTCACTATCATCCTTGGGATGCAGTCCCGCCTCGACAAGATGGATTTGCCGGATGGCGCGCAGGAACTTGTGGCCGCAACTCAACAAACGGCGCGCCGGGGCGGGCAGCTGTTGAACCGGATCGCCGACATGACTGGAAACCGAACGCCGCAACCGCAGGCCACTGACATCGGGGGATTGTTGGAAGACCTGAGGATCCTGGCGACGCCCTCGCTGCCTCGCGGTGTGGGCCTGTCCGTCGTAAACACCTTGCCAAAACAGACATTGATGCTTGATCCGGGTATGGTTCAGGATGCGCTTTTGAATTTGGTTCTGAATGCCAGGGATGCCTGCGGGAGCACGGGCCAGATCACAATCAGTGCACATGCCATTGGTGAGATCTGGATCGAAGTCACGGTTTCCGACACTGGGCCGGGGTTTTCACCCGAGGCGCTTGAAAAGGCGCTGAACCCGTTTTTCACAACAAAAGGGAGCGACGGTTCGGGTCTGGGGCTGCCGATGGTTTATGATACGGTCAAGCTTGCTGGTGGCGATCTGAATCTAAGAAATACGCCATCTGGGGCCTCAGTTGTCATGCGTTTGCCTTTTCGGCCCGCTCCTCCGGCGCAGGACGGATTGGTACTGTTGGTTGAAGACAGCGAAGACCTGCGCGGGCAGTTTCGGGACATGCTGGTGGATTTGGGCTTTACTGTCATTGAAGCAAATTCAGTTGATGAAGCACTGGCCTTGATATCAAGTGTGAAGGACATTTCGCTGGTCTTGTCCGATATCCGTTTGGAAGGACACGGTACAGGCTTGGATATCCTTGAACAGTTGAAACCGGGGTTGCCGCTTATCCTTATGACATCTCTGCCAAATTCAGATCCGCTGCATCAACGGGCCCTTGCTTTGGCACCTGTTTTGCGTAAACCGTTCTCACAGGCCCAATTGTCCGCTCTCATCCAAGCCGAGGCCGCCTGATGTCGCAACCAATGGTGACCATTCTCGACGACGAACCCGAAATTCGGCGCATTCTGACGGATGCGCTGGAGGATGCCGGTTTCAGAACGCAGAGTTTTTCGCGTGCCAGAGAGTTTGAAGCATCCCTTAATCGAGTAACCCCTGATGTCTGCCTTGTGGACCTTTCCTTACCAGATACCGATGGGCTGGCGCTTGTTCATCGCTTGGCGCTAGAACAGGGTGCAGCAGTGATCATAATTTCTGGCCGGGCGCAGGTTCAGGACCGTGTGACAGGACTGGAGCTTGGCGCAGATGACTATATTACCAAGCCGTTTGACCCTACCGAGGTCGTAGCCCGGGTACGGGCCAGGTTGCGCGCGCCGCGCGGTCGGACATCACAATCGGACAGGGCGGAATTCAACGGCTGGATTGCGCATTTTGATCGGTATGTTCTGGAAGACGGGTCAGGGGCTGAAACACCTTTCAGCCATGCAGAAGGCGAGGTTCTGCGTTTGTTTCTGGAAAGCCCCAAGCGGCTGATCAGCAGGGGGCAGATGCAGGAATCCTTGGGCGGTGCAGCGGGCGACAGCTTTGATCGTGCTATGGATGTCAGAATCTCCAGGTTGCGTACGAAACTTGGTGAAGACCCGAAGAATCCGCGCCTGATCAAAACGATTTACGGTGCTGGGTATATTTTTTTAGGGGATGTCGACTGGAAATAGCGACGCTCTGTTGGCCAGAGTGTGAACCAGAATTTCTTTCGATCCCCTCTGCGTCAGGCAGTGTAGATAGAAAACACAGTAAGCGTCGCAAGAACGAATATTTTGGTCTTTGCGCTCACTCACGCAAAGCTTGATCTTTTATCTTCACGACAGGTTCCAGTAGATACTCCAATACGGATTTTCGACCTGACAAAATGTCAACCTCTGCGATCATGCCGGGTATGATTTCCACTGCGACACCATTTCCATCGAGCATGGTGTTGCTCGTGCGGATTTCCACAACGAACACCTCTTCATCGTTCCGCTCTGATCGTGTGACGGTATCGGCGCCAATCCGTACGATTTCACCATCCAGCGCCCCGTATCGCGCAAAATCATAAGCCGTGATCTTTACCTTTACGGGCTGTCCAGCACGCAAGAATGCAATATCTTCGGGCTTTACGTAAGCTTCGACCAATAGTGTGTCGTCCAGGGGAACAATCTCGACAAGATCTTCGCCACTCCGCGCCAAACCTCCAATGGTGGTTCGGTGGATGCGGTTGACGATCCCGCGAACCGGAGAGCGAACCTGCGCTCGTGCAGCGCGGTCGCGTAGGGCAGGCAAGGCGGGTTGCAAGGCCGCCAGTTCCGCAGTTGCAATGGCCAATTCAGTAAGCGCTGCACTTCGAAATCGGCTGTGAGCAGCTTGAATCCGATCATCTATTTCATTTAAACCGGTTTGCAACCTGCTGGTCACGGCTTCGGCACGGACTTTGCGGCCGCGCCACTCGGCTTCGCTGCGCCGTAACGCCAGCAATGTCGTTGCCGGTTCCATTTGCCGCTCAACAAGCGGAGCTATGATCGCACGCTCTTCACCAAGCACTTTTAAGGTTTCGTCTGCTGTTACCTGATCCACGAGACCTTCTTCGTGTTCTCGCTGCTTTTGCTCACGTTGTCGTTCTAAGATGGCGATTTCTGCCGCCAGCTCTGCTTGCCGACCCTGATACAGAGCAGTTTCCGAACGCACGACACTGGGCGCACCTTCGATCAGCTGAGCACCGAAATTCAATTGCGTACCATCTATTTCTGCCTGCAGTCGTTGTGCACGGGCTTGCAGCCCGAAAGCGCGCTGTTGTTCCTGGCTAAGTTGGCTGTCGATTTGTGTGGCGTCCAATTCCATCAACAATGCCCCTTTGTCGACCAACTGGCCTTCGCGCACATGAAGCGACCGCAGCACGCCAGGCTCGGCGGCGTCGATCACCTGTATGTCTCCCGAAGGCACGATCCGCCCATCGACCCTCGTTACGTCATCCAATTCGGTCAAATGCGCCCACAACCCGGCCGAGGCAATACACGACAGGATCAACAGCAAGAGCAATGAACCACGAACGGGGGACCGCCCCTGCATTTCGCGCGCCAACTTCGCCAGATCAGGATGCTGCGACATTCAGGTGCCTCCCTTTCTGGCGCATGTGCTGCGTCAGCAGGCTCTTGGGTCCATCAACAGCGATTTTTCCGTTTTCCAGAACGATAACCCTGTCCACAAGCTCCAGCAGACTGGTTCTGTGCGTTACAATGACCAAGGTTGACCCGGAGGTTGACGCACTCAGGCGTTGAACCAGTTGGGCTTCGGTTTTGACGTCCATCGCACTGGTTGGCTCATCAAAAAGTAAAACCGGAGGTCGCCCGACAAGTGCCCGTGCCAGGGCGATTGCCTGCCGTTGCCCACCGGAAAGCCCCTCACCGCGTTCAGCGAGTTGAAGGTCATAGCCCGAAGGATGGCTGTTCACGAATTCTTCGACACCGGCAATACGGCCGGCTTCGACGATGTCGCAATCTCTGGGCCGGACTGCGCCACTTGCGATATTGTCCCTGACAGACCCCGAAAAAAGCCAGACATCCTGCAGAACGGATCCGATATTGCGTCGCAAGTCACCCGGGTCGATCTGACGTATGTCTAATCCATCAATCATGACCGAGCCCACTCGCGGCGTGTAAAGCCCCAATAGCAGGCGCGCAATCGTGCTTTTCCCGCACCCGATTTGACCGAGAATTGCGACTTTCTCGCCAGGCTTGATTGTGAATGAGACACCATGCAGGGTATCTTCGCTTTGGTCAGAATACGAGAAATGCACGTTATTGAAGGCAATTGCCCCTTTGAAATCAGAGCGGGTCAGCCATGTGCGCCCCTCCGGGCGTTCGCTTTCTGCATGCATTAGCGCGTTGAGGTTGCGATAGGCGCACCTGGCCTGATTTATGCGGGTCAAAGTCTGTGCCAGTTGACCCAGAGGGGCCAGAGCCCGGCCGGTCAACATTACCGAAGCCACCAGCGCACCCATGCTGGCTTGCCCGTTTGTGATCAGAAAAACACCAAGAAATACGACAAGCACTTGTGCGGCCTGTTGGGTGAATCCGGTCAGGTTCAGGGCAAATTGCGTGACGGTTCGGCTTCGTGCACCATGCGCTGACTGCTGTTCGATGGCCTGTTCCCATCGTGCGCGCATTTTTCTGCCTGCTGCCGTTGTTTTAATGGTTTCAAGTCCCGAGACAGCCTCAACCAGAACTGATTGCTTGGACTGTCCATCGGACAAGCTTCGTTCCGCCATCCTTGATAAAACTGGCTGCACCGCCAAACCTGTCAGGAGCACCACCGGTACGGCCAGTGCAGGGATCAAAGCCAGTTGTCCCCCAACCAGATAGATCACCAGGATGAACAACCCAATGAAAGGCAGGTCAACAACGGCCACCAGCGTCGCGGATGTAAAGAATTCTCGCAGAGTTTCAAACTCGCGAATGGTGCTGGTCATGGCACCGGTAGACCCAGTGCGCGATTTCATCTGGATGTTCAGCAACTGGTCGAAAATGCGCCGGCCCATCAACAAGTCGGCTTTCTGCCCGGCCTTGTCGATAAATCCCGCCCGCAGCAACTTGAGGGCAAAGTCAAAACACAGTGCCAACGCCACACCCAGGGTCAAAGCGATCAGAGACTCTGTTGCTTCGTTGGGCAATACCCGGTCATAGACCACCATGATGAAAACGGACGTAGACAAACCAAGGAGGTTTGCCAACGCCGCAGCGAGTGCGACTTGAACGTATGACCACCGGCTGGCGGACAGGGCGTTCCAGAACCAGTGACCGCCGTGTGAATCGGGCCCGTCCAATGTTTCGCCGTCGTGATGGCGACGGAACAGGATTGCGTAACCGGTATGACAGGCTGCCAGCCTGTCTTCGGAAACTTCACCGATACCTTCGCCAAGCTCTGGGTCGAAGACCAAAAAGGCGCCAGCTTGCGTCCGTCCGTGAAAGACAACGGCTTTACCCTTTGCCAACAGCAACAGGGTGGGTGTCAGATTGTCATCCAAGTCGGAAAGGCGCATTGCCCCATACCCCGCCTGCATGCCCGCCTTTGGCGCGAGGGCGAGAATGTCCCGTACTGTCAAATCCCCATCTGCGCCAGTTTGCGCCGCGTGCAGCGCCGCGAGACTCAATGGCCGTTCAAGTGCCGACGAGATATTCAACAGACAGGCTTCAAACGGTGTAAGTAACGAGGCATCGGTGGCAGGGTGGGATGCGTTCATTGTGTAGTGCCCCAGTCGCCCAATGAAACCCCAAGCAGGTCGAGTATGTCTCCGGTCAGGCTTAGGGCTGCATAATTGGTTAGAAAGTAGCTCTGTTCCGCAAGGATCAAACGTTCCTGAGCATTTACGTAGTCGCGCTGAGCATCCAGAATTTCAATGAGGCTACGGCGGCCGATTGAAAATTGTTCACGGGATGCAGCGACACTTTCCGCGTTAGCCTCTACGGCAATCCGGGCTTCGCGTAACCGATCGGCACCCGCTTTTTGATCCGAACGGATAAAACCCAACTCTCGCGTAATTTCTCGGATAAGCTGCTCGCGCGCAAACTCTGTCTCTTTGACCAACGATTCCGCCGCTGCTATTGCGGCGCGGCGTTGGCCGGTGCTGTCCAACTCGTAATTGAAAGAAAGATCCACTCCAAAATTCGCGTCACGATTGTTATCCTGGTTTGCGAATGCGGCGACCCTGACATCAGGGCTGCGGCGCGCTTGCGCTGCGGACCATTCCGCCTTGGCGGCCAGAAGGCTTGCATCGGACCGCCGAACCTGAGGACTGTTCATTATGATCTGCATGTCACTTCTTTCCAGCCCAGGTGCCGGAACTGGTGCAGAAAGAGTGCCAGGTTCATCCCCAAATACTTCGCGGAATCGCGCTTCGGCGCGGTCTGTGCGCGCATACGCATCAGCCAGCTTTGTGCGCGCATCGGACATGCGTGACCGGGCTGCCAGGACGTCGGCACTTGAACCGACGCCGTTTTCTGTTCGGTCGGTTATCTGGCGAACAAGCTCTTCATGGGTCAAAACATTCTGTGCTGCGATGCTTTGAATCTTTCGTTGATCGAGGACAAGTACATAGGTCTCGATAGCTGCGAGCGCAGTGGATGAGGCCGTTTGAATCTGATCGCCTCTGCTTTCCAAGACACGTGCCCGCGCAGCGGTCAGATCCCCTGAAGCCGCCCCGCCGTCGTAGACCAATTGTGAGACCCTCAGATACGGCGATACATCCGCAATATCTGATGCAATCCTTTCAGATCGCGCGTTTAGCCCCAGCGAAATCTCCGGGAGAAAAGCGCCTTCAGCCGCGTTTTGTTTGGCCTTCGCGATTCCCATTCTGGATTTGACTTGCGCCAGGTTTGGGCTGTTCTCAACCGCCTTTTTTACCCGCTGCCCGAAGGCGCTGTGACTGAGTGTTTTTGATGGTTTAGTTGCCCCAGCACCGGCTGTTTGGGCTGCGAAGGACATCGTCACAGGCGTCAAATCGGGTGGACGCGTGCAGGCGGAAACCGAAGCCAGAAGCAGACTGAGCGCGACAAAATACTGCGAATACTTACTAAATGGCATACTGACCCTCCTGCCACCGATGGTCGAGCAAGCTTTCCTTTCGTTGGGCGGCTGCCAGCGCCTCCATAAATTCTGAAGCACCCGACCTAACGCCGGTCGACGACTTTTTCTCCAATTGCTCGACGCGCATTTGAGCTGGCAAGAGCCACGCGCAATGAGTCAAGGAAACTTGGTGGGCATGTATGAGGCGCAGGCCTCCGTTCATGGCGAGCAATGACAGATGCGCTGAAGGAACTTGCCGCAAGGCACCCAGCTTGACACCAAAGTAACCATCGAGGCATTCGTCCATTTGTGCGCAGGCGAGTGGGGAAAAAAGCCCCATATCGCCTATCGTACGGCACAACTGATATGTGTTCTCCAGTGATGCTGTAAGAGTGCGAAAGAACGCCTGGACATTTCGCAGTTCAGCCCCCAGCGCTCCGGTTCGGTCAAAGAATGGCTCATCGTCAGGGTTGTCGGTAACCAGCTCCAGGCTTTCGTTGACAAGCAAGTCAAACTCCCCCTCTCCGGTTTTGTCCTGAAGCTCAGGTGGTCGGGATTGAAAGGGCACACACCGTAGTGCCGAGGGAACATAGCTTGCGCGCCATTCCCCTTTTGCTGACACGTATGGCGTCGGTTTGTCTGGTGTCATCGATAAGATTGCCACGGGGTAAAATCCCCGTTTGGATTTCCGGAACGCGATCGGAAAATTGGCCGCTGCCTGTAGGATCTCTGCCTCAGCCACCGGGCAGTCGACCATATCGCGCGCGAATTCGAACGACGTGTAACGTTTCCAGAACCGATGACCATGTCGTACTCGTGTGACCGGGGTTAAGCCATTCTGTGCCATAACTGCCTCGTGTTTCTGATGAACGCCAATTTGTTCCTGAGCTGGCTCAGGCCGTCGCACCGGTTGGGTCGGTGTGTATGATGTTGTCGGCTGTCAAGCCGCTGAGATCGGCGAGTCCATGGAAAGTGGCGAGGGTCTCGACGTTGGCATCGCCAGGTGTCACGAAATCAACTTTGATCAGGACACTGTCCGTTCCGTCCGTTGCCATCACATAGAGCGCGTCACCTGCAATTGCTCCGGCAAGGCTCTCTACAGCCGTTTCGAGTGTAACGGCATTGAGGTCTGCAAGAACGGTATCGAGGCCTACAAATCCAGTGTCTGTGCCCAATGTGTCACCGACAGTAAGAAGCTCAAAACCCGTGCCATCACCTCGGAGCGTAGCGACATTCAGTCCGCTGAACATCAGAGCGTCGGTTACATCTGCTGCGGGCCCAATTGTGAAACCGGTTATGCTGTCTACGCCATTGTTGTTCGGGTCGGCTTCAAAGACAACGACGTCACGCCCGGCTTCGGTGATGTCAATGCTGTCATCGCCACCACCGCCACGAATGATTGTATCCGTGTTTGCCGCGGTTAGGATGTCATTGCCATTGGTGCCAAACTGAACTGCAACAGGTCCACCTTCAGGTGTTTTGATCGTTAACTCAATGGGCTGAGCAGCGTCCTGTACTGTCATCGTGAAGGTGACAAGAGGCTGAGACAAATCGGAAAAAACAGTCGCCGCGCCAGCGAAGTTGATGATGTCACCTGTGCCTGGGTTTGCCAGGAACAAATCAAACGCGCTGTGTTCCGTGTCTGATCCGATGTCGAAAGTGGCGACAGATGAGTCAAACTCAAGCTCCGCTGTAAAAGCCAAGCCACCAGAGATGTCACGATTAGCATCAGCATAAATGGCAAATGTAACGGTTGATCCACTGCGCCCGACCTCTGAGACCACGTAGGCAGCTGGTTCATGAGCAACCGCCTGATCCGATACAGGTAAGGGATCTGGTCCCCCTGCAACGGTTGCCTGGGCTGATATAGTCAGGGCATCCCCAGCTTCTATGGCGGTGAAATCTGACGACGCAACAGCCAGTGTCCAGGATCCGTCCGCGGTTACTGTCGCGCTGCCGACGGAACTGCCGTTCAGCAAAACATCTACAATCTGGCCGTTTGAAAGCCCGGCAGAGGAACCGCTGACAGTAATGCCTGACGCCTTGGCATCAGCAAGGGCCACTGCGTTGTTCACGCCGACATCGTCCAGCATCAGAACTGGCCGAAAGTCCGTTGTTACCGAACTGCTTGCCGCTACTGCGCTGTTGCCAGCGATATCGTCAACTGTTGCGGTGACGGTGTAGTTTGTTCCATCGGAAAGCGCACCCAGGTCGCTGGCTGGCACAGTTATCGCCCAGGTTCCACCCGATGCAACACCTGTATAGGTTTGCCCGCCAAACGTGACAGAGACTATTTGACCATCTTCCGAGGTCGTCGTGCCTGAAATTGTCAGGTCTGTAGCTTGTTCCATTACATCCAATACGGAGCCAACCGGCAAACTGTCGATCGTGATTGCTGGTGCTGTAAAATCGGTTGTGAAACTCGTCGAGATTTGGTTGCCATTCCCAGCAGTGTCTGAAACAGAAGCCGTGACATTATAGGTACTTGCGTCCTGGAGGCCTGAAAGTTCGGCAACTGTTGCGGTGTAGGTCCAGAAACCACCGGTTACAGTTGCTGTACCGCTCACATCTACAGTTCCGTCTGCGCGCGCGATCTCCACAGTAATGACCGTTCCATCCTGGGCGTCAGAGGTTCCCGAGACAATCAGGTCGGTACCTTGCTCAGCAGCATTCATGACAGTGCCGTCAGAAATACTGGTTATTCCCAGGGTAGGGGGTGTGAAATCGGTCGTGAAACTGTTGCTGGCCTGTGACGCCGGATTTCCTGCGGCGTCGGAGACATCCGCCGTTACCGCCACGGTGGCAGCATCAGAGAGGGCCGCAAGGTCGGCAGCGGGGACAACTGTGCTCCAAGACCCTCCGGTGGCTGTAGCAGTGTAAATTTGACCGCTCAAAGTGACGGTCACGACTTGGCCATCTTCGGCCGACGTTGCGCCCGATATTGTCAGGTCCACCGCTTGTTCGGCAGCATTCATGAATGCGCCGGTCGAGAACGTGTCGATGCTGAGGGTCGGTCCTGTGACGTCTTTCGAAAGTGTCACATCAGCCTGAGGGGCTGCCAGCCCGTTTGCGTCGCTGACATCTGCGGTGATCTGAAAGCTGCCTCCGTTGGCCAAAGATGCGAGATCACCGGCTGGGACAGTTACAGTCCATGTTCCGCCCGTCACTGTCGAGGTATATGTTTGACCATCCAGTGTGACGGTGACTTGCTGGCCATCTTCGACATTGGCGGTTGTGCCGCTTATAGCCAAGCTTGCCGCGGCTTCAGCGGCGTTGAGAACTGCGCCGACGGAAAGCGGAGATATCGAAATTGAGGGGCCGGTCAGGTCTACTGGTACAGTAACTAGAATCGGCACGGCCGGGTTGCCTGCGATATCCTCGACCGCCACAACAATTGCAGCAGGTGTTCCGGTGGACAGACCGCTGAGGTCAGAATTGGGGATCGTGACAGTCCAGTTTCCGCCTGTCGCAGTGCCGGTGTACACCTGCCCGTCGAACGTGACGATGATGGTTTGCCCGTCCTCGGCCGTGGTGGAACCCGTTAAGGTTAAGTCACCAGCCACATCAATCAGGTCAATTGATCCACCCGCAACAGGATCCAGAGAAACACTTGGCGCGGTGAAATCCGTATCAAAGCTTCCGCTGGCCTGTGCGGCCGGGTTTCCAGCCGCGTCAGTCACGTCTGCGGTGACATTTACGATTGCGCCGTCAGGCAAGGCGCTAAGGTCAGCCGCCGGGACGGTTACGCTCCACTGTCCTCCGGAAACCGTACCGGAATAGCTTTGCCCGTTCAGTGAAACCGTTACGATTTGCCCGTCTTCAGCATCAGTTACACCGGTGACCGTCAGATCGGTGGCCTGCTCTCCCAGGTTGAGTACCGGCCCGTCAGAAAACCCGGTGATCGACAGGCTTGGCGGGACAGTATCGATGTCAAACTGAACGGATTGTGTCGACAGCTCGGCCCCCGACCCATCCAGGTTCCTGATGGTCACCGTCGACACACCCTGTGGAAGCCCGCTGGCTTCGGCTGCTGTCAGAGAGATGCTCCAGCTGCCATCGGGGTTGGGTGTCACGGTTTTCACCAGTGACCCTATTGTGACTTCGATGGTCGCAGTCCCTTCGGGAGCGATGGCGTTGGTGCTGACGTTGTTCAGTGCTGTGGATTGCAGCTCGGCGAGGTTGAGGCTTGTGTAAGTCGGGGTGGGTTCGGATACGACGGGGCTGTCTTCACCGCCACCGCCGCCACCTCCTGCGGCCGCAGCCGCCCCTGCCAGGCCCAATCCGCCCAACGCCGCGCCGGCACCACTGATGCCGCCTGCGGACGCACCCGCGGAAACACCTGCTTCCACGGCGCTGAACTGGGCAATCTCCTGAACCGCATTCTCAGCGATCATGATGGCACCGCTGTCCAGGATCTGGACGTTTTCAGCTGCCACGATCATTGTCCGGCCATCGGCCATTTTTAGAAGAACATCGCCATTCTTCATCAACTTGACCGAGCGAACGCCTGGAATGGTTTCCGCGAACTGGAAAGCATACAGTTCTTCGATTGTGGCTTGTGATAACGCGGGCAAGGCCATCAAAGTTGAAATCAACCCGCCGGCCGCGCCGCGCCCTGCCCAGCGGCCAAGTTTTCCATCGATCCACTGGCGAATGTGTTGCTTGCGGTCCGTTTCCGAAGGTTCAGCCGCCGGACGGTTGTTGAACTCTGGTGCTTTGGTCATCTTACCCTCACATGTGGTTTCCGCGATCACCGAAATGGAAGACAGATCGCGCTGATAACGGCTGGCTCATCTGTCTTTCCCACTGGTTACTGTTGCGATCGAAAGTGAAAAATTGAGTTAATCTGAAACCGAACTTCTCGTTTTCACCACAATTCCGCTTTTGTTTCGGTCCGTGCATCAGGTCATCTTTTGGTCAAGGCCAGGGGTGGCGATGGAGGTGTGGCTGTGATGCTTCAATTCGAAGGTGTGGTGGCAACGGGGAGCGCGGCGCTCGATTCAGGTATCGGCGATACGGCTTTAAAAACGTTTAACGGAACCACGTATCTTTATACCGTCACCGGACCGGGTGGCGGCGTCGCGGTCTGGAGGCTGGTCGAGGGCGCGTTACCGCAACTGGTCGACACGGAATATTACAGCGGCACAATCACGTTTCACGTTGGTCGCAGTGGCACACCGATAACGCTGGCGGGATCCGAACAACTTGTACTGGATGTGAATATGGCGGTCGGGTTGGTCGGATATGACCTGAACGTGGATGGCACCCTGGACAGCCTTACGGAAACCGGATCTCTGGCAGGAGGAGGAGATATCTCGGCGATTGTTCAAGTGTCGATCGGACCCATGGATGTTCTGGCAATGGCTCATGAAGAAACGGGTCAAATCGGGACATATCTTGTTAATCCAGATGGAACGCTGAGCCTTGCTGGTCTTGTTGCTGGCTCTGGAGACGCGATGCAGACGCTGCGCGCAGGAACAGACCATTTCCTGATCTCAAGTGATGCGGCCAGCAATACAGTCTCAACTTATCGGATCGACAGCATTTCCGGTCAGTTGACCGAGATTGACAACAGTTCAGCCATGGGAACCCTTGGAATCTCGACTCCGACAGCCGTCGAAACGATCGATGCCTACGGCAAGCCCTGGGTGATCGTGGCGGGCGCAGGCAGCGACTCGCTCAGTGTGCTTCAATTGAAAGCTGACGGCAGCCTGAGCGCCACAGACCATATTCTGGATTCGCACACGACCCGCTTTGAATCCGTGCAGGACCTTGAAGTCGTGGACATCAACGGGCGCGTATTCGTCGTGGCGGGTGGCGGCGACGATGGGCTTACATTGTTCACGCTGACACCGGAAGGCCAGTTGGTCTATCTGGACAGTTTCGCCGACACTTTGAGTAGTGGATTGCAGAATGTCGAATCGCTGAGCCTTGCTCACGTCGGCAATGAGTTGCAGATTCTGGTTACGTCGCAACAAGACGCTGGAGTCACTGTCATTTCGGTTCCTGTCGATGATCTTGGGGTCGTGAACAAAGGGTTTGGAACAGTATCGGGGACGGCCTTTGACGACATGCTGAGTGGCAGTATTCTGGATACCACCCTGATGGGTGGCGATGGCGATGACATACTGATAGCAGGAACAGGTGCTACGACCATGTCAGGTGGGGCAGGGGCCGACATTTTCGTGATGCAGTCGGGCAGCGGTCTGACCACGATCACGGATTTTCAACCGGGTGTGGACCGTCTGGACATGTTCGACTACCTGCTGTTGCGGTCCCCTCAGCAACTGACATTCACCAGCACCACCCAAGGGGCGCGGATAGAGTATCGGGGCGAGGTGGTGCAGGTTCAGTCCGCTTCGGGCGGAACGCTGACCAGTACCGATATTTTCGGGGCCGGGTTTGAAGGCCCCGATCACATTCCGGTTGAATTCGGTGATTTCGGCGGTTTGAAGCCGGACAGTTCGGATGGCGTGCTTGGGCCAATCACAGTGGACAGCCGATCTGTAAATCCCGGATTGTCGGATGCGGAGATTAGATTCACTCCGATCGGCGGTGGCACGGTATCTGTCACGGCTGACGATCAGGGACAATTTGACTTGGACCTTCCGGATGGCACGTTCCCCGGAAGACTGGACATCATCAAGCACTATTCGACGGCAAGCAAAGAGATCGACGCAATGGACGCTTTACAAGTGTTGCGCATTTCGGTTGGCCTCGATCCGACATGGGGGCCCGCCGATGCGGAAAACCTAATCGCAGCGGATATCAATCAAGATGGAACCATCAATGCCCTGGATGCACTGGCGATTTTGCAGGTGGCTGTTGGGAAAACCACTGCGCATGAACCTCAATGGGTCTTCTTGGATTCAGATGCGGATTTGTCGGGAGTTACAAAAAGCAACGTTGATTATCAGACTGGAATGGATGTTGTAGCCATAGACGGGGTGATAACCGCCGATATGACGTCCATTTTGCTCGGCAACCTCGAGGCGGCATGAATTGAATTGAACGGTGCTGCAACTCAGTCATTGCAAGCCTTCCGCTTGGACCGCAATGTTGGCCTTAGATACACAAACACAAAAGGACAGGCCATGAATCGTCTTTCGGAACGCAGAGATTTTGCCATCGCGGTCTGTGAAGAAGCTGGGGTGATAGCCGAGAAATACTTCTTGGACAGGAGTAATCTGGTTATCGATCAAAAAGGTGCTCAGGACTGGGTGAGCGACGCGGACAAAAACGTCGAAGCCTTCATTCGTCAAAAGATCATGGATGCTTGGCCGCAGGATGGGATATTTGGCGAAGAACACGGCGCTGCCACAGGCAAGAGCGGTTTTGACTGGGTGATTGATCCAATTGATGGAACTACGAATTTCGTCAATGGCATACCCGTATGGACGATTGTTCTGGCCGGTGTCACCGAAGGGCACACTGCGGTGGGTGTGATCCGGGATCCGAGTATGGATGAAACCTTTGTGGCAACACGCGGAGAGGGCGCGACACTGAACGGTTCACCGATACACGTGGCCTCTGGGGTTGCTCTTCGGGATGGGACGGTTTCTGTGGGGTATTCGAACCGGATCGAAACTCGCCACGTCGTGCCGGTGGTTGCAGAACTGATCGAGCGCGGTTCCATGTTTCACAGAAACGCCAGCGGTGCATTGTCATTGGCCTATGTCGCAGCCGGGCGACTTCTGGGTTATGTGGAAGAACACATGAACGCCTGGGATTGTCTGGCTGGGCAATTGTTGGTTGCAGAAGCGGGCGGTGTTGTCGAAGATCAAGACGCCGACGCGATGATCCGCGACGGTGGGCGCGTGATCGTCGGTACACCAGATGTATTTGAAAGTTTGTTGGAAATCGCAGAGAACGCTTGGGGGGCTTAACGTCTAGGCCATTGGCAACCAAGTGGAATTAGGTTGCAAAGTTGTCAGACTTGTCTGCCAATAATGGCCTTGTGACGGTTGATCGTACTGGCGGTCAATCGGAATCCCGGAAAGCTCACACCACAACAATGTCCCGACCGCACCATGTGTAACGATGGCGAGGTCTCCGGTGCCATGGGCACGAGTGATTTCCAAGACTGCCCGGTGAATGCGCCTCTGCGCGTCGGCCGCAGTTTCCCAACCGCGAAAGCTAATATCCGGCTGGGCAAAGAATGCGTCCGCGGCCGCCTCGAACTTTTCCCGTGGAAGGAAACCAGTGGTACTCCGATCATTCTCGCCAAGTTCCGGGTGGATACTTAGAGGCAACCCCAAGGGCGTGGCCAGAATCTCACCAGTGTCACGAGCCTTTCGTTCGCCGCTGGCCCAGATATGGCTGACATTGGCCATAGCTTCACTGGCGGCAAAGGATGCGGCGCGCCGGCGACCTGTCGCGTTCAGACCCCATTCCGTAATGGGGGTATCCGGATCAATAACGACCTCGGGGTGAGTGATGATCAGTAAATTCGGCATCTAGTTGGGCAGAAGTACCGGCCCTTTGCCCGCAAACCCCATCCTGATTTCGGTACCCGGTGCAAGCGGTGCATCAACATCATCGTGGACCGCAAAAACCTGACCAAATGCGCCGGTCAGTGTGTATTCCATCCGCACGCCAACATAGGTTGCCTTGGCCACTGTAGCGGCGATGCCGTCATCAGAACCAATCACAAGGCGCGAGGGTCGTACAGCGATGGTCGCGGGCCCATTGGTCAAACCCCGACGCGGCAGAGTGTGACGGTAACCTTCGATCTCGATTGTTGCAGTATCACCGTCGGTTGCAACGATCTGACAGTTGAGCAGGTTTGCCTCGCCTATGAAATCGGCAACAAACCGGTCATTCGGGGCATCATAAAGCTCGCGAGGTGTACCCATCTGAGCGATCGCGGCGTTCCGCATCACAACGATCTCGTCCGAGACGGCCAGGGCCTCTTCCTGATCGTGGGTGACATAGACAACCGTCAATCCAAGGTCTTGCTGAATGGCCCGGATATCCTCGCGCACCTGGCGTCGCAGCTTGGCATCAAGGTTGGATAGCGGCTCGTCAAACAGCAGAACCTGTGGTTCTAGAACCAGCGCTCGCGCGACGGCGACACGTTGTTGCTGACCACCCGAGAGTTCGGAGGGAAGGCGATTGTCGAACCCCTTGAGCCCTACCAATTGCAAGCCATGCAAGGCGCGGCTGCGAGCCTCATCCTTGGCAAAGCCCGAGAATGTGAGGCCGTACATCACGTTCTCCAGCACGCTCATGTGGGGAAACAGCGCGTATGATTGAAACACCATTGATACGTCGCGGTCTGTTGCGGGCAGTTTGGTGACGTCCCGGTTGCCAATCATAATCTTGCCAGAGCTTGCCATCTCTAACCCGGCGATCATGCGCAACGTCGTTGTTTTCCCACAGCCTGACGGACCAAGCAGCGTGACCAGTTTTCCCGCTTCGACATGAAGGTTAATGTTATCAACAGCCACAACGTTTTTGCCGAACACTTTCGACACTTTCTCAAATAATACCGGGGCGGCCTTGGAACCGATTTTGTTGTCGGTCATGAGGGTGTCTCCGTTGTGTTCTGTGTGCGCCGACCGATCTGGACCCGACCGACGAGAATTTGCAATAAACCGACCGCTGCCAGCATCACGAAGATCAGCGTCGTCGAATACGCAATGGCGAGACCATAGTCGTTATTCTCGACCCGCCCGATGATATAGCTGGTTGCCATGTCGTATTCGGCACTGACCAGAAAAATCACAGCCGAGATCGCCGTCATCGCGCGGACAAAACTGTAAACAAGCGCGGCAAGTATCGCGGGACGTAGCAGCGGCAGAATGACACGACGAAATGTCTGCCACGAGTTTGCACCAAGGGTCAGCGAGGATTCATCGAGACTGCGGTCAAGTTGCGACATGCTGGCGATGCCCGCACGGACCCCAACCGGCATGTTGCGGAATATGAAGCTGATAACAAGGATAACGCCTGTGCCGGTTATCTCGATGGGCGGAACGTTGAAGGCAAGAATATAGCTGACACCAATCACCGTACCGGGGATTGCAAAGGACAGCATGGTCCCAAACTCGAAAGCGTTCTTTCCCGCAAAGCTTTGCCGGGTCAATAGGTAAGCCGTGACCAACCCAACCGCTGCCGTCAGAGGCGCAGCAATCGCCGCAATGGTTATGGTAGTCCAGAAGCTGTCCCACGCGGCGCCGGTCCAACGAATGCCCTCTTCTTCAAATCGAACAGAGAATGCCGTGACGTAGTGTTTTAGGGTCAGGGAGTTATTGACCCCCCAAAGCTCGACCACACTGCCGTAGATGATCATTGCATAGACAATGATCGTGAACACCGCCCAGCCAAGAGCGATTACCAGCACTGGAACAGAAAGACCCGTAGGCATCAAAGGGTGCACGCCTGCGTCGCCTTTGCCTGTTACGGTGGTATAGCTTTTCTTGCCCAGCCAAACACGCTGTGCGTAAAAGGCCGAAAGAGTAAAAAACAGCAATACCATGGCCAGAACGGCGGCCCGTCCTTGGTCATATTGCGCCCCGACGATGGCAAAGAAAATCTCGGTCGATAGAACGTCGAAATTCCCACCCAGAACAAGCGGGTTTCCGAAGTCGGCCATGCTTTCGATGAAGCCCAAAAGAAATGCATTGGCAAGACCGGGGCGCATCAGGGGCAGGGACACTGTCCTGAACGTTTGCCATCTGCTGGCGCGGAGAGTCTGGGCCGCTTCCTCCATAGATGGCGAGACGCCTTCCACCACGCCGATAAGAACGAGGAATGCAATGGGCGTGAATGCAAGGGCCTGTGCGATGAATATGCCTGGCATTCCGTACAGCCAGCGCGTTGGCTGCGTGCCGAACAGCTCGGCGACGAACCGTGTGACCGAGCCTGACAGACCAAAAAGCAGGATCAGCGCGAGGCCAATCACAAATGGCGGGGTAATGATCGGAAGAACAGTCAAAGCCCGCAGCACGCGTTTGTAGCGAAAGCCCGAGCGGGTCACGACCAGTGCAAAGCACAAACCCAGGGCAGTCGTGACGAAGCCAACTAGGATGGCAAGAAACAGCGAGTTCCATGCCGCGCCACACCTGGCACCATAAAAACACCCCAACCCCCAAAGCCGGGCATCAAAGAACTTTGAAAAGAAGACAGCAATGGAATATGCGCCATCTTCAGTGACGAAGGCAGCGAACAGCATCTTGGCGATCGGAAAAAAAACAAAGACGGTGACGATGGTAATCACACCGCCAATCGCACTAACAACAAAAACGTCACCGTTGATGGCACCTCTTGCCGCAATGCCTTGGGTCAACAGGAACAGAAAGCTTGAAGCGCAAATCATTGCGCCATAGCCCATACCGAATTGGCGATCACCAAGTTCGCCAAAATAGGCTTCCAACCAATTGAAATTGAAACCCCTGATGCCAATCCCGAATCCCTGTGCGATCAACCAGCCGAAGCCGAGCGCACCGGAAAGGATCAGAACCCGGGCATAGAGCGGGTCAGACTTGGCTCGCTTCAGCACCAGAAGGGGTAAGGTCAGAGCGATCAATAGTGGGGCAAGCCAAAGCTTCTCACCCTGTGCGATCAGGAATGCAGCGGGGGCATAATCTTCGTCAAACGGGTAACCGTCAAAAAGCCATTCGAATGACCACAGGCCGCCGTCGACCATATACCACGGCAGCAGGCAAAACCCGACCCACCCGGCGATGACCCAAAAGATCAGAACCGGACGGGTCTTTTTTGTAATATGGTTGGCCATTTACTGCGGCAGAACCGAAACCTCTTCGTCCCATTTCTGCAACAGACGCTTTCGTTCGTCTGAGGAACCATACTTTTTGAAGTCATAGTCGATCAGCTTGATCTGACTCATGTCAGGCGCGCTTTCCGACGTTTCTGCGCTCTTATTTGATGGCACCTGAAACGCGCTGACCTGAAGAGCAAGGTTCTGCGCCTCGGGCGACAGCGCCCAGTCATAGAATTTCTTCGCCTCTTCCTCGTTGCGGGCGCCTTCAATAATGGACATCGAGCCAATTTCGTATCCCGTACCCTCACAAGGCGCGACTACCTTGATCGGGAAACCCGAAACAGCCTGCTTTACCGCATCATGCATGAAGACGATGCCAATCGTGTTCTCGCCTCGACCGGCTGCTTTGATTGGTGCAGATCCGGATTTTGTATACTGGTTGATATTCGAATGCAGGCCTTTCATGAACTCAAAACCTTCATCCTCGCCAAAGATCTGCACCATCGAGGCCAGCGTTGTGTAGGCCGTACCAGACGAGTTCGGGTTGGCCATCTGAACGTGACCCTTGTATTCAGGCTTTAGCAGGTCTTTCCAACAGGCGGGTTCGGGTAGGTTATTGGCCGCCAGCAGGTCTGCGTTATAGCCATACCCAAGTGCGCCGGAATAAATGCCGATCGTTCTGTTTCCGGCACTTTCGGCTTGGGAAATTGCCCAATCATGAAGCTGGTCGCGCATTGGCGACATGTATTCCATTGTCAGGTCCTCTTCGGCGGCCTGCAAATGCGGATCACCCGTGCCGCCCCACCAAACGTCTCCTTTCGGGTTCGAGCTTTCGGCACGAATCTGGGCAAAGGTTTCGCCTGACGACTTACGCGTCATGTTGACGTCGATGCCCGTTGCATCTTCGAAACTGCGCGCCATGAGTTGGCACCAGTCTTCCTGCGCCGAGCAATAGAGTGTCAGCTTGTCTGCCTGCGCTGCCGACACAGATGCGGCTATTGCAATCAGCGACCCGACGGCCGTGGATGTAAGTTTTTTCATTATCATTCCTCCCTTTGGTTATCGTGCACCAGTATCTTTTGTTTTGTCAGGCGCTTTCTCATCCAGCTTTTCGTAGCTTGTTAATGACAGACTGGGCGTTCTGATTGCCCGTCAGATTTCTCAGAAAACTTGACAGATCTCTTTCTTCCACCAGCTTTGCCGCTTTCCCCGGTGAAAACCAGTGACGCGTCCGTTCTTCCCGTTCTTTCCAACGCCGCTTCAGTTTTTCAACGACCATGGGATAGAGGGTAACGCGGCAGCGAACGCTATTCGCGCCCTCAAAGCGCTTGTCGTAGAAAAATTGGCCAATCGGCTGTTTCGAGATTGCCCCGACTGCACCTGCTTCTTCCAGAGCTTCAATTTCGGCGGCATGCCAAGGTTTCTTTCCTTCCATCAACCAACCTTTTGGGATGACCCACCGCCCAGTATCGCGCGAAGTCACCATCAGAACGCGTAGTTTTCCATCCCTGTCCCAGCGCATCGGAAGTGCTGCAATCTGGTCTGTTATGTTGCCGTCGCTCATGCTGCCCTCAATGACACGGTATCAATAGCGCACCCAGAATAACCTTCAGTCGTTAACGGTGGTTCTTGGGTTTTCACTATGAAACGGTTCAATTCACACATTCTTGCCTTGCGCTTTGGACTCTTCCGAATTGTCACAACCTACTGAGGGTTATGCAACAAAAATTATTGCATTATGCCCGAAATCCCACAAAAGTGGGGTTTGAAACCTGATTGGGTTGTTGGATGTCCAAAACGAAAATACGTGCCAAAACGATTGAAAAGGGACGGGGTAGGGTAAAGAAATCCGACCGGCGCCAGCAAATACTGCTGGAGTTGAAGCTTCGCCCGCACGTTCGCATCAATGAATTGGCCCAGCGTTTCAACGTCTCTAACGAGACGGTGCGCAGGGATTTTGACGCCCTGTCGAATGACGGCCTGATCGCACGCGCGCACGGAGGGGCATCTGCCCCGGCGCAAGGGCATTATCCAGGTCTGGACGAGCGAGCCAACGCGCGGATTGAGGAGCGCGAACGCATAGGTATCAGCGCGGCGGGACTGGTTCGTGACGGTGAAACGGTCATGATCGATTCCGGTTCGACTACAATCGAAATGGCCCGTGCATTGGCGTATCTCGGCACTCCTTGCACAGTGATTACGAATTCAATCCCGGTGGCAATGACCCTCGGCCATGGGGCTGCCGAGGTTCTGCTTTGTCCAGGAGAATATCTGGCAACCGAATCTGCGACGATCGGAACCGAGACGCTGGAATTCCTGTCTCGGTTCAATGTCGACAGATGCATGATCGGCTCGTCAGGTTTTTCGGTCGAAGGCCCTTCAGAAACCGTGCGCGGCTTTGCGGCTGTCAAAAGAATGATGCTGACGCGCGCAGCAAATCGACATCTTTTAATCGATTCAGGGAAATTTGGCCGTAAAGGCCTGTCTCAGGTCGGAGACCTGACCAACCTGGATTCCATAGTTTCCGACACGAAACCAACAGGAGAGTTGCTTAACGCGATCAACGGTGCCGAGGTTGATATTCTTGTCGCCCCGTAAACACTGAAATGAATGACGAACAGCGGACTGCAAAAAGACCGCGCATGACTGGGAGGAAAACATGAAGATAGACATCAGATTATTGGTTGGGGCATCGGCAATTGCGCTCATGTCGCTTTCCGGGACAGCTTCGGCGCAAGATTGCCCGAGGGGTGATCTGGACGAGCGGTTTTGCGACGTCGATGGGGATTTGATTGCGGATATCCCCACAGATTCTTCCCAGCTAATTGATCCTGACACCCTGATTTTTGCCTATACACCGGTCGAAGACCCAGCCGTATACAAAACCGCGTGGTCTGACTTTCTAGAGCATCTGAAGGCTGAGACAGGCAAGGACGTGGTCTTTTTTCCGGTCCAAAACAACGCCGCCCAGATCGAGGCGATGCGGTCGGGACGCCTGCATATTGCGGGCTTCAACACCGGGTCCAACCCACTGGCAGTAAACTGTGCCGGGTTCCGACCGTTTACGATTATGGCCTCAAAAGACGGTAACTTCGGTTATGAAATGGAGATCATCACCTACCCAGGCTCGGGCATCGAAAAGGTTGAGGATATCAAAGGTAAGCAACTTGCCTTCACGTCACCCACGTCCAACTCGGGCTTCAAAGCACCGTCGGCGATCCTGAAAAGTGACTTTGATCTTCTGCCCGATCGCGACTTCGAACCCGTCTATTCGGGAAAGCACGACAACTCGATCCTTGGTGTGGCGAACAAGGACTATCCAGCGGCATCGATTGCAAATTCGGTAAAGGCACGGATGATTTTGCGGGATGTGATCAAGGAGGAAGATGTTGTTACGATTTACAAATCGCAGACCTTCCCAACCACCGGATTTGGCACTGTCTACAACCTGACGCCCGAATTGCAGGAGAAAATCCGCAATGCTTTCTTCAACTTCGAGTGGGAAGGGACGACGCTTGAAGCGGAGTTTTCCAAGTCGAACGAAGGCCAATTTCTTGAGATGACTTACCAGGAATTCTGGGACGTCATTCGCAAAATTGACGCGGCAAACGGCGTCTCCTACGCCTGCCAATAAGTCTTGCTTAATCCAGCGGGCCTGAAAAGGCCCGCTAATCACCCTAATCGGGGGCAATTTATGCTGCGTCTTCAAAAGCTGACGAAAACCTACAAGACCGGAGATCAGGCACTGAAGGCCATCGATCTTGAGGTACCCAAAGGGCAGGTGCTTGCACTGATTGGACCCTCGGGCGCGGGAAAATCGACCATGATCCGTTGCATCAACCGCTTGGTTGAACCCACAAGCGGCGGTGTTCTTCTGGATGACATGGACCTGACCAAACTCGGGTCGGGTGCGTTGCGGAAAGCACGCCGCGAAATGGGTATGATCTTTCAGGAATATGCCCTGGTCGAACGCCTCACCGTGATGGAAAACGTATTGTCCGGTAGGTTGGGGTATGTGGGATTCTGGCGCAGCTTTCTGCGGCGGTATCCGCAGTCGGATGTGGACGAGGCTTTCCGCCTGCTGGACCGGGTGGGGCTGTTGCATATGGCTGACAAACGCGCGGACGAGTTGTCGGGTGGTCAACGCCAAAGGGTCGGTATCTGCCGCGCTCTGATCCAGGACCCAAAGTTGTTGCTGGTCGATGAACCGACCGCGTCGCTGGATCCGAAGACCAGTCGACAGATCATGCGGCTGATCACCGAGCTGTGTCAGGAGCGCGGGCTGGCGGCCATCATCAACATCCATGACGTGGCTCTAGCCCAGATGTTCGTTCCGCGTGTCGTGGGCCTCCGCTTTGGCGAAATCGTGTTTGATGGTCTTCCAACAGGGCTCACCCCGGAAAAGCTGACCGAGATTTACGGCGAGGAAGACTGGGAAGCGACCATCGAAAAAGTGGATGAGGATGAAGATGTCGAGGCCGCAGAATGAGCCATCGAGAACTTGACGACATGCTGGGAAAAGGCTGGCGCAAACCGGCCTTTATCAAAAACACGTTGCTGCGCAGGGCATTGATACTTGGGTTCTTCGCCTACCTGATTGCGGCTTTCATGACCATCGATGTTGATTGGGGCAGGGTCTATGAGGGACTGGACAGGGGATGGGCGTTCGTCCTTGCCTTTACCAGCCCGGATTTCATTTCACGGTGGTCGGATATCTGGGCCGGTCTTCTGGAAAGCATTGTGATGACCGTGGCCGCTTCGGTTGTCGGTATCCTGATTTCGATCCCGATAGGATTGGGGGCTGCACGTAATATCGCCCCGTTGCCAATTTACATAATGTGCCGCGGCATTGTCGCGTTAAGCCGGGCATTGCAGGAAATTATCGTTGCCATTTTGCTTGTGGCCATCTTTGGCTTTGGCCCGCTGGCAGGATTTTTGACGCTGTCTTTCGCAACCATTGGGTTTCTTTCCAAGCTTTTGGCCGAAGATATCGAGGCGATGGACAAAGTTCAGGCTGAGGCGATTCAGGCCTCTGGTGCACGATGGCTGCAATGGATCAACTACGGGGTTCAGCCTCAGATCATGCCTAGGCTTGTGGGTCTTTCCATGTACCGGATCGACATCAATTTCCGGGAAAGCGCTATTCTCGGGCTGGTGGGGGCAGGCGGCATTGGCGCGACACTTAACACCGCGTTTGATCGATATGAATATGATACGGCTGCCGCCATTCTGATCCTTATCATCGGGATCGTCATGGCCCTTGAATACCTTTCGGGAATTATCCGCGCGAGGGTTCAGTAATGCCGGTTCTTGAACGCGACGATACACAAATCTGGCGCAGGCGGACGACGCGCCAAAGCCTGGTTCGCTGGTTTGGCTGGCTTCTGGGAGTAGCGGTTTTTGTCTACTGTTGGCAGCTCATTTCGGAATCGACAACCTGGTTTTTCGTCTGGGACGCACCCCGTATCGCCAACGATATCTGGACCCGCGCAACACCTCCGAAATGGGATTATATTACCCAGCTGGGTCGCCCGATCTGGGATACACTGAACATCGCTACACTGGGCACGATCATCGCTCTGTGCATGGCCGTGCCGGTTGCCTTTTTGGCGGCCCGCAATACTACCCCGTCGGCGTTGTTCATCCGCCCCATTGCCTTGTTGGTCATTGTCTCGACCCGCTCAATCAACTCGCTGATCTGGGCGCTTCTATTGATCGCTATCATCGGACCGGGCGTGTTCGCCGGTGTCATAGCAATCGCCATTCGTTCAATCGGGTTTTGCGCCAAACTTCTTTATGAAGCGATTGAAGAGATTGATCACGGTCAGGTCGAGGCGATCACAGCCACCGGTGCTTCGCGGTGGCAAGTCATGGCATATGGGATCGTTCCGCAAATCCTGCCAGCTTTTGCCGGAATTGCGGTCTTTCGTTGGGATATCAATATTCGCGAGTCTACAGTGCTTGGTCTGGTTGGTGCCGGTGGCGTCGGGTTGCAGCTCTCGGCCTCGCTTAATGTTCTGGCGTGGCCGCAAGTCAGCCTCATCCTGATTGTAATTCTTTTTGCGGTCATGATCAGCGAATGGGTTTCGGCAAAAGTACGAGGAGCGATCATTTGACCGGATTCTCAGCGCAGGAGGCTTTTAAGGCATACGAAGCCGTCCGGCACCGCCTTCCAGATATTGAACCGAACGACGTGAGCTATCGTCGTATCGAGACCCTTTCCGAAATTATTGATGAGTTTGACGTATTTCTTCTGGATGCGTTCGGGGTTCTCAATATCGGAGAAACAGCAATCCCCGAAACGCCTGAACGGATCAAGTCACTGACGGATGCGGGCAAACGTGTCCTGGTGGTTTCGAATGCCGCAGGGTTTCCTCATGCCACGCTGTTGGAGAAATACACCAGGCTGGGATATGACTTCGCGCCGCAGGATGTGATTACCAGTCGGGCTACGTTGCTGTCCGGGCTGAATGGCCGACGTGGGCTGCACTGGGGTTTGATGGCGACACCCAGCGCCGGTCTTCGCGACTTGGAACGTTTGAAATTAACCTATCTGGAAGATGACCCGCAGCCCTACGAAACCGTTGATGGTTTTCTGATGATCGGGTCAGCCGCCTGGACTGAAGCCCGACAAGCGATGTTGGAGGCGGCATTGTTAAGCCGACCCCGTCCAGTATTGGTGGGCAACCCGGACATCGTTGCCCCACGCGAGTACGGCTTTTCCAAAGAGCCCGGTCTTTTCGCGCACCGTTTGGCCGACCGAACGGGTGTAGCCCCGCAGTTTTATGGAAAGCCTTTCGGCAATATCTATGATCTTGCCTTTCAGCGACTTGGGCCCGTCGACAAATCCCGCGTTCTGATGGTAGGTGACAGTCTGCATACTGACATTCTGGGCGCGCGTCATGCCGGAGTGGCTTCCGCACTTGTCTCGGATTTTGGGTTCTTCGCCGGGCATGATGTCGAGGAAGCGATCAAACAAGCAGCGATCGTGCCGGACTTTGTCGTGACCCGACCTTAGGATTTTGAAGTAAAGCGTATTTTTAGCAGAGCGAACGGGCAGCGTTGACTTGCAGAAGGCGCGCGTAACAATGATTATGTTGTTTTTTACGGGGATGTATCCAGTTGGCAATTTTCGCTAAACGGCAAATTCTCATAGTCTCGGAACCTCGAATCCGGTTCTTCCGCATCCTAACAATCTCGAACTCAATATTAAGGGTCACTTTCGAGAATTTAAACTTTCTCAGGCTGGAAAAACCGATGTTTTCTTGACTGTTCCATAAACAAAGCTGGTGTCGATCGAAGCTATTCCGCCGATCGGGTGAATTCGGTTTCGAATAAAGTCTTCGTATGCTTCGAGGTCCGATACCAATACCCGCAACTGGTAATCCATTGCGCCGGTCAGCACATGGCATTCTAAAACTTCATCGATCGTTCGAACGCGTTTTTCGAATTTCTGCACATCTGTTTCATTGTGCCGCTCAAGCCGGATGCGGACAAAGACAGTTATCGCCATCCCGTATGCAGCAGCGTCCACATCGGCACTGTATCCCTTGATGACACCGCTGGCCTCAAGGTTTTTGACCCGTCGCAGACACGGCGAAGGAGACAGATTGACCTCATCAGCAAGATTCTGGTTCGTCATACGCCCGTCCCGCTGCAATGCTCGAATGATCTGCCTGTCTTTGGCGTCCATTTTCTCTCCTGTTTTAGCATAATATGCCAATATTCACCATTAACGTGGCATTATTTGCAACCCATTGCTCAAAGTAAAGGCGCAAAGTGGTAACAACTTAGATCAGGAGCTCACCGTGACCCACACAACCGGATTTGCCACTCGCGCCATTCATCATGCCTACAACCCATCTGAAAACGATGGTGCGCTGACCCCGCCCCTCCACTTGACCTCAACCTTCTCCTTCGAAACCGCAGAGGCCGGCGGTGAAATGTTTTCTGGCGAGCGCGCAGGTCATATCTATAGTCGGATATCGAACCCTACTTGTGACCTTCTTGAAAAGCGTATTGCCGTGCTGGAAGGTGCCGAGGCTGGACTTGCACTGTCCAGCGGGATGGGTGCAATTACCGCCGTACTTTGGACCCTGCTGTCGCCAGGTGACGAAGTCATTGTCGACAAGACGCTCTACGGCTGCACATTCGCTTTCATGCGCCACGGTCTGGCAAAATGGGGTGTCACTATTACCCATGTCGACATGACGGACCCTGCGAACCTGAAAGCCGCTGTTTCCGAAAAAACCCGCGTCGTCTATTTTGAAACCCCAGCCAATCCAAACATGCGCTTGGTGGATATCGCTGCCAGTTCAGAGATTGCACATTCTGTCGGTGCACAGGTTGTGGTCGACAATACATATGCCAGCCCATATCTGACCCGCCCGATCGAGCACGGCGCGGATATCGTCCTGCACTCCGCCACCAAATATCTGGGCGGGCATGGCGATGTGGTCGCGGGTCTTGTGGTCGGAACCGCCGAGCAGATTTCTGAGATCCGGCTTGTCGGCATGAAGGACATGACAGGCGCAGTGATGGCACCTTTCAACGCAATGCTGATCCTGCGTGGACTGAAGACACTGAACCTGCGACTGGATCGCCACTGTGCGTCCGCCAAGGTTGTCGCCGATTACCTTCAGGCACACCCGGCCGTCAGTGAGGTTTATTTCCCGGGGCTTGAGAGTTTTGGCCAGCACGATGTCGCACAACGCCAGATGTCGCAGCCCGGCGCCATGATCGCCTTTGAAATCAAGTCTGGCCTGTCCGGTGGCATCGAGTTCATGAACCGCCTGAACATGATCCAACGCGCCGTGTCCTTGGGGGATGCAGAAACCCTGATCCAGCACCCGGCATCCATGACTCATTCGACTTATACTGCGGAAGAACGGGCAGAACATGGGATCAGCGACGGTCTGATCCGTCTTTCCGTCGGGCTGGAAGACGTTGATGACATCCTTGCGGATTTGGAGCAAGCTCTGCCCTACCCTGCCCGCAGTGCCGCATGAACCCGGAGACCACCATGCCGAATGATCCCAAGCTGTTGAAAATCGTCGAACAGCGTTTGCTGTGGTTGTCGCATTGGATGATCCACCATGCCAACCATATCCGTCCCAAGGTGGATGGGATCAAGGTTGGTGGTCATCAAGCGTCGTCCGCGTCGATGGTTTCGATCATGACGGCGCTCTACTTCTCGGCTTTGCGTCCCGAAGATCGGGTTGCGGTCAAGCCTCATGCGTCACCGGTTTTCCACGCGATGCAGTACCTTATGGGCAACCAGACCCGCGAGAAGATGGAGAACTTTCGCGGGTTTGGCGGCGTGCAAAGCTATCCCAGCCGGACAAAGGATATCGATGATGTCGACTTTTCGACAGGTTCGGTAGGTTTGGGTGTCGCGATCACCTCGTTTGCTTCGATCATTCAGGACTACGTCAAGGCCAAAAACTGGGGGGCAGATGCCCCGATGGGGCGCATGGTGGCGCTTGTAGGCGACGCTGAACTGGATGAAGGCAACGTATACGAAGCATTGCAGGAAGGCTGGAAAAACGGCCTGCGCAACACGTGGTGGATTATCGACTACAATCGGCAGTCGCTCGACGGCATCGTTCGTGAAGGTTTGTTCGAACGGATCGAGAAAATCTTTGATGCCTTTGGATGGGATGTTGTGCGCGTGAAGCATGGTGTCCTGCAGCGCGCGGCCTTCAAGGAACCTGGCGGTGATCGGCTGCGAGACTGGATTGATGCCTGCTCGAACCAGGAATACTCGGCCCTGACGTTCATGGGTGGCGAGGTTTGGCGAAAGCGCCTCATGGACGATCTTGGGGATCAGGGGGATGTGACGGCGCTGATCGAACGGCGCACAGATGCCGAACTCGCTGCATTGATGGAAAACCTCGGCGGCAACTGCGTCGAGACCATGGCCCAAACCTTTGATGCAATCGAACATGACCGCCCTACCTGTTTCCTGGCCTACACTGTCAAGGGATGGGGCACGCCAATTGCGGGCCACAAGGACAACCACGGCGGACTGATGAACAACAGCCAGTTCGTCGCGTGGCAAGAACATATGGGCGTGCCTGCCGGCAAGGAATGGGAACCTCTCTCGGCAGTGCCGGACCCAGAGGCGTTGAAAGATTTTCTGTCGAAAGTTCCCTTCTTTGCAAAAGGTCCGCGACGCTATTTCGATGGCAAGCTGGATGTTCCATCAATTGACATCGACACAAGCCGCGAAATCTCGACCCAAATGGCTTTCGGCAAGATTTTGGATGACTTGTCGAAGGGCGACAGCCAATTGGCCGAGCGTATCCTGACGACGTCCCCTGATGTCACAGGCACAACAAACCTTGGCCCGTGGGTTAACCGGCGCAAACTGTTTGCCAGATCCGAGCAAGCCGACGCTTTTATTGAACATCGTATCCCCTCGACGGCAAGATGGGAATTTACTCCCGAAGGGCAACATATCGAGCTTGGTATTGCCGAGATGAACCTCTTGTTGCTTTTGGGCGCTGCGGGCCTTTCGCATTCCCTGTTCGGCAAGCGGCTTATCCCGATCGGCACTGTGTATGACCCCTTTGTCAGCCGTGGCCTCGATGCGCTCAATTATGCTTGTTATCAGGATGCGCGCTTTATGCTGGTCGGCACGCCTTCGGGCATAACGCTGGCCCCAGAAGGCGGCGCGCATCAATCCATTGGCACACCTTTGATCGGGATGAGCCAGGACGGGCTGGCGGCCTTTGAGCCAGCCTTTGCTGATGAACTGGCGGTGATAATGGAGTGGGCCTTTGACTACCTGCAGCGTGACGGCGAAGGGCAACCGGACGAACGCACCTGGCTGCGTGACGAAACAGGCGGTTCGGTTTATCTGCGCTTGACGACAAACCCGATTGAACAGCCTGGGAAACGCGTGGACGATGAGTTCCGTCAAGGTGCCATAGATGGTGCATACTGGCTGCGGAAGCCGGGCCCGAATTGCGAGGTCGTAATCGCTTATCAGGGGGCCGTTGCACCCGAAGCGATCAAAGCCGCTGGCGTGATGGGCGAAGGACGCAAAGACATTGGCGTGTTGGCGGTGACTTCGGCAGATAGGCTAAACGCCGGGTGGACGGCAGCGCAACGGGCGCGTTCGCGGGGCAATCAGAAGGCTCGGTCCCACATCGAAGCTTTGATGTCCGGTCTACCGCGGCACTGCAAGCTGGTTACAGTGATCGACGGACACCCCGCGACAT
The DNA here is from genome assembly GCF_056537065.1 of Ruegeria sp. CH2. Classification (NCBI taxonomy): domain Bacteria; kingdom Pseudomonadati; phylum Pseudomonadota; class Alphaproteobacteria; order Rhodobacterales; family Roseobacteraceae; genus Ruegeria; species Ruegeria sp. CH2. Next base: position 152,111 of record NZ_JBQFQV010000007.1, read on the forward strand.
TGTCTTGGCTGGGTGCGGTACAGGGACATCAGACCATCCCATTGGGGGTCGAACATTTTGGTCAGACAGGGACAATCGGCGACCTCTATCGGCACCATTGCATTGACGCGGACGCCATCCTGGAGAAGGTGAATGGTCTGACCCATGGCAAGGCTTTGCTTCGCACATGAGCGGCGGTATTGGACGTCACAGCTAAGGCACCTTACGCTCAGGGTATTTGGGCCCTTTGTGCAGGCGCGCGCTTGGGTTCGAAACCCCGAACGAAAGGCACCTTGTTCGAACCAAACTTTTGGGATCTGAGAAGAATTACGACTCGGGACTAAAGAAAAGATCCGCGCGCCTTTGCTTCTGTCACTACAGGTGCTCAAAACTGTCGTTGGTATGGACCGCCAGGAAAATCAATTTTGCGTGTATTAAGTCGGCCTATGCACGCTATCCGACCGGTTTTTTGGAAATATTCTTATTCATGTATGCGCTTAATAAAAATGGGTCTGTTCCTCTAGAATGTAACTCTTGAATAGCCGTTGATAATGTAGTTTGCAGGAGACACTCCAGTACGCGTTTGCCCCAAAAAGAACACTTTGTTCGAGCAGTTTCAGCGCAATCAATAACACCTAATTTCTAAGACAGAAAAATGGCCACCGTTACAACAATCCCCAGACCGTCCGTAAGTTCTCCGCTCAGCTCTATCCAGGGCACCTATGCATATGGTGACGGGAATCCGTCGACCACGACGGTGATTTCCTACAGTTTCGGGCACTTCTCTGATACGCAGGCTTGGTCATCAGAGTATAAGGCGGAGTTCCGTGCGGCGCTGGCCGCAATAGAAGCCGTTGCAAACATTACTTTTGTCGAAGTCACCTCCGGTTCCGCTGACTTGGTTGAGGTTCTCGCGCCTTCTTCATTCTTTGAAAACCCGCGAACTCTCGGATTTCACTATTCGCCATCGAGCGGGACATCCTATGGAGCGTTCAACACGTCATACTGGACTGCTTCTTTCAACGGAAACGGTGATCCGGGCGGGTTTTTCTTTACTACTTTGGTCCATGAATTAGGTCACGCCCTTGGGTTGGGGCATCCTCATGACACCGGATTGGGTACAACCGTGTTGAGCGGTGTAACGTCGCCATTCGACTCGTTTGGGGCGGCGGGCCTCAATCAGGGTGTCTACACTGTGATGTCGTATAACGATGGATGGACTTCACAAAACGGGGGGCTACACTTTAACGCAACGTACGGTGGTTCAACGGGGCTTGGGGCTTTGGATATTGCCGCGTTGCAGGCCATGTATGGGGCGAATACTTCATATAATTCCGGGGGCAATACCTACACACTTCCCTCTGCAAACGTCGCAGGAACTGGGTATCAGGCCATTTGGGATACTGGCGGGATTGACACAATACAACATGTTGGCAGTTCGAACGCACACATAGATCTCCGGGCCGCCACATTGGACTATTCCGTCACCGGAGGTGGGCTGATTTCGCATGCGGCTGGAATAAAAGGTGGTTTCACAATCGCGCATGGCGTTGTGATTGAAAACGCGTCTGGCGGATCGGGTGCTGATACTATTGTCGGCAATACCGCTCAGAACGTCTTGCGCGGGAACGACGGAAACGACACCATTCACTCGCTGTCCAACGGAAGCAATAACAACACCATCTATGGCGGCCAAGGCAACGATATCATTTTTGTGGCCCAAGGTACCGGCGCTGACCAGGTCTTTGGGGACCAGGGCAATGATCTGGCTGTTGTGCAGAGCAACGCAGGCACGTTTTCGGGTGGAACCGGCACAGACACTGTCAGATTTGTCAGCGCGATAAGTAACTATTTATTCTTTGAAAACGGCGTTTTGTACGAGTTTTTGGACGTCGTCACGCGCACAACTTTCACCATTGCAGACGACGTAGAGTTGGTCCAGTTTCTTGACGGGTTACAGCAGTATGCCCGGTCGAATATCAAGTCTGCAATGCAGCTTTCAGATATCGATACTCAGGGAACAACGCTACAACATGCCAGCCAAGGGCTTTATGTGCTGGATGGCGGCAGTGCGAACATTGCTTTGATTTACGGTGGCCAGTCTATTGGGCAAAACTCGCTTGCAGGCTGGCAGGCACTTCAGGCCGAAGCGTCGGGCGGTGGCTACAAGGTTCTGTGGCTGAACACCAACGGGTCATATGCCGAATGGACCACGGATGCTTCGGGGCAATACCAAAGCGGCGTTACCATCGCCAATGTTGTCGATGTCGAAGTTTTCTATGGTGTTGATCTGAACAATGACGGCCACACCGGCCACGTCACAACCAACATCGAGAGCAGCGGATCGGTAATACTCGCGTCGTCAACTCGCGGCGAGTATCTGATCAACGGTACCATCGGCTTGTCGTATAATGGTAATGCAATTGGGCCAGACAGCCTGCCGGGCTGGCAGGCACTTCAGGCCGAAGCGTCGGGCGGTGGCTACAAGGTTCTGTGGCTGAACACCAACGGGTCATATGCCGAATGGACCACGGATGCTTCGGGGCAATACCAAAGCGGCGTTACCATCGCCAATGTTGTCGATGTCGAAGTTTTCTATGGTGTTGATCTGAACAATGACGGCCACACCGGCCACGTCACAACCAACATCGAGAGCAGCGGATCGGTAATACTCGCGTCGTCAACCCGCGGCGAGTATCTGATCAACGGTACCATCGGCTTGTCGTATAATGGTAATGCAATTGGGCCAGACAGCCTGCCGGGCTGGCAGGCGCTTCAGGCCGAAGCGTCGGGTGGTGGCTACAAGGTTCTGTGGCTGAACGCCAACGGGTCATATGCCGAATGGACCACGGATGCTTCGGGGCAATACCAAAGCGGCGTCACCATCGCCAATGTTGTCGATGTCGAAGTTTTCTATGGTGTTGATCTGAACAATGACGGCCACACCGGCCACGTCACAACCAATATCGAGACCAGCGGGTCGATAACACTCGCGTCTTCAACCCGCGGTGAGTACCTGATCAACGGTACCATCAACCTGACGTATAATGGCAATACAATTGGGCCAGACAGCCTGCCGGGCTGGCAGGCGCTTCAGGCCGAAGCCTCGGGCGGTGGCTACAAGGTGCTGTGGCAAAATGCGAACGGGTCATATGCTGAATGGACCACGGATGCCTCGGGGCAATACCAAGGCGGTGTTAGCATCGCCAATGTTGTGGATGTCGAAGCCTTTTATGGTGTTGATCTGAACAATGACGGCCACACCGGCCACGTCACAACCAATATCGAGACCAGCGGGTCGACCACACTCGCGTCTTCAACCCGCGGTGAGTACCTGATCAACGGTACCGTCAACCTGACGTATAACGGCAATGCTATTGGGCCAGACAGCCTGCCGGGCTGGCAGGCGCTTCAGGCCGAAGCGTCGGGCGGTGGCTACAAGGTGCTGTGGCAAAATGCGAACGGGTCATATGCTGAATGGACCACGGATGCTTCGGGGCAATACCAAGGCGGTGTTAGCATCGCCAATGTTGTGGATGTCGAAACCTTCTACAGTCACGATATTGATGGAAATGGGACCATCGGTCCTGCTCAACCAAAACTGAGCGCTTTGTTGGCACCGGAAAACAATACCGTGACGGTGGCCGAGGAGTCCGGTGCCTCCGAATGGGACGAAGATGTCGACTATCTGGAATTCGTGCCAGACTTGCCCACCTTCCAGAATGAGGAAGATATCTATGGATTGGTTGTCTCTTGCGTGAAAAACAACATTTACGGGCCTTCGACAACCATCCTGGAAGCTGTGTGGCATGAAGCCACAGACAATGTGTCAGAAGAGGATGCCAACCTGACAATTGCATCCTTGATGGAGGATGACAGCTTCTTTTGGTAATGTTGACCCCGCTCTGTAGGAGATGCTGATCGCGCTGCGATTGCCTCGGATACATTTCTGGTGCGAAAGAAGTGTATCTATGCCGAAGAAACGATTCAGTGACGTGCAAGTTGCCTTTGCGTTGTAACAGGCTCTGAGAAAGACTTGGGTCAACTGGCCTCAGGGAATCGTATTCAAGATCCAATTGGGGTCAGGTTTATGTGGACGGCTCAAGGCTGACTCTTCGGGGTTGAGATATTTGAATCCATTGGGGCGTATCGCACGTCAACAAACTTTCGTTTCACGTCACGTCAAAGGAGGTATGGCGACAGTTGGCCAACCTTCTGTTGATACAAGAATAAGGGACCTTTCCAAGGTCGCAGAGGAAAACCCCAGGCGCAGCGACCGCATATACATGGCTTGCAATTGGTTCGAAATCCGCCCGGAAATGCGCTGTGCTTTTGACGCAGATCACCGAATAACTCAGAGGGTTTAACCCGATATGTGTGAAATGTGCGCGATCCAGGCATTGGTTTCGTATGCTTGTGACGACAAGGTCGATCTCGGCGTCGTGTCCAACCAAGCGAAGCGCAGCTGTCTTGCCAAGCGTAGCTGTTCCGCCGCCATACATTTCACCGGTATAGCGGCATGTGCCATCACTTAAGGAAAGCACTTCAAACTCTGCCCTGAATGGAACATGTCCGGCCAGGTTCGACTTTGCGCCGATAGCCAAAATGATCCGTGCGCCCTCCCCTGCCGCATGGGCCTGAATGGCACTTTCCGGATCATGGAACAGACCCATCAGAACGTTTTTTACCCCGCCCTCAATCAAAGCGGCCAGCAGCCCCGTTGTATCTGACGTTCCGCCTGCGCCCGGATTGTCCTGAACATCGGCTAGAACGATGGGTTTTTCGCGCCTTTGACGACATGTAGAAACGGCCTCTTCCAAAGACAACATCTTACATTCAAGATTGGCCTCACGGGACAGGAACATGCTGACAATCTCTTTGGCAGCGGCAGCCGCTTTTTCAGCAGTCAAGGCATAAGCAAGGCAGGATGGTCCGGTGTCAGGAAAATCCGCCGCCGTAAAACCAAGAGCGATCTCTGCCAGAATGCCTTGCTGTTCAAACCTGACAGGCAATTGATAGATATCACTGATCGGCGCAGAACCCGTGTGTTGCGCATGCAGGGGGATCAGGTAAGGCACCGGTTGGAACGTTTTGTATAGGGTTTCACCCGCCAGCAGGCGACGCAAGACTGGAACGCATCGTGCACCCGCTTCCGCCATATCCAAATGTGGGTAAGTGCGAAAAATCGACAGGTAATCTGAGTGTTCGACCATTTCGGTGGAAATGTTGGCGTGAAGGTCCAAACTTGCAACCACTGGAACGTCTGGACCCACAGTTTCACGAACGCGACGCAAAAGCTCTCCTTCACCGTCAGCAAGGCTTTCGGAGACCATAGCTCCGTGCAGATCAAGATAGACACCGTCAATCTGGCCTGCGCCCCATATTCCGTCCAACAGCATCCCGCAGATCGTTTCGAATGCATGATCGGTGACATGGGCGGACGGTTCGGCAGAGCACCACAAAACGGGAATGACATCAAATCCCGCTGCCTGTGCCGCGGCGGTGAAACCCGCGATCGGAAGGTTCATGCCTTCGGTTTCCAGAACAACCTGTGAACCATGCAGCATTCCCGGCCAGGAATCCGCCATCTCAAACTCAGGCATCCCAGCTTTCGTTACACCGAAACAGTTGGTTTCATGTTGAAACCCCGCAATCACAATACGCTTGGTCGCCATTATGCGTGCTCAAACTCTTGTTCAGTACACACAGCGGAAAAAACCCTTTCGCCATAGCGGATGGTTTCAAGCACGACAGTGTCTGACAAGCGGTCCGGGTCGTGCAGTGGATTGCGCGAAAGAACAACAAAATCTGCAATTTTACCCGTTTCTATGGATCCGCGTTGATCTTCCTTGAACACCTGCCACGCGGCTTCGATGGTTTGGGCCCGCAGGGCTGAAATAACGCTGATCTTCTGATCCTCGCCAAGCACACGGCCAGAAGCGGATTTTCGGTTCACCGCGCAATGGGCAAGATGGATTGGACGCGTCGGTGTGACCGAGGCGTCGTTGTGGATCGTGTATCGCACGCCATACCGTTCGGCTGACGCCGCTGGCGATATCCGTTCGGCTCGCTCGGGTCCCAGGAAAGTATCGTAATGACGATCCCCCCAAAAGAAGACATGGGCGGGAAAGAAGCTGACGGTCAGACCAAGCCGGGCCATACGCTCCAATTGGTCATCCCTCAGAACCTGGCCATGGATAATGGTGTGTCGATGATCCTGGCGCGGGTGTGCAACAAGCGCCTTTTCCACCGCATCTATGAACATCTCGGCACCGGCATCGCCATTACAGTGGCAGTGAATCTGCAAGCCCTGACTGTGGAGCTTTTCTACATCCGCAACCAGCTGCTCTTGCGAGGTATAGGTCATTCCACAAGGATTATCAGGGCTGGCAGGTTTGAAATATGGAGCAGACAAATACGCGGTCTGTAACTGAAAGGCCCCGTCCGTAAACAGTTTGCGCGGACCCAGCGAAAAATGCGGGTTGCCCGGCCAGCTCGTTCCAATCCAACGCGAAGATAACTCTGGCTCCAGATCTCCGACGGGCAAAAGCTCGATGTCAATTCCCGGATCCTGATCCGCAGGCAGGCTGGCGAAGTGGTCCAGCATGGGCTGCGATGCCCAGGCATTTTGGGCATAGGTCACACCATGGGCCAGGTATTCGCTGCGGCAGGCGTCAAAACCCCGCCAAAACCGGTCGCGGTCAATCAGGAAATCAGTATCGCCCATTTCACCCATGGCCGACAGCCCTTCCATCAATCCGGTCAGTGCTCCGGTTTCCGGATCGCGGCCATAACGGCCCCCCTCTGGATCAGGAGTTTCACGAGTTATCCCGCGTCTTTCCAGCGCGAGAGAATTTGCCACGCCATTATGACCCGACGCGTGAATGACCCAGATTGGATGGCGTTGTGACACGCCGTCCAGTTCGGCCCGTGTGGGCATTCGACCTTCCAGAATGGACGTATTGTCAAAGGACACCCCCATGACCCATTCACCCTCGGGTGTTGCACTCGCCTTTTCGTGAAGCCTGTCCAACGCCTGTGACATGTCTCTGCAATCCCCTAAAGGCGGCGAAGACAGATCGACACGGAACAGCTTAACAAAGCCGGGATCGGGAAAGTGCCCGTGTGGGTCGATAAAGGCGGGCATCAGGGTACGACCCTTCAGATCATGCTCGTGCGCATCCGAAGGCATGCGGGCGCGCAACTCAGCCTCGGCCCCCACTGCCTGAATTCTGTTGCCGTCAGTCAGCACCGCCTCTGGTGAAGAGTTCTGCGCATCCATAGTCAGGATGGTGCCGTTGAAGTAGAGTGTGCTTGGCATTGGATTTCCTAGTTACGACAGCGGGGCCAGACAACGCAGCCCATGGCCGCCCTTTACTTCCCATTCCGGGGTTTGGGTGCAAATGTCTCTGGCAAAGGGGCAACGCTCGCGAAACTCACAGCCAGATGGCCGCTTCAGCAGGCTGGGAGGTTCCCCTTTGAGGGCGATCCGTTCCAGTCGCGCATCCGGGTCCGGCTCGGGGTTGGCGCTCAGAAGGCAGCGGGTGTAGGGATGGCGCGGGTCGTTGAAGATCGTTTCGGTTGTGCCCTCCTCGACCAAACGGCCCAGATACATGATGCCCATTCTGTCGGCCACGTGACGCACGACGCTGAGGTTGTGCGTGATGATGACCATCGCCAGCCCCAGCCTTTCGCGCAGATCGTTGAGCAGGTTCAGCAACTCACCCTGGACCGAGACATCGAGACCGGCAGTCGGCTCGTCCGCAAGGATCAGCTTGGGTTCCAGCGCCAGGGCGCGCGCGACGCCCACGCGCCGGGCCTGACCTCCTGACAGCTGATAGGGATAGCGATCGGCAAAATGCGCGGGCAGGTTCACCATTTCCAATAGGCGCTTGGCCTCGGCATCCAGATCGCGATCTTTCATACCCTGAATGCGATAGGGTTCGGTGATCAGGCTGCGGATTGTCAGGCGGGGCGACAGGCTACCGACCGGGTCCTGAAACATCATCGCCATGTCTTTACGCAGCGGACGCATGACGCTTTCCGGCGCGCCCCGAATTTCCCGACCTTCGAATGTAACCGAACCGTCCTGTGCAGGCGCAAGACCCGCAATCGCGCGGATTACCGTCGTCTTACCCGATCCGCTTTCACCAACCAGAGCGTAAGTTTCGCCAGGTTCTACGGTAAAGCTGACACCCGCCAGAACATTGACCGGTCCATAACTGGTTTTAAGATCCACGACATTCAGCAAGCTCATGTTGCGACCTCCTCGTGGTTCAGCCAGCATGCGGCGTGGTGGCCTTCTTTCAGTTGATCCAGTGGCGGCACATCGGTCGCGCAGCGCGCCATGGCCTGATCGCAACGGTCCCGAAAGATGCACCCCCCGGGCAGGTTGGCCAGATCAGGCACTTCACCGGGGATGGTGGGCAAAACGCGGGCGCGTTCTTTGATGTGGCCGGGATCACATTCGATCAGACGACGTGTATAGGGGTGTTTAGGGTTGTGGAAAATCTCACGCACATCGCCGCTTTCGACAACGGCTCCTGCATACATCACCACCACCCGGTCGCAGAGTTCCGCGATCACGCCCAGATGGTGCGAAATAAACAGAATGGCACAATGAAACTCGCGCTGTAATTCTTGTAGGCGCTCGATGATCTGTACCTCAAGAGTGGCGTCCAATGCAGTGGTTGGCTCATCCGCGATCAGGAGATCCGGCTCGGACATCAACGCCATTGCTATGGCGATCCGCTGGCGCATCCCACCTGAGAACTCATGCGGATACTGCTTCAGGCGCGCTTCGGGATCGGGGATGCCGACAGCACCCAGCATCTTGGCTGCGTGGGTCAATTTATCCGCCTTTGACTGCTTTGAGCGATGCTGAATGTCCAGCATCTGCTGCCCGATGGTCAGAACCGGATTGTGCGTTTGCATCGGATCCTGGAAGACAATGGATATGTCTGCACCGCGCAGGTCGCGCATCTGACGCTCGGAAGCCTTCAACAGGTCCTGCCCTTTGAAACGAACCTCACCTTGACGGAACCGCGTATTGGGGGCGGTCAGGCGCAGGATGGATGAGATCAGGGTGGATTTGCCGCATCCGGATTCCCCGACAATACCAACAATTTCACCCTTGTTGACGTTGAATGTGATGTTCCTCAGGGCCTTAAGGTCGCCACGGCCCGTTTCGTAGTCAACACTCAGGCGGTCGATTTCCAGCAGTGTATCGGTCATCGCTGTTTCCTCAATTTCGGGTCGACCACATCACGTAGGCTTTCGCCCAGGAAAGTGAATCCAAGTGTTGCCAGAATGATCGGCAGGCCCCCGCCCACCACCAGCCACGGTGTTTGGCGGATCAGGGAATAGCCATCCTTGAGCAAGGCTCCCCAACTGGGTGTCGGGGGTTTCACACCCAACCCCAAAAATGACAGCCCGGCCTCCAGCGCGATGACGGTGGGTATATCCATGGCTGCCAAGACAGCCAGAACCCCGATGATATTGGGTAGCATGTGCACACCCAGAATACGCGTCATGCTGGCCCCCATTGATCGCTCTGCCAGAATGAATTCGGAATTGCGAAGCGTCAGGGTCTGGGTTCGCGCCACGCGCCCATATGTCGGGATCGAGGTCGCCATGACCACGAATACAACTGTCTGCAAGCTGGGCCCGACAAGGGCCACAACAGCCAGTGCAAACATCACCGTCGGAAAGGACCGGATGGTATCGAAAAACAGCATCAGCAGGTTGTCGAGCCATTTCGGCCCGTACCCGGCTATCATGCCCAAAGTCAGGCCAATCGCCATCGCGCCGAAAACAGCTGGCAGCGCCACTTTAAGCGCAACCTGCCCCCCAGCAATCACCCGCGAAAACGTATCGCGACCCAGCTGATCCGTGCCCAACAGATGCGCCGCGGACGGCCCTTGCAGGCGGGATTTGATATCCATGGCAATGGGATCGTAAGGCACAATCCAGGCAGCAAATATCGCGCAGAACACGATGGTCCCAACGATTATCAAACCCATTAACCCAAGCGGGTCGCGGGCAACCCCGACTATGATCTGGCCAAGTTCGGAACGAGATTTTACCATCACTCCGCCTCCTTAATGAGCCGTGCGTGCGCGTGGATCGAGTAGCGCGTTGATCAGATCGGCCAAGGCGGTCGACACAACGAACAGTGCCGTTGATACAAGGACCGAACCCATCACAATCGGATAGTTTCGGGTCGTGATGCTGTCGATGACCAGCTTACCCAAGCCTGGTCGGGCAAAAACGATTTCGGCAAAAACGGCTGAGCTGAGCAGAAAGCCCATCCCGACCCCGATCACGGTGACCACGGGTAGAATTGCGATACGCAATGCGTAAACCATGACCACGCGACGTTCCGCGATACCAAAGGCCCGGGCGGTACGCACATGGCTTTCACCCATGACCTCGAGCATCGACGCCCGTACCAGCCGTGCGATATATCCTACCCAGCTGAGCCCTATGGCGAATGCAGGCAAAACCAGATGGTCAAGGCGGTCCCAGAACCCCTCTCCTGCCCCAATGGCGGGAAACCACTGCAAATTAACGGCGAAAACCAACAAAGCCAAAAGCGCAACAACAAAGGCCGGAGCGGCAACAAAACTGACGGAAATTGCGGCGGCGATCCGGTCGATCATCGTGTTTGGATGCGCAGCCGCATAAGCGCCAAGTGCGATACCAAGACTTGCGGACCACAGGATTGATGCAAAAATCAGCTCCAGAGTGAACGGCAATTGCTGAAACACAATCTCAGTCACAGACCGACCCGAGAAGACATCGGTGCCAAGGTCACCCTGCAAAAGGTTCGAGTAAAAGATCAGCAGCTGTTTCCAGATCGGTTGATCAAGACCAAGTGCGGCGGTGAGTTGGGCCTGAAGCTCGGGTGTGGCGCGCGGACCCAGCATGATCTGGACCGGATCGCCTGGTACAGCGCGGATCATCAGGAACATGACGGTGACCGCCACGAAAAGGATGAGCAGCGACAGCCCGAAGCGACGGGTTGCGAAGTTCAGCATGGCCAACTGGCTCCTTGTGGCTGGATGGCGTTGGTTATGGAGCGGCGAGTGTCAGCGCCCGCCGCTCCCTGTCGACCTGGGGAGGTCAGGTCGACTTGCCAAAGTAACGCAGCAGCGACAGCCCATCCGGGCGCAATGCAGGAATGACACCTGCGCTGTGAATGACCGGTGTTGCCTCGTGTGTGATGAAGCGATAGGCACCGCTTTCTTCCATCAAGTCCTGCGCACGCTGGTACATTTCAGCCCGCTTTGCGATATCTGTTTCCCCAGCCGCAGCTTCGTGGATTTCGTTGAACTCTGCGCTGTTAAAGCGTTCCCAATTCCACTTGCCAATTTGCTCGGGCGTAAACCACGACGTCGCATAATACGGGTCCGGCGTCATCGAATAGCGGTTCAGAACAAGTTGCAGGTTTTCGTTGTCGCCAGACGCCCAGAACGCACCGGATTCCAGAACATTCACCTCAACTGTGATACCGATTTGCGCCAGCGTCGCCTGAATGATCTGTGCAGTTGTCGTGAACGTTGTCTTGTTTAGCGTGTCGAGGGTCAGAGTGACGTTGGTTTCACCCGATTCCGCAAGCAGTTGCGCCGCTTTTTCGAAATTTGCCTCAGGTGGCACCAGCGAAGACGGCCGATGCCCAGCCAAACCCGGAGCAATGATCCCGGTTGCCGGTTCGGCTGCACCAAAATAGGCAGCCTCCAGAATGCTGGGGACATCTATGGCATGTTGAATCGCCTGTCGCAGCTTCTGATTTTGCAGCTTTGGATGTTCAACATTCATTCCCATCCAGACATAGTAAAGCGAGGGTTTCTCAACCAGCGATCCTCCATTGGGAACACCAGCGCGATAACGTTCGACTGAACCCAGCGACACGCGAGTTACGTCCAGTTCGCCCGCTTCAAACGCGATCTCGGCGGTGTTTTCGTCGTCGATCGGATAGATCTCGATTGTGTCCCATGTCGGAGCATCGCCCTTCCAGTCGGGGTTGCGCTTAAGAACCGTTTTTTCCTTGGGCGACCAGCTGTCCCGCAGATATGGGCCGGACTCTGCCACCGGATCAGCACCGATCCGGCCACCGGCTGCTTCGACCGCTGCTTTCGAAACAATGTTTCCGGTGATGTAAGGCAGGGCAATTGACCAAATCGGTGCGAAGGGTTTGTTCAACACAATCGTCCCTTCGCGTTCACCGGTCACTTCAACATGGCTGAACGGTCCCAGGTCGGGTTTGTTTGGGCTGTCGGTCGCGTCATCCACGATCCGTTCCATGCTGAACTTGACGTCCTCGGCGGTCATGGCGCCAAAGCCGTTGGTGAAGCCGATATCGTCACGCAATGCAAACTTGATATGGGTGGGGTCAACCTGCTCGATCATCGTTGCCGCGTCGAGCTGCCAGCCCCATTCCTCGCCTGGCTTATACTGGATCAGCTTGTTGTAGATCGAGGCATGTACCTCTTCTTCCACGACACCAACCGAGTGGGCCGGATCCATATTCTGTGCATCGCCGTAGGCCCGTACCCGCAGAACACCGTCGTCTGCTGCAAATACGCGATTTGCCCACCCCATCGGAAGCGCCGTGGTCGCTCCAAGCGCGGTTGCGCCTTTCAGGAACCCGCGACGACCAACATTGGCCTTTGTCCATTCTATCTTCATAGTATCCTCCCTAGGATTAAGTCAGAGAAATCCGCGTGGAATGGTTTCCGACCATTCCTTTGTCAGGACTTCGGTTTCATCGGCACCTTCGGTGGCGCGAAGTTTGCGGTAGAGGTAGAAATTCTGCGTGTCGCAACTCATGCGGCACTCGGTCGAGATGGCGACCTGCCACTCCGCCCGTTCGAATGTGAATTTCCAGGCCGTCTCAAACCGGGCAGTGGCCGGGTCATCCGGGTGAATGCCGTAATGCATGCGCACATCACTGCCGACAATCAGGCCGTGATAGGGATCGCGTGATTTACCATAGTCGTCAAACGTCTCAAGCACGATCCGGCCGTCTTCTGTTTCTTTACGTTCGGAATGCGACGCAGGTGTCCGCAATTGATCGGCTGAAAGAACCGGAAACTTCGGCGCCGGACCGGGTTCGGAAGCTTGGATTTCACGCGATACTTCGCGCACCGGCAAATGCAGGGCGCAATCCTGCAAATGCAATGTTACCTGTGCCTGGTTTGGCGATGGCCAGATGATCGGCCAGTAGGACGTCGACAGGGCCAGCCGCAACACATGACCCTCACGCAGTCGATGCGCACATTCGTTTAGGGCAATCTCGGCCTCATATTCCTCGCCGGGTTGTAAGAATTCAGGTGTCTCGTGATCGCGGAAATGGCATAAGTTCAACGACCGGTAGCTGATGCGCTGTGAAATACCCTCGGGCGATACATCGCATAGGCGCGCAATAAGCTGAGCGACAGGCTTGTCTACTGAAAACCGAAACTTCAGTCTTGCGCGCCCCAACAATTCCAGCGGCGCACGCAATGGCGCGCTGTCAAAGCACAGCGACAATGCATCGTCGCTTGCCTGGTCGTCGGGCAGCTCGTTATCGATCCGCATACCTGCACAAAAATACCCGCTTTGCATGCCTAAATGGCAGGGCGACGAAATGGCTGCGGAACCTTGGGCTGGGCTAGGGGAAAATTTGCCCGGTGCCAGATGCCAGATCTGTTCATGTACGTGCAGCGATGGCCAGCGACCTTCAGCTATCCAGCGACCTTGCCGAGGGCTGTTTTTCGGTGTCGGGTTGAAATGCTCCTGCATGTATGTCCGGTACGCAGGCAAATCTTCGGCACCGTTTTCCTGTTCTTTCAACCAGCGATCAAACCAGCCGATGACTTCGGAATGGAAATCCGCAGGATCAATTTTCGAGATATGCGCGTATCGATGCTCCCATGGCCCGATGACGGCCTTGGTGGGCGATGTCAGGTTGGCTGCCAAAGCAGGCGGGGCATTTACATACGCATCTGCCCAGCCGGTTATGGCCAAAACCGGGGTTTGGATGGCAGACCAATCTTCGCAAACCGAGCCGTGCTTCCAGTATGTGTCCCGTGTCTGATGACGCAGCCAATCGGCGGCTGAAAATGGAACGTTTTGCAGCCGCGTCAGCCAGTCCTCTCGCCAGTCTGCGCGTAAGGCCGGATCTGCGGGCCTGGTCAGATAAGCGAACATCTGACTACCCCAGTTCATGTTGTCGCTCAGCAGGCAACCACCCATGAAATGGATGTCATCTGCATAGCGATCCACGGTCGAGGCGACGCTGACGACAGCCTTCAACGCAGGCGGTCGCCGGAAAGCCAGTTGCAAACCATTAAACCCACCCCAAGATATTCCGATCATCCCAACGTGACCGTCGCACCAATCCTGCGCTGCGATCCATGCGATGACTTCTTCACCATCACTCAGTTCCTGTTCCGAGTATTCATCGTCGAATTGCCCTTCGCTGTCGCCCGTACCCGCTATATCGACCCGAACGCAGGCATAGTCAGCCTCGGCAAATACCTTATGTGTTGTTTCATCCCTGGGCGCTGTGCCGTCGCGTTTGCGGTAAGGCAGGTATTCCAGAATGGCCGGAGCTGGACCGGTTTCGGGTAACCAGAGTCGAGCAGCAAGCCTCCGCCCGTCGGAGAGTGTGATCCATGTGTTTTCGACGGTTTTAACTGGCATCCGAGAGCTTGTTTTTTGCGAGCTGATGCCGAAGAAGAAAACGATTTGCAGAAAAAACAAATTGTGCAACTTTATGCGAAGTGATGCTATTTGCAGCGAAATAGCGTCAAATCGCGAAAGGTTTTCCCATGCCCCAGTATTTTTCTGCCAACCTGAAGTCGCTATGCGCAGAACACGGCAATATTTCAAAGATTTGTCGGGATATTGGCGTCAACCGGCAGCAATTCAATCGGTATCTGAATGGCTCCAGCCTGCCTTCGGCCCACAACATGCGTCGGATCGCGCGCCATTTCGGCCTGACAGAAGCCGAACTGTTCGCTGAAACTGCTCGCTTTGAGCAAATGCTAAAGGACGTCTTACCAATAACCGGAAAAACCCCCGCAGACGCGTTTCTGGATCCGTTTCGGGGCCAACACAAAAACCTCAGGCGCTATGTTGGTTTCTATCACTCGTTTTTCTGCACGCCTTCCTGGGAAGGGAAGATATTTTGTTCGTTAATCCGTATTCAGGAAGTTGATGGGCTTTTCACAATCCGGTCCCGCGAAATCGCCACATCACAAGACAAAAGCATGCACCAGATTTCCCGTTACGTTGGTTTGGTGACAATGCGGGGAAACAGGATATTTATAACCGAACATGAGTTGATGCGCGAAGGCAGCGTTGCCAATACCATCTTATATTCAGCGCACCGCCAGCAACTAAAGTATCTGCGGGGAATGACGATGGGTGTTGCTTGGCGCCCTTACCCGCATCCCTACGCCGCCAAAACAATCTGGAAGCGCCTGCACGAGCGGGTAACCGCGCGTGAGGCCATTGCCGCCTGTGGTATCTACTCAACCCATAGTACCAAGATTGATCCAACTGTCAGGAAACACCTTACCGAGGAGTGAAGTGTCGGAAGGATGTATGTGACGCTCTGTTTTTTCTGGATCACACCCGGCATATCAATTTGGCTTTGCTATTCTGCTTACGCGTGTCCTTTTGGTGGTGCGCGGGTGTAAAGGTACTAGGGACGTTACCGTTTTTTGTACCGTAGCCCATAGATAGTGACCCAACAGTTCATAGTGACACGATCAATTCGAGCGTTCCGCTCCGATAGTCACTGTCTGGTCCAATCAAACCGGAGACGTGTCCATCAGAATGATCGCTTTTCTCGTATTACTCGTCCAGATATGCCAAAGCCGATATCCTTGTTCCTTGCCGTCGCGGTCTAAAGCAATTTCTGCACCGAAGATCAGACTGAACCCGCGTGCGTTTCCAATAACGGCATGTTTCTGCGCCAGCGCTTCCATTCATTTGCGAACATGCAATCCCACATTTTTCGCGCTCTCCAGCAATTGCTGTCTTTGATCTCTTCCAATACCGCCATCGCTGCAGCACAGAAAACGGGGTTGCTATCAAACGTTCTGAAATAGCGATATCCCCTAAGAAAAGTAACAAGGAATTCTGCTCGTGTAACAACACCACCCACCGGATGGCCATTCGTCATTGGTTTCCCCAGTGCCGTGATACCTGGCAGGATACTCCTACACCCCTAACAAAATGGACCGGGTCGCCTTAGAGGGATGATACATTGGGTCCAAGCAGCTTTGTCTTGTCGGCAATAAGCTGATCTTTTTCCTGTTATGGTATGCAACTTTCGCAGGTATCCCTCGAGGCGGCGCCACGGCGTCCGAAGGCAAAATGCATTTGTTGGAATGACGAAGGTCAGCGATTTTTGCTGATCACACCCTGCTCGACCCAGGCATCAAATTGCACGAGGACCGCTTCGCTGAACGTGTGGTCGTTGATATGAGCGTCAAGTTCCGTCATCGGCACACGACCCGGTATAACCTTGCGTGCCTCATCCACCATATCTGCCAGTGCTTCAGGGTCATGCGCCGCCTCGCCTTCTTTGTCCCATGCTTCAACCCCCTGAACAGGCAGGAAAAAGTGGACAGGTCCCGTTGCGGCCTCCATTCGGTTGGCCAGTTCACGGATCCAAGCGCGGCGTTCATCCCCATTGAAGACGGAACTCTTGATCAGTCGGTTATGCACGTGAAACGGACGATCAGAATATTGGTCGGGGATGTCCTGCCAGCCCGCGAAATCCAACAGGTCCAACGCTCCGGGCGCGATCATCTGCGGTGTGCCTACGCGACCTGCACTGGTTACACGCTCCTCGCCGCTGGACACGACAGAGCCCGCCATAAAATTTCCGAATTCCTGCATGCAGAAATCCATCACGCAGGCAAATGCGCCCTCGCCAGCCAGCTTTTCAAATGCCATGCCACCCATGCCGGTAGAGTGGAAAACCGCCACCTCAAAACCGCGTTCCTCCAACGCCGGTTTCAACGTTTTCATGTAGCGCAGACAAGACGAGCCAAGACTGGTCATTCCAATCAATGGCTTGCTGCGGTCCGGTGCAATAGCGGCCTTGGTCGCGCCAACAACTGCCCCGGCTGCCTGGCTGAGTGAAGACTGGCAAATCGAATTCATACCATAGAGCCCGCCGGCCCACAGGATCATCTGAATATCCGGCGCCAGACGATGCGGAGGGATCAGAGGAGAAAAGCTGACCGTAGACACAATGTATTTTGGCACACCCATCGGCAGCGCTTGTGCACAGTCCAGTGCCAGATCGGTGCCCATGGTACCGCCGGTGGCCAGCATCCCGTCAAAGCGGCCATCGGCATAGGCCTGGGCAACCACTTTTGCGGCACCCTCGGACATTACCCGAAAAGCTTTATTTTCATCCCCCTGTGCGATGACTTCATCAATGGTCATGCCACCGGCAGAAGCGACGTCGTGCTTGGAGATGTCGGTTGGCGTCTTGGGATCACCCAGCACTGAGACATCCATTGTCAGTACATCAGCGCCCTGTGCGCGAATTGCGTTTTCAATGAAACGCATCTCGGCTTCTTTCGTGTCATAGGTGCCGATCAGCAGGATCGTTTTCATAGTCATAAGCTCCTCCTTCGTTCCGCCGCCATTCAGAGCTTGATCCAGGCCGTTTTCAGGTCGAAGTATTTCTCAAGCGCGTGCAAAGACTTGTCGTGCCCATTGCCGGACTGGCGCACTCCTCCAAGCGGTACGGTCAGATCAGCACCGCCATAGGTGTTCACATGCACGACGCCTGTGCGGATACCAGCCACCATACGGTGGGCGCGGCCAAGGTTAGATGTCCAGACACCGCCAGCCAGGCCATACACGGTGGCGTTCGCCAACCGGATCGCGTCTTCTTCGTTTTTGAAGGGGGTCACCGCCAGAACGGGGCCAAAGACTTCGTTCTGAAACAAGTGGTCCGTCTCTTTTACCCCGGCCATTACGGTCGGAGACATATAATAGCCGCCACTCTCCATCAGGATGCGATTACCACCGGTGCGCCGCTCTGCCCCTTCCGCCTCGGCTTTGGCAACAAAATCCAGATTGGCCTCAAGTTCCGGCAGGCTGTGAACGGCACCAATCTGGCTGTTCAGGTCCAGCGGATCGCCGACGCGAAAGTTTTCAGCATGGCGCGAGACTTCGGCCACGAAATCCTGGTAGATATCTTCCTGAACAAGAAGGCGAGAGCCAGCAACGCAGACTTGACCGGAGTTGCGGAAGATACCTGCCGCGGACACTTTGGCGGCCTCGGCCAGATCCGGGGCGTCGTTGAAGACGATGTTGGCTGACTTACCGCCCAACTCAAGGTAGCAGCGCTTCAGATTGGAACGAGCTGAATACTCCAGCAACCGACGACCCGTCGCACCTGACCCAGTGAACACCATAATGTCCACATCCATCGACAGTGCCAGCGCCTCGCCCACAACCGAGCCGCGCCCTGTCACGACGTTGAACACGCCATCCGGAACCCCGGCTTCAGCAGCCAGTTCAGCAATCTTCAAAAGGCTGAGCGAAGCGCTTTCTGCGGGTTTCAATACTACGGAATTGCCTGCCGCAAGGGCCGGAGCAATTTTCCAGCTGCCGATCATCAGCGGAAAATTCCACGGTACAATTGCACCCACCACGCCGACCGGGGCATGGTGTACCAGGCCAAGAATATCGTGACTGGTTGGCGCGATCTGGCCATAAATCTTGTCGATTGCTTCGGCATAGTACCGAAATGTCGCCGCCGCCGAAAGCGCCTCGGCTTTATAGGCCATGCTGATCTCGGTGCCGTTGTCGCGCACCCCCAGAACAGAGATTTCCAGCGCACGCTCTTCGATCAGATCCGCCAGCCTCAGCAACACTTTCTTGCGCCCTGACGGTGCCATTTCGGACCATCGCCCGTCCTCGAATGCAACCCGAGCGGCCAGGACGGCAGCTTCAATGTCCGCCGCGCTGCCATCGGCGATCCTAGTCAGAGGTCGGCCATCGATGGGGCACAACACTTCAACCTGCGTACCCGTTTCACCGTCAGTGAAATTGCCGTTAATGAAGTGGCCGCGCGGGGCGACTTGTTGCATTCGCAGCGCGTCGATTAGGGACTGATCCATAGATATTCTCAACCTTGTTGATTTGGGTGATCTACATCGACGGGTTCGGCATTTGGTTCTGGTCGCAGCTTATTTCTGAACTCGAAGTACAGAGCTCGAAAGTGCAGAATGAGGATCAGAACAATCATACCGAACAAGATGGCGGCAATCGGTCTATCAACAAAATCCAGCGGTGAATTAACCCGAGCCATGGCGCTGCGGAGCTTGACCTCCATAATGCCGCCCAAAACCATGCCGAGGATGATCGGAACAATCGGCAAGTCCAGCCGTTTGAGGATCAGACCGAACACTCCAAATGCCGCGGCCAATGCACAGTCGGTGATCGAGTTGCGCAGGCTGTATACACCAACAAATGCCAGGATCAGGATCATGATGCCCAGAAAACGAGTTGGAATCTGAATGATCTTCAGAAGCACGTTGGTCGAGAACAGCAAAAACACCAGAACGATCACGTTCAGCAGGATCAACGCCATATAGAGGGCCATGACGAAATCCATCTGGTTTTGGAACAGCTGCGGCCCGGGTATCACATTGTGCACGTAAAAGACTGACAACATCATTGCCGTCAGTGCCTCGCCAGGAATACCCAGCGCCAGCAGCGGGATCATCGCCGCTCCGGGAACAGCATTGTTTGCGGATTCAGAAGCCACCAGCCCTTCGGGCGAACCATCGCCAAAGGCTTCTGGATTTTTAGAGGTTTTTTGTGCGTATGTGTATGACAGGAATTGCGAGGTAAACTCGCCGGTGCCCGGCACCATGCCCATGAAAACGCCGATGCTGGATGACACGGTTGCAATACGCTTGAGGCCAAGCAGCTCTTTTAATCCCGCAAAGATGCTTCCGCCAACATGTGCTTCACTCGGTGCATGGTTTTTTTCCAGCAACAGAAGCAATGCCTGACTGATTGCGAACAGCCCCAGCACAACAACAATCAGGTCTACCCCAGAAGCCAGCCAGCTTTGCTCGAACGTGAAACGACGGGTGTATTTGACCGGCTCCAGCCCGACAGTGTTCAAGAACAGACCAAATGCCGCCAGCATGCCCGCTGCAAAGATCTGGCCGCGATGAGCGAGGATTACCAATATGATGCCAAGCAACGCGGCTAGGAAAATCTCACGGCTGCCAAAATGCGGGGCAACGAGTGCTAGGACGGGAGACAAGAGCATAAGGCAAATTATCGAAAAGATGCCTCCAAAAAATGACGCCGAATAGGCCAGTGACAACGCCCGATGACCCTGGCCGCGCTTCGTCATAGGATAGCCGTCATAGGTGGTCAAGGCATTGACTGCTGTGCCCGGTGTATTGATCAGGACGGCAGGGATTGCACCGCCATACATCGAGGACCCATAGATGCCTAGCAGCAGGGTCAGGCCAACGATGGGTTCAAACGCGAAAGTGGCAGGTAACAGAATGGCAATTGCCACCGGCGCTCCAACTCCTGGCAAGGCGCCAATGATCACGCCTCCGATCGACCCGATCAAAAGAGCAGCGATAACCGGCCACTGCGCAAGTATCGAAAAACCTGATAATAGAGCGTCCATCAGCGAAACCTCAGAGATACGTCAGCGCAAACGCGCGAACCGTGTCGGGTAAATACTCATAGAGAGCACCGGCCGGGATTTTCACCTGCAAGAAAGCCCTGAAGATGACCGTGACACAAACGCCGAACAATGCGGCACAACCGATACCCTTAGCATCGCGAAACCCGGTGCGAATTGCCAAAAACACGGCAAAAACTACCGTCGCGGGAAGATACCCAAGCAAGGGAACAGCTTTTACGTAAACGAGGAAGTAGAAAACATATTCAAACGACCTGAACCAGAATGCCACTTCGGTCCACCGTCCGTGACGCCGCTGTGACATTGCTGAACTGAGCCAGTGCAGAAATCCGAAAACCACCATGGCCCAGAGGGCTATCATTGGCCAAAGGCTGGGCTGCGCGAACCACTTGGTTCGCTTGACGATTTGTGTCTGCTCGTCCAGCTGCATTAACAAAAAGACAGCAAACGCAAGGAACACGAACGCAAAAACTACATCGCCAGGACGGCGATATCGTTTGAACATGTCCTGTAAGGTTTTCGCGATCATCTCTACCTCCCCACCGATTAAAATAGGCCCGGCAGTTTGAATCCTGCCGGGCCAATCTTGAGTTATTCGCCCAGAATCTCTTCGATTTTGGCGAAAGAGGCTTTGTCTTTTTCAATCTGCGCGTTGGAGGCGTCCGGGTCCTGCCAGTAGATCAGTGCACCTGTTTCCTCGGCAAGCTGCTTGGCTTTGTCGGAGCTCAGAGCCTTTTGAGCGGCTGCCGCGATCTTCTCGCGCGCCTCTGCCGGGGTGTCTTTGTGAACGAACAGACCGTTCCATAGTGCCAAAGGCAGGTCAGGATTTAGCTCGACAACAGTCGGAGTGTCAGGGACCAGGGGAATCCGCTCACCGCCGATGCTGGCCAGAACATTCACCTGATCTAAGCAGGGTAGTATAAGTTGAAGTGTCGTGTTGATCACGTCCACGTCGCCTGAAGTCAGGGTGTTGCAGTCCAGAGCATCAAATGCGGCTTCACTGGCGAAATCAAACCCGCTGCTGACAGCAGCTGCGAATGTCACCTGGGTGGGGGGCAGGACAGAGCCGAAATGCCCCAGTGCAACATCGTTATCTTTGCCATGTTCCACCAACTCCTCCCAAGATGAGAAGGGTGCGTCTTTGCTGGACGCTATCACGAACGGATAGGTCAGGAAGATGCCAATTGGGTCAAATGGGTTGGGGTTCAGCTCTGGAATGCCAATCTCGGGGCCAATCACCGGCACGCCTATTACAAAAGAGCCGACCGTATAGCCATCGCCCGGAGCAGTGGCGACTTCGACAGCACCAGGGAACGGACCACCACCACCGCCAGGCTTGTTCACGACTGCTGCTGGTACGCCATACATTTCCTGAAATTCATCTGCGATCAGACGTGTCAATACATCCTCCAGATCGCCCGGAGGCCACGGAACGACGAAGGATACAGGTTTCTCTGGATACTCAGCGAAAGCAGCTGATGCAGAGACCGCCATTACGGCAGCGGTAAGAATTTTCTTCATAGACTCCTCCCATTGATGGTTCAAATAATGAACCGATAAGTCATGTTTATTGTTGCGTTGTTAATTACATTGTGTCAAGTATTCTCTTAAGGAGGAGGAGTAACTTATGGGAACTGCTCTTAATGCTTTGAGATTGTTGGAGTTATTCTCCAACGCACGGCCCGAAATCGGGCTGACCCAGATGGCTCGGCTATCTGGTGTCAATAAGGCGACTGTTCTTCGGCATCTGCGTGAACTGGAAGAGTTCGGATTGATCGAGCAGAATCAGGGAACAAAATCCTTTATGATTGGCCCGGCGGCACTGCGTCTTGCCGCGTTACGCGAGATTGCAAATCCCGGCCTCAAAGCAGCGCGCCTCAAAATGCAGGCCGCGATGCAACAAGCAGGAGAAAGCCTGCACCTTTCTCTTCTGGAAAATGATGTTCTTCAAACGGCGCTAGTGGTCGAGACAACTCAGCACAGCGTTCGAGTTAGCCTAGACCCCACGGAAGTCCTTCCGCTCAACGCCACAGCCTCAGGGTTGTGCATGCTTTGTTTTGGCCCTCCTGCACTTTTGGAAGGCCTCAAAAATCGCGACTTGCCCCGTATTACTGCCTCTACGCTAACGAACCTTGAACTCATTCAAGAACGTCTCGTCGAAGTAAAGGAAACCGGTTGGTCCTATAGTAACGGAAGTTTCGAAACCGGTGTTCATGGCTTTGCAGCCCCGGTTTTCGGAATTGATCAACTGGCGCTTGGGACGGTTTCATTCGCGGTTCCTGAAATCAGAACCGCAGGCGACCGGCAGCCGCCCCTACTGAATACCCTGAAACAAGTTTCGCAAGAGCTTACGGCAATCTTTGGTGGCCAGGCTCCTGCAAACTTTCCAACTGAGTTTCGACCGAGTGTTCGGTCGGACGAAATTCCCGGAGAATTTTGAAATGAAGGATTCCAACTTCCTGAAGGAAAACAACGCCCGCTATTTTTGGCACCCGATGGCGCACCCTGCCGACAGCCAAAAGAACCTACCAACCATTTTGGTCGGCGGCGAAGGGGTTAGGATCATCGATGTGGACGGCCACAAGGCCATCGACGCCGTGGGAGGGTTGTGGAACGTCAATCTGGGTTATTCCTGCGAGCCAGTGAAGCAGGCGATTGCCGACCAGCTGAACGCTTTGCCCTATTATTCAACTTTCCGTGGCACCAGCAACGACAAGGCGATCGAATTGTCATACGAGCTGGCCCGGTTCTTCGAGCCAGATGGATTGACCCGCGCGTTCTTTACTTCGGGCGGCTCCGATTCGGTTGAAATCGCACTGAAATTGGCACGACAGTACCACAAGGTACGCGGCGAGGACGGGCGCACCAAATTCATAAGCTTGAAACAGGGGTACCACGGGACCCATTTCGCTGCAGCGTCGGTCAACGGCAACCAGAAGTTCCGTGCTGCCTACGAACCGATGATGCCTGGATGTTTCCACATCCCGGCACCATGGACTTATCGCAATCCCTTCGACGAGACCGATCCCGAGCGTTTGGCACAGCTTTGCGTCAAAGCATTGGAAGCTGAGATTGCGTTCCAGGGCGCAAATACTGTTGCAGCGTTCATCATGGAACCTGTTTTGGGTGCTGGTGGTGTAATTCCACCGCACGAGAGCTTCATGCCGTTGGTGCGCGAGGTCTGCTCGAAACACGGCGTTCTGTTGATCTCGGATGAAATTATCACAGCCTTTGGCCGCACCGGCAGCGAAAGCGGAGCCCGGCACTGGGGTGTGCAGCCTGACATTATGACGACGGCCAAGGCTATTACGAACGGGTATTTCCCATTCGGCGCTGCGATGATTTCCGGTCAAGTTGCCGAAGTGTTCGAACGCGACACCACTGGCAAAGCGTCCGTCGATCAGGGCTACACCTATTCCGGCCATCCGGTCGGAGCGGCAGCAGCCTTGGCAGCACTTGCGGAAATTAACCGCCTGCGGGTGTGGGAGAACGCCGCCGCTCGTGGGGATGAACTGTTTACCGGCCTGAAAAGGCTGGCCGACAAGTACGACGTGGTCGGCGACGTGCGCGGCGGTGAGGGCCTGATGTGTGCGCTGGAACTGGTCTCGGATCGCAGCACCAAAGCACCGATTGCCAAGCATCTTCCGTTGCAGGTGCAGAAGGTTGCATATGATGACGGTGTCATGGTCCGGGTGTCGGGTAACAACATTATTCTGTCGCCACCACTGATCATCACGGCTGACGATGTGTCCAAGATCCTGTCGGCGCTGGATACCGGTTTGGCGAGCCTTTAAAATCTTCCCTGACCTCGCCGTTACAAGGCGGGGTCAGACTTTGACGGCTTGTAGTTCTTCGAGCAGGTCGAGGAGTTGGTTGAGTTTTTCTCGTCCCATTTGTTTTTCGATGCTTTGGTAGA